>JAIQFS010000007.1 GCA_020073145.1 Terriglobia bacterium
TCTCCGCCGAGAAACGCGTGCCTGGAATCGGCGGATGAATCGCGAACGCGTCAAAATCAATTGGGAGTTCGATCGCAAAGCGGCTCGCCGAAAGTTCGGGTACAAAAGGAAATCTTTCACACGGTCAAAGAACTAGTGTCCGTGCGTCGCGCTCTATACGCAGTTAAAGCTATCACTCTGACCCTGATGCTTGCGGCTGTACAATCGTCGGCACAAACATCGTCTTCCGCGGATCGAGGGCCTGTCCTGATCAACTTGTTCCGGCCAGTCTATCCACCCCTGGCCTTGACTGCACGAATCTCGGGTAACGTAGAACTTATCGTCACCGTGCGGCCAGACGGCAGTCTTAATTCCGTACGCGTGATCAACGGCCAGCAATTGCTTAGGGAAGTTGCACTTGAAAGCGCCCAACGATCTCGGTATGCGTGCACGGGTTGTAGTCAGGCCGTGACATCTTCGACCCTCATCTACACGTTTCAATTGGGACCAACGATATACTGTACGACTACGCCGGTCAAAGCCAATAAAGAGCCGGAACCCGCGGAACAATTTCCGCAGATTATCCAGTCACAGAATCACGTGACAGTAGTCGATCGTCCAGTGGGTACTTGCGACGTAGCGCCTGATCGGGTCAAAGTCCGATCCGCAAACTGCCTGTTCTTGTGGAAGTGTGGGGTTCGCTGAAACCGCAGGGCTCAGTCGCCCTCTAAGCCCATTCGTCGCCATGAAATGGAAGGCGCTGTGGTGGGCGATAAGTACCGGAAACTGTTGCTCTGGAAGCTTCGATTCTGACGGCTGGGTAACACTAATTTCGAATCGGGAGAGCGGCGTTAGCTGGGCTCCCTCCCTCACCTTTCGCGCTGCATGGCCATCCGCACCGAGTCCACCCTTCCTTCGGCGCCGGTGAAGAGATCCGCGGGGAAGCGGCGGTGGGCCAGCATGCCGTCGTAGATCGCCGCGGCGTCGTCACGGTTCAGCCCGAGGCCTGCCAGGTATTCCATTCGCAGGTTGCGGTCGCGATTGAGGGCGGCGCCCTGGAGCCAGCCGGTGAGATCGGATCTCCGGCCCGCGTAGGTCGCAAACAGGTCTTCCGGGGAGTTCATGCCGACCTCGGCCAGCGATTGGGGAATCTGGCTGGCGCCGCCACTGCGATAGCCGAAACGCTGCTCCATCTGGTCGAGATCGATCCGCAGCGGCTCGACCTGGCCCAGCAGCACCAGGTCGTGGCCCTTGCCCTCATATGGATTGCCCCAGATGGTGGCGTTCGGGAAGACGTCGAAGAACGTGGCAACCGCACTCTTGACCGCATCCAGGTTGGTCTCGAAGAGCTGGATGTACATCGTCACGACGCCGCCGGGATTGAGATGCTGCCGCATGGCTTCGAGGAATTCGCGTGTGTACAGGTTTGCCGCGCCCTTCACCCACGGATCCAACGGATCGACCGTAATGCCGTCGAAGCGCTCCTCGGTGGTCAGAAGATAGTGGCGGCCATCGTCGATGCGCACCCGGACCTTGGCGTTGTGGAGGACGTCAAAGTTCGGTCCGCCGAAATACGCGGCGGCGGCTTGGGGCACCAGGGGCTCAATCTCCACGATGGTCTCGCGCTCCACCCGGGGGTCGAGGGACACGGCGCCGGCGGTGATTCCCGCACCGCAGCCGATCACCAGGACCAAGCGGGGATGCGCCGCGGTCAGCGTGGTGAGGTGTCCCAGCATGCGCTGGAGCCGCATATCCCGAGGGGCGCTCGAGGCTTGCGTCTTGCCGGCGACGTGAAACGTGCGGACGCCGTTGGGAAAACTCGAGACCGCTACCGACGAGTTCAGGCCTTCGCCCGCATAGAGGATGTCGCCCTTCCCGGCCCAACTCGCGGAGTACCGGCCGTGCGCGATGAGCACGGTCGAAACGGGCGGAACGCTGTGGACGCAGAGGGCGGCTAGCAGGATTGCGGCGACTGCCAACGCCGCGCGGGACCCTAGGGACGGGGCTTTGGGCAGCAAGAGCACCAGACCGGCAACGGTGGACAACGCGATCAGCACTTGTTGGGCATGCTGCGACCCGATCCAGGCGATGAACAGGAGGCTCGCGCTGAGCGCGCCGGCGATGGCGCCCAGGGTATTGGCGGCGTAGACGCCTGCCATGAGCCGGGCAATATCCTGGCCTTTTGCGGTGGCGGCGGCCAAGGCCAGGGGAAAACTCGCGCCCCACAGCAGCGTCGGCGGTAGTAGCGCCCAGAGCGCCCGCGCGAGGTCGAGCTGAAAGGTGAAGACGATATTCGAGGAAATCGACGGGTCGATGGGCCAGTACGGGAGCGAGGCAGTCAGGCTGTAGGCAGTCCACGCGATCGCGCCGGCAGCCAGCCACTGGCACCAACCTAATGCCTGTCGGGGGTGGGGCAGGGTCCGGCCTAGCAGTGATCCGATCGCGCTGCCGATCCCAAGGCCGATCAGAAAGACGGCCACGATGATGGAGAGGGCGTAGACGGAAGCGCCGAACAGCAGGCCGAGCAGGCGCGTCCAGAGGGCTTCGGCGGCCAGCGCGCAGAACCCTGAGAGGGCGATGGTGACGTAGACGCCATAGGGTGCGGGCGATTCGCCTACCCCGGGTTCGGTCATCAGGGCAAGCGAATCGCCTGCCCCACGGAGCCCCAAGGCGATGGCGGCAACCGCCGCGTTGACCGCCATGGCGACGTAGGTGGCGGTGGCGACATCGAATGCGCGCAGCAAATAGAAACCGGCGACCAGGCATCCGAAGACCGCGCCCGCGATGTTCGCGGCATAGAAAAAGCCGAGCGCCGCGACCCCGCCCGGCGTCTCATCGACCGTGCGGGCCAAGGCCGGCAAGGTCGCGCCCATCAGCAAGGCCGGCGCCAGAAGGCAGGCGGCCGCAACCGCACCGCGGAGCACGAAGCCTCGCAAGCCATAGCCGCTCCAGGCCGTGTAGACGCCGCCCGCGAACGGCATCAGCCGCAACACCAGGAACCCCAAGACGCCGATTCCGAGTTCGATCAGGGCGTACACCCGCAATGCACGGTATCGAGCGGAGACTAGGCGAGGAAACAGCAGGCTGCCGAGGCACATTCCCCCCATGAACGTGGCCAGCAGCACGCCGAGCGACACGGCCGTGGAGCCAATCACCAATTCCAGGAGTTGGAACCAGACGATCTCGTAGATCAGCGCCGCGACGCCGCTGCCGGCGGCGAGCAGGAGCAGTAACGGGAGCGGCCCTCGGGGAGACGGGCGCCCGCCCGCGCCGGAATCCGGGACCCTACTTCTTGCCAGCCTGTTCTTCCCTGCGGGCGCCGACCAGCATGCCGGTCATGGCGAAGTTCCCTTCGTGGCACGCCGAATCGAAGATCATGTGGCGGTTGTCGGGGGCTCTGCCCATCTCAATCCTCACGGTCCAGGGGCGGGTCCAGGTCTTGGGGTCGATGAACGTGATTTCACGGCGCAGCGTATTCGCGTTCACCCGGGAGAAGCGTTCGATCAGCTTGTACGTGTCCGGGTCGGATCCCTGAAAGCCCTCTTCGAAATTGGTGGTTTCCACCACCAGAATGTTGCCTTCCCAGTGGCCGCGCGAATCTCCCAGGTAAGTTTTGATGTTGGCGGGCAGGTGCGGACGCCCGTCCATGAAGATCACGCGGTTGCCGCCGCCGGCATGATCGTCCTCCATGTAGATCCCCATCGATTTGGGCGACTGCACGATCTGCATCACGGTTCCCTGCGCGAACAGCGTGTTGAGGGGCAGGAACGGCATGGTCACACCCAGGCAGCGCGGATTTTGGGCCAAGGTTTCGGGATTATCGGAAGTCAGATTGGGGACGGGAGGCAACCCAGCGGCTCCGCGGGCGCGCACGCCGCCGCGTCCGCCACCGCCGCCACCGAAGAAGCCGCGGGCCGGCGCCGATCCGGGAACGCGGGGAGGAATTCGGCCGTCCGGCGGATCGACGATCATGGAGGTCCGCCTGCCGGTCTTCAACACGGAATTGAATACGGCATTATAAGCACCACTGACGTCCTGCGTTTTATTGCCGGAGCGTTCGTTCCGCCCGGGATCCAATCCCTTGCGCTGATCCGAGGCCGCCACTTCCGCGTCGGTTAGGAATTCCTTGCCGGCATTGGCTGCGGAGCGTTCCAGGGGGATGTCCTCGGTCACGAACCACGTGCCCTGCAGATTCGGATCGCCCCACGCAGTCTGAAGCGGGTTGGCGGCTTTCACGGTTCCCGGCGCTTTGGCGGCGGATTTGGCCGGTGCCGCCGGGGCCTTGGCCGGACTCTGACCGGTCATCGGAAGAGCCACCAGGGACACCAATGCCGCGACACCCGCGACAGCGCTCCATGAGTCTCGAAAACCTTGGCGGCGCACCGAACACCTCTTTCGCGATTCCAACGTGCTTCGCAATGGGGAGCATATCACCCCCGAAGCGGATGCGTCAATCGCAGCGCCGGTCGGGTCTGCGTGGAGGTGCATAGGCAGCGGCATTTGACATTCATTACGCCCGGCGCGTATATGTATGTACTGTTCCCGCGTGGCTGTTGGGATGGCTTCGGCGGCGCGGATGAGGGGGGTCTCGCACATGCGATTTTCGGGCAAAGGGATTGGCGGCGCGGTGGTTTTGACAGGGGCTGCGATGGTTTTTTCGTGGGTCCTGTGGCGAAGCGCGGCGCCCGTGGGCGCAGCCGGGCCGGACGCCGCGGGCCGGATCGCGGGCAAACCCGATTTCAATGGAATTTGGGAAGCCAACAACACCGCGAACTGGGACCTGCTGACGCACGAGGCCCGTCCCATGGTGGGGCAACCCGGCCTGCTCCCCAACACCGAGGTGCTCGCCGCGCCGGTGCTCGCCCTGGGTTCCATTGGATGGGTTCCCGGAGGGCTCGGGGTGGTGGAAGGCGATTCGATTCCGTATCAGCCTTGGGCCGCGGCGCGCAAGAAGGAAAACCAGGAACACTGGCTGGACCGTGACCCGGAGGTGAAGTGCTTCCAACCCGGGATTCCGCGCGGCATGTACATGCCGCACCCGTTCCAGATCATCCAGAGTTCCGCCCAGGTCCAGATGATCTTCGAGTACGCGAACGCCCAGCGCACCATCCACTTGACCAAGATGGACCCGTATCCGAACGTGCTGTACATGGGATACTCGGTCGGCCGATGGGAGGGCGATACGCTGGTGGTAGAGGTCACCAATTTCACCGATGCCACCTGGTTCGACCGGGCGGGCGATTTCCATAGCGACGCGTTGCACGTCACCGAGCGCTACACGCCCATGGGGCCGGACGCGATCCGCTACGAGGCCACCATGCAGGACCCGCAGGTGTTTACGCGCCCGTGGAAGATCAGCATGCCGCTCTACCGCCGTCTGGAGCCGAACGCCCAGCTCATGGATTTCAAGTGCGTGCCGATGGTGGAAGAAACCATGTATGGGCATCTTCGCAAAGAGCAACTGGTCAAACATTGGGAGGGCGCCACGATGAATGTGGACATCACCCGCAAGATCCCGCCCGGCGAGGCCGTTTACGAACGCTACGTGTCTGGTAATCCGCCGCCCAAGAAATGAAGCAGGACACTGCGGCGACGACAGGGTGCATCGGGTGTGAGATGATAAGAAATCAGGAGGTCAGGGTTACTCTTATGCGATCCAAGCTAGGCGTTGGCGGCGTTGTTCTCGCCGGCATGGTTCTGCTTTTGTCCCCGTCACCGGCGCAGGCCCACCATGCATTCGCGGCGGAATTTGACGCGAACAAGCCGGTGAAATTCCTGGACGCCACCGTCACCCGGGTCATGCTGATCAATCCGCATAGTTGGATCTACGTGGATGTGAAGCAGCCCGACGGCACCGTGGAGAATTGGGCCATCGAAGCGGGGAGCCCCAACATCCTGCTGCGGCGGGGCATCACCCGCGATACGTTGAAGGCCGGGCAGAAGATCAACGTCGAAGGGTACCAGTCGAAGGACGGGTCGCACCGGGCCAACGGGCGGGACCTCACGTTGGAGAACGGGCAAAAACTGTTCCTCGGATCTTCGGGCGATGGCGCTCCCTATGAAGTGCAGCGCCCCGGCATCGACACGAAGAAGTAGAGCCCCAGCGCGGCCGTCGCCGCCGACCCGGTGACCGGATCTCGTGCTGTCGTGCGAGCTTGAGGCGGGCGATTTCTTACGGTGCGAGGACGTATTCCGGGTGAGAGGTCCGTCTTCCTGGGAGCCAGCCCATTTTCCTGAGACGGAGAGCCTTAACACGGGCCCGTCCTATTGATTGACGAACAATATCCCCCGCCATCTTCCTGCGCTGTGAGCGCGTCAACAGAGTGCAAACGCAATGCGGACCTCACTGCTGGTGCCGCGCAGAGTCACGGGCCGTGCCGCAGCCTTTGGACGCGAATATTTGAAAAGGTTGGGAAACGCTTGAACGGGAATGGCGGGGACGACGGGGCTCGAACCCGCGACCTCCGACGTGACAGATTCGCGTTCAGGGCCAGCCAAATCATGGACTTTCCTGTGTTCTCAGCAGCTTGCGAGCGTCAAGGTCCGACATCGAACGCCATAAAATGCCTCAAAACGATACATTTAGTTCACGAACTCGCGTTTTTATAGTCTACGAGCCAGCCGCAACAATCACTTCGAACCATACCCGAATAAATCCTGCACCGCTCGGGGCAGTCCCCAAAATAGCGAAGCATCGAGTCGGCCGAACCTACGCGGCAAGAAATTCCGAGAATATCTGCCCGAGTTGGCTGGCCTGCCCACCCGCCCGAGTTTGCCGCGTGGGAACCGAATCTCGAGCCGGATACCGAAAACGAATGCTGCGTTGCGCCACTGCGTCCTCCCATACCGCCCACCGGCGCGGGCGGCTGATCGCCAATCAGCTCGTGCTGTTCGCGCATCAGCGGAAGCCCGGCGGACACGGGACTCGGCGCGGAACCGGTTAGGCCCTCGGGGCCCCGGATTTGTTAATTTCATGTACAATGTCTTCGCCGGAGGAACCTGAAATGAAGCTTGCGCTTGGTTTGTTCATGATGGCGCAATTTGCGCTGGCACAGGGGCCGTCCCCTGCCGCTCGTCCGTGTGACCCGCCTCCGGCGGTGCGTCCGAATGCAGCAGGGGCCGCTGCTGCCCCCAGGCGCGCTCCCGGCGCAACGGTGCCAGCAACGCCAGAAGATATCGCCGAAATGGCGAAACTCCCAACGCTTCCTAGTTGGCAAGGCCAAACCAGCGATGGCGATTACTCCATCGGGCCAGATTACGCGCCTGCCCCGGAACAAACCAAACGTGGCGGTGTGCCCGAGGGCAAAGTTGTCGAGTTTGTGATGGATTCGGCCGAGAGCAAATTCTATCCAGGGGTTAACGGGCCTTTCCAGCGCCACGTCTGCGTTTATGTTCCCGCCCAGTATGTTCCTGGCACGGCCGCACCGGTCATCGTCTCGGCGGATGCCTATGGCATGCGCTACGGCTTGCCCACCATTCTCGACAATATGATTGCCGACCACCGGCTCCCCGTGATGGTCGCGGTGATGATCGCAAACGGCGGCGCCGAACGCAGCATGGAATACGACACCGTTTCCGTTAAGTATGCCGACTTTGTGGAAGCCGAGGTTCTGCCGCGCGCAGAAAAAGAGGCGAAGGTGAAGCTGACGAAGGATCCCGATGGCCGCATGACCTTCGGCGGAAGTTCGGGTGGGGCCGTGTCCTTAACGATGGCTTGGTTCAAACCAGAGCTTTACCATCGCGTGCTGACATACTCCGGCACATATACCGATTTGCAGCACGGTCCCGACGCTCCGCACGGGGCATGGGAATACCTCGAGCACTTTATTCCCGATCATCCGGCGAAGCCACTGCGCGTTTGGATGGAGGTCGCCGAGAACGACATTGGCGCCAACAGCCCATCCTCCGGTCGCCGCAATTGGGTCATCGCCAACCAGCGCATGGCCGCGGTGATGAAAGCCAAGGGTTACCACTACCAGTTCGTTTACGCGAAAAACGCAGGCCACGTCGACGTCAAGGTGATTAATCAGACACTGCCACAGGCCCTCGAATTTCTTTGGAAGGGTTATCCCATTCAGAAGTAGGTGTTGAGAGCATGTCGCTGGGCGCAAAACGGACCATCTGTCTTCTCGGATCCATGCTGCTCGCTGTTAGTTGGATACCGGCGCAAGGCACGAACACCTCTGGTCAGGGAAACGTGAGCGGCTCGGGTGCCCGTATCCGGCGCGATCCGAATCAGAGCCCTGCCGCGCTGCCGAGACCTAAAACGAGCACGCCCCAAACCTATTCCGCGGCGCAGGTCCAGGCCGGCGAACTAAGATTTGCCGCGCAATGCGCCTTTTGTCATGGCCGCGACGCGACTGGCGGCGAGTCGGGTCCGGACCTAACTCGCTCGGAACTCGTCGCGCAAGACATGCGCGGAGATAAGATCCGGCCGTTGCTTCGCACCGGGCGCGTGGATGCGGGTATGCCCAAGTTCGATCTGGCCGATGCCGAACTGGACGCGATGGTCGCGTTCATTCACGCGCAGATGGAAAAACTGGCCGTGTTGAAGGGCGGGAAGCGTTCCGTAGAACCCTCGGACTTGAGAACCGGAAATGCGGCCGATGGCCGTGCCTATTTTAACGGCATTGGCGGCTGCGCGGCCTGCCATTCTGCTACCGGCGACCTCGCCGGCATTGCCAGCCGCTATCAGGGATTCGCGCTGCTCCGACGCATGTTGTTCCCGAGCGGCCGTCCGGAACCCTCCCTGCCTAAGGCGACCTTCACGCTCGCCTCGGGTGAGACGGTCGTGGTGCCCTTGGTCGCAGAGGATGAATTCACCGTCACTGTTCTGGACCCAATGGGGTCGCGGCAGACTTACTCCAGAGATGCGGTGAACGTCAAGATCGACAACCCGATATCGGCCCATTTCACGCAGCTCGGGAAATACAATGACGCCGCAATGCACAACGTCTTCGCATATCTGGACACGCTGAAGTGAACAAGTACGCACACGCTACGTTGCGCCTCGTAGCCAGCGCTGGGTTCCTCGCCGCCGTGGCCGCTCAAAGCGCCGATCTGCCCAACCTGCTGCGTCCGCCAGCAGACGCCTGGCTCACCTACCATGGCGAGTACGACGGCCAGCGCCATAGCAAGCTGACCGAAATCAAGCCGGAAAATGTCGGAAGGCTCGAACAGGCCTGGCGCTTCGAGACCGGTCAGAACCAGGCGATCAAGGCCTCGCCGATCCTGGTGGACGGCATCCTCTATCTCACGACTCCGGACAATCTCTGGGCCATTGACGCGCGCACCGGGAAACAGCTGTGGCATTACCGGCACCCTCTCAACAACGCATTTCACATCGGCCACCGCGGCGCCGCTGTATACCAGGACACCGTCTATCTCACCACGCCGGATTGTCATTTGATCGCTTTCAATCGGCTCGACGGCACCGTGAAGTGGGACGTTGTCATTGCCAATTCAGACAAAGGATACTGGTCTTCGAACGCTCCTCTTATCGTGGGAAATCACGTCCTGGTCGGCGTTTCCGGAGATTTTGATAACGTGCCGGGACAACTCAAATCCATTGATGCCGACAGCGGCAAGACCCAGTGGATCTTCTACAGCACACCTCCCGCGGGAACGAAGGATTCGGCCAGCGGCGGAGCGACTGGCGGCCAAATGTGGACCACGGGCACATACGACCCCGAACTGAATCTGGTTTTCGTAGGCACCGGCAATCCGACGCCCGTTCTGAACGGCGCCGCGCGGCCCGGTGACAACCCTTGGACGTGCAGCATCGTGGCGTTAAATCCCGATACGGGCAAGTTGGTGTGGGGCTTCCAGGTGTCGCCGCACGATACGCACGACTGGGACGCCAATGAGGTCCCCGTCCTGGCGGACGCCGTGTTCAGCGGAGAGACGCGTAAACTGCTCATGCAGGCGTCGCGCAACGGCTACTTTTTCGTGCTCGACCGAACCAACGGCAAAAGCCTGCTGACCGCCCCATTCGCGACCGTGAACTGGGCCAAAGGAATCGATTCTCTGGGGCGCCCCATTCCCGATCCCGCCAAAGTGCCTGCCCGGGACGGCGTCCTAGTCGCGCCGAATGAGGCCGGCGCTACGAACTTCCGCCCTCCCAGCTTCGACCCAAAGACCGGGTTTCTGATTGTGAGTGCGCAGGACGGTTACGGGATTTACTTCTTCAAGCCGGAGCACGGCGGTTATGGCTGGGCGGGGGCCGATTATAACCTCGCCGGGAAGTCGTACCTGCGCGCCATAGACTACAGAACCGGCAAGATCGCTTGGGAGCATGCGCTTGGCGACGGGGCCGGCACCGCGGGCGTGCTGACTACCGAATCCGGCCTGACGATCAGCGGGGATAATCGCGTCAACGTGATGGCCCTGCGGACCAGCGATGGGGCCACTCTGTGGCACCAGGCCATTGGCAAGGTACAAAATGCGCCGATCACTTATCAGCTCGGGGGGAAACAGGTTCTCATCGTGGCCGGCGGCGAGTCGCTTTACGCGTTCACGCTCCCGTAAACTGGGTGGAAGAGGGGTTATGACCAAAGCATTGTGGTTGATAGCCGCGGTACTCTCCGCCGCTTGCGTGTGCTCCGCCGCGGGACCGATCCCGGTGATGCTCCTCGACGGCGAAAGCGCCGGGACCTATCATAAATGGGCTCTCATCACGCCCGTGCTCAAGAAGCAGTTGGAAGAAACGGGGTTGTTCCGGGTCGACGTGGTCACCGCGCCCCCCGCTGGCGGCGATTACAATTCCTTCAAGCCCGCTTTCCGCAAATATGCGGTTGTCGTGTGGAACTACGACGCGCCGGATGAGCGGTGGCCGGCGGATCTGAAGGCCTCATTTGAGCAATACGTTCGGGAAGGCGGAGGCTTGGTCAGCGTCCATGCCGCCGACAACGCTTTTCCCAATTGGACTGCGTTCAACGAGATGATCGGCTTGGGAGGCTGGCGCGCCCGGACCCAACAGCAGGGGCCTTACTGGTATTACAAAGATGGAAAGCTGGCGCCGGATCCGGCTCCGGGACCAGCCGGCAGCCATGGTCGGCGCACACCGTATCAGGTGACTGTTCGGGCCGGCCACCCTATCACCAATGGACTGCCCCAGCAGTGGATGCATCAGGGAGATGAGCTGTACGCGCGGTTGCGCGGACCTGGGAAAAACGTGACTGTACTCGCTACGGCATATTCCGACCCAGTCAACAACGGCTCTGGCCACGATGAGCCGGTGCTCATGGCAATCAGCTACGGCCGCGGGCGTGTCTTTCATACGACGATGGGACACGACATCAACGCTCTCAGCTCGGTCGATTTCGTCGCCACGTTTCAGCGCGGCACCGAATGGGCAGCAACGGGCGAAGTGACACAAAAAGTTCCGACGAGTTTTCCCACCGCCAACACCGTAAGCTATCGGACCGATTTTGCCGCCATGGATCCGGGCTACCGGAACGGGTTGAATCCCTTGGACGCAGCGCCACGGCAGTAGTGCCGTGATTCCCGCGTTTTTGACCGATTCGGGTTCGGTCCAGCGCGCCCGCTACCACCACAGACCTCAGTTCCCACACGCAATACTGTCCAGGACGGCTTAACCGATTCTTGACGGAGCGCTGGGTTCCGAATACAGAAATGATGCCATAGCCAGTCATGCCGTGGGGGCAGCGACTCTTGCCGAAAGTCCCACGGTCGAGAACCGTAAAGACACGAAGGGCTGGCTCGTTGGTCGTTCCGTTGCGGGACCACGGCTGCCACCCCGCATGTCACGAGGAGAATCCGAGCGGAGCGCGTGGCGAATTCCAGAGTCATGGGCCATGCGTTCTATCTGACTGACGTTTATGGACCGCGCCTGATCGGTCGTCAAAGACGACCGAGGCTCCTCTTTTTATGGACCCGACAGAACGAAAAAGGCAACTGAGCCCGAACAAAGACAGATCCGCCACCCAGCGTATTCCATCGGCTACTTGATCCCTGTCTTCTCAACGTGCCATTTCGAGTCCTGGCAAAGGCCGCAATTCGCCCCGAGGAAGACTTGTCAAAACCGAGCCAAGCGGCCCAGACACGCGCAAGCCGACCAGAGCGGCTCGATCATGGGCGTCCCTCTCCGATTGCGAGCCATGACTTCGCGCATTCCTGGACCACAGTGAGGTACTTCCGGACCTCCGGCCTTCCGACCACCCACGGATTCAGGTCGCCCGGTTTCCGCGCTTTGGTCTGCTCCAATCTTGCGAGCGCATCGTTATATTCGGTGTGATTGCCGATGATCACATCGGCGCCGGCGCCGTCCGCGATATCCAGTAGGCGGCCCGCGTTCAAGATGTAGGACTGGAGCATTTCCTTCGACGTGTTTTTGCTCAGAGCAGTCCCGCCCCACTCCATCGCCAGGTGAGATACACCGTGGTCCTTCACTGGAACGAGGAAGGAAAGAGTGCCGCCGGTGTGACCGGGAGTGATGTAGATCGTGATTGTCGTATCGCCCAGCGTCAGCTTCTGTCCGTCCTTAGCGTCCATATCATGGCTGTATGGATTGGCTTGCCGCGCGGCCAGTTCCCAGTCTTTGGGCGCCAGAATGACGTGGGGGTGGTAAGTATCCTGCAGAAATTTGACCGCGCCATCGTGATCGCCGTGCGCATGACTGATTACGATGTATTTAATATCAGCCGGATCGAGGCCCAGCTTCTTCATGCCGTCCACGATTTCGTCCTGGGCGGCGTAGCCGAAAAGGGTGTCGATCAGAATGATCCCGGCCGAAGTCTTTACTGCCCAGGCGCTGTTGACCTTTGTGGTGAGCATATACAAGTTGTCAAAAACCTGCCCACCTTCGGCATACCAGTTCTCGCGCGGCGGGGTTGCGCCGCGTCCGGCGTTACCACCGGGGCGCCCAGAGCCCCGGGCTTCCGCGCCTCGGGCCGGACCATCGCCCGGCGGGTTAGCGGCCGGTTCGGGAAATATGGAAGCAGGGCAGGCGAGGCGGGCGGCTCCAGTGTTATTGGAGTTCAGTAACGCAGTCGCCGCAGCCTTGTGAGCGGTGCCAGTATCGGTTGACCTACCAAGAGCCATGACGCTTAGGAAAGCGGAGAGCGGGATCATACGAGCAAGCTGCATGGTTTGGTAGTCTATCGCATATCGAGAGCCGTGCGCATGGCCTCTGCTGAAGCTATTTCGAACCACCGGTCAGCGGCAGTGATCCGTCCGGGTTGCGTTGATCCACGGCGCGCAGAGCCACGGCGGCCATTGCGTAGTCGCCCATGATCCACGCGGCTTCTGCCATACCTCTCTGGCCGAACGTCTTCACAATCTCGGCGTACAGTTCTGAGCTGACTCTGTGTTCGCGAAACAGCGCCCGCCCGAACTGAATCATCAGCGCCTCTTTAGGGGGGAGATCCTTCAGTTCACGGTTGAATTGTATTGCCTGGATCGTTTTCTCAGAAATGCCGACGCGCCTGGCGGTGGCGGCGTGGCCTGTCCATTCGAAGTCTTCGTCAAATTCGCGCGCGGCAACTAGCGCACAGACTTCAAACATCTGCGAACCGAGCACAGTCGATCGGAGACGCGAGTTGAGTGTCCGGATCGACTCGGCAACCGGGGGGCTGTACAGCGAAACCCGCCCAGGTGCCGTGTTGGCGACGTCATCAAACACCTTCTTATCCTCGTCGCTTAGCTGGTCCCGCTGAATTAATGGCAGGCGCGAATTAGATTGCGGATCGATATCAGGTGGTAGTTTCGGACTTTGTCCGAATATTGATGCGGCGAAACAAATAAGGGCCAGAGTTCGCATGAAGCGCACTATATCAGACAGGCCATGGCCGCGGGCCGGTGGTACTGTATTAGACGACTTCTGAGAGGCTTCGGAAGAATCCCGTTAAGCCGGGCGGTGACAGCGGAGCGCCGCAACGGCAAAATGGCACACGAGGCAAGAGTGACTACATGTCAATGAACCGACGTGAACTTCTAATGGCATCGGTGGCAGGAGCCGCCACATGGAATGGGCAGAAGGCGTTCGCGGCTTCTCCGGCTAACATTCAGGCCGCGATCGACGCGTCCAGGGTTGGCGCGCCGATCAATCCCATGATTTTCGGCGGCTACATGGAACCGGCCACGACGAGAGTTTGGGCCGAAATGCTGACCGATAGGAAGTTTTTGAGCCCGATTGCCGAAGCACCGGCGGCTGCGCCCGCAAATCCGGTCACGCGGCGCTTTGCAGGCGAGCCGTTCCGACCTGTTGGACCCGCCGGGACGGTCGAGATGGACAGTGCGAAGGCGTTTGTCGGCACGCACAGCCCGCGTGTCAAGCTCGCCGGGTCCGAACCTCGCGGCATCCAGCAGTCCGGATTGCGTCTGCACAAGGGGAAGTCGTATGTGGGCCGCGTGTGGCTTGCCGGCGATCCCGGCGCCAAAATCACGGTCCGGCAAGTCTGGGGGGCCGGCGCGAACGAGTCGCAAACCATCGCCGTTGGGCCGCTAACGAGTGCATACCAGAAATTTCCGCTGAAGTTCACAGCGCCAGCCGACTCAGCAAATGCGCGACTGGAGATTGTGGGCACGGGCAGCGGCACGTTCCACATCGGGGCCGCATCGCTCATGCCAGCCGACAATATGCAGGGGTTTCATGCCGGGCAGATTCAGGCTTTTCGGGATGCCGGCTTCAAAATGGCCAAGTGGCCCGGAGGCAACTTCGTCTCTGGCTACGACTTCCGCGACGGTCTTGGCGATGTCGATAAGCGCGCGCCGAAAGCCCAGCTTATGTGGGGTGGGAGGGCCGAATCCAACGATGTCGGCCTTCACGAATATGTAGCCTTCTGCCGGCTGCTGGGAGCGGAGCCCGATCTCACGATCAACAGCGGCTTCGGAGATGCGAACAGCGCAGCCGAGCAGGTGGAGTACTGCAACGGCTCGGTTAAGACTCGTATGGGAAGGTTGCGGGCGCAGAACGGCAGTCCCGAGCCATTCCACATTCGCTACTGGACAATCGGCAATGAAATGTATGGTCCCTGGCAGTACGGCCGGATGTCGTTGAACCAGTACTGGGCGAAGCACAACTCAATCGTCGAAGCCATGAAGAAGGTGGACCCTACGATCAAAGTGGTCCTGTCCGGGGCAACCATCTGTGAAAGATCGATTGGCGGCGCCGAGAAAAAGGGAAATTTCTTCCCGAGCGAGTGGGAGCCGCCTATACCCGAGAGGCTGCCCTGGGAGCTTTGGGGCCACGAGGACTGGACCGGATTGCTGCTCACCAACTGCGAGGGCAACGTCGATTTCGTTTCCGAGCATACGTACTCGTATCCGCGCCTGGCATATGACGCGCAGAAGCAGTCCTTTGCTAATGTCGAGGATCCGTTGCCAACCCAGGCGCGCAGGACCTCCAATCGTGTCGGCGAAGCGTTGGAAGTGTGGGCGAAGTATGTCGAAAAGCTGCCGTGGTTGAAAGAGAAGAACGTCAAGTTCATTTTCGACGAGTGGGGCTGCCGCCATCGACAGATGGGCGGCGCCTACCAGCCGCCCGGCATGCTGACGCCGCTCTGTTACGCGCTCTTTCTGAACGAGGTGTTCCGTAATTCCGATATGGTGGAAGCCAGTTGCGCGACCGGAGGTCTGGGCACAGTACTGGTTGACAATACCGGCGAGGTTACGGGATTCTCCGCGGAGGGACTGGTGATGAAGCTCTTGGCCAACCATTTTGCTGGCGCCCTGCCGGTCACGGTGGGAGGAACCTCGCCTCAGCAGGCTGTGCCCGGCACTCCGTGGGTGGACATTCCTAAAGTCCCCATCGGAAGTCCCACGTATCCCCTCGATGTGACCGCAGCCCTCTCCAGCGACCGCAAGAAACTCATTTTCTCCGTCGTCAACCCGACGGAAGAGAAACAGGAGTTAGCGCCAAGAGTTACGGGGGTCAAGCTGCGTGGCCCTGGCAAGCTGTTCCAGATCGCTCCGCCCAGCCTGACTTCGGCGAATTTACCGGGGCAAAAGCCAGCCGTCGAAATCGTGGAACACCCGCAAACGTCGTTTCCGGAGACGCTGCAAATTCCGCCCGTGAGCATCGGCGTATACGAGTTTGAGATAGAGAGCGCGTAACTGCTAAGCGCCTTTAGGACGTTCTGAGGCGCTAGTTGCGAAGGGGCACTCTTCGACGCAGCTCGTGGAAGAAAGTCATCATAAAGACTCCTCGACGGCGAAAGCGCCGGGACCTACCCAGGCATTCCCGAGTTCAAAACATCACTTTGAAGGCGAACTGCATAATTCTTCCGCCTGTGCCTGTACTGATCCCGGTGCCGGCGCCGGTGGTCGGCTGATCGCCGGTGATCTGCCCGTATGTGCCGCTCAGGGTCGCGTTGGGGAGTCCAAGCCGAACCGAATTGGTGACGTTGAAAGCTTCGGCGCGGAATTGCAGGCGAACGCCTTCGCGCAGTGGAAATTCGCGGGTGACGGCTTGATCCCATTCCCAGAAATCCGGACCGCGCAGCGTACCGACACCCATGTTCCCGTACGTTCCGATCGCGGGAGTGGCGACTGCCGCGGGGTTTAAATAGCTGACGCAAGGCGCGGGTGAGCAGGACTGGCCCTGGTTGGGCGCGTAAACGTTGGGAAGCACCTGGTCCGGCCGCTGCGGCACGGGATTGTTGCCGGCCGAGGCGAACCCGTTTAGCGCATTGTCGAGACTCGAATTGAGCGACGCCGTGATCGGCGCGCCGGTGCGGAACGTGTAGATGGTCGAGAAGCTCCAGTTACTCGCGATCCGGCGCGCCCAAGCCCGCGCGAAACGAGGGGTTCTGGCCTGAATGATGAGATTGACGATGTGGCGGATGTCTTCGGAGTTGCCGTTGCAGTCTCCCATATCCAGATGGCGGTTCTGCGGTCCGTTATTCTGGTAGGGCTGATGGGGATAGACTGCGCCGAGGTTCGAAATGTTGGTGGCGGGCAGGCCGATGCAGTGCGACCAGGTCCAGTTGGCCGAAACATCCACGTTGTCGGTCGCGCGCCAGCGGGCATTCGACAGCAGGCCATCATAATGCTGCGTTCCCCCCGAATCGAGACTGGTAATCGAGCCGTAATCATTTACATTCGGAGCCGTTGGATTGGTGATTTCCAGCAGGCGCCGGAAATTCTCGGCGCTCCCGCCACAATTGGCCTGCAGACCAGCACATTGACCGAACTGCGCCGCCGACGCCGGACTGGCAATCACGGGTTTACCTGGAAGCCAGATGGCCGGATTGAGGTCTACGTTGTCCCATAGGTGGGCAATCGCCGAACCCACATATGTAGCGGAGAGGAAAAGCCGCGAGCTGGCCTGGTGCTGGATCCCGAAATTCCAGGTATACTGCGCCGGAGTCTTCAGATTCGGGTCGACGGGAAGAAATCCCTGATACAGATACTGGCTGGGAAACACCGGGTTGCGCGAATTGTAACTGTAGGGGAAAGGGTTTCCTCCTGGATTGTTCGCGTAAGGGTTGTCCAGCGAGAGAGATCCGGGTCCGGCAAAATTCTGAATCACGGTCAGCCGGAAGGGGGAAACTGACGAAGTGTTCTCGTGGATGTCCATACGGATCGTGTCATAGGCAATTCCCGCGCCGGCCCGGATTACGGTTTTCCCGGCGCCCGTAGGATCCCAGGCGATGCCAATGCGCGGTTCGACGTGGCCCAGCTGATTATTCATGCCGGATTTGCCGTTAACACCCTGGTCGCCCACGTACAGCAGTCCGGGAGGCGCCGTCGGCACCACCGTGCTGCGCACGTTTGCATAGAAGTTGCTGAGGCTAAAGTTGTATGTGTCTCCGTTGCGGAATGACATGGGGAGGAAAGGATTCCATCGCAACCCGTAGGAGATGCTCAGCCTGCGAGTTACCTTCCAGTTATCCGACGCGTACATCCCCACCAGGTTCTGCGTCACGTTGTCCGGATTGGGATTCGACTGGTGAAGGTTCACCACATTTCCGGTCAGGAAATCGATCAGCGGCGAACCGAATATGCCAGCGAAGATGAAGAGCCCCTGCGAGAAGGCATAAGACTGGGCGTTCAGCAGCGATCGCGTAATCCCGCCGCCAAACGCGAACTGGTGCGATCCGCGCACCAGAGTCAGGTCATCGTTGAATCCGAAATTGGTGATCGTGTCGCTGCCCGCGGCGAAGTTGGCGGGAAAATCCGTATTGAAGCCTACTCCTGCCATGAGGATGGGCACGAACCCGTAGTAGCTGTAGAAATTCATGCCGACGTTCTGAGGTGTGAAGGGCACGGCGGCGGGCGTCCGGGCTCCCACTCTGGTACCGGAGAAATGAACCGAGTTCACGGTTGTCGAGTTGATCAACCAGGTTTCACCGAGGGCCAGCGCCTGCGCCTGATCGTCCTGCCCCACCTGGTTGGTTGCGAGCACGTTGTGCGTGATGTCGTAAGGGAGTTCGGTATCGATCCGCGTGATGAGATACCGCGCAAAAAGATTGTGTTTCGGGCTGAGCTGATAGTCGATTCGGAGGGGCGCCTGAAGCTGGTTCTGATGAACCGGCGTTCCGTAGAGTACGTGCCCGCATGGATTGGTGGTCTGCGGCAGATAAGCTGCGATTTTGAGCGCGGCAGGACTCAGAGCGAAAGGCCCCGAAAAGTGGCTCAGCACTGCCGGTGATACCGCCACCCCGGCAGCACCGGGGCATCCCGCGGCGATGAATTGCGAGAAATCGCCTTTCAGTTCGGCAGCGGTGGGGACATACGCGCTTCCGTTCACCAGGTTCTGCCGGATGGTTGTTCCCTGGTAGCCGAGAAAGAAGAATAGCTTGTCGCGAATGATCCGGCCGCCCAGTACGCCGCCGAACTGATTGCGCTTGAGACCGTCGCTGCCGGCAGCGAAAAAGTCTCTGGCATTCAGATCGGAGTTGCGGAAAAACTCGAACAAGTCACCGTGAAAGGCATTGGTGCCCGACCGGGTGACCGCGTCAACGCTCGCCCCCGAATGGCCGCCGCTGGATGCCTCCTGTGCTCCTGTAGAAAGGCGGAACTCCTGCAGCGAGTCCGGGAATGGAAGCGGCATGCTGGTTCCCACAAAGGTGTCCACGTGAGGAGCGCCATCCAGGTTGTACTGCACGCTCCAGCTCATACCGCCGGCGACGGCAATGCTCGGGCCCGTATTCATTGTGTAAGTCGGCTGCGAGTTGGAGGTTGTGACCGCGAAACCGTTTAGCGGAATAAGATCGGTGGCCTGGCGGCCGTTCAGCGGCAGATCGACAATCTTCTGGGTATCCACAATGGTGGTTCCGACCCCCGCCGTACGCGTCTCCAACTCACTGGCAGTCGCCTCAACCAGGACCTTGTCCGACAGTTCGCCCAAGCGCAGGGAAACGGGGATTTCGGGGTTCGTTCCGACCTGCAGGACAATGCCCATGCGTTCGAACGTCTGAAATCCCATTTTGGTCGCTTCCAGAGTATACGGGCCCAGCGGCAGATCGGGAATGACATATAGCCCCTTGCTATCGGAAGCCACCGCTCGTTTCAAGCCCGTTTCGGTCTGCGTGACCGTCAATTGGACGCCGGGTACAACCGCGCCGCTCTGATCGGTTACGGTACCGCTGATCTGAGCCACCTGCTGGCCGAATACAGTCGCACAACACAACAATGAGAGACCGATAGTTGATTTCATGCTCCCGCCCAGAACCTCGTGGAAAGATACGCAGAAACCCGCGCCGCAACCATTCAGGATTGCTTGCGCGCGAGATCAGTAACTACCCAATCCCTGCAAGTTCCGCGCTTGTAGGGACACTATATGTCTGGTCGGAGTGATCTGTAAAATTGTTTGTTACGATGTCAGCTATTTGCACCGGCGATACCGAAAGAGTGCACTTCAAGCGCGCACCCGGCTCCGTATGTTTACTGTCTGTGGGCGGGGCTTCGGACGCGGAGAGTCCTGCGTCTGAACCGGCGGAACTACGCTTCTGAGCAGTGAGCGGAGCCATAGCGTGCCGGGATCCCGATCCCGCGACTTGTGCCACTGCATGGACTCCTGGAATGTGGCGATGTCAAAAGGCGGTTTGATCAGTTTGAGGGGCAGGTAGCGTCTATAGAACATCGCTAGACGCCGGTGCAGCGTGGCGATTCTGAAGCCCCCAACCAGCAGTTGAGGGACCAGATTAAAGGCGGTGGTGACTACCTCGACTCTGCGTTCATGGCCGAATCTCTCCATGAACCATTCATCAAAGGTGGTCAATTCCTGGTGTTTCCCGAACCGCACTACGATATGTCCCATGCCGAGATAATCATCCAGCGAGATCGTGGATTTGACACTCGTGTTCCCGGACCAAACGACACAGGTGAACTCGTCCTCGA
Source organism: Terriglobia bacterium (assembly GCA_020073145.1). Taxonomy (GTDB): domain Bacteria; phylum Acidobacteriota; class Terriglobia; order Bryobacterales; family Bryobacteraceae; genus PSRJ01. The sequence continues at coordinate 20,284 of JAIQFS010000007.1, forward strand.
ACAACAGCTCCGAAGGATGCTCCGCCCCGACGCGTATGGAGGGGACGATGGATAGGTCGATTTCGCCACGGTCGAGCGCATCCATCCCGCCTTCGACGTTGGAGATGAACTCCAGCCTGATACCTGGCGCAAACTGCTCGATTCGGGGCAGCGCCTCAGTCATCAACACCGTCTCAACATAATCCGACATTAGAACCCTGAACTTGCGAGTGGACGAGGAGGGATCGAAGACGGGATTGTTGTGGCGGATCGCCTCGGCCTGGAGCAGGAAATTCCGGACGGGTTCCACCAGCGATTCCGCCACTGGTGTCAAAACCATCTTTCGGCCGACAGGGACCAGAAGTTGATCGCGAAAGACATCTCTCAAGCGGGCCAACGCGCCGCTGGTCGCCGACTGGCTGAGATGCAGACGACTGCCCGCGCGCGAAACATTCTTCTCCGCGAACAACGCGTCCAGCGCAACCAGCAGATTGAGATCAAGCCCTTCAAGGTCCATATGGCAATTTCCAAAAAATGCGGCGCCGAATCTAACGTCTTCCTACTTGTTTGTTCCCTTCGGCGGGTTTTTCAAACTTGTATACACGGCTTCCACAAACATCGGGGTAGTCCAGGATCCAGACGTGGCGCCGAAGCGGGTGTCGTAATCGGCGGTAACGCGCGCGGCCTGAACCTGATCGAGCGTTGCACCGCTGCGAAGGAGGTCCTGCACACGGTCGCGGACGATGACCAGCATGTCCCGATATTCCGCGAGTTCCCACTCATCGCATACACGCCCGTGTCCAGGCACGATCATTGTGCCGTCTTCTTCGTCGTGTTTATAGACGGTGCGGTCCAGGATGAAATTGAGCGCATCGAGCTCGCCCTGGATCGTGCCTCCGTTCTTTGTATCGATGTGCGGATAGGTCACCAGATTGAAAATGTCACCGGTGACGATCACGTCGGAGCGCCGGAAATGAACGATGCTGTCTGCATCGGTCACAGCGTTCGGCATGTGAAAGATCTCGACCGGCTCGCCATTCTGGAACTTCCGCCGTCGCGCTTGCACAAAAGTGTCGCTGGGCCAGCCGTCAGAAGGAGTTTTCAGTGCAATCAAATGGTTCTGGACATTCTGATGACCGATGATCGTCGCGCCTTTTCCGGCATCCGCGAACTGACCCGAGAAGAATGAACCCTGCACGCTTGGATCGAAGCCCGCCGCACGGAGTTTCACATTGCCGCCCGTGAAATCCGCCTGGAAACCGGTGTTGACAATGAACTGAATCGGCTTATCGCTGAGCTTTTTGATTGCCGCAATGACCTTGTCCGAAAGGGCCCCGGCGCCGGCGTTGACGACTATCGGACCCTGGTCGCCCACCTGCACCGCGATATTGCCGCCATCGCCGGTCAGCAGAAAAACGCCGCCCTGCACCGGCAGCACATGGATATCCCCGTCATGCGGCGTTGGGTCGGCGGCGCGGCTCGCCACTAGTGGCCCGGCAGAGGGTTTCAGCTCGGCAAGCGCGGCCTCTCCGGCCGCCTTTTCGTCGTTGACGCGGTCGAACAGTTCGGCATACATTGTCACCGGACCGCCGAGCGTGGCTAGAAAAGGAATCTTGTTCTTATCCGCAAATTCATGCACAAACGGATGCCGGCCCCAGAGGTAGCTTTCCACCTGATCCTCTTTGCGTCCGAGGATCTGTTCCCCGTCATCGCACGCATATTGCCACGCATCTGGCTCCTTGATGCTACGGCCAAGCGTGTATGTCCGGCTGAACGGTTCATCCAGATAGACTGGATCGCTCACTACGGCGAGATAAGTAATCCGGTCCCCGTGCCGGATGAAATGTTCAACAAGGGTAGCCTCGTCGCTTTGGGGTATGCCATTCGCGCGGATCCATCCGCGCTTGAGGTGGGTTGTATAGACAGTCAGCTGATTGCCTTCGTATTTTCCGGTTGAAAAACCAGACCAGGTGTGCTGGGCGTAAGCCGGCGGATGCGGGCGATCGTCCATCCAGATAGTCCGTGTGCCTTCGGCGATCTGCCAATAGTGCTTAATTGCAACCAGACGCTGCGTGTAAGGATCACGTTCTTCCCAGAACCGGAGGTTACCGGGCTGATTGTAGGTATACGGCGGAACGTAACCCATGCACTGATGCTGCCGGCCCTGAATTCGCGAGGGGTTCCACGCCAGCGCATAAAGCCTGCCGGCCTCACTCAGCGGGATGCCTCCGTATTCGGCAAGCGCGCCGGAGGCAGTGATCAGTCCGGAATCCTGGAAGGGCAAGGGATACCAGGCGCCTGAGATGTCGATACCGGCAGGCAGGCCGGTGTGGCCCGAGAAGTCGAGCCCTTGACCGAAGGCGAAAACCGAAGGAAGCACGAGGAGTAATCCCGTGGATGCAGCTATGGTCCAGCGTCTCTTCATCTGTCTCACCATCTGGTCACGCACGGCCGGACTTTCCATCCCGCGCTATCCATCTGTTTCCTGAAATGCGATGCGCTCTGAAAGGGTTGCGCCAGATAATCGGGGTCCTCAACGGTACTTGTCACCACCAGATAAGCGTTGCCGTCCGGTTCATTGACGCGGTCAAGATACTCGCTGAGCACAGCGTTCGCGCTGTATGGAACACCGTTCTTGCGCAAATAACCCGGCCGAATGTTGGTAGTGACCACCTTCAGAGAGCCGGTCGGCTTTTCGCCCCGCCCGGCCGCCACGACTTCCCACAGCGCTTTCGAATAACCCTGCCATTGACCGGCTCCGCTTTGGACGGAGCCGAAATGAAGCAGCCGCGTCTGCTCCCCGTTGTCGGCTTCGATTTTCAAAGTGTCCTCATCCTGCCAGGTGATATGCAGCCGGCCGGGATTATTCATGATGGCGGCCGCGCCATAGCTCCGGCATTGTTCGCCGGACTGTTCGTCTTTGGCGGGATCCCACGCCTGGGCGATCTTTCGCCCGGCGGGATTGAGAGCAACGCCGCCGAAGTCGCCCTTGAGCGGAGTGACCATGCGATATCGCCAGTCCTCCGTGACCACGGCGACCCAGTAGCCGGTGATATCGTAGAGCGCTGCGGCTTTGGCAGTTCGAGGCGGCGCGGGACCGCGGCCGAACTGCGCGTATACGGTGATTGCTAAGAAGAAAACTGCTACTCCAAAACGCTGGGACATCACAATCCCCTCCGCCGCGCGATGTTGACTTCCGTGCAGGCCGCCATCACCCGCAGGAACTTCTGATATTCGCCGCGACCGACGACGAACGGATTTGGCTGGCCAGACTGGCGCGTTTTTAGCTGATCGAGCTTTGGCTGAATCGGGTCCATCAGAGGATGATTTTGCAGCTCGACTTCGACTCCCGCCTTCTTCGTTTCCTCTTCGAAATGCGGCACCGATTCGGCGTACTGGGCAAGACCTTCGTCCGAGACAAATCCCGGCGTCAGGATGGTGCCCGCATACATGGCACCCATCCTGGTTTTTCCGTTATCGTTGACGGGGAAAATGAATCCCATCGACCCCGGCGTATGGCCCGGCACGGCCACGGGCATCAGTCTAAAGTCACCCAGCACGACCGGGTGTCCTTCGGCGAGCACCTGATCATGCCTGGGCAATACGGCCGGAGGGCCGCCTCTGCCGCCACGCGCCGGAGGATTTTCCATCAGATTCCAGTCCGCATCCGAGAGGTAAATCTTGGAACCGAAATGCTCCTGAAAGTAGGGAGCGCCTCCGAAGTGATCCGCGTGCCCGTGCCCGACCACGACAATCTTCACCATGGCAGGATCCAGACCGAGCGTTTGGAAGCCCGGCAGCAGCTTTGTCTGCGTGTCATTGGGAGACAATGAATCGATCATCAACAGACCGGCGGATGTGCGGATCACATACGCGACCGTCCCCTGATCCCCGATCGCATACACGTTATCAAAGATTTTCGCCGGCTCGATCGGTGGATCGCTGGGACTGTTGGCGCGAGGCGCTTCACAGAAGAAGTGTTCCTCGTCCGCCCAGCGGGGGCCGGCCAGCTTTTTGACTTTTTCGACGAGAGCTTTAACGGCATCCGAATCCGGCTTGGCCGGGGAGGCAGCCTGAGGTTGCCCGGCGAGCACAGCGGTTGATAGCACGACGGCAGCAATCGCGTTTCTCATGTTCATCCTCGCCTAATGAATGACCCCGCCAGCTGGATCGCGAACTCGTTTATTGAACAAATCCACCTCGTCCGCCGGTGCGCACACATCTTCCAGCAGGCCGGTCCACCCATCTACGGTCTTGATGCCGTTCTTTACCAGCTTGCGGAATCTCTTGAGCTCGCTTACCCACGGCTGTGTATAGATTTTGGGATCGTTGATAGTCATCGTCAGCTCCAGCGCGTCGTAAGTGGTGCGCCGGTATCGCTCTTCGAGGACCATGTCGGCGCTGTGAGGATAGCCGTATTGATCCACCCAGGTTCTTTCGTCCACACCCGTGGTGGTGACCACGAACGTGTCTCCCTCCCAATGTCCCGTCGAATAACCCCACCACCGGGGCAGATCCGGATCCATCAAAGGCGGCCGCCCGTCAGTCCACAGAATTCTTGTCCCCCAGCCCCATTCAAATTGCTGAATAATGCGGTCCGGCAGCACGCTCATTTCCATCGGATCGACGTAAATCAGCGCGCGGGTCGGACCCATCGGATTGCAGTGCTGATAAGGATCGCTGTCGTTCGCGGGCGGAACGGCACGCCGGCGTCCGATATCTTCTTCAGGATGTGCGGCGGCATCGGCGCTCCCCAGGAGGCGGCCGTAGGAGGGCTTGTTGGCGTCGAACATCTTTTTCCCGAGCGCCGTCAGGGGAGGGACCTTTGCGGCATATCCGCGATCGCCGCAGTCGCGGCACGTTCCACCGCCGCCGTATCCGCCGGGAGATCCGTTGCGGGTCCAGATTCCCGAGAGATCGTGTTTATCGTAAGGCTTATTGTCATTGGCGGGATTATGCGCCATGATGCCGCGCCCGCCCTGCGCGAATAGCGCCGGCGAAAAGGCGCACAACAGTGCAGCGTGAATGGTGAAGTTCATGAGCTGAGCCCTTATTTGGGTTCCGCAGCCGCGGCAGGCGGAGGCGTTGCGCCGCCCTGCGGCACTTCACCCGGACCACCGCCGGCCACCCCGAGGAGCACTTCGCCCTTTTCGTTGAGTAGCTTCAGAATCGCGCCGACTTTCGTCCCGGCGCGCGCGGGCGCCAGCGTGACGGTGATCTTGACGCCCGTGGCGAGTGCAGCCTCAGACCGCTTCTTGCCCCAGCCGCCCTGAATGAGTTGCGCCGGATTGGGATAAAACTCAGCGCTCCAGTGCGTCACCTCACCCTTGTCGTCGGTGACATCGAAGAATAATTGCGGGTGCGGGTTGGCGTAGTGGAACTCCGTCACAACTCCCTGGAGCGTGACGGGATGCGACAGGTCATAAGAGGCCCCGGTTCCGTGGTGCGCCGGCATCGGCAACGCAGCGGCCAGCAGAGCAAACAAAAGGCTGAATCTGAATTTCATAGAATCCCTTTCCTAGTGGGCCTGGTTCCCGGCGGGCGTAAGCACCGCAGGCGCGGGTTTGGCGAATCTGCCAGCCGGAACCGCGGCATCGGCTTGAATTTCGGTCACCTTCCATATCGATTGGCCATTGGTCCAGGTCACGGTCCATTGGTACGGCAGCTTCACGCCCCCCACGTCGCGGTAGTCCGCGTAATCGACCTGATACGGGTTCGTCCCCACAACCGTGCTGACATAGCGTACTTGCCGTAAGAGGAGCCCGGTCTCGAGGTCAAAGTACAATTTAAATCTGGTACGGGCCGGACCGGCGCCTTCCATGACTTGCACATCCTTGTCCCCGACGTCGGTTTGCGGGAATCCCGTGCGCCACTGGCTCGGGGCCTGCCGGATCCCGGAGGGGAAAAACAACTGCGCGTCGAGGCGCGCTCCGTCGGATTCAGCACCTGACGCCATCGGCAGCAGCATTACCGGATTGTTCGGTGAGGCGACCCACCCCTGATTCCCGTCGTAAACGGTAGTGCTTGCGCCGTTCTGGGTGTGGACCACGGTGGCCATCTGCGCCGGGGCCTTGACCCAAAGTTCAAAGGGCACCTGCTGATGATACGTTTCGTAACCTTCGTACGTGCCGCGGATGCTGTAGCTGGTGTGATTCGCACGCGTGCCGCCGGACGCCGCGACGAATTTCTCCAGCAGTTGGTCGGCTGAGGGACCCGCAACCGCCTGAGGCGGAACTTCCACCTCATTCGGGTCCTCCTCCGGCGTCCCGTACTGCAGCGCGAGGCTGGGAACCGACTTCGGCCTCTCGTTCCCGTGATGGCAGGAATAACAGGTCACCACGGCGCGCCCACCGAAATTGTTTTTGTTGATCGTGTTCACCATCGCCAGCATGTTTCGGGCGATTCGCTTGCGCGGAACGTCTTCGGCGAACTTCTTCCAGTCCTGCAGGCTTTCCGGCACATGACAGAAAACGCAGTTGAGTCCAAGCGACGCCGAGAAGAAACCCATCGTGCCCATGAATTCGCTTACCGGAATTCCTTTGAGCACCTGAACGTTGGTGAAGACCTGCTCGGCCAGGGGCTGTTTGTCAGCAGCAGGCTGCGCGCCGAGACGTGCCCCGAGAATCAAGGCAATGAGTGCGAGGCGTCGAATCGGGTGCATCATAATTTGGGCGAATACACCTACCCTGCCACCGCAGGGCAACAAACACACTATCGAATCGTGATCAATTGGGCAAATCGATTGTTCCAATAATTTGCATCGATACCATCGATAGATGGCCGACCCGCTGTCAATCTCCCCCAGCCGCGGCGCCGGCCGTCCTGCGGCTGCTTTTGGCAGGGCTGCGGAGCGAATCGAGACTAAGCGCTCCTGCGCCGCAAGTCGCGAGGAACAAGAATACGGTGAGGTACAGCGCAGTCTCGTTTCCGCCGTTGCGGAGGGGCCATAGTCCGCGGGGAGCCGCATCGAGAAGATACGCCGCGGCTAGCTCGACGCAGGTGATCGCGGCCGACCAGCGAGTGAACAGACCGAGGAGGAGGAGCACTCCGCCCAAGGTTTCCCACCAGCCGAAAAACGCGGGGAGCTGATCGATCGCCAAAGGCATTATGGCGGCGCGCCCCGCCGATTTGGGGAACAGTCCAAAGACGTGACGGTATCCATGGAGCATGAAAGTGAAGGCCAGCGCGATCCGCATTATGGCGCGTCCCCAGGGTTCCCACCCGGTCAGCGTGGCGCCCAGCTGGGATACCCGGCCGATGAGGTGATCCAAACTCCAGACACCGCCACCGGCAGTGACGAACCACAGATACGTGAAGCAGAACATTACGGCTTCTTCCCCGCCGTTGCTGATGGGAAGAAACCCGCGCCCGGCCCACTGATCGAAGTACGCCACCGCCATCTGCCCGCACAAAACGAACGCCGCTAACCGAGTGAACAGGCCGGCCACGACCATGGTTCCGCCAACTACCTCGAGAGGTCCGGCGAGGCCGTGTAACGTCAGAAACCGATGGTCAATCTGGCCGCCGGTGAATCCCCACAGTTTCTCGGCTCCGTGCTGGAAGAACAAAAGCCCGGTGACGATGCGAATCAAGCTCAAGAGGCGTAAGTTCACTGGGACCCCTATGATAAGCCTACGAGGCAGGCTTAGTGAGCTTCGGCTGTCTTCTTGACGATTTGTGACGGGTCCGCGCCTACCCGGTCGGATTGCCCGCCCACCGCTTCCGCCAGCCTGAAGTTGAAATGGATACTCGGCAGGGCGCTAAATGGGGAGCCGGGATCGCCCTGTTTCGGTTCGGTAATTAGCGATTCGTTCGCGCCGAATACAGTGTCTGAGTCGATGTGCTCATCGTCGGCCATATACAGCGCGGTGATCGCCTCGCGGTATCCAGCCGCGCCGACCAGAAAATGGATGTGGGCCGGGCGCCAGCCGTGCCGTCCCTGTGCCCGCACCATGTCGCCCACTGGCCCGTCCATCGGAATTTTGTAGCCGCGCGGTTTAATCGTGCGGAAAAAATACCGGCCCTCGTCATCGCTGAAGAAACGGCCACGAAGCTCCATCTGGCTGGGGTCCTGTTTCTGCAAATCGTAAAATCCGTTTTCATCTGGCTGCCGTGAGCTGCGCATTTTTCATGCTGCTTACCTGTCAGACTTCGATGGACGCATGTGCGACCGGTTTTCCGTTCCCGCTCAGCACGCGGCCGTGAACGCCTATGACCTCACCCGGACAATTTTCAGCGATGGAACGGCCGAGGGGCAGCGTAGGCGAATCCTGCCGGTAAAACGGACCGAGCAGGCTCGACTTGGTGCTCTCCTGAATCGAACGCCTGTCATTCAGTGCGTTCACCAGGCTGCTTAAACCAAGCGTATCGGAAAGCAAAATGAATTCCTGCCGGTATTCGGTGCAGGCATGTCCGATCGCGGTGAGAAACCGGACGCCCTGAATCCACTCGTCGGGCGTCAGATTCACCTCACGGGCGAAGGCGTGAAGGTGCCGCACGGCCGCATTCATGATCTCCTTCAGCCGGGCATCCTTCGTGCCAGACATCTGGTCGATTACGGCATCAGTAATGGTGTGTTCGTCGATAGCGCGAAGCATAATCCGTTGAAGATCATACTCTACGCGGGGGGCAATTGCCGTGATAGGAGCTATCGGCGGGACCGATAACATTGGCCTGCATGCCGGCGCATGAACTCGTGCGTCCTAACAACCCGCCCCACAGCACGGCAAAGCCGCGACCGAAATCGAATCCGAAGTTCCATACTGATTCAGCCCTGCGGATTCGTGTATAACAAATACCGATGAAACTTCACGGAATCTTCAGTGGCCAGCACTCTCTGGCGCTGCGAGCGCTCGCCGCGCTGGGCGTTATCGTCATCGGGCTTCAATCCCCCTGTCCGCTAAATGCACAGTCGAACAACAACGCCACCTACACTGCAATTCAGGCGAGCGCTGGCAGAACAGCGTATTCACAAGCTTGTGCGAGTTGCCACGGGCTGAATACCGATGATGGCGAATTCGCTCCGCCGCTCAAAGGCGCGGCTTTCACGCAGAAGTATGCAGGCCAGCCGGTCAGTGAACTGATCAGTTACATAATCGGTAAGATGCCACCAGGCAATCCGGGCAGTCTCAGCGCGCCGGCCTACACGCAGATTGCAGCGTTCCTTCTTCAGCAGAATGGCGCGCCTGCTGGCAGTACGGACCTACCGGCTGATGCGCCACAGCTTGCGCGTCTGGTCTTTCCGGGTGGCGCGGCGACCCGCGGGCGTGGCCCTGGCGCCGGTCCTAGCGGCGGGCTGACTCCAGGCGTAACGCTGCCGCCGCCGCCAACGAAGACTAATCCGCTGGACCAAATTACACCGGTGTCAGACGCTCTGTTGGAGAATCCTCCGGCAGCAGACTGGCTCACGTGGCGTCGGGGCTTCGACTACCAGGGGTTCAGTCCGCTGAAGCAGATCAGAAAATCAAACGTAAACAACCTGCGCGTGGCGTGGACGTGGACGCTGCCTCCGGGCGCGAATGAAGCCACGCCGCTGGTTCACGATGGCGTCATGCTGGTGTACGGATTCGGTGACAGCATTCAGGCTCTGGATGCGGCGACCGGCGACCTACTCTGGCAGTATTCGCGCGATCTGCCCAAGGGCTTCAACCCGACCGTCAAACGCAACATCGCAATCTACGGCAACAAGGTTTACCTCGGAACTTCGGACGTTCACGTGGTCGCGCTCGAAGTGAAGACCGGCAAGGTTGCATGGGACCAAGCGCTCGAGTCCGACAAAGGCTTCCAACTCACCGGTGGACCGCTCATCGCCAAAGGCAAGCTCATGATCGGCACGGGTGGGCGTGTCTCGGGTGGGAACTACATCATCGCGCTCGATGCGGAGACCGGAAAGGAAGCCTGGCGCTTTAAGACCATCGCGCAGCCGGACGAACCCGGCGGCGACACCTGGAACAATCATCCGCTAGCCGACCGCAATGGCGCGTCGGTGTGGGTTGCGGGCAGTTATGACGCGCGGCTCAACCTGACGTTCTGGGGTGTCGCGCAGACCTACGATACCGGCGTTCTGGCGCATCCGAAGCCGGCCGTGAACAACGACGGCCTTTACACCGACTGCACGCTGGCGCTCAATCCCGACACCGGCAAGCTGGTCTGGTATTACCAGCATCTGCCGAACGATCAGTGGGACCTGGACTGGGTGTTCGAGCGGCAGATTGTTCGCATGCCGGTCAATGGAACCGTGCGTCCACTGGTGATGACGGCTGGCAAGATGGCGATCTATGACGTACTCGATGCGGAAACCGGCAAGTGGATTTACTCGAAGGATCTCGGGCTGCAGAACATTGTCACGTCCATTGATCCGAAGACGGGGAAAAAGAACATCGATCCCAATTCCTTGCCCGGCGATGGCAAGGACCGCGTGATCTGTCCGCATGCGGGCGGCGCTAAGAGCTGGATTCCAGGTTCGTTCAACCCGGATACCAAGATTCTGTATGTGCCGCTGGTGGAATCCTGCATGGATCTGAATCCGGTGCGTGATGGCGGACGCGGCAGCCTTTCAACGGGCGTGCGCTGGTCGCTGCGTCCGCGTCCAGATTCGGACGGAAGATACGGGCGCGTCCAGGCGATCAATATGCTGACGCGCGAAGTCGTATGGACATCGCGGCATCGTGCGCCGGAATCCAGCGGCGTACTCGATACGGCTGGGGGCGTCGTCTTCAGCGGCTCCATCGACCGGTATTTCCGTGCCTATGATGATCAAACCGGGAAGGTGCTTTGGGAGACGCGCCTGAATGATGTGCCCAGCAATGCGCCGATCAGCTACTCCGTGAACGGCAGGCAATATATCGCCATCGGTGTGGGGAACGGCGGCGCGCAGGCTATCACCTTTCCTCCGCTCGTGCCGGAAATTCAGAACACGGATCGCGCCGCCACAATTTGGGTCTTCGAGGCGCCGTAGGTGGTTACCGGAAAAGGCGCGGGGCGAAATCCTTCAGACAACGCCGCCAGGTCAGCCACTCGTGGGCTGTGCCGGGCGATTCAAAGTAGACGTTGTGAATGCCGGCCTGGGTCAACTGGTCGCTGAAGTTCTTAGTGCCCGGGCCTTCGGCGGAGCCGATTCCCAGGAACAGGACTTTCACCTTTCTATTGAAGGCCGCAGGGTCTGCGAATGCACCATTGCAGCTTGTCTTTGGGTCGAAGCTGCCGCCTCTGCCGCCACAGCTCCCACTGAATCCGCCAACGTAGGTGAATTTGTCGAGGTTGGATAGAGTTGTCAGGAAGGTCTGCATTCCGCCCATAGACAGTCCGGCCATGGCGCGGTTTTCGCGACCCGGCAGGACGCGGTAAGTCCGCTCGACCGTCGGGACCAGATCGGTCAGCATCATCTCGGTAAACGTAGCTCCGGTGAAACTGGCCAAGCCGCCGCCGGAAGAAACCGGTGCTCTACCTGGACCCGCCGTTGGCGGCGCGGAGCGCGGTGCAGGCACAAGCCCTCGGCCGGCGAAGATTGAGCCGTCTTCGCCAGGCTTCACGGCGTTCAGGTTGTCCATCACGACGATCATCGGCTTCGCCTTACCGGCGGCGATCAGATTATCCATGATGAAGTCGACATGGCCCTGTCTGGTCCAGCCGGTTTCATCCTCACCCCAGCCGTGTAGCAGATACAAGACCGGATAGTGAGCCTTCGGGTTCGATCCGTAATCCGGCGGCGTGTAGACAAACGCCTGCCGCCACCGGCCGGTGACCTTTGAGTAATACGATTGCTCGCTGACACGTCCGTGCGGAACGTCTTTTGCGTGGTAGTAATCCGCGTCGGTGTCTGGCTCAGGGATTTCGATACCGCTGTTGAGCCATCCGGAACCGAAGAAGGCCATGGTGGATGGATCCGCAACCGTGGCCCCGTCGACCTCGAGACCGTAGTAATGAAAGCCAACGACAAGCGGAGTCGTGGTGACGGTCCAGATGCCATCCGGTCCTTTGGTCATATCGAAGCCGGACCCGATACGTACTCTGACCTTAGTGGCGTTCGGCGCAATGACGCGGAACATGGCGCGATTGTCCGGATAGATGCAGGGATACTTCGCCGCGGATACGTTCAATGCGGAAGGGACGCAGTCGCCTGCCTGCTCTGCCCAGCACAATCCGCAGTTCAAAAGCGCGAGGATGACGATTGATCTCATAAGTTCTTCTTTCGTGGCTGGCTATTCGCGGCACTCAAAGTTTGCCGCATCTTCGGTGTTACCGCTTCCTTTGTACTGTGCATGAAGCGGGTAGGCGCAGAGCGGACGGCTGCGTCCGGGGAAGGAACGTCCCGTGGCCGTGAGACTTTCGGGCGCGACGCCCTGCTCGACCCAACGCACCATCGCGCTGAGCGCGTCGAAGGAATCGAGCGTCTCCGGACCGCCGGCGCAGTGGCCCATTCCCGGCACAAGATAGAGGCGGCTCCACGTGCGTACTTTGTCGTCGCCGCCATTGGCTTTCGTCATGCGCTCGTAGTAATCGACGGTATCCTGCGAAGAGAACCAGGGATCGCTGTTGCCGTGGTAGAAGAGGAGCTTGCCGCCGTGGCCGGAGAACGTGTTGAGATTGGTCCAGCGCGCGGTGGTATTGAGAGGCTCGGCGGGGTCGTTGCGCACCCGATCCACTGCGGCGTCAACATCCATGCCAATATCGGTGAATCCGGGGCCGACGGGGCTCGATCCGCCATGCAGAAGACCGGGGATGCCCTGCGTTGAAGCGATCCCAGTGTCGAAGAAGAATCCGGCATAGACCTGACGGCCTTGGGAATCCTTCGGACCGGCGAAACCTTTCTCGAGCGCGGCGGCCTGCGCGGCGGAGAGACAGCCTTCGGCCTTCGCGCCTCTGCAGACCAGGGCTTTGGGATCGAAGTGGCAGGCCTTCCGGTTGAAGATCATGCGATCTTTGACGCCGTCGAGCGCGTCGCACTGATTGATCAGGCCCTCGATCACCGTTTTCCTGTCGCTGTCGGAAAGAGCATCGTTCGTGATCGGCTGACCTTTGTCATTTTTCGGGGCGATTTCGTTGAGCGAAGCGGCGACCCATCGATCGCCGATGCCCGAGTAGCTCGTACGCATGGCGGGCGAGCCAGCGATGACTCCATCGAAGTATGTCGGATAGCGCTCAGCCATCAGCATGGCTTCGCGGCCACCGGTGGAGCATCCGGCGAAGTAAGAATGATCGATGGGTTTGCCGTAATGCTGCGCGACGATGCGCTTTGCGATTTCGGCGAAGCGGCCGATGGCGATATAAGCGAAATCGAGACTGGCGAGCTGATCCTGCTGGAAGCTGCCATCGAAGCCGCCGCGGCCCTCGTGACCGGTGTCGGTGCTGGCGACCGCGAAGCCCCGCGCGAGTCCGGGTTCAGTTCCTGCCCCGCTCGCGCCGATTGGCGCCTGCACGGAGCCGTTGAGGCCTCCACCGCCCTGCAGAAGAAAGCGTCCGTTCCAGTTCTGCGGCAATACGATGGCGAAGCCTATACCGTAGGTCGCGCCCGCAGCGCCGGTGCGCTTGTCGATCATGCCGTCAATGCGGCAGTATGCAGGCAGCTTGACCGTGGAAGCCAGCGCTCCGCGACCGGGAAGCGCCGATCCGGCAGGGAACCATTCCGTTTTGGCGACCTCTAGACTCACGCCCGCCACCTGCAGCTGTTTCATGGAGGCGCACGCGGCGGCAGGATCGGCGGATTGCGCCAGAGCGCTTCCACAAACGATGAACGGAACGGCGGCTATTGTTGAGCTAAGGTATTTCATTCGTTACTCCTTGATTGATGGCAAAAGCTGTATTGGGTTTCGTCGACCTGGCGGAACACACGAATCGTGGGGTTGAACATCCAGTTCAGCGTTAGTCCGATGAACAGCACAGCGGCAAATCCGGTGGCAAGAACGAATCCATAGCCCGGGCCGCCCATTCTGTCGCTGATCGCCCCCATCGCGAGAGGCGCGAGTACGGCGGATACACACGTGAAAAATAGAATGACGCCGGCCGCCGCCCCGTGTTCCGATTTCGGCAGGCAGCTGATGCCTTTGGAATTAATGGTCGGGTAGATCACTGACATGAACACTCCCGAGAGCGGCAGCAGATAAATGGCCCACGCGATGCCGCCAGCCACGCACGCCATAAAACAAGCGAGGATCAGTGCGGAAAACACCGCGAGCACTCCGGTCCATTGAAAGCGATTGAGCATCCACGAGCCGAGAAATCGTCCCGCGGCGCGCAGTAAAAAACGATGGAGATGCTGTAAGCTGCGAGCCATGCAGAGCGCCCGTGATAGCCGGCGACCAGCGTTGGCATCCAGACGTAGACTGCTGATTCCACCGCCACGTACAGGAAGGCTCCGAGAGAGAAGGCCAGAACGTAGCGATTTGTGAATGCGGACATAGTGTTGGACCGAGGGGCTTCGGCGGATTTGGCCGCGGGGTAACGCACTGAGGCCGCAGTCACGATCAGCAGGACGCACATCGTCCCGGCGATCACGTAGAGCCATTGCCATGAAAGACCGCGGAGCAGAAGCGGGGCCAGAATCGCGGGGCCGATGATCGATCCAACGCCGAAGAAGCCTTCCACCGTGTTCATGATCGAGGTGTGTTCTGCCGTTGAGGAAACGATGTCGCCGATGAGCGCGAGCGCCGCTGTTTTGAAGATACAGATTGCCGCGCCCGAGAGAGCCATGAGCGCGCAAAAATACCAGAACGAATTGCCTGCGATAAACAGATAAGATGCCGCAGCGAAGAGTGTGAGTCCGGCGATGATGGCCGGTTTGCGGCCGATGCGATCGGCGAGGTGGCCGAGCAGGAAACCCGCCAAGGCGATGCCGCCCATGGTCGCGTATTGAAATGACCCGGCAGCTGTCAGGCTGAGATGGAAGTTTCTGACGATTTCCGGAATGATGATGCCGACGGAATCGGTGGTCATCGCAAACATCATGAACATGACGAAGGTCAGGGCTTTGATCACGGTAAGGTGCTGGCGCGTCAATGTCGCGGCCGACACCGGTGCGGCGGAGCAGGTCGAGAATGGCGCCGATGCCGGCTTCGATCCCATCGATCACACGAAGGTCGATCAGCGGCTCGGCTCCTGGGATGACGTTCGGTCGCTGAGCCGTGTAGTGGACATCATGGCCGACCTCATCGGTAGGCCAGAAGAAAGGCAACAAATGAACGCCGCCGAACAGGCCGGCGAACGGGCCATCGAGAAGCTGCTGAAGTTCACGCATGCCGCCGCCGGAAAAGCGATCGACATAAGCAATCAGCTGGACCTGGTTTTTCATACCCGGTGCTCAATCTCCTCGAGCCGGATGCGGGCGGTTTCGGGATAGAACTTCAGCACAACAAAGAACTGCGCCGTCATCATGACCGCGAAGAAGACGAATGGCCCAACCTGTAAATACAGATTGCCGTCCCCTGTTGGTAACTTTGGCACTGCAAGCAAGTATCTGGTGTCGGGTTATGGATGTCAATCCGTTTTGCGCGGGCCGCACGACTCGCGGACGACCAGGTGGAAGTTGAGCAGAATATCGCGCGCGGGGAGTTTCGGCTCCAGGCCGGACGCGCACGAATGACGGGCGAGCAGGATTCGAAGGCACGTACCAGAATGCCGATCCAGTCGAGCTTAAACTCGGGCTGCTGCGGATCGGCGACGTTGCGATGGGCGCGGTCGACGCGGAGGTATTCAATCTGATCGCGCAGAGACTGAAGAAAGAGTCGCCATACACTGCGACCATGATGGCGACGCTGACGAACGGAATGGCGCGCTCCGGATATATACCGAACGATGCGGCGTACGGGATGGATACGTTCGAAGTGCTGTCTTCACGCCTGAAACCGGGGTGCGCGGAGGGTGCGATTGTCAACGGGATTCTGGATCTGATGGCCCGGTCCCGCGGCCATGAGTAAGAGAGTACCGGAAATCACGTCTTCGAGCGGGTCTTTAGGGAGGCGCTCCGAGAACATGCTTATCTCGCCCGGAATCCGAACCAAAGGACCGACGCCCGCACCCTGCGGCGCGTGGCCCTGCGGCATCACGATCAGCATCGGCCGGGCTTTGCCACATCTAGCTCGATAGCGATGGCGCGCATACGTGGACGGTGTGGCGCAAATACCTGGCCGATTTTACGCCGCGGCTGTTTCGATGAATGCAGGACTCGCAATTCCCGTGCAGTACAGACTCCTCTAAACAAGAGAAACTCGTTGCCCCCGTTGGCAGTCTCATACCAGTCAACCGGTATGAATTGGCTTTGACTAATCGTTTCGGCCACGATAGACTGGCAATGCTCATCAAGCCCGAAGGAGTTGACATGAAAAAGATGCTGTTCGCTTTGATTTGTACGGCCTCGTGCTTGTGGGGTCAGGAAGGAACCGGCCCATTTCCTGCGGTAATGGAGCAGGACCCAGCCCTGCCGACACACACGATTTATCGGCCCAAAGATCTGGCAGCGCTCCACGGGCAGAAACTTCCAATCATCGCCTGGGGAGAGGGAGGCTGCTCGAATAATGGTGCCTTCTATAAGAACTTCCTCGGTGAAATCTCCTCGCACGGGTTTCTGGCGATCGCCATCGGACCGCCCCAGGCGCCGCGTCCCGCGGGCAATCCAGGCGCGCAGCCTGGCGGGCAACCCGGCGCTGGCCGCGGCGCGGGCAGAGGACCTGCCACGAAATCGTCGCAGTTGATCGATGCTATCAACTGGGCGGAGGCTGAGAACGCGCGCAAGGACAGCCAGTTCTACCACAGGATCGAAACTTCGAAGGTTGCGGTGATGGGCCACTCCTGCGGAGGCATTCAGGCGTTGGCGGTTGCTACGGATCCTCGCATCAAGCTGGTCGTGAACTGGAGCGGCGGACTCTTCGTTACTCCTCCAAATGGTGCGGCCGGCATGGTAGAGAACGTGCCCAAAGAGCAACTGCAGAAACTTCACACCCCGGTGTTCTACATCTCGGGTGATTCTACTGACATCGCTTTCGCAAACAGCAACGACGATTTCGGACGCATCACCAAAGTGCCTGCCTTCCGTGCGTACAAAGATGGCGTCGGGCACGGCGGCACTTATACGCAACCGGACGGCGGAGATTTTGGCAAGGTCGCCGTTGCTCTGCTCGATTGGCAATTTAAGGGCGACAAAGTTGCCGGCAAGATGTTCCTCGGCGCGAATTGCGGCCTTTGCCAGGATACGAAATGGCACGTCGAGAAGAAAGGGATCAAATAGCCGATGAGACACACTGCCTGGCGGATCTTTCGTCATTCGGGCGCGTTGGCCCTATTCTGCTCGGCCGTCGTCGGCGCGCAAGCTTCGGATGCGCCGCGAACCATCACCGAGGCGGACTGCACCGCCGCCAAACTCGGCGACGGCATCCCGGTCTCAGCTATCGGCGAGCCGGTCTCCGGCGTCACACTCAGCGCGCCTCGCTGGAATCCTGCGGGAAGGAATCCTGCGGCATGGTGCAGCGTGAATGGATCAATGGCTCCGGTCGATCACGCCGCAACCGCCAAACCGATCAATTTCCAGGTCACCTTTCCGGCCACGTGGAATGGCCGCGCTGTGCAAATGGGCGGCGGAGGCATGAACGGCACGATCCCGATGCTGGCGGGCGGACCCCTGGCGCAGGGATTCGTGACTTATGGCAGCGATTCCGGCCATCAGATTAGCTTTGGGCGGGGACCCGGTAGAGGTGATGGGGCTTCTGACGACTGGGCGCTGAACGAAGAAGCGATCCGCAATCTCGGCTACATGCAACTGAAGAAGACGCACGACGCCGCGATGGTGCTGATCGAACGATTGTACGGACGCAGGCCCGAGTACAACTACTTCGTCGGTTCCTCGCAGGGCGGACGGGAAGCTTTGACCGTGGCGGAGCGCTATCCGAACGACTACAACGGCATCGCCGCAAACGTGCCGATCGTCGGCTTCTCGTCGCTGATGCTAGGTCCCGCGCTTATCCGCAGCCACGAAAAGCCGCAGGCGAACTGGGTGACCTCCGCCAAGATCAATGCCATTCGCGGCGAGTTCATGCGCCAGTGCGACAAACTGGATGGTCTCGTTGACGGCATCATCAACAACTACATGGCCTGCCGCGCCATCTTCGACGTGAAACAGGGCAAGGCGAATCGCCATCCGTGGGCCGCCAAGCGCTGCCCCAACAATGTAGACCCGAATCCCGCCGACACAAGCGCGGACGCCTGTCTCACCGATGGCCAGATCTCCACGCTCGAACTCGTCTACAGCCGCTATTCGTTTTCTCAGCCGCTGGCGAATGGGGTCAAGACGTTCGGGATGTGGCTGCCGAATACCGATCCCAGCGGCAGCGGTCTGATCGCGAACACGCGTTTCCGCGGCCAGGAGGGGGCAGCTGAAAATGCGCCTCCGTACAACTGGATCGGCGTGCTGGGCGTCACCGGCTTCCTGATGCAGGATCTCCATGCGGATCCCCTCGATTACGTCGAAGGAGGTAAGTACAGCGGTCGCCGCGAGGCATTGTCCGGGATCCTCGATTCCGCAAATTTCGACTTCTCGGCCTTCACGCGTCGTGGCGGGAAGATGATCGTTGCGATCGGCACCAACGACACGCTCGCTTCGCCCGGAACTCAGCTCGATTTTTACCAGTCGATTCTGGACAAGATGGGGCGCTCCAAGGTCGATAGTTTCGCGCGGCTCTACGTGCTGCCGCAGACCGGCCACGGACTCACCGGCATGAACTATACGACCGACGGCGACGGAAAAACGCTGGAAGCGAAGCCCATTCCGAATACGTTCGATCGTCTGGCGCTGCTCACGGAGTGGGTGGAGAAAGGAACAGCACCGGGCAAGTCGATCAAAGTTACCGCGGGCGAGCGCAGCATGCCGATGTGCTCTTATCCCGAATATCCGAAGTACGCCAAGGGTCCGGTTGAGGCGGCGGAATCGTGGCAATGTGGCGCCCGCTGATTGCTCGGTGCGCCGTTGTATCCGGCGCAACTAAAGCACTGAACATAAGGAGAGGACCACTATGAAATCTCAATACCGATGCTTCATGACTATTGGCGTGGCGCTGCTGTATTGTTCAGCCAGGCCGCGTCTGCTCAAGCCGCCGGCTTAACAGCAATCCGCTCAGGTAGGCCCCGGTCGGGGACGTGGCCCGGGTCCCGTCCGCCCGCCTGATCCGCGCGTGCATCAGCGCACCTATCGCTTTGCCGAAGCGGACAAGGACATGGCGTACGCGCTTTACGTTTGCTCCAAAGTCACCAGGGCAAAAGCCGCACCGCTGATCGTCGCACTCCACGGGATGGGCGGCGACCAGAACTCGCTGCTGCGCGGCAACGCCATCGATCTGGCCGAGGAGGGCGGATACATTCTGGTCGGACCAATGGGCTACAACCCGCAGGGCTGGTTCGGCTCTCCCGTCATCACGCCGCGCCGCGGAGGGCCGGGTGGAGAGCAAACCTCGAACGATCCTCCCAATCTGCGCGAACTTAGCGAAAAGGACGTCATGAACGTTCTCGATCTCGTTCGCAAAGAATTCAATGTCGACCCGCAACGTACGTATCTGATGTGGCACTCCATGGGCGGGGCGGGCACCCTCTTCCTCGGCCCGAAGTACGCATCGAACTGGGCGGCCATCGCAGCGATGGCGCCGGCTGCTTTCGCCATGCTCCCGACCGCGACCGACCTGCTCACGCCGATCAAGAGCACCATGCCGGTACTGCTGCTTCAGGGAGACGCCGACAATGTCGTGCCGCCCGACTACGCCCGGCGCTGGGCCGCGGCCATGAAAGACCTGAATATGAACTATAAGTACGTCGAGATGCGGCGAAGATCACGGCACCATCATCGCGAAGTCGATGCCGGAAAGTTTCCGGTACTTCGGTGAGCACTCGAAACCGGCAACACACTGAAGCCGAAGATCAACTGACCACGTCTACTCTTTACAAGTGAAACTCGCCGCGTCATTCTGCGGCCCTGTCCCGTTGTATTGAGCATGCTTCGGCCAGGCGCACAGCGGCCGCGACACGTTGGGGAACTGCGCGCCAGTGGCCCGCAGGCTGTCGGGAGCCTTGCCGTTCTCGACCCACTTCACAATCGCATCCAGAGCATCGAAGTTGTCGAGCGCCGGTCCGCCCGCGCAATGGTTCATGCCCGGTACCGGGAAGAAACGCGCGAAACTCATCGTTTTGTCGAGTCCGCCGTTGTCTTTCGCGAGCCGCTCATAATAGTGCTGCGTATCGAGTGCGGAAAAGAACGGGTCGGCCATGCCGTGATACAGCAGGAGTTTGCCACCATGATCGGTGAATGTCTCGATGTCTGTGGACGTCGGGTCTTCCAGCGCGGCCGTGTCCTCCACCCGCGGCGTGTCCTTGTCGAAGTCGAACTTCAGGGGATCGAACGACTCATCGTACGGATACATGAAGTAGCCCTTGAGCCCGCTCAGCATCAGCAGCACATCGATGGAATTGGATTGCGCTGTGGGGGACGTGCCCAGCTTCAGCGCGCGCCACCCGGGCGAGGCCATCCCAGGGTCCCACGGCCAATCGGAATAAATTGCATCGCCGCGCGAATTTTTCGGACCGCTCATCACCTTCTCCAGAGCCGTTACCTGCTCGCGGCTGAGGCAACCGGGCTGCTTGGCCCCGGCGCACATCAGCGTTTTTGGATCGAACCGGCAGGCCTTCGTGTTCATCACCAGGCGGTCTGCGAGGCCATCGAGTGCATCACACTGTTTGAGAATGCCGTCGGCCACAAGCTTGAGATCGGCGTCGGAAAACGCGCGGCTCAGGATCGGCCGCCCTGAATCGTCTTTTGGCGCGATATTCAGAAACGTCTGCGTCTCCCAGGCCGAGCCGATTCCGGCGTGGGTTACGCGGAATGCGGGAGCGCCGGAAACGATGCCGTCGAAATCGCGTGGATAGCGCTGCGCGGCCATTAGTGCCTGACGTCCACCGTTTGAACAGCCATCGAAGTAGGCGTGCCGCCAGGGCTCTCCGTAGTACCGCATGGCGATCTGCTTCGAAACCTGTGTCACGCGCTCAATCGAACGGTAAGCATTGTCGATGCGCGCCTGCTGATCGCGGGCGAACGATGCGTCGGCCTCGGGCATCGGAGGAGCGCCCGTGTGACCGGCGTCGGTTGAAACGACGGCGAACCCTCGCGCGAGTGCCGGATTCGGATTGGCGCCCGATGCGGCGCCGAGCGCAGGCCGAACCGTGCCATCCATTCCGCCACCGCCCTGAAAAAGAAAGCGCCGTTCCCATTTGACCGGCAGGCGCATCTCGAAGCCGATCGCGAACGGCTTGCCGCCAAAGCCGACGCGCCTGTCGATCGCCCCGCGAACGAGGCAGTGTTCGGGTACCGTGCCGCTGCCGCGACCCGCAGGGCCTGCCGGCGTGAGCATCGCGGAGGTGATCTCGACTTCCGGGATCGATACGCGGTTGAGAGCCGAGCAGCGATCCGCATCCGTCTGTGCGTAAAGCGTGACGGCAAACAGCGGGAGAAACGTCAAACTTCTGGCGAACATAATTTTCATCGCTTCGGTGTTTCAGTCAGGTGCTCGGAAAAGAATGGCAAAACCTTCGCCGTGAAACGGGCCGTGATGCGGTTGCCGTGATCGCCGTCGTAGCTCTCGAAAGTGTGAGCTACTCCCAGACGCGTCAGTGCCTGATCGAGCTGCGTATTCGTGGTGATGAATGGGTCCTTGGTTCCGACGTCTATAGCAATCGCGCGATACATCTTCAGCGCCGGCACATATTGATCCACCATCACGAGAGGCGAGTTGGTGGTCCATTTGGCGGCGATCAGCGGCTGGAGTTCGCCATCTTTGCTTGGAAGGTCGAAATACGTTGGTGGATTCATCGTGTCGGGCGCCCACGCCGCGGCCTGCGCGGAGAGCGCGTGCGCCAGAGCACCGCTAGGCGGCTGATTCGCCGATGCCCCCGGAAGCAGGCGCTGCGGATCGTTCATCAGGCAGCAGGAACTCATCGCATAAAGCACCGAGAAAGCTTCGGGATGCTTCATGCCGATGCGTACCGTTCCATATCCGCCCATCGAATGGCCTGCGAGACCTCGCGCGCTCCGATCCGCAATCGTTCGGTAGTGGGTGTCGGTGTAATCGATCAGGTCTTTTGCGATGTACATCTCCCAATCGCCTGTGGTGGGTGAATTCGAAAACATGCTGCCGTCATAAACAGAAAATGCATCGGGAAGCACCAGGATCATTTCATGTGCCGACCCATTGGCGATATCCGCGTCAGCAGCGGCGGGAACGTCGAGCGACCTCCAGTAGGTCTCGGCGTGCGCGGCGTATCCATGGAGGAAGTAAACCACCGGATAGCGCCGGTTCGGATTTGTGGTATAACTCGGCGGCAAATAAACGAACACGTCGCGATCCGGCGAATCACCCTCGAGATTTCCTTCAAGCGATTTACCGTGGACCTTGATCTTTTCCCATGAACCTTTCTTTCCCGCGTCACTGTTCTGCGCCCTGCTTCCAGGAGCGGCAAACACCACCATGGATGTGGCAACGAGTACGGTCAGAGCAGTCCTCATCGGTTTGTCCTTCACGTTGCAGTTTATACCAGTCAGCCGGTATGATGTCATATTGCCGGAAGACAATCGGCCGCGCTACACTGGAATTCCTATTGTGCAGACCAAATTCGTAATCGCCACGCGAGGCGTCCTTTTCGCGACACTCCTGTTTTCTCTGACCATGACCCCCTTATTGCGGGCGCAATGGCTCGGTTATGCGACGAAGGATGTGCCGAAGAAACCCGATGGCACTCCCGATCTCTCGGCGCCTGCTCCACGCACTGCCGACGGAAAGCCAGACCTCTCGGGTATGTGGGGATGGGTCAATATCGGACCGCCGTGCGGCGCTCAGTGTACGGACACGCAGATTTCGCGCGAGTTCATCAATATCGCTTCTTCTCTGAAAGGGGCGCTGCCGTACCAGCCCTGGGCAGCGGAGCTGGTGAAGAAGCGGAGCCTCGAGCAGGGCTCGGACCCGAACGTTCATTGCATGCCGCGCGACGCGCCACGCCTCTGGACGGACGACTACTATAAGCGCATTTTCATGGTGCCCGGCCGGGTCATCGTCCTGGTCGAACGTAATATGCAGTACCGGCAGATCTTCACGGACGGAAGAGCGCTCCCCAAGGACCCGAATCCCACCTGGAACGGGTATTCGGTCGGCCGTTGGGAAGGTGACACGTTCGTCGTAGAGACTACCGGTTTCCGCGACGATCTGTGGCTGGATGCCGCCGGGAATCCTCTGACCGAGCAGGGCAGGATGACCGAAAGAATCCGGCGGCCCAACTACGGTACGCTCGAGGTCGAGATTACGATCAACGATCCGAAGGCCTATACGGCGCCGTGGACTGTAAAAGTCAATCAGCCTCTGGTTCTCGACAGCGAACTTATCGATTACTATTGTCTCGAAAACGAACGCGACTCCACGCACATGCGGAAACAGGACACTCCGATCGGCGTCCGGTAGCAATCCTGAAGGGTTTCAACTAGTGCGAACCTCCGAAGCCTTGCCGGCTCCGAATAGATAAATATCGCAGAAGCAGGCCGCTAACTCGACGGGTCCAAGCGAACCGCCTTTCTGGTACCACTCGACGGTGCGGTCGAGCAGTCCCCGGAGCATGGAAGCCAGATAGCGCGGCTCCACATCCGCGCGAATGGATCCGTTCTTCTGCCCTTCCTCGATCATCCGGCGGATTCCGGTCTGGTAAATCTTCCGCATGCTGACAATTTCCGAAAGGCGCTCTGGGGAGAGAGCTCGCACCTCGGCCAGCGCGGTCGCGTGTTGAGTCTGATCACGGAGCAGGCTCATGCAATGTGCTCGAATCAGCACGGCGAGGTGCTCGATCGGGCAAGTGATTCCCTCAACCGCTTTGTTCACCTCCTCCTGCAGTGTTTCGACTGAAGACTTGGTGATCAGGTACAGGAGGTCCTGTTTGCTCTTGACGTGGTAGTACAGCGTCGCCTTTTCCATGCCGATCAGCGCCGAGAGCGACCGTGTGCTGGTGGACGCGTAACCCTGCTTTGAAAACAGTTCGGCCGCAGTGCGGACGAACTTGCCGAGAGTGCCGCTGGGGCCTGAGCTGGGGCGTCTCCTGCTGAGGCTTTTCAACTCGGGCACGGACGGCCTTCCACGGCCCGGAGTGACAATGCCCTCGAAAAACACCCGAGCGTAGATTCCCGCGAGATCGTCCAGAGGCAACCTGCCCGAGATCTGATACCAGCGTGGGGTCCAGTTCAGATAGTTGAAGAGGGCGAGTCGAAGGATGGAGAGGGGAATGTCCTTGCGCACCATGCCCGCCTTTACGGCGGATGCGAGCTCTCGATGGAGCAGGTCAGAATAACTCCGGCGCAGCGCCGTGAACTCCCGGCGATGGGCGCGAGAGAGGGACCGCAATTCACCGATTGCCGCCAGCGCCCGATTCGGGTTTTCGAACAGGCCCTGGAGATGCCCGCGGATGAAAGCGCACAGACGGTCGCGCTCGTCCCCGCGGCTGTGGAGCGCCGCGCCGACCTGTCGTTCCACGACTTCGAGAACGAGTTTGCTGATGCGATACAGCAGATCCTCTTTCCCGGAGATGTGATAGTAAAGCGACGCCTGATGAATGTTCAGACGGGCGGCGATTTCGCGGGTTGTGGTCTCTCTGAAACCTTTTTCACAGAACAGCGCCGCAGCCGCCTCGAGTACCAGCTGAGACGTGGGACCGGCCGTTTCGCCATTGTGGGTCTGGGGCGTGGCTCTTCCCTTGGGGGGCCGATGTGCGGCGGCAGTTTTCGCCTTGGCAACGACGCGGCCAGGCCTGTCAATGGCGTTCTTAACGCCCCGCAGCGCAAACCGCGCATGCTCACGCACAAGGGCTTCGGCCCCGGCCGCATCGCCGGTTTGAATAGTGTCGAGAATCGCTTCATGCTCCCGGATCGCCTGCGCAAAACCTCCGGGTTCTGCCGGAGTCACGACCGCGGCAGGAGAGGCGAAAGCGATGGACTGAACACGATCGAGCGAAAGCTGCAGCATCGGGCTCTTCGCGAGGGCGACGAGTGCTTTGTGAAAAGCCAGGTTCAATTCGCCGAAACGGGCCATCTGGTCGGCGGTCGGAGATTCCGTTGTGCTGAACGAGGCTGTCGCTTCGCGCAGTGCGGCATTGAGGCGGCGAGTTCGGTCGAGTTGCGCGGAATCGGCGCCGCGCCGTGCCGCCATGCCGGCGGCAAGACTTTCCAGTGCGCCGCGCGCCTCAATGGAATCCGCGATGTCCTGAGCGCTGAAAATACGAGGCGCGAAGGCACCCGCGGACAACTCTTCCAACAGGCCTTCCTGGTGCAATTGTTCCAGAATCGCGCGAACGATGGGCCGGGAGGCGCCGAGCGTCTTTGAAAGTTCCACGTCTTCGATGGTTTTTCGGTTGGCGAATTCACCACGCAGAACCATTTCGCGAACGGTGACCAGCGCCTGTGCGCGGCGTGAATTCACGCGTGGAGAGTTAGGCATTCGAAGTTTTGGACATACCGCACCGGGCAGTCCACATCATAGCGCAGGCTCAAAATAGCCCGCCGGGCCATGGTGCCGGGCGCTTTTTTTTTACCAATCGACCGGTATTGACATCGGCTCCGGAAGCGGGTAAACTCCGTGCTGATCGTTACAACTTGCAGGGGGTCTGGGAACGGGAGAGCCCGCCCAGGAAGGGGAATACAATGTATCGATTTTTGCTGGTTATTTTGCTAGCGTGCGTCGCTGCGTTCGGTCAGGGCGACCGCGGGACTATTACAGGGACCATTACCGATCCCGCAGGCGCTGTCGTGGCGGGCGCGGGCATCGAAGCCAAGAATATTGAGACGGGCGTGCCGTTCCAGGCAGCCAGTACGGAGACGGGGAACTTCACGATTCCACAGTTGCCGGTCGGAGTGTACGAACTCTCGGTCACAGTGCCGGGTTTCAAGAAATATGTACGGTCGGGCCTGACGGTAGCGGCGACGCAGACGATTCGCGTCGACATCCCGTTGGAGGTGGGCGCCGCTACGGATTCGGTGACGGTGCAAGCAGACGCCACGCTCTTAAAGACCGAGAGCGGCGAAATCAGCCACACGATCCAGGCGCAGCACCTGGTCGACCTCGGGTTGCTCGGCATCGGCGGAACGTTTTCGTCAAGCCAGGGCTTGCGCTTCTACCAGGCGGAAATCGCACTGATTCCAGGAGCCTCCGCACCGGCCTCGGGATTTGTCTTAGGGGTCCGCGTGAACGGGGCGCCTAATGGCACGGGACGCACGCAGATCGACGGAATGGACGGCACCAACCAGATCAACGCCGTCCAGGCCGGCGTCGGAGCCAGCGTGGATGCAATCCAGGAGAGCGCCATCCAGACCAACAACTTCTCGCCGGAATATGGCTCGGTGGGCGGCGGGCTGTTCAACCTCACCATGCGGTCGGGCACCAATCAATATCACGGCGCGGGCTACGATTACCTCTCCAATGAAGCCTTCAACGCCTCCACGCCGTTCGTCAATACCCGGCAGCGAATTCGACGCAACGACTACGGCTTCAACGTCGGCGGCCCGGTGCGCATTCCCAAGGTATACAACGGCAAGGACAAGACGTTCTTCTTTTACAACCGCGAGCAGTACCGCGAATTCTTCGTCGTCAACGACACCTTTATCACGGTGCCCACCGCGGCTTATCGCACGGGCGACTTCAGCGGGGCCATCACCGGCGCGAACCTCGGAAAGGATCCGCTGGGCAACACCATCCTGGAGGGCATGATCTACGATCCGGCTTCCGTGCAAAACGTCAACGGGCAACTGGTACGAACTCAGTTTTCGAACAACGCCATCCCGGCCGCGCGGTTCGACAAAGTTGCGGTGGCAATCCAGAACTTGATTCCCAACCCGACGAATGGCAACAACTCGCTGAACAATCTGCCGTCGTTCCCGAACGACCGGGTGACGACCAATGAATCGGTAAAGCTGGATCACCAGTTAAACAGCAGGATGAAAATCAGCGGTCTGTTTCTGACCAACGCAACCGCCACCCAGTACTCGCAGAGCCTGAACGGCTCTGAAGGGCTGCCCGCCACCATTACCGCGACCCGGGGCAGTTTCAGCCGATCCCAACAATGGCGTCTGAATTTTGACGACACGCTGAGCCCCACTGTGCTTCTGCACGTGGGGGCGGGCCTCTTGAATTACTTACTCGATGACCACTCCCCTACTACCAATTTCAACGACAGCGCCATTGGGCTGACCGGCGTTTCCAACCCCGGCGGGCGCTTCCCGAGCCTGAGCGGATTGTGCTCGGCAGGCTTGGGCACCAACACCTCGCCATGCACCGGAACGGGTGGAACGATGAGCATGGGCCCCGGCGTTGGGGCCGCACAGTCGATCACCAAACAAATGACGCCGACCTATCAGGCCTCCGTCACCTGGGTAAAGGACAACCACACGTTCAAGTTCGGCAGCGAGGTGCGCGAGTTCGGTTACCCGCTGCTGGCGCTGGCTGCCACAAACGGGTCGTTCGTCTTCTCGGCGAATCAAACGGCCCAGCCGTACGCTCAATCCGCGATTATCGGGGGACGCTCGGTCGGATTCCCCTATGCCAGCTTCCTGCTGGGCCTGGTAAACAGCGGCATGGTGAATCCGCCGGCGGATCTGCGCATGGGAAAACATTTCATCTCGTTCTTCGCCCAGGATTCCTGGAAAGTCACTCGCAAGCTGACGTTCAATTACGGTCTACGGTACGACTACGACACTTATCCCAGAGAGCAATATGGACGCATGCCGACCCTAGCCCCCGGCTTGGCGAATCCGACGGTCGGGGGACGTCCCGGTGGCGTGATTTACGAGTCCACGTGCAATTGCAGCTTTGCCCACAATTATCCGTACGCATTCGGTCCCCGCCTTGGTGTGGCCTACCAGATCACGGCCAAGACGGTATTCCGCGCCGGCATTGGTATCGCCTACGACGGCACCGCGACGGCGGCCACGGGAACTGGGAGCGCATCGCCCGCCAACAACTTCACGGCGCCCGGATTTGGCGATCCGGCGATGACGCTGGCCGGGGGAGTGCCGCAGCAGTACGTGCTCCCGTGGCCTAATCTCTCGGCCGGTGCGTACCCCAATCCCAACTTCCCCGCCGCTCAGAACGGGCCGACTTCCGTGGTGGATCAGAACGCCGGCCGGCCAGCTCGCCAGGTCCAGTGGAGCGTTGGGGTCCAGCGCGAGATCTTCCCGAATCTGCTCCTGGACGTCAACTATGTCGGCAACCGCGGCGCGTGGTGGCTGAGTACCGTCCTCGACAACTACAACGCAATCACCACACAGATCTTGAGCGCCAACGGGCTGGATATCAATACCGCGGCAGATCGCGCGATTCTCCGGTCCACGATTGGATCCGCGGGCGCTGGGCGTTTCCAAAATAAGCTGCCTTACGCCGGTTTCCCGCTGGGCTCAACGGTCGCCCAGTCTCTGCGGCCCTTCCCGCAGTTCACGGCCGGGCTGGCGCCGCTGTGGGCGCCGCAAGGACGCACCTGGTACGACTCGCTGCAGTTGAAAGTCACCAAGCGCTTCTCTCACGGCCTGATCCTCGATTACGCCTTCACCTACGCCAAGGAGGAGCAACTCGGCGTCGAAGGGGGCACGGTCAACGACTTTCAAAACCGGATGCAGAACAAAACCCTCTCCGGATTCTCGCGTCCGTTTGTGAGCGTAGTGTCAGCCAACTACCGGCTGCCCGCATGGGGACCGAACAAGGTCTTCTCGCAGGTGGTCCGCGACTGGACGATCGGTTCGGTGCTAAGCTACGCGAGCGGCCTGCCCATTCTTGCGCCCACCTCGACGAATAATCTGAGCACGCTGTTGTTTCGCTCGACCTACTTCAACCGCAACCCGGGCGTGTCGCCGTTCCTCAAGGATTTGAACTGCCACTGCGTCGATCCCACGAAGGACCTGGTGCTGAACCCGGCGGCATGGAGCAACCCGACCGACGGCCAGTGGGGCACTGCGGCGCCGTACTATAACGATTACCGCTACGAGCGGCGGCCATCCGAATCGCTGAGCCTCGGCCGCATCTTCAAATTCAACGAGAGCGGGATGGCGCTGACGGTCCGGATGAACTTCCAGAACATCTTCAACCGTACGCAGCTATCGAATCCGACAGCCACTAACCCTCTCGCCTCCACGACCTGCACCGCGGGCGCCGGCGCGGTCTGCGCGAATCCGGCGACGGCCGGCAAGTACACCGGCGGGTTCGGCTTCATTAACTACGTGGGCGGCTCGACATTCCAGCCGCCGCGGCAAGGCACGCTGGAGATGCGCTTTCAGTTCTGATAGGGAAGGACCTGTCAAGTCCCACGTGATTTGAGGGGTTTGGTTTTCGGGCCGGCTCGCCTCCTGCGGAGGCAAGCCGGCCTTTTCTTTGCGCGGGTGTCACGACGATCTTTGGCCCGGCGCAGCCGGACCTTTAATACCCTGGGACCCTGGACCGTGAAGATCAATCAGCCCCTGGCGCTGGAGAACGAGAAAGGACTCGTCCACCTGCGGACCCAGGCTCCATTTCCGAATGCGCGCTAGATTGACTCGCCTGAAGCACGGCCAGACGCCGCGTCGGGGCAAGTTCGATCGTAGGATTGAGAACGGGCCAGGTGCGTTCAACGCGGGGACACAGCACCTGGCCTGAAGACAACGGCTACGGTTTCGGGGCGGGGAAATACGTTGCGACGCGGTCGTTCAGCGTGAACTCCATCCCGAGGCCAGGATACTGCGCCAGAACCTTTGCCTTCATCTCAGCGGCATTTTTTGAGTTCGCGAAGTTGGCGTCCCAATCGGCCATGTATTTCTTCATGGACTGAATGGAACGCAGGTCGCGGGTGGCGCCGGGCCCCTCGTGCCCGGGCACGATGATGGCAGGCTGCAGAGCGGTGATCTGATCGATGGTCTTGTTCCAATCCTCGCGGGCCTTGTCCCGCGTCACTCCAAAATAGACGTGATCGAAGACGATGTCTCCTGTCACGACTGCCTTGAGCGAAGGGATGTAGACGTAGCTGTTGCCTGCGCCGTCGCTGCCCGGCACCGGCCCGGTAACCGGAAACTGCTCGCCTTCGAGCGTCAGCACGGGCGTCGTGAGTTCTTCCGGCACCACCGGATCGGGTCCCGGAATGTTGTTGCCATACGTCGGGAACCAGAACTTCTGGCGGGCCGGCCAGGCTGTTTTGGCCGCGTTTGCCGTTGCGGGCAATGCGACGATCCGGGCGCCGGGGAATGCCTGCTTGAGAACAGCCAGTCCGAATAGGTGATCCGGATGCGGGTGCGTGATGTAGATGGTGGTGAGGTTCTTTTTCGATTCCAGAATCTCAGCCGCGAGACGGTGCGCCTCGCTGAGGCTGAATTGCGGGTCGATCAGGATCATGTCCTTTTCGCCGGAAATCATGGTCGAGTTCACGTCGTAGCCTGTCTGGCCGTGGCCCGTATGCACCTTGAGCTCAAGGTGCGACTGCGCTGCAGCGCTGGCCGCAAACAGAGCTGTGCCGAGTGCCACGGCGGCAAAAGCGGCGTTAATTCTCATTGAGATTCCATCCTGTTCTGGTTTTGTAAAACGACTTAAGAGTTCAGCCGGCCTGAGCTGCCTGAAAACACTTCTGGAGGGCGATTCTACAATGTTCGGAAGCTTTCTGTCAAAGGACAGCAGGTCTTGCACTTATACCTGTCGGCTGGTAAAATTTATGACGCAACTTGCCGCTCCGCGGCGGCAAGTCTGGAGGACGCTCCATGAAGGCTCGATTCGCCGGATTCCTGCTCGCTTGCCTGGTTTCGCTATGGCCGCCGGCGGCGGCCGCGGCGGATGCGAAGGTTGCCGCGGCCGCACGCGACGACGATCGCACGACGGTCATTGCGCTGGTGCGCAAAGGATCAGAGGATCCAAACGCAAAACTGCCGGACGGCACCTCCGCTTTGCACTGGGCCGTCCGATCCGACGATTCTGAACTGGTTTCGCTCCTGCTCCAGGCGAAGGCCGACGCCAATGCCGCCGATCCAGATGGCGTGACTCCTCTCGCGATCGCCAGCGCGAATGCCAATGCGGAGGTGGTTCGCAGGCTGCTGGCTGCCGGAGCCAACCCCGATCTGGCGGATCGCGCGGGGTTCACGCCGCTCATGCTGGCTGTCAGCCGCCCGCGATCCGAGAACGTCCGCATTCTGCTCGATGCGGGCGCGAAGGCGGACGCACGAGAAAGCGAAGCGCAGGAAACGGCTCTCATGATAGCTGTGAGAGAAAACAACGCGGCGGCCGTCCGCCTCCTGCTAGAACACGGAGCGGACGTCAATGCGGCAACGCGGGTGGGGAAAACGCCAGCTCGCCGTCCACCGGGCGCCGGCGGCGGGTCTCACGGTGTGGGCATTGTGCGCAGCGGCTGGCCGGAACAAGGCTATCAGGAGGCGACGCCGGGAGGAATGACGCCGCTCCTTTATGCAGCCAGAGACGGGCGCACGGAAATTGCCCGGATGCTGATTGGCGCGGGCGCGAAGGTGAGTGTGCCGGATGCCAACAAAATCACTCCTCTGCTGATGGCGATCACCAACAACCAGCCGGACTCAGCCGATCTTCTGATCCAGAACGGCGCGGAGATCAACGGCTCCGACTTCTGGGGAAGAACGCCTCTATGGGCCGCGGTGGAAATGCGCGATCTCGAATACAGCCGCGGCGGGGAACACAATGTTGACCGAGAGCGCCTTCTGCAGTTAATTGGCGAACTGCTCGATCGGGGCGCCAATGCAAACGCGCGAACGGCGGAAGTTCCTCCGACCCGACGATTCCTGATGGGGCTCGGCGATCTCTCGTGGGTCGATTTCACCGGACAGACGCCGTTTCTGCGCGCAGCGCTGTCCGGCGATCTTACCGTCATGAAACTGCTGCTGGAAAAGGGGGCCGATGCGAATATTCCCACGTTCGCGGGAACCACGGCGCTGATGGCTGCCTCGGGCATCAACTGGGTGATCAACCAGACGTTCACCGAGGGTCCTGCAACACAGATCGAAGCGGTGAAGTTGTGCCTCGAAAAAGGCGCCGATATCAACGCTGCCAACTCCATGGGGCTGACGCCGGTATTCGGGGCCGCGAACAGGGGCGCGGACGATCTCCTGGCATTTCTCGTAGAGCACGGCGCGCGTTTGGACGTCAAAGATAAAGAAGGAAGAACCCCGATGGTGTGGGCCGAAGGTGTGTTCCTGGCAACAAACGCGCCGGAGAGCAAGCCCTCCACGATTGCGCTCATCGAAAAGCTTTCGAAGAAAGATGTTGCGACGTCGTCGCCGGTGGCCAGTACCCGATGAACGCTTTCCATATCACCGCCGCTCTGACGCTCCTGCTGAGTGCGTACCATCCGGCCGCTGCGCAGAAGCCGGCCGCATCTGAGCGGCAGTTTGTTACGCAGTACTGTCAGGGCTGCCATAACGGCCGGCTCAAAACCGGCGGGCTTTCGCTGGAACAGATGGATCCTGGGCAGGTGTCGCAAAGTCCCGAGGCCTGGGAAAAAGTGGTGCGAAAGCTGCGGGCGGGCATGATGCCGCCGAGCGGCGCTCCCCGCCCGGATCGAGCCGCAATCGATGCATTCGCTGCTCATATCGAGAATTCGCTGGATCAATTCGCGGTGGGGCATCCGAACTCAGGGACTGTCGGGTTGCACCGCCTGAATCGCGCGGAGTATGCGAACGCGGTGCGCGATCTGCTGGATGTGGACGTCGACGTATCGACGTTGCTGCCCTCTGACGACTCGAGCGAAGGATTCGACAACATTGCCGCCGCTCTGGGAGTTTCGCCGGCGCTACTGGAGCGCTATGTGGCGGCAGCCACAAACATCAGCAGCCTCGCCATAGGCGACCCCGCAACCACGCCTACGACAAACACGTGGCGCGCTCCGGGAGACCTTTCGCAGACCGCGCACATCGAAGGGCTGCCCATCGGCACGCGGGGCGGAATGCTGTTCAAATACACGTTCCCCCTGGATGCGGAGTACGCCTTCAAAATTCGCGCGCGCAGCGCCGGTCTCGGCGTTGGCGCGGGCGGCGGGCCCGTGCCCCTCGAGATCACTCTCGACGGAGCCCGCATCAACCCGGGAAAGAGCGCGACCGATTTTCGGCTTACGATCACAGCCGGGCCCCATAACATCGGCGTCGCCATGCCGCAGCACAGTTCGGCAGGCGTGGATGACATTTACGGCACATATCCGGACAATGCCGGCGTGACGAGCGTGGCGATCACCGGACCGACCAATCCTTCAGGTCCCGGTGACACCCCCAGCCGGCGAAAGATTTTCGTTTGCCGCCCCGGTCCCGGTGAGGACGAGACCATTTGCGCTAAACGCATTCTGACATCTCTTGCGGAAAGGGCTTTCCGGCGGCCGGTCCGCGACACCGATCTCGAAACCTTGCTCGGCTTCTATCAGCAGGCCAAGAACGCGGGTGGATTCGAGCACGGAATCGAAGCGGCTTTGGCGCGTATTCTGATGGATCCGTGGTTTATCTTCCGCATCGAGCACGAGCCGGCGGGAACAGCCCCGGGCGGAGTCTATGCGGTGAGCGATGTGGAGCTCGCTTCCCGGCTTTCTTTCTTCCTTTGGAGCAGCATTCCGGATGAGGAACTGCTGCGGCTGGCGGAGCAAAACAAGCTGCATGAACCCCAGATTCTCGTGCAGCAAACCCGCCGCATGCTGGCCGATTCGAAGGCCTCGGCGCTGACCGTCAACTTTGCGGGCCAGTGGCTTTATCTCCGCGAATTGAAAAGCGCCCGGCCCGACACCCGCGAGTTCAACGACAATCTTCGTCAATCGTTCCGGCGTGAGACGGAAATGTTCTTCGACAGCATCGTCCGCGAAGATCGCAGCGTGGTCGGTCTGCTGGATGCCGACTACACCTTTGTCGACGAACGTCTGGCAAAGCACTATGGCATCCCAGACGTCTACGGCAGCCGCTTCCGCCGCGTGAAACCGTCGGACGATTCGCGGCGGGGATTGCTGGGCCAAGGCAGTATTCTGCTGGTTACGTCCGTGGCCACCAGAACGTCTCCCGTGGCTCGAGGCAAGTGGGTTCTCGAAAACATCCTCGGCAGCCCGCCGCCTCTTCCGCCGCCGAACGTGCCGGCTCTACCCGAGGACGCCTCTTCAGTGAAACCGGTCTCCGTGCGAGAACGAATGGAGGCACATCGTAAGAACCCCGTATGCGCATCATGCCATAAGATCATGGATCCGATTGGATTCTCACTCGAAAATTTCGACCTGACCGGCAGATGGCGGACGACCGACGGAGGCGTGCCGGTGGATGCGTCGAGCGAGATGGTGGATGGAACGAAACTGTCCGGCCCCGCCAGCCTGCGCCAGGCGTTGTTAGGCCGCTCAGACGTCTTTGTCTCCACATTGACCGAGAAGCTGATGACTTATGCGCTCGGCCGCGGATTGAAATACTACGACATGCCGGCAGTGCGCGCGATTGTGCGCGAGGCCGGCCGCAATAACGATCGTTTCTCTTCCATCGTGCTGGGGATTGTCAAGAGCACACCATTTCAGATGAAAGCGAAACCGGTCGAAAACACCGGGACCGAAGCACAGAGGGCCGCGTTGCGCTGACCGCGCCACGGGCCAAGGAGAAGGCTTTCATGAACTTCATTACGAAAAAGCATCTTCCGCGGCGCACGTTCCTGCGTGGAGCGGGCGTCACCATCGCCCTGCCGCTGCTGGATTCGATGATCGCGGCCCAGACGCCTCTGGCGCGGACGGCAGCGAATCCTCGGAGCCGGCTGGGGTGCATCTACGTGCCGCACGGCGCCACGATGGACAAATGGACGCCGGCCCAGGAAGGCAAGGGCTTCGAGTTCACCGAGATTCTCAAGCCGCTGGAAAAATACCGCGACCGCCTTGTGGTGGTGAGTAATCTGGCGCATCCGCAGGCTGCGGGTGTCGGCAGCGATGCGGGCGCGGACCACGCGCGTTCGGCTGCTGTTTTTCTGAGCGGCGCGCATCCCGAGAAAGAAAGTGTGCACGTGGGGACCACGATCGACCAGATTGTGGCGGAGCAACTGGGGCAGGATACGCCCCTGCCGTCCTTGGAGGTGGCGATCGAGGAGAACGGGCTGAACTGCGGCGCGGGTTACGGCTGCGCGTACACCAACACCATCTCTTGGAAGACGCCGACGCTGCCCCTGCCGATGGAGCACAATCCGCAGGTCCTGTTTGAGAGGTTGTTTGGCGAAGGCAGCACGGCAGAGGAACGGGTGGCGCGCAAGCAGCAATCGCGCAGCCTGCTGGATTCGGTCACGAAGGAGATCGCTTCCCTGAACAAGGAGTTGCCTGCTTCCGATCGCGGGCGTATGAGCGACTTCCTCGACGACGTCCGAGAAATCGAGCGCCGGATCCAGAAGGCCGAGCATCAGGCGTCCCGAGACGTGAAAGTGCCGGACGCGCCGGTGGGCATTCCCGAGGCCTTCGACGATCACTTCAAGATCATGTTCGACCTTCAGGCGATCGCGTTCCAGGCGAACATCACGCGCGTCGCGACTATGATGTACGCTCGGGACACCAGCGGCGCGGTATATCCGCAGAGCGGCGTCAGAGAAGGTTTCCATGTGGCCTCGCATCACTCGAACAATCGAGCGAACATGGACCGGTTCGCGGTGATTAACCGCTACCACACGAGCCTTTTGGCGTACTTTATCGAGAAACTACATTCCACGCCGGATGGCGATGGCACGCTGCTGGATCATTCGCTGATTCTCTATGGGAGCAGCATGAGCAACGGCAACCAGCACGATCACGATCCGCTGCCCGTGGTGGTGGCCGGCGGGGCGTCCGGCAATTTGCGTGGAGACCGGCATATCATCGCGGCGCCTCACACACCCATGTCGAACCTGCTGCTGAGTATCCTCGGCAAGCTGGGAGTTCAGCAGAATTCGTTTGGCGACAGCACGGGTACAATCGAGCTCTGATGATGAACATTCGGAAAAACGCCACACTGGAATGGAGCCGGCGGGACGCGCTGGCCGCGGGAGCCGCGCTGGCCTGGGTGTGGGCTGCTCCCGCCCGCGCAGATGAAACCGGCTCCGGGCCCTTGCCGCTCCAGACGACTGGACTGGAACATATCGGGATGACGGTATCCGACCAAAAGGCTTCGGCGGAGTGGTACGGCCGCATTTTCGATCCGCAATTGTTCCAGGAGCGCGATCCACCGCCGCGGTACTATGTGCGCATGGGGAGCGCCTACATAGCCTTCGGCGGCGCGCCCGCTACGGATCCGACGCCCAAGATCGATCACTTCTGCGCGCTCGTGAAGGGCTACAAACCCGATGAGATGCGTGCCGCCATCGAAAAGGCCGGTATCAGCATGGGAACCGGCCGCCTTGGTATGCCGACTGATGGGGATGGAATTCGCCTGCAGTTGTTGGGTGTTCCGGGGGGACTGGCGAGAACCATCATTCCGGCCGCCCGCATCACCACCGATGACGCTGCGGTCGCGTCTGTGGGTCTCGATCACATCGTTCTCGCCGTGTCGGATGTGGACCGCGCTTCTGCCCACTACGCCAAATTCTTCGGCCCTCCCGCGACCAAACAAGCCGGCCAGGTCTGGTTCCAGGTCGCAAACACGCGCCTGGGATTGGAGCCGGTTGCGTCCGGCGGCAAGCCCGCGATCGAACGGCTCTCGTTCCGCGTCGCCGGTTTTGATAGGAGGGCGATTGCCTCGAAGCTGGGGAAGCTCGGAGTGGAAGCGACTCCTGGCGCGGGCGGTCATGCAGTGCGCTTCCGCGATCCCAACGGCTTCACCATCGAGCTGGTTGGTCAACAGAGGTGAATGGAGTTAGTTCATCGGACTTGATGCGCCATGCCTCCGAAATTGAGCGAATCGACAGCACCTGCCATATTACGACACTGGTTGCCCGATTCACGCTCTCAATCGTCGTGACGAAGCGCTTGCAGAAATGTGGCGCGCGCGCCACGAGAATTCCGCGTCTCTTTACTCGGTGGACGTTGATCCAAAATTGGCTTCACTTCGGAGAGACCCGCGGCTCGCTGCGTTTCGGAAAGGCTGTTTCGATCTTGAGCGCTTTCTGGCGAAGGCAAGCGCAGCCCGGTCTTCGATATAGTTTTGGTGGTTTGGAAAGGATGAACCGATGACGATCAGCCATGCACGATTTACCGCTATTTCCTCGCTGGCGCTCACTGCATTCGTGATCCTCACCTGGCATGGCGCGGCGCAGACTCGCGGGGGCGCTCTGCCGCGACTAACAACAGGATCGGGTCCTTACAAAGCCGTTATGGAAATGGATGCGGGTCTGCCGGACCACACGGTGTACCGGCCAGAAGATATGTCGGCGCTGAACGGCGTCACTTTACCGCTCGTGATTTGGGGCAATGGCGCCTGTGTGAACGCGGGAAACTCGTTCAGCAATTTCCTGACCGATATGTCTTCGTATGGATTTCTTGCCATCGCCTTGGGCCCGATCGTCGAGCGGAACGCAGGTGGTCCTCCTGCAGCCCCAGCGCCCCTGCCAGCGATTCAGCAGCCAGCCGACACGACTCAGCTTCCCCGCAATCTCCCGCCCGCCGCCACTCATCCGTCGCAGATGATCGATGCCATCAAATGGGCTGCCGCTGAGAATGACCGCGCAGGCAGCAAGTATTACAAGCACCTCAACACCGCCAAAATTGCGGTGATGGGTCAATCGTGCGGAGGCGTTCAGGCGATCGAAGTTGCTGCAGACCCGCGCATAACGACAGCTGTGGTCTGGAATAGCGGTCTCTTCGCCCAACCCTCCGACATGGGCGGCGGAAAAACGCTCAGTAAGAAAGACCTCGAATCCATCCACGTTCCGATGGCCTACATCAGCGGCGATTCGACCGATATCGCGTTCAACAACGCGAATGCCGATTTCGAGTACATCAAATCGATCCCTGTCCTTCGCGCCTGGGAAAGAGGCATTGGCCACGGCGGAACGTATAACCAGCCAAATGGCGGCGAATTTGCCGGAATCGGAGTGGCATGGCTAAACTGGCAGTTGAACGGCGATCAGAAGGCGGCCCAGATGTTCCGCGGTCCCGATTGTGGGTTGTGCGTCAATCCCAAATGGGTTGTGCAGTCGAAGAATCTGAAATGAAAGTAGCATTCGCACTATTCCTCGCGTTCTTTTTCGGGGCGCTTCTGGCGCAGGCGCAGCCCATCCCTTTCGGCTCCGCGCTGGATGCCGACCAGCAGGTTGCCGAATCGCAGAAACTCGCGAAAGACCTGCTGTCGACGCCGAGCTCTCAGTTACGCGCGAAGGGAGATCAGCATCGAACCTACATTTTCCCGGCTGCGAATAAGGCGATGCCTTATCGCCTCTACGTTCCCACCACGTGGGACGGTCAATCCAAGCTGCCGCTCATCGTGCTGCTCCATGGCGCTGGGTCGGATGAGAACCGCTACATGGATTCAAATAACAAACAAGTCGAGCGCCTCGCCGAACAACACGGCTATATCGTCGTCTCACCACTCGGCTACAGCCCGATGGGCGGCTATGGAACGCCCCTGCGACTGCCTGCTGTCTTTGACCAGCCTCAGACCGCCGCCAAACAGAGAGCCGGCGTAACACCCGATGCCGAGCACACGCTCGAACTCAGCGAAAAGGACGTGATCAACGTCCTTGAGATCGTCCTGAACGAGTATCCCATCAACCGTTCCGCCGTGTTCCTCACCGGACACTCGATGGGGTCGGGAGGAACGTGGTATCTCGGTGCGAAGTATTCGAAATATTGGAGTGCTATCGCGCCGATGTCCGGGCCGTTCGTCGATCAGGCGAATTATCCCTGGGAGCGTCTCAAATCCATCCCGATCATGATGAGCGAGGGCACTTTGGCCACACCCTCCCTGCAAGGCAGCCACGTGATGCGCGATTGGATGTTTCAGCACGATTTTAGGTTCGAATACTACGAGGTTAAAGCCGACCACGGTGGCATGCTGCCTCTAGTGCTGCCGGCCGTCTTCGACTTCTTTGACCGTTACCCGGAGAAGTAACCCTGAACAAGCCCCTCGACGGCATCACCGTCCTCGATCTGACTGTCGCCCTCGCCGGGCCGTTCGCCACGCTCATCCTGGCGGGACTGGGCGCGAAAGTCATCAAAGTGGAAAATCCCGAGGGCGGCGATTCGTGCAGAACAAATGCTCCTTACCTCGGCGCGGACGGCCCTAAACTCTCGCGGGAATCCGGAGACGATATCTCCGTCTCGGCTCTCAACCGGCTCCGTAACAAGTTGGGTGTGACACTGAATCTCAAGCACCCGGACGCCCGCGCTGTTTATGCCGACCTCGTCAGGAAATCCGATATTGTTGTTGAAAACTCCAGCCGCGGCACGATGGGGCGGCTCGGAGTCGGCTACGACTTCGCGAGGGAGGTCAATCCCCGGATCATTTACTGTTCGATCACGGGGTTCGGAAGCACTCCGGATGCGAGTCCGGCGAAAGCGATGGACTCCATTGTTCAGGCCCTGAGCGGCACAATGATGACGTCCGGCGGGCCCGGCGACCCGCCCATCCGGGTCGGGCTGCCCATCGGTGATCTGGCGGCCCCGCTGTTCGGCGTGATTGGCATCCTCGCCGCGCTTCACCAGGCGCAGCATACCGGGCAAGGCCAGCACATTGACGTATCGATGCTGGGCGCTCTTACCATGATGGTTGCGGTGGAAACCTTCGACCTTCTCGAGCGATGCGGAATCCCTCAGCGCACGGGTTTGACGGTTCCGCGCCTGGCGCCCTTCGGCCTGTACCGCACAAACGACGGCTACGTTTCGATCTGCGCGCCGCAGGAAACACTCGCTCGCTCATTGTTCGAAGCAATGGGGCGATCCGACTTAATGACTGATCCGCGATTCCGTACGCGGGACGCGCGTGTCGAGAACGTCCGGGAGCTCGACGCCATTATCGGTGAATTCACGAGCCGGTACACGAACGCGGAGGCTGTCTCGATCTTCGAACGCGCGGGCGTGCCGGCCGCTGAGGTGCGCAATCCGGATGAAGCCGTTCGCGACCCTCGTGTGCTCGCCCGCGGCGAAACCGTTCGCCTGGAGCATCCGAAATTCGGAGCCGTCGACGAGGTGTACGGGATGGGCATTCCGATCAAATTTTCCGGCGCGACGGCTGGCCTTGACCAGCCCGCGCCAGGGTTGGGCGAACACAACGAAGCCGTCTACGGCGGAATCCTCGGATACTCAAAGGAGAATCTGGAGCGTTTGAAGTCGGGCGGAGTGATCTGATCCGTGACCGTGAAGGCTCGTTCTGCAGTCGAGCAGCTCACTTGGCACTATGACCATCCTTTCGCGCATGCTATTAAAAAGGCCGCCGAGGGGATGCCGGTCGCCGGTATGACATCCAACACAGTGCCTTGGGAACTGCTGCGCGCCGCCGGCTATTTTCCGGTAATGCTGAATCCTTCAGGTGAACCCACGCCTGTCGCCGACCGCTTCATGGAAGACGGTGTCTTCAGCGCCCGAATTCGTGGAATTTTCGACGGCATCACGTCCGGCGCCTGGCCGTTCCTGAAGATGGTCGTGATTCCGCGAACGTCGGAGCAGGAGCACAAATGTTTTCTGTATTTGCGCGAAATGGGGCGCCAGGGACTTTCTAAGGGCTTGCCGGAGCTGTATCTCTATAACCTGCTGCACACGCGTTCCGCCGAGGCCGAACAATATGGGCTGGAGCGGACGCGGGAATTCAGCACCTATCTTCAGGCAGACGATCTCGCAACCGCCATAGAAGAGTCGAACCGGGCCTGTCGCGCTATTCGAAAGCTGCTTGCCTTTCGTGAAGGTGCCGAGCCGCGGCTGAGCGGCACGGAGGCACTTGCTCTCATTGGCGCGGTGTATTTCATGGACCGCGCGGAATACGCGCAGCTTGCCGATGAAGCGGCAGCCGACTTCTCCCGCCATACTCCGTTGCGCGGTCCGCGCGTCCTGATTAAAGGATCTCCGCTCCACCATACCGGTTTGCATCGTGCCATCGAGTCACATGGCGCAGTGGTTATAGCGGAAGACGATTGGTGGGGTTCGCGGGCTCTTACGCAGGAAATCGCAGAACACGACGATCTGGTTCGCGCGATCTTCCGAGCGTATTACCGTGAAGCGCCGAGTCCACGTGAGGCTTCCAACGAGTGGTTTCTCGCCAGATCGGCGACTGTCGATGGAGTCGTTTTCTATTTGCCCCAAGAAGACGACGTGCTTGGGTGGGACTATCCGGGGTTGCGGGAGGCACTCGACCAGCGTGGCACCCCCAGCCTGTTGCTGCGGGAGGATGCAGCAAACGACCTAAGCTCAGAGTGCCATCAGCGTATAGCAGAATTTGTTCGGAAGCTGGACACCTAATGTCGGAAAAACAACTCGAATCTACGGTCGCTGCGGCTGAGTACCAGAAGGACTGGTTCGCACAGCTGCGCCGCGACGTATTCGAAAACCAGAAGCCATATGCGATTGTTCAGGCCGACATGCCGCTTGAGCTGTTTCAGGCCATGGACGTGCCCGTAGTCAGCAATCAGTGGTGGGCAGCAATCGTATCCGCGAAGCGGCTGTCGCCGATGTACCTCGATTGCATGAACGGGCGCGGTTTTCATGATGGCCTGTGCCGCTACTGCAGCCTGCCGCTGGCATCCACTCTGTGCGGCGATGCGGCGCCTGCACCGTGGGGCGGCCTTCCGCGCCCGGCACTAATCGCAGCCCGCCTCACCTGCGACTGCATTCAGCGGGTTTTCGGAATCTGGTCCGAAGCGTTCGGCACGGAGTTTATCGCACTCGATGCGCCCGGCGCTTCCGAACTTCCACCGCGTTGGTGGGAGTTGAGCCGTCATCGGTGGCACGAATTATTCGAGGAGCATCGGCTGGACTTCATGGTGGTGCAGTTCCGGAAGCTGATCGAACGCCTTGAGCGGCTCACCTCAAAGAATTTCGATCCCGATCGGCTGCGCACTCTGATGGACGGCGTGAACCGCCAGGAAGAGTATTTCGAGGAAGTCCGTGATCTGATATGCACCGCTCCGCAGACTCCGGTTCGCATGCAGGAGCAGGTCAGCAACGTCATGGCGACCCAATGGCTGCGCGGGTCGGAATGGGCCGTCTCGCATGCGAAACGATTTCGCGATGAAGTGAAGGCGCGTGTCGGACGGGGCATCGCCGCATGCCCTGTGGAGCGGCTGCGGCTCATGTGGATAGGCGCCGGACTCTGGCACGATATGGACTTCTATTCGGCTTTCGAAGCTGAACATGGAGCCGTGTTTGTCTGGTCCATGTATCTCGCGTTCGGACCGGACGGTTACATTCGTTATGGTCTGGACGATCCGCTGAAAGCGCTTGCCAGCCGCACAGTCAGTATGAATGAACAATTGCACAACCCACCGTGGGCGAACGAATGGATCGTGGACCAGGCGAGACAGCATCGCATCGATGGGGCTCTGGTTTTGACTCCGCTGGGTACGCGCCCCTCGGCGACTGGAAACCGGTTCATCGAACTTGCGCTCGAACGCGCCGGCATTCCTGTATTGCCGGTTTTTGCCGATATGGCCGATGCGCGAGGCTGGGACCCGGCGGGTATGCGTCGCAAGGTAGCACAATTTCTCGAACAGCGGGTCGCGCCCGCCGTGGCCGGAAGGAACGGGGATTGACCATTCGTCCGCGCCATTGGACGACCTCCGTCGCCGCCGTGATCCTCGCCATGATGGCGATCCAGATGTCGAGTCTTGGCTTTTCGCCGCTCTTGCCGGCCATTCGCATAGACCTTGCCGCCTCTTACTCGCAGATGGGACTCTTCACCGGGATGTACGGGCTGATCGCGATCTTCATCAGCCTGCCCGCGGGAATCCTCGCTGCACGCTTCGGCGAAAAACGAATGCTTCTGAGCGGGCTGATAGTGACCGCCGTGGGTCTTGCGAGTCTTGGCGTTGCGCATAGCTACGGCGTCGCGCTCGCCAGCCGCGCGCTTTGGCTCGTCGGCTATCGGTTCGCGTTCATCTGTGTGTTCACCGCCATGGCAGTCGGGACTCCGGAAAAGTACCGCAGCAGAACGATGGGAACCCTCGGCGCGCTGGCCGCGCTTGCCTCGGTGATTGGCGCACCTTTCGGAACCCGCCTCGCCGAATCGGTCGGCTGGAGAGGCGGAATCTTCGGATTCGCGGGCATCGCCCTCGCCGGCGGAGCGCTCTTCGCAGCACTTTACTGGCCCGCCGCAACTGGCTCGGCATCTGCCGGGGGAGCTCACGGATATGCCTTCACTCCCGGACCTGTGTCTGCAATGCGCAATCCCGTTATGTGGGGGCTCATCTTCCTGGGCCTGATCAATATGGGCGGCTTCAGCGCTACATTTTTCGTCCCCTACGCGGTGGAGAGCGTCTTCGGTCTGAACGCGAGAGAATCGGCGGCCATCATCAGCTCCAGTTACCTTTTCAGCATCTTCCTCAATCTGACCGTCGGTTGGCTGTGCGACCGTTATTCCCGTTGGAACATCATGATCGTTCTGGCAGTGCTGCTGGTTCCCGCCAGCTTCGCCGTGCTGTCGCACGATCTGCTTGTCTTCCGGATCGGCGTTGTGCTGGTAGTCTCGCTCGGCCACGCTGCGACGAATCAGATCTACGCGATCTGCGGCTCTGTCCTGGCCCGGAATGAGATTGGCACCGGAATGGGCATTGTCGGCTTGGGTAGCGGTATCTTCGGCTACCTTGGCCCGCAAATGCTGGGCTACCTGCGCGACTCCACCGGCGGTTTTACAGCGGGTTGGCTCTTCGTGGCATTTGCTGCCGTGGTGTCCCTTGCCGACCTATTGCTTCTCCGCAGCTGGAGTTCTCGCTCCCGCACCGCCCAGTTCATTGCGAACTGACCCAGGCGATCGTCCTCGAGAACTTGGCGGCAAATTCTGCACTGCTCATCGCCAGAGACAAATCCCGGATGGCCGATCGGCACCCCTCATAAGCTCAATAAGTCTTTGCAATTAAAGGAGTTCTTGTAATCACTTCACGCCTACTTCACGCTCTCTCTTCCGTGGCGAAGAAGGGGCGAAATAAACCCTGGCTAAGTTGTCGAAAAAATGGCGGGGACGACGGGGCTCGAACCCGCGACCTCCGACGTGACAGGCCGGCGTTCTAACCAACTGAACTACGTCCCCGCGATGTCAACGTGGATATCTTGATCGTAACACGGCGACTGCGCGCGCGCAAAAATGCTCTTTGATATGGTGGAGGGATGAAAATTCGCGCGGCCTGCGGCGCGGCGGTGCTCAGCGCGTTGCTGGCGGGCGCCGACCGGAAGCCCACTGCGGACGAAGCCCGGACGTTTATCAACGACGCGGAGCGGAAGCTGCTCGCCCTGGGGGTCGACGCCCAGCGCGCCGACTGGATCAAATCCACCTACATCACCGACGATACCGAGGCGGTGGCGGCCCGGCTGGATGAGCGCGCGATCGCGGCGACCGTGGACTACGCCAAGCAGTCCACCCGTTTCGACGGGCTGACGCTCGATCCGGTCACCGCTCGCAAGATGAAGCTGCTGAAGTTGTCGCTGACCCTAGCCACGCCATCGGACCCTAAAGAGAGCGAAGAACTGACCCGTATCGCGGCCAGCCTGGAAGGAACTTAC
The DNA here is from genome assembly GCA_020073145.1 of Terriglobia bacterium. Lineage (GTDB taxonomy): Bacteria > Acidobacteriota > Terriglobia > Bryobacterales > Bryobacteraceae > PSRJ01. The sequence continues at coordinate 64,867 of JAIQFS010000007.1, forward strand.
GGGAAGGGCAAGTATTGCCCCAGGGGCCCGGAGAGCTGCCTGGACCTGGAGGCTTTGAGCAAGATCCTGGCCGAGAGCCGCGACCCCAAACAGTTGCTCGACGCGTGGACCGGCTGGCACCTCATTTCGCGGCCCATGCGCCCGGACTTTGCGCGGTACGTGGAACTGTCGAACCAGGGAGCGCAACAGCTCGGTTTCGCCGACACCGGCGCCATGTGGCGCTCCAAATACGACATGCCGCCCGACGCGTTCGCCCGCGAACTGGACCGGCTGTGGGAGCAGGTCCGCCCGCTCTACCTTTCGCTGCATGCCTATGTGCGCAGCCGGCTGCGCGAGAAGTACGGCAACCTGGTGCCGGCCCGCGGACCGATTCCGGCGGACTTGCTAGGCAACATGTGGGCGCAGGATTGGGACAACATCTACCCGCTGGTGGCGCCCGCCAACGCGGATCCCGGCTACGATCTCACCGCGCTGCTCAAGCAGCGCAGAGCCGATTGGAAGCAGATGGTGAAATACGGCGAGAATTTCTTCGTCTCGCTGGGCTTTCCGCTCTTGCCGCAGACCTTTTGGGAACGTTCGCTATTCCTGAAGCCGCGCGACCGCGACGTGGTGTGCCACGCCAGCGCGTGGGACGTCGATAACGTGGACGATTTGCGGCTGAAGATGTGCATCGAGATCACCGGCGAAGACTTTCTGGTGGTCCACCACGAGCTCGGCCACAACTTCTACCAGCGCGCCTACAATGAGCTGCCGCCTCTGTTCCGCGACAGCGCCAATGACGGATTCCATGAGGCCATCGGCGACACCATCGCGCTTTCCGTCACGCCGCAGTACCTGGTGAAGATCGGCCTGCTGGACAAAGCGCCGGATCCGTCCAAGGATATCGGGCTGCTGCTTCATCGCGCGCTGGAGAAGATCGCGTTTCTGCCGTTCGGCCTGATGATCGATGAGTGGCGGTGGAAAGTGTTTTCCGGCGAAATCCCACCCGAGAAATACAACGAAACCTGGTGGCAACTTCGCGAGAAATACCAGGGAGTCGCGCCTCCGGCGGGCGCGCCGCGCAGTGAAAAGGATTTCGATCCGGGCGCGAAATACCACGTGGCGGCCAACGTGCCGTATATGCGCTATTTTCTGGCCGACATTCTGCAATTTCAGTTTCATCGCGCGCTGGCGCAAGCGGCGGGGTGCACGGGCCCGCTGAACCGCTGTTCCATCTACGGCAACAAGGCCGCCGGGAGCCGCCTGAACGCCATGCTGCAGATGGGGCAGAGCCGGCCCTGGCAGGATGCGCTCGAACAGATCGCCGGCACACGCCAGATGGACGCCACGGCCATCCGCGACTACTTCGCGCCGCTACAGAAGTGGCTGGACGAACAAAACCAGGGAAAGCCGGTGGGCTGGTAGGGGTTGCGGAAAAGGGCCTGGGCAGGCGAATCGCCTGGCCCACGAACGACTGGAGGGGGAGTACATGAAGAGCATCAGGACCGCGCTGTTCTCGGCCGGCGCCGCTGTCTGTGTGGCAATGGGCATTGCCACCATCACTGCCCAAACGCCCAAACCCAAACACGTCAACCGCGTCATTGACCTGCTGGAGCAAGGCCAGCCCGTGTACTACACCGGCTCGCATTCCGGCACCGAGGGCACGTTCGAGCAGGGCAAGAAGGACGCCCAGACCTACGCCGACTACATCAGCTACGACATGGAGCACGCCCCCTTCGACGTGCAAGGTCTCGCCGAGTACATGAAAGGGCTGGCTGCCGGCGGCCCCACCAAGAGCGGACACCGCACCCCGGCCGTCATCGTCAACGTGCCGGTCAACGGCACCGATGAAGCCACCGTGCGCGCCAATGCCTGGATGTTTCAGCAGGTGTTGGCCACGGGGGTGCACGGGATCATGCTGACGCACGCCGATTCTCCCGGCGCGATTCGCGCGTTCGTCGAGGCGGTGCGGTTTCCCATCCACAAGCAGGGCGTCGGGCAGGGAATCAGCGAGGGGCGCCGCGGCGCGCACGGGACGGCGACGGCCGCGCCGATTTGGGGCGTCTCCACCGAGGAGTATCTCGATCAGGCCGACGTCTGGCCCCTCAACCCCAATGGCGAGCTGGTGCTCGGCGTGAAAGAGGAGGACCACTACGCGCTGGCCAACGTCGAAGAGAATTTGAAAGTGCCGGGCATTGCCTTCGCCGAGTGGGGTCCGGGCGACATGGCGCTCTCGCTGGGGGTTCGCGGCCGCGGCGCGGAACAGGATCCGCGCATGCAGGCGGCGCGCGCCAAAGTCTTTGCGGCGGCCAAGGCCAACAAGATCTTCTTCCTGAATTCGATGAATCCCAATAACGTCATCGACATGATCAAGGAAGGGGTCATGCTCGGCCCGGCCAGCCAGCAGGCCGCCGAGATCGGCCGCAAGTTCACGAAGCGCCTGCTGCCGTGGTAGCCAGCACCGCGGCCAGCCTGAGGACGCCGTCGCGGATCTGGCGCGGATTCACCGGCGCATAGCCGAGGCGCAGGCCGGGGCGCAGCTTCGCCTGCATCGCGTAGGCCGAAATGGGCGCTGCGATGATGCCCGCCTTGGCGGCTCTCTCGGAGACGGCGCGGTCGCTCAGACTCTTGGGAAGCCAGCCGACCAGTTGCAGCCCGGCCTCGGCTGGTTCGACTTCCAGCAGGCCCGCCAGTTCATTCCGTGCTGCCGCTACCAAGGCCTCCTGGCGCTCGGCATAGAGCGCCCGCATGCGGCGGACGTGCCGCCCAAAATACCCCTCGGATAAGAATTCCGCCGTGAGGGCCTGTTCCAGCGCGGGCGAATGGCGGTCGGCCAGAGCGCGGGCGGAGACAAAGGCGTCCACCAGAGGCTCGGGCGGCACCAGATATCCCAGGCGCAAGGCCGGCAGCAGCACCTTGCTGAATGTCCCGGTGTACACCACGCGGCCGGCCGTGTCCAGACCCTGCAGGGCGGGCAGCGGACGGCCGGCATAGCGGAACTCCGAATCGTAGTCGTCTTCCACGATCCAGGCGCCGGACCGGCGCGCCCAGTCGAGGAGCTTCATCCGCCGGCCCAGCGGCATCGTGACGCCGAGCGGATACTGGTGCGAAGGGGTGACACAGGCCAGGCGTGCGTTGGGGGCGCGGGCTTCCCCCGCGGCCACGCTGAGCCCTTCGGAATCGATCGGCACGGGGACGCAGCGGACACCGGCCGCCAGGAGCGCGGCGCGCGCTCCGAGGTATCCGGGGTCTTCCACCCAGGCGGCGTCGCCCGGATCGAGCAGAACGCGGGCCGCCAGATCGAGGGCTTGCTGGGAGCCCGAAGTGACGATCACCTGGTCGGCCGAGCAGCGAACTCCGCGCGCGGCCCGCAGATATTCGGCGATGGCCTGGCGTAGCGGGCGGTAGCCGGCCGGCTCTCCGTACGTCAGCAGGGCGGCCGGCGCGTGGCGCAGAATGCGGGCCGCCATGCGAGCCCACAGAACGCGGGGAAACTGGTCGAAGGCCGGCACCCCCGGTTGAAACGCGTGCGGCACGGCAATCCCGTCGGCGCGCGCGGTGCGGGTCGCCGCCAGCAAACGGCCGCGCTGCGACAACAGAGCCGAAACTCGCGGGGCGCGCGCCGGCATGGCCTGCCGCGTCACCCGCAACAGCTCTTCCGGCAGGGTCTTGGCCACATACGTGCCGGACCCTGCCTTGCCCTCCAGATAGCCTTCGGCCAGGAGTTGATCGAACGCGCCGCAGACGGTGTTGCGGGAGATCCGGGCGTCGGCGGCCAGCCCACGGGTGGCCGGAAGGCGCACGCCCGGCGCCAACCGCCCGGACAGAATGGCGGCCCGGATTTCGTCATAGAGTTGCCGCTGCAGCGGCAGGCTCGAACGCCGGTCGAGATGGAGCGCGAGAAATGGCACCATAAAAATTTAAAAAGTGGTTATTTCACAAGAGCCACTTTCCCAGTATAGTTCAGGCATGGTGAACTCGCGATCGGAAATTCGACGGCATCCCGAGCGCGGCGTGCCGGAACAGGCCGCCCTCTTTTTGGCGGCCGGGCGCGTGGCGCATGTGGCCTTCGTCGAGGGAGAGCAGCCCATCGCCGTCCCGTTCGGGTATCAATTCGATCCGGGCCGGCCGGACCGGCTCTACCTGCACGGGTCGCCGGCCAGCCGCGCCCTGCGCCTGGCGGCGTCGGGAGCGCCGCTCTGTGTCACGGTGACCATCCTGGACGGGCTGGTCTACTCCAAGACGGCGCTCAATCACTCGATGAACTATCGCAGCGTGGTCTGTTTCGGGCGCGGACGGCAGGTGACCGATCACGGGCGACAGCAAGCCGTCTATGCGGGCATGGTGGGGCGGTACTTTCCGGGGCGCACGGCCGGCCGGGACTACGCTCCGGCCACTCCCGCCCAACTCGACGCCACTCTGCTGGTGGAGGTCGAGATCGAGGAGTGCAGCGCCAAAACGCGGGAGGGCGGCCCCACCGGCCCGGCGGATCACGATGCCGCGGCGCCCGGCACCTGCGGAGTGGCGCCTCTGTGAGTTGCTACAATCGCTTTCATGGCCAACGAGATTTTCGCGGCCTTCGACACCACCGAAGGCCAATTCAAGATCAAGCTGTTTGCCGACAAGGCGCCGAAGACGGTGGAAAACTTCGTCGCTCTCGCGGACGGCACCAAAACGGGGAAGCCCTTCTACGACGGCACCATCTTTCACCGCGTGATTCCCGACTTCATGATTCAGGGAGGCGACCCGGAAGGCACCGGCCGCGGCGGCCCGGGCTACAAGTTTGCCGATGAGTTTCATCCCGACCTGAAGCATGGCAAAGCGGGCATCCTGTCCATGGCCAATGCCGGCCCCAATACCAACGGCAGCCAGTTCTTCATCACCGTGGCCCCCACGCCGCACCTCGACAAGCGCCACAGCGTCTTCGGCGAAGTGACCGAGGGTTATGCCGTGGTCAAGAAGATCTCCGAGGCGGCGCGCAACTCCCAGGACCGGCCGAATAAGGAAGTCCGGGTGAATTCGGTGAAGATCGAGAGAACCTAGGCGCCTTGCGGCTGGCGATTCTCGGCGGCACTTTCGATCCCATTCACAACGCGCACCTGGCGCTGGCGCGCGAGGCCTTCGAGCAGTTTCACCTAGATCGCATTCTGTTTGTGCCGGCCGCCCGCCCGCCGCACAAGTCGGGCATCACGCACGCCCCGTACTCCGACCGCGTACGCATGGCGGAACTGGCCTGCGAGGGCAATCCCCATTTTCAGGTCTCGCGCCTGGAAGAGGAGACCGCGAGTTACTCCATCGACACCATCGCCCAGGTGCGCGCGCAACTGGCGCCCGAGGACGGGTTGTTTTTCCTGATCGGGGCCGATGCTTTCGCCGAAATCGAAACCTGGCGGCGCTGGAACGACGTGCTGGCTGCCGTGACGTTCATCGTGGCGAGCCGGCCCGGCCATCGCTACCGCGTTCCGAAGGGCGCCGCGGTGGAGCGTCTGGAGACGTTGGCCTTGCCCTATTCCTCATCCGCCATTCGGCGCGCGCTGGCGGCTGGCGCACAGCCGTCCGAAGTGCCCCCGCCGGTGCTCGACTACATTCGTCTCCACAAACTTTACGGCGTCCAGAGCTAGGCTCCCGCCTTGTGCATCGAGCGAAGCGCGGTAGTTCCGGTGCGCTGCAGGGTAGCAGATGAGTGAACGAGTCTAGTGGCGCGTCTGGTGTCCTGAGGCTTCCCAGCGGCCCACCACCAGGTCGACCACGCTCAGCCAGGCGTTGTCCGGGTGCTCCAGCTTCTGATACAGCGCGATGTATTCCGGCCTCTTCAGGCCCATTCCGGCGAATGCCAGGAAGGAGAGCCCGTCGGTCTCGAGATCGGTGGCTTGCTCCCGGCTCCAGCGGCGCGGATTCGAGAGGTACGGCTGCAGATTGTCGATGAGGCTGCCGAGGGTGGAGCCATTCTTGCCGCGCGCGCCCCACAGATCCACTCCCTGCACGTCGCCGATCCGGCAGACCACGGTAGCAGCCTCGATTTCGGCCACCGAATCGCCGGGCACGGCCCGAGCCTCTTCGCGCGCGGAACTGGTGTCCTCGCGAGCCTGCTTCGCGAAGACGCGATCGCGGTAGAAATCGAACGCCGTCCGGGCGGCGGCGGTGTCTCCAACGAATGTGGCGACGGCAGCCACCTGGGCCGTCCACCACGTGGCATGACGATCGGTGCTCGCCTTCTCCAGTAGGCCGTTGCGGCTCTGCGTCAGCCAACGCAGGTACTCCTCGAACCATTTGTGAACGGCCGCCTGGTCTTTGGGGTCCCAACCGCCGCTCTCCTCCAGAAACTCCATTCCCTGAATGGCGCGGATGAACTCTCGGCCCTGAATGATCCCCGACGGACGCCCGGTGTTCACGCCGCGAATGGCCTGCGCGTTCTCCAGATGGGGATTCATGCGGGTCTTGGGGTTGATGAACCAGGTGTGCACGATACGGGCCGCGCGTTGTCCGTAGCGGGCATCGTCGAACAGGTAGGAGGCCGCGCCCAGCGTGAAGACCGCGTCGGACATGTTATATAGCGCCGCCCGGTTGGCGGTGAAGCGGTCCGGGTTCACCCGCCCCTCGTGGAGGATGTAGGCGCCATTGGGATCGTCCGGATTTGGCCAGAAATACGGGGCTTCGCTGTAGTAATCGTGAAGATCCAGGGCAATGCCGCTGGGCCGGTCGAAGGTCACGCTCCACGGCCCCTCTTTCACGCGGCGATCGGCCTGGGCGCGCAGGCGGGCTGAGGCGTCCCGGGTCCAGGCCTCCTTGCGCGTGATGGCGCTGCGCACAGGGTCGGCTTCCCCTTCGGAAACCAGCGTCATCGGCGACGAAGCCGCCTGTGCGCACCAAGCGCCCAGGAGCATGAAAGACGCAACCCTCACTATTGCGATTGTACCCGGAACCGCGGGCAGCGGTTCAACTCCGCCCGCTTCGCTCATACTCGGCGTTGAATTCGCAGCCGATCAGGGCGATGGCGGCCAGCAGGTACATCCAGACCAATAAAGCGATGCCGGCGCCCACCGAGCCATACATGACGTTGTAGTTGCCCATGTGGCGGACGTACCAGCCGAATCCTGAAGTGGCTGCCAGCCATAGCAGCGTGGCGAGGATGGCCCCGGGCCACACGTAGCGCCAGCGCTGCCGGCGGTACGGACCGAAATAATACAGGAGCGCAGTCACCAGCACCGTGGTGGCCAGGGCCACGGCATACCGGAACCCGTGGCTGAGCCAGGGCCACACCCAGGCTGGCGGCTTCCACCAGGGGGCAGCCTGGATCCCGCGCAGCACCAGCCGCTCCACTTCATTTCCGAACAGGATCAACAGGGACGCGCCCACCAGCGGAACCGCGGCCAGCAGGACCAGCGCGACGGCCACTCCGCTGCGTCGGAGAAAGCCGCGGGAGCGTGGCACGCGGTAGGCGGCCTGAAACCCTTCCATCAGGCTTTTGATGACGCTGGAAGCGGCCCACAGCGAGATCACGCCTGCCCCCACCAGCAGAGCCGTTGGGCGCGCGCCCGCCACGCGGAACTGGCGCAGAACCAGATCCTCGGTTCCCGGCGGCACAATTTCCGAAAGAAAGCTCTCGATGGCGTTGGAAACGAATTCGGCGCGGGTTTGGATCAGGATCGCCGCTGCGGAGGTGAGCACCGGGAAGAACGAGAGCAGGGCCGAATAGGCGGCGCCTTTGGCGATGCTGAAACAGTTATCTTCGAACGCGGCCACCAGGCTGCGGCGCAGAAGCCAGATGGCCGTCCGCAGGGTGAAGGGGGGAGAGTTGGGCGATCGTAGGCGCGCGGACAAGTCGTCCGCTCCTACCGCAACACGACTTTGACCACGCCGTTGTTGTTGGCGCTGTCGCCGGTGCGGAGCACCACCACGTGCTCGCCCGGGCTAAGACCGCTCAGGTCCAACGTGAACGATTCCTTCCGCGAATCGATGACGCCGTCGGCCGCCTCCACCGGCACCCAGCTCGATGCGTCCAGGGAGTACTCGCAGTGGCGCAACGAGGCTGCCGCGTCGGTGGCCGAAAACTCGATGTGCGCCGCTCCGCCCGCATAGCGCACCGTTCCCACCGTGATCGCCGGCGGCGTGTTATCGATCAGCACGGGAGCGCTCACCAGTTCCGATTCGCGCGCCGAGGCCGGCGGGTTCGATTCGCGGTCCGAAGCAGTCACCCGGAAAAAGTACTTGCCGTCGGCCAACACGTCGCCATCGACCGTGACCGAGGTCTCGTGCGTGTCGGCCTTGAAGAGTTTCCATTGGGCTTCGTCGTCGCCGCGGAAATAGACGTTGTACACCAGGCGGTCGCCGTCCGGATCATCCGCCTGCCAGCTCACCGTGATCTGCTGCGTCGCGGCGCGCGACAGGGTCTGCGTGGGCGTGCCGGCCGAGGTGGCGCTGTCGCTGGTGTCGGTCACCGTCACCGAATACGCGGCGGCGGAGCCTGCGGTCTTACTCGCCGGCGGGGCCGCCGACTGCGCGACCACGTTAATGCTCCGCACCACCGGCGGCGAGTTTTGCGGCAGATAGGCGAGCGACACGCTGGTGATGGCCGGAGTCGCGCCCCCCGAGCCGGCCAGTTCGGCTTTCCATTCGATATAGCGCGCGTTGGGGCTCGGGATGCGCGAGCCCACCGGGTCCGTCAGCGGCTCGGACCAATCGCTCCACGTGCGGTCGGGCTTGGCCGAGTTTCCCGAGCGCGTGCGAAACTGGAGCGTCGCCCCCGCCGGAAGATCCGCCCGCCAGCCGAGGCTGCCCCACCGCGCTGCCGTCCCGGCATCGTGAACCGGCGCTTCATACGCGCCGCTCCCGCCCGGCGTCTCTCCCAGCCGGAAGATGCGCCCCATGTTTCCCGTCGCCGCGAGCACTGAGCGGTCCGAAGACAGCAGCCGCGTGGTCTCTCCTTCTTTGGTCTCGAGGACCAGGGTCACGCGGCGATCGGGCGTGAGGCTGTAAATCCGCCCATTTTCGTCGGTCGAGAAAACCAGCTGCCGGTCGAGTGCCAGCAGGTCGTACACGTTCTCTTCCTTGGAACTCCACAGAGTCTCGACCGTGTTGTCGGGATTAATACGGTATACCGCGGACTTGTCCAGGCCGGTCACGTCCGTCACCGGGGTGAATTGGGTGGTGACCTGCGGGTTGGCTGTAGAGGTGGGCGCCGGCGGCTTGGTGCCGTCCGGCGGCTTCAGTTCCGGACCGGGGCCGGTCTCTTGCGCCTCTACCGTGATGGTGGTGGTGGGCGTGGTGACCGCACCGGTTGCCCCTTGGCTCTGAGCCGCTTGCTGCGCCGCTTGCGCGCGCTTGGCCATCGACCCGCCCAGCGCCGCCGCATAGACCGTGCCGTCCGGCATGGGGACGATCGCCCGAATTTCCGGCAGGTTGGCGTCATACAGCACAAACGCCTTGTCCTTGGCCGTGATCCGGTACAGCAACCCGTTGGGCTCGCTGCCCGCCAGCAGCCGTCCTTGCGAATCGATCGCCAGGCCGGTGATGTGGGCCTGCCCGGTGTCGTAATAGATCTCGCCTTTGCCCGGACCGTCGACGCGGAAAATCTTCCCCTGGTCGCCCGTCCCAACGTAGAGCACGCCGCCGGGCGCCGTCGCGATCGCCCAGATGTAGCGGGCCTTGGGCGCGAAGTACTCGGTGGCCTTGCCGTTCTCGATCCGGTACACTTTGCCGTCGGGCGACGTCCCCGCGTACAGTACGCCGGCGCTGTCCACGGCAATCGCGAAAACCTCGGGCTGTTCGGCCGTCCACAGCAGCGTGGCTTTGCCGGCGCGGTCGATGCGATAGACGCGGCCGCGGTGCCCGGTGGCGGAGTACAGCGATCCATCCCGACCTTGCGCCAGACTCCAGACCACCGGCTGGTCGGAGGCCCATACCGTATCCAGCTTCGGGGCCAGCGACAGGCGGCCTTCGCGGCTCAGTGAAATTCCGTCAAAGCGGCCGCGGACGAAGTCGCTGTAGGAGTTCATCTCCCAGGCCACGGTGCCGCTGGCGAACGTCGCCGGAGCAAACCAGCCGGCTTGGACGGCGAGGAGCGCGGCAGTGCGCGCCAGCGTGCGCAGCGAGACCATCATTCCTTCACTTCCACCTGCACCGTTTTCATCCCCGAGACGGACATATCTCCGGTGTCGATCTCCATGTCCGCTACCTTGGCGTTGCGCGTCTGGGTCAAGCCGGCCAGGCTCGATTGCGAGCCGCCCAGGATCAGCGCCACCGACGCCGGCGGATCCGGCAACTCCGCCCCGTCCAGTTGATACGCCGGCGTGGTCCGCCATACCCGCACGTAGGCCTTGTTGTTGGGATGCAGGTTATTGACCGTCGTGATCACCTGTGCGGCACTGCGCGGGCTCGACGTCAGAATCTGGCGGTAATCGCTGATGTTGGCCACGTTGGCGTCCGAAACCGTAAAGTACAGGGGCCCGGGTTGGAAGCCGATCGGCACCTGGTATTCCACCGGGCGCGTGGTTTCCGCGCCGTTGTCGCCGGCCAGCGTCACCGACAACCGCAGTTTCTCTCCGGCGCGCACCTCGCGGCGCGACGCGGTCACCGAGTCGATGGTGTACTGCCTCTTTTGATCGTACGCTTCCAGGCGCAGCGCCACGCTCCTCAGTTGCAGCGTATTGAAACCGCTTTGCAGCACGTAGGCCAGAGGAACCGCGGCCGAAAGCGAAACCTGCGCCGCCGACCCGTTATCGGCGGCGTACACATTGTTGAGGCGGATGGGCACGGCTGAGTTCTGGAACTGCATCTCTCCGGAAATCCGGATGCTGGCCGCCCCCACCGTCCGTTCCGTGGCATCGATCGCCGAGAAGACCGCCATCTGCAGCAGCAGCGGCGACAGCAGCGGGTCGTTCACCATCTGCATCCGGTAGGACTCCACCGCCTTGGCGCCGCGCGCAATGGCGATCGAGACCGGCACCAGCGGCGCGCGCTGGCCCAATTCGCCGGCCACCGCGGTATCCCGGTCCTGATAGATGGTGCCCATCCATTCCTTGGCGTTGGACAGCTTGAACGACGTGTTCAGGTTGGGCAGCAGGGTAATGACTTCGGAGCGGGCGAAGGGGAGCGCGGTGGGGCCGACCGCCAGAAACCGGTGGCCAAACGCATAGATTCGATTCCCGTCGATGTAGGTGACCGTCCCGTCGGCGCCCACGCTGAGATCGCCCGCCATCAGCTCCACGCTGATCATCGAGCCCGGCTTGAGGTCGGCCGGATTTCCCATGCGGGCCGCGATCTCCCCGCCGCCCGTCAGTCCCTGGCGCGGCTCCAGTCCCAGCGCCCGCAGTTGCGGCGCGAAATTGTCCAGCGTGCTCCGCGTGAATCCGCCGAACGACACCGGCGTCGCGATGTCCACCATGCGCCCCTGCGCTTCGCTGGCCGCGGTGGATTCCGGCTTCGGCAACCCGCGCGTGAGGTCCCGCTCGCCCAGCGAAATGGAGGCGCGCTGCACCGTGGCGGGCGCGGGCGCCGTCCCCACCGTCACCATGTCCTCAATGGGGCGGATCCCTGCGATCGGATCCTTGGCGAACGGAAACGCCATCGCCACCGCCCCCAGCAGTTTCCCATCGAGATAAACCGGGCTGCCGCTCATCCCCTGCATGACCCCGGTATGTTCCAGAGGCCCGCCCGAGAGGCGCGCCAGAACCAGCGACTCTTTCGGCCCGACGTTATTCAGCACGCCCAGGACTTCCACCTGGAATTCTTCGATCCGGTTCCCCGAGAAAATGGTCCGGCCCGTCCCCCGCATCCCCGGTTTGACGTCTTTCACCGGAAAGAAGCTGGTTTGCGCCGATAAAACCGAGAAAACAGAGGTCAGAGCGAAGGCCGCCACGACCGCGAAGCGTCGCACCTTTCCATTGTAACCGGGGAAGCCGCGAAGAAATGCGAACCCGACATTGACCGAACGCCAGCCGTACGTTACGATGGGAATGCGGGGTGGAGCAGTCTGGTAGCTCGTTGGGCTCATAACCCAAAGGTCGTAGGTTCAAATCCTACCCCCGCAACCACCCCAACGCAATCTAGATCCGTTTCGAATAGCACCACTAGAAACCTCTGACGGCCGCCAGCCATCCCATCTGGTCGGCCACGGTCCTCCGGGGCTCCCGTCCCTACTGGATTGCACGCGCGAGGATGGGACCGAGCACTGCGAGAAACAGGACATACGCCGCTGCGAGCGGCCCCAATCGGGGTTCGATGACAGCCCCTAAGCCGGCGATGACGATCGAGAATTCGCCGCGCGCCACCAGCGCCATTCCCGCCCGGAAGCAGGCACGGCGATCGAGGGCCGCCCGCCGCGCCGTCCAATATCCAGTGGCGATCTTCGTCGCCGCCGTGACCACTCCCAGTCCGATGGCGAACGGGAGAGCCGACGGCAGCGTGGCGGGGTCGATCTGGAGCCCGAAGAACAGGAAGAAGAGGGCCGCGAATAGGTCGCGCAGGGGTGCGAGCAGACGATGGGTCTGCTGGGCGATCGGGCCCGACACCGCGATACCCGTCAGAAACGCCCCGATGGCCGCCGAGACCTGGAAGGCTTCGGCCAGGCCCGCCACCAGCAGAACGGCTCCGAACGTGGTGAGCAAAACCACCTCATCGGATTCGTGGGCGATGAGCCGGCTGATCCTCTGGCCATACCGGATCGCCACCAGCAGGACCAGTCCCGCCACGCCGATGGCCACGGAAACCGGCAGCGCCATGCTCGCAGCGCCTTCTCCGGTCAGCAGCACTCCGGCCACGGGCAGATAAATCGCCATCGCCAGGTCCTCGATCACGAGGATGGAGAGAATCGACGGCGTTTCCGGACAACTCAGCCGCCTTCGTTCGGCCAGCACCTTGGCGATCACACCCGAGGAGGAAATGTAGGTGATCCCGCCGAGCAAGACAGCGGCGAGCACGTTCCACTTCAGCAGGAGGCCGGCGATCAGTCCCGGAGGGAAATTGAGCGCGAGATCGGCAATTCCTCCCGCCATGCCCGTCCGGAGACTCTCCCGCAGTTCCTCGCCGGTGTATTCGAGCCCCAGCATGAACAGCAGCAGGACGACGCCGATTTCCGCGCCGATGTGGATGAAACTCGTGCTGAGGTTGAGGGGAGCGAGCCCGCCATTACCGAAGGCCAGGCCGGCCATGAGGTAAAGAGGAATGGCGGACACGCCCCACCGGCTCGCCATTCGGGCGAGAACGGCGAGACCGGCGATGGCGGCGCCCAACTCGATAAACACGTGTGATGGCATGGATTGGCAAGGGGAGCATTCGGCGGCCGTCCCGCCTCCGGCCAGCAATCCGGGGTTGCCAGGCCGGCCGAAGGCGGGTTGGCGATCACGGAACGTTACGAACCGATCGAAGCGGTCCGGTCGCGGAGAGCTTCGAGTTTGTCCAGAGTTTCAGCCAGTTCCAAATGCAGGGAAACGGATTTCTTCATCTGGTCGGCTCGCGAGGAAAGGGTCTGCACGTGATCCCGATACGTTTCCGACCAGAGATAGGTCCGGTTGTCTTGCAAGTATCGGATCGCCGCTTCCGTGCGCGACGCCAGAGTCGCGGCCATGGGTGTCATGGAATCGATGGCCTCCTGCTGCCAGGGAGCTGTGGCGTGCCGGATGGTGTGGAGCCGTTGGATTCGCTTCCCCACGGCGTTAATTTGTTCTCGGATCAGCGTCAGCTCGCCGGCGTGACCGTGCCAACTCACCCCTCCGGGCCCATACGACTTTAGATTCGCCGCGTTGTCCGTCAGCCGGAAGGCGGCTGACCGGATCTCCTTGAGAAGCCGGGAAGCCTCGGAAGGAAAATTCCAGTCTGGTGCATCGCTGACGCACGCGCAGAGTGGAACGGCCGGCTGCGCCGCTAATAGGGTCCCGCTGGACATCGTGGCGGCCGTCAACAGGCACACCGTTTTCGTCAGACTTTTGACTTGCATTTCGTGATCTCCTCTTCAAACAGACAGGCTATTTCCACGCCCTGCGAATGCCTCGCGCAGGTGATGAGGCGCGGAAAGAACGTGGAATCGTGAGCAGCTGCGAGTCCGCAGCCGCGGAATCGTGGCGATTCAGGCCAAGGGTGGCGGGCGTGCGGCGAAAGGATGCCGCGTGGCTCTGCCCCTGACGGCTCGCGTGCCGTTTGACACGAATTCCGCGCATGTCAGGTCGTGGACCGGTGACGCACTGACGGGGCCGGTGCTCGGGCCGTAACGCCATCCGCGAAACAGACCGCGGTCGTCGCGTCGGGATCCAAGCGTACGAATGCCGGTGGCAGGGGCTGTCCCCGAGGTGGCGATCGTCCCGGACCCGTGGTGAATCGCGCCTACGGACCAGCCTGCTTCGATGGAAACCCCGAGAACCAACACGGATGCGGCAATGGCGATTGCTCTGGCGTGCTTCAACAGAGTCCGCATTTGAATCGTGGGACGTGTCGCGAGTGCAAAGGTAGTGAGCACGGGTCAACTCACGGCAAGGGCATCCAGCAGCCAGATCCCTCCGAGCACCGCGCCGATCGCCAGCAGTACCTTGAGAGTGACTATGGCTTGCTCCCAAAATCCAGGGCGCGGCTTCGCGGCGCTCTTTTCTTCCGGCTTGGTTTGTGTGGGTGTCATGCGCTCCTCCTTGCCGCGATCGCATAGCGTGGCTCCGGTTCGGTGGCAGCGACGGCGGAAGCGGCCGGAATCGCGAGGCGCAATACCGGGCACTCGCACTCGGCGGCGAGAATCGCCTCCCGCACGTTGCCCGTGACCAGTAGACCCATCTCCTGATCTTGAATCACGCGGCTGACCACCGTATGGCTGGAGCCAACTTCGACGGCTACATCCGCCGCCGGGTGAAAGCGCCGCAGGAGTCCTTCAATGCGCCTCTTGGCCGTCTCCAGCACACCATCGCGGACGCGTTGGTCCCATAACAAGACTGGCTTGCCCGGTGAGGGGCTCACCGCGTGGATCACGGTGAGTTCGGCTTCGAGCTCACCGCTGATCTCCGTCGCCTGGCGCAGGACGTGTTCATCGGACTCGTTGAGCGCCAGCGCGCAGGCGACCTGGCGGGCATACATCCCGGCCGTGGATCGCGAGCGAGCCGAACCCCAGTCGAGCCAGACCGGGCACGGCGCTTCCGCCAGAACCTGGTCCGCCACCGAGCCGATCGGATGGCCGTACAGACTGGACGAGCCTCCGGCCGATAGCGCCACCAGCTCGACGCCTTTCCCGCGGACGTACTCCAGGATTCGCTCACCGGGATCGCCCCGCTCCACACGGCACGTGACGCCCCGCGCGCGGAGTCCCTCTCCGGCGATTGCCCGCATCTGGAACATGAGCCGCTCCAGTTCATGCTTCCGCCCCAACCACTGGCGCTCTTCGATGACGTGCAATAGCGTCACTTCGGCATGCCAGCATTCAATCATCCTCCGGACCGTGGGCACCAGAGCCTGGCAACCCAGGGAGAAGTCGACCGGAAACAACACGCGGTGGATCGTAGACATTTCGCCCTCCTTGTATCTCTGTTATTTGTGCAAATGAGTCGCCTGCGCGGCCGCACCGGCACACCACAAGCGTTGGAACTGCGTTTCGGGAACTAGAAAGATACCGGAGGCGAGCGTCCGCTGTGCCGATGAAGTCCGCCGCTTGTGGGCCGATCCACTCGACCAGGAGGGACTTTGGAAAAGAGGAATGCGGGGAAGCCAGAGGGCGGCTGCGATCCGAGCGACGGTGTCGCCCGGTGGTTCACGCTGGCGGCGCTCCAGGGTGGGCCAGGATTCAGCCGGAAGAGCCCCGGAACTTGCCGGACTTGCTGTATGGTTTGCGCATCCCGCCAGGGTTCCGGTGCGCGCCGGGACGCCGCCAAGGGCAACCCAATGCCCGCCTCTACAACCAGACAAAGGAGCACTGCGGACGTCATCCGAAGCCGAATTTGCTCTACCAGGCGCACGTTTTTTCCGAGATTAAGCTTACTTAATGTATACGAGGATCTCCTACTGGAATGCAACAGGACTGTCGGAAAGATAGTGGTTCCGCCCTGGTGCCGGTCCTGTCCGACTCTGAAGCCCTGCCTCGCCGTTGCAGCTCCGGAGTTCGTCCTCACCATGAGGATCACGAGGTCTCCCAACCGTGCGGCCCGCAGTTCTACCTTGTGCCAAGGGTCGAATGATTCGACAATAACCATTGGACGAGCGCCTCCCAGGGTAACCGCACGTCCCTCCGGATGAAGCGAAGAACATTCTGCGCAATCCTGCCGGTTGCCGGCGCATTGCGGCCCGCCGCAGCCGCCAGTCGGCCGCAACCGGCCCGCGAGCGGTCCTTGTTGGATCAGGAGTGGCGATTCCTCCTCGGAGACCCGGCAGGGGCCGAGTCCCCGTCCTACGACGCCTCCGCCTGGCGCCTCCTGGAGCTGCCCCACGATTGGAGTATCGAGGGCAAGATCGACCCCCAGAGCCCCATGGGCGGCAGCGGCGGTTTCTTTCCCGCCGGAGTCGGGTGGTACCGCCGGACCTTCACCGCCCCGGCAACCGGGAGCACCCAACGGGTCAGCATCGAGTTCGAGGGCGTCTACATGAACGCGACCGTCTACCTCAACGGCCGCGAGCTGGGCACGCACCCCTACGGCTACACCACCTTCCTCTACGACCTCACGCCGCACCTGCAGCCCGGCGCAAACGTGCTCGCCGTTCGTGTCGATCAATCCAAGCAGCGGAACTCCCGCTGGTACTCCGGCTCCGGCATCGATCGGCATGTCTGGCTCCACGTCACCGGCCCAATCCATGTCGCTCCGTGGGGAATCTTCGTCACCACTTCGCAGGTGAGCGCGGCCGGCGCTATGGTCTCGGTCGAAACTCGGATTGCCAATGACGCCGGCGCCCGGTCCAACGTCGAAGTGCGCACCGTGCTTTACGGAAGCTCCGGCGCTGCCGTCGGCCAGTCGATCTCTATCGTCCCGGTGGACTCCGGGAACGCGGTCGAGGTCCATCAGGAAATCGCGGTCGAGAAACCAGCGCTCTGGACTCCCGAGACCCCGAACCTCTACCGGGCGGTCACGCGCGTGGTCCAGGACGGCGGCATCGTGGATGAGGTCTCCACTCCGTTTGGTATCCGCTCCATCGCATGGTCTGTCGAGCAGGGTTTCCTGCTGAACGGCACGCCGGTAAAAATGGCCGGCGGTTGCGTGCATCACGACCACGGTCCGCTGGGCGCTGCCTCGTTCGACCGCGCCGAGCAGAGGCGCGTCCAGATTCTGAAGAAGGCCGGGTTCAACGCAATCCGCGCTTCCCACAACCCTCCGTCTCCGGCGTTCCTCGATGCCTGCGACCGCCTGGGGATGTTGGTGATCAATGAGGCCTTCGACTGCTGGTCGCGCGGCAAGAACCCCTACGATTACAGCGTGGCATTCCACGATTGGTGGCAGCGCGACCTCGATGCCATGGTTCTCCGCGACCGCAACCATCCGTCCGTCGTCATGTGGAGCATCGGCAATGAGGTCCCGGAGCGCGGAGAGCCCTTGGGCGCTCAGGAGGCCCGGACGCTGGCGGATTCCGTGCGCGGGCTCGACCCGACGCGTCCCGTCACGTCAGCCTTGAACTTCATTGCCGGCAAGTGGAGCGACACTGACGGGTTTTATGCGGCGCTCGATATCGGCGGCTACAATTACAATCTCAACAATCACGTCGAGGATCACCAACGTGTGCCGTCGCGGATCATGGTCTGCACGGAGTCCTATGCCCAATCCACGTTCGACGACTGGGCCAGGGTGGCCGACTTTCCCTACATCGTGGGAAGTTTCGTCTGGACCGCCATCGATTACCTCGGCGAATCCGGCCTCGGACGCTGGTACTACCGCGATCCGAAGGACACCAGCCGGGAGAGCTACGGTGCTCCCTACCCCTGTCACGGCGCGGACTGCGGAGACATCGACATTTGCGGGACGCGCCGGGCCATTGCGCATTACCGCAACATCGTGTGGGACCGCGGCGAGAAACTCTTCCTCGGTGTGCGGCAGCCTGTGCCCGAAGGCAAAGACCTCCATGTGACGCGGTGGGGCGTGTGGCCGGTCTACCCGAGTTGGACCTGGCCCGGAATGGAGGGCAAGGCGCTCGATGTCGAAATCTATTCGCGGGGCGACGCGGTGCGTCTCTACCTCGACGGCAAGATGATCGGCGAGAAGCCCACCACGCGCGCGGAGCGGTTCACCGCGAATTTCACCGTGGCCTACGCTCCCGGCGTGCTGAAGGCGCTGGCGCTGCAAGGCGGGACGGTGGTGGCGGAGTCCGTCTTGCAGACCACCGGCGAGGCCGCGGGACTTCGTCTCAGCGCGGACCGGTCGAGGCTTCACGCGGATGGCCGGGACCTCTCATTCATCATCGTGGAAGCCGTGGACTCGCGCGGCCGCCCGCACCCCAACGCGCAGCATTCCGTGACCTTCCGTCTCAAGGGCCCGGGATCAATCGCCGCCGTCGGGAACGCGGATCTGAGCAGCGAGGAGATGTACCGGGGCAGTCAGCGCAGGCTTTTTCATGGCCAAGCGCTCGTGGTGGTCCGTACGTCCCGTACGGTTGGCGCTCTTGCTCTAACCGCTACCGCCCCAGGCCTGAAACCGGCCACGATTCGCCTGGAGTCGGCAGGGCGGGCCGATGACCGTCTCTGAGAATGTCAATCGCCGGACTTCACAACCGGTATCCGCACTTGGCGCAGCTCCGGCTCGTCGGAATCCGCCAAACGTAGCCGAGCTGATTTTGAGTCGTCGGGCGTTTCATGATCGGATTCTTGCAATGCGGGCAACGAAACCCTCGGGTTCCCTGCGCTAAAAGGAGTAGCGCCACGAAAGAACCCAGAAAATATCTGGGGTCCTGCGCGGCCTTCCATACAAGGACAAAGTAAAACGCAAGCATGCCCAGGATGAAGGCCCAGAACCGGATGCTGACGCTCACAAGATTCGATGATACGTCAACGCAAGGCCGGGCGAATCCGGCGCGACGGCTCATTTCGCCTTAAAGATCGAAAGATCGACCGCATCGGCCATGGCTTTGTAGCCGGTGTCGTTCGGGTGCAAATGGTCGCGGATATTGAACGCCGGCCGGATCTGTTTCGGGTTGTCCGGGTCTTGAGTAACCGCGTCGAAATCCACCACCGCATCGTAGGCCTTGCTGGTACGAATCCACCGGTTGAGCGCCTGCCTGATGGCTTCTCCTTCATCGCTGTAATAGGCCGCCCCGCCATAGGGGGTCAAGGTGGCGCCGATGACTTTGATGCCGTGCAGGTGGGCTCGTTCGATCAGTTGCTGATGGGCCGCGATCAACTCCTCGGCGGTCACGCTTCCCAGGGGCCCGCCGCGCGCGCCAAGCCCGATGTCGTTGATTCCTTCCATCACCACCAACCACTTCACTCCGGGCTGGCTCAGAACATCGCGGTCAAAGCGCGCCAGCGCCGAAACTCCCGCCCCGTCGGCGAGCACGCGGTTGCCGGAGATGCCTTCGTTCACAATCGCCAGGTGCGCCGTCGATTTGTTCGCTGCCAGCCGCCCGGCCAGCAAACTCGGCCAACTCCGGTCCGTGTCCGGCGTCGAGGTGGCGCCGTCGGTGATGGAGTCGCCGAAAGCCACAATGAGCCCCGAGTCTGCCGGCGCCAACACATCCACACCCGATAGCCAATACCACGATTGGCGCGTCGTGGCCTCGGCGATCGCAGGCGCCGCCGTGAAGTCGCCGTCCTTCGAGATGTAGGTGGTGTGCAGGCCGGTCAGGTGGTTGGTCGGGGCCGCCGCTTCGCCCTCAACAAAGACGCTGACCGCCAGATGGGCCAACTTCGGCACTTCCAGGTCTACCGGGTCGCTCACAATCTCAGCTCCCGGCGGAATCGTGAACGATCCTTTTCCGCTAAAGGTCAGTGCCCGGTCGGAAGCGGTAACGATGGACGATTCTTTGTCCCGCAGGGCGAGATGGGCGGCGCCGACGCGAAGCGGGGCAGCGCCATAAGCGTTGGAGAGCTGAACTCTCGCCCGCCGTCCGCCGATACTGGACCGCACGATCATGCGCACCGTCTGGTTGTTGAAAGTGGGGGGCGGCCCAAACAACGGAGGTTGATTTCCCGGGTTACCCGGATTGGGTTGGCCTGCAGTGGGTCGGGCGGGCGCGGGAGCAGGGGCCGCGGCTGCGGCTCGTGGCGGCGCGGGAAAAACCACCCGGCCCGCCTGCGGGGAAGCGGCCCATGTCGCGACCCAATGATCCTCGCCCCACAGGTTCGGCGCCATCCCGGCCAAACCCGCGGTTACGATGCACGTCAAAACGAACGTCCTGGCTGTTTGCTGCTGTCTCGTCATCCGACCCCTCCTGCCGATAGTTCCTATTTGCAACTATTGCACTATTCAATAGGAGGCGATGTCTCCTTGTCAAGCCGCGTGGCGTATACTGAAGTTCGTGAACGCGGTCGGGTCATCGCACGTTCGAAGAAGAGCCGCGCCTGCAACCCCGGCCGGCCAACATCGGCAAATTCGCGAGTTTGTCGATCGCATCGACTGGCTCTCGGAGCGCCTGACGCCGCCCCGCCGTCCGCAGGATGCTCAGGAGCCCGAATGCTCCCGCACCGAGTTGCGAATCCTATCCGTGTTGGGCCGCAAGGAGCCCGTGACCATGACCGATCTGGCCGGTGGACTCGGCATTCCGCTGAGCACGGCCACCCGGGCCATCGACAAACTCGTAGCGAAGGGGCTTGTCGAACGGCGCGGTGTGCCGAAAGATCGCCGCATCGTCCAGATTGGTTTCAGCCGCCACGGACGGGAAATCAATCGCTTTGCGATCAAGTCGCGTTGTGCCATCGCCCGCAGCCTGCTGCGGAAGATGAGTCCAGCCGAGCGCACCCGTCTGCTCCAACGGTTGGTGAGGCTCGCCGCGCCGGAATAATTCCGCGGCCCCTCAGCGACCTTCGGTGTACACGCGCTGCACAAACCCGGGAACGGACGTCGTGTTCGGCCAGTCCGGATTCTTCGCCCACTCCGGATAGGCCGACTGGAACTCGGCGCTCAGGCGCTTCCCCGCATCGGCTGCCGATACGCCCTGCTTCTTGAGCGCCAGCGCCCGCGACCGCATGTCCAGCAGGAACGCCTTCTCCTGCGCGATCAGCGAACCGTCGCCGGGCCGGCTGTGATCGGGGAGAATCGTGCGCGGCTTCAGCGCCTCCAGCTTGTCGAGCACTGTCAGCCAGCTGGTAAAGCTGCCGCCCTCGCCGGCAACGCCGGGGACGACTTTGTTTTGGACGATGTCGCCCGAGATCAGCGTGCGGTCGGGATCCACCAGGATCAACTCATCGCCCTTGGTGTGGCCCGCGCCCAGCCACATCAGCCGCGCGGTCGCCCCGCCCAGATCGAGCGTCACTCCGTTTTCAAAAACCACGTCGGGTGTGCGCAACGTTCCGACCCCCTTCAGTAGCCCGGCATATTCCGGCGACAGCCGGTTGAACAGCGCCAGCAGTTCGGCCCCGTGCTCCACCAGCTCCTGCTGCTGCACGGCGGGGCGAAGCAGGATGGTCTCCGGCGGAAATCCGGCTTCGCCTGCAGCGTGTTCCGGGTGAAAGTGTGTGGTGGTGAGGTACAGCTTCCGGCCCTTGGCGAGCTTCTTCGCCACGCGCGCCACCGTGGCCCCGTTCGATGGCCCGAGCCCCGTATCCACCACCAGGGTGGCCTGCTCGCCGGTGATGATCGCGATATTGGGAAATCCGAGGATCGCCTGGACATGATCGGAAATGCGCGTGGTGTTCTCCGATAGCGTCGGCGGCGGGAATTGGGCCCGTGCGGCAACCGCCAGCAGCCCACCCAGAACCAGTACCGAAATTCGCATGCAGCCTCCTTACCGATTCCTGCTTACTGGGACTAGAGTGGCATAACCCGGTCGCTCTTGGGAACGGACCTTTCCCGCGCTTCGGGCGCGCCGGGTGATTCACTCTGGATTACAGAGCCCGTATTCTCGTTGGTCAATATTGTTTTCATGGTTTGACTTGATTACTGTGTGTACTAGCGCGTTTGCAACGTGCCCTCCAAGTATGTGGGCGGTGCTTTCGTAGGTCTGACGGCGCCGCCCACCATCGATCATCCGATGACGCAGCGCCGCCGATCCAAACGCCGCTTTCCCCTTCGGGCGGAAGTCCGATTCACCGTGCGCTCCGGCGGCAAGCAGGAGATGGCGGGCCGTGGGTGGATCGTGAATCTATCGAGTCAGGGCGCTCTGCTGCAGTCCGGCCAGCCCGTGCCGCCTGGCAAACTCATTGAGCTCTCGATTGCCTGGCCGTTAGACCTGGGGAACAGTGCCGGATTGCGGCTGTGGGTTCGGGGACGCACCGTCCGCGCGGAGAATGAATGCACGGCCATCAAATTCAAGCACTACGAATTCCGCGTTCAGCCTCTCGCCCAAAAGGCCGCTCCGTAACCGGTGCCGGCGCCCAGCGGTGAACCGCATATAATGGCCGTTTGAGCCGCGCTACTGTTCTTCCGCTTGCAGGAATCCGGGTCCTGGACTTGAGTACGATTGTGGCGGGCCCCGCCGCCAGCATGGTCCTGGCTGATCTGGGCGCCAACGTGATCAAGGTTGAGAATCCGCGCGGTGGCGAAGACAGCCGCCGCATGGGCCCGCATCGCGGAAGCTGGGGCGCCTACTTCGTCCCGCTCAATCGCGGCAAGCGTTCCCTCGCTCTCGACATCACCCAGCCGGCAGGCCGCGACGTGGTGTTGCGCCTGGCCGCCGGCTGCGACGTCTTCCTCGAGAATTTCCGCGGAGGCAAGGCGTCTGCATTGGGCCTCGACGAAGCCGCCGTTCGCGCCCGCAAGCCCGATATTGTCTATGCGTCTCTGTCGGCCTATGGGCCGCGCGGACCGGACCGCACCAAGCCTGGTTATGACGCCGTCGTGCAGGCCCGCACTGGAATCGTGAGCGTTACCGGCACTAGCCCGGAAACCACGGTCCGCACGGGCGTCTCCATTCTCGACATGGGCACCGGCGTCTGGATGGCGCTCGGCATTGTCACCGCCCTCCTCGAGCGCCAGCGCTCGGGGCAAGGGCAGCGTGTGGACGCCTCGCTCTTTCAGACCGGCGTCATGTTCATGCTCTACCACCTGCTCTACCGGCAGTTCGCGGGCGTCAACCCGGTTCCGCAGGGCTCGCGCCACACGGCTTTCGCTCCCTACGGCGCCTTTCCCACGGCCGATGGCGCGATCATGATCGGGATTTCGAGCGACCGCGCCTTTCACCGCTTGTGCGCGGCGCTCGGCAGCCCGGAATGGGCCGCCAATCCGCTCTTTCAAACCAACTCCGACCGCGTTCATAACGGTGCGGCGCTGGAAGCCCTCATCGGCGGTGTGTTGCGGACCCAGCCCTCCGCCCAC
This sequence comes from Terriglobia bacterium, assembly GCA_020073145.1. GTDB lineage: Bacteria > Acidobacteriota > Terriglobia > Bryobacterales > Bryobacteraceae > PSRJ01. The sequence continues at coordinate 88,197 of JAIQFS010000007.1, forward strand.
TGGGCCGCTCTATTGGACCGGAATGACATTGCCAACGACCCGGTCCAGAATGCCGGGCAGGTGCTCGAAGACGCGCAACTGGCCGCCCTTGGCCAGCTCGTCGAGATGCCGCTGGCCGGAGTGGAACCGGCCTTGCTGCCCCGGCTGCCCATCGAACTCTCGCCGGCCCAGGTCGCCCCCCAAGGGCCTCCGCCTGCGCTCGGTCAACATACGCGAGCCATCCTGGCCGAGGCGGGCTTGGACGATGGCGCCATCGATGAGTTGATCCGCTGCGGCGTTTGCGGCGAAGGGATCTGAGCGAACATGGCCGACCTAAAGGGCGAGCGCGAACTGATTGTCAAGACGGTGCGCGAGTTTGTGGACAAGGAAGTCATTCCGGTCGCCTCCGACCTGGAGCACCGCAACGAGTATCCCCACCGGCTCGTCGCCCAGATGCAGCAGATGGGCCTGTTCGGGTTGAACGTGCCGGAAGAGTACGGCGGCGCGGGCGTCGATTACACCACCTTTGCGATGATCTTCGAGGAGATCTCACGAGGCTGGCTGGGCCTTGCTGGCGTGATCGGGACCCACTCGGTATTGTCTGACGTGCTAGTTCGTTTCGGCACTCCGGAGCAAAAGCGGCGATTCCTTCCGAAGTTGGCCTCGGGTGAAGCGCGCGGCGGCGTCGGCCTCACCGAGCCACAAGCCGGCACCGATCTCCAGAACATCTCGACCACCGCCGCGCGCGATGGCGCGGTGTATCGCGTCAACGGCTCCAAAATGTGGATCACCAACGGGCGTCACGGCACCATGTTTTTGCTGTTGGCGCGCACCGATCCCGCGGCCCAGCCCCCGGGCAAGGGCATGAGCGCTTTCGTGATCGAAAAAGGCGCCCCGGGCCTGACCGTCGGCCGTGACCTCGACAAACTCGGTTACAAAGGCGTGGAAACCTGCGAGCTGCACTTCACCGATTTCCCGGTTCCGGCGGAGAATCTGATCGGCGGAGTCGAGGGTCAGGGCTTCAAGCAGGTGATGACCGGCCTCGAAGCCGAGCGCCTCAACGTGGCCGCCCGCGGCCTGGGCATCGCGCGTGCCGCCTTCGAGGAGGCCATCCGTTACGCGCAGCGCCGCGTCACGTTCGGTAAACCCATCGCCGAACACCAGAGCATCCAGATCAAGCTGGCCGACATGGCCACCCACATCGAGGCCTCGCGCCTGCTCATCTACTCCGCCGCCGAGAAGAAAGATCGCGGCGAGCGCTGCGATCTGGAAGCCGGCATGGCCAAGCTGTTCGCCACCGAGACTGCCGCCGAAGTCTCCTTCGAGGCCATGCGGATTCTGGGCGCCAACGGCTATTCCAAGGATTTCCCCGTCGAACGCTACTACCGCGATGCGCCTCTTGTGGTGATCGGCGGCGGCACCAACGAATTGCAGCGCCTGATCATCGCGCGCAACTTACTCAAGAAGTACCGGGATGAAACGTCATGAACGATGCCACGCCGGAGTATAGCCGCGAGTTGGTCGGGTTTCTTGCCGGCTTGCAGCCGCAGGACCTGCCCGCGGAAGTCGCCGATCGCGCGCGCTACTTCCTGCTGGACTATCTGGCGGTGGCCCTTCGCGGCTCGCGCGAGCCCTCGGCGGCCGCGGTCCGCCGGATGGTCGAGCGCCAAGGCGCGCCCGGCTGCGCCACCGTGATCGGCGCCGGCTTGCGCACGATGCCCGCCCTGGCCGCGCTGGCCAACGGCGCATCCGCTCACGGCATCGAAATGGACGATACCCATAGCGGCGGCTCCCTGCACCTCGGCGCTGTCATGTATTCCGCCGCCCTGGCACTGGCCGAAGCCAACCCGGAAACGCCGCCGGACCAGTTCTTCACGGCCGTAGTCGCCGGCTATGAAGCCGCCGCGCGCATTGCGATGGCGGTGCAGCCCAGCGAGCACTACCGGCTCGGCTTTCATCCCACGGCCACCTGCGGGGCCTTTGGCGCGGCCGTGACCGCTGCCAAGTTACTCGGCCTCACTCCGGAGCCGATGCGGGCCGCCCTCGGCATCGCCGGAAGCATGGCGGCCGGGTCGATGGAGTTTCTGGCCGAAGGCGCCTGGACCAAGCGCCTGCATCCCGGCCTGGCCGCCCAGAACGGCATTCAGGCGGCGCTCCTGGCGGCCGAAGGGTTCACCGGCCCCGCGCGGATCCTCGAAGGCCGCGACGGCTTTCTCGCCGGACATTCCAGAAGCCCGATTCCTGAGCGCCTCACCGCCGATCTCGGCCGTTCGTTCGAGATCCTCCACACCGCCGTCAAGCCCCATGCCTGCTGCCGGTACATGCAAGGTCCCATCGACGCCATCCTCGAGTTGGCCCGCCGGCACGATCTCCAGCCCGATTCGGTCCGCGCCATCGAGGTTGCCGTGCTCGAAGCCGGCTGGGGCATCGTGGCCGAGCCCCGCGCTCAGAAATACCATCCGGAAAACACGGTCGATGCGCAGTTCTCCATGCCGTTCGGCGCGGCCGTGGCGGTGCTCCATCGCGCCGCCGGCCTCGGCCAGTTCACCCTCGACAACATCCGTTCCCCGAGAGTCCGCAACCTGATGGCCAAGGTGGTCCTCGTCAAAGACCGGAGACTCGAAGAGAACTTCCCCCGCGAATGGCCGGCTCGCATTTCCATTGAGCTCATGGATGGGCGGCAGTATGAGCAGTCCGTCCGCTATCCCAAGGGCGATCCGCAGAATCCCCTAAGCTGGGACGAAATGGCCGCCAAATTCCGGTCCTTGGCCGGCGCGGTCCTTTCCCCGGAGCGGTGTAGCCAGATCATCGCGCTCGTATCGCAGGCCAACCCGGCGACGCTGCCCGCCTTGTGCGCCGAAACCGCGTCGATTCCTGCCGGGCGCTGACCTACTTCAGCTCGATCTGAATCTCAACAGCCGTATGGTCGCCGATGTTCTCGGTTTGATGCGTGTACGCATTGCGAAACGCCACGTCACCCGGCTTCCGCGGATTGTCCACCGTTCGGCCGTCCGCCAGCTTCATGGTGGTGTGCAGACCGGTCAGATACACCACCACGTACGAAGGATGCCCGTGGACCGGCCCTTTCAAGTGCGGCTCCAACACCGTGCGCAGCACCCGCACCCGGTCGTTTTCCAGCGGAACCGTAACGTGCTCCGGCTCCACCTTCACTGGATCGGGCGCGTCCGGTGCCTTCTGCGCTTTCGGCGCACCGGGCTTCAGTTCCACCACGATCACCTCGAGCGCCCGGTCGGAGAGGTTCTCCTCCGCATGCCGGGTGGGATCGCGGTAGGCCACTTCGTTCGCCTTGTGCATGACTTCCTGCACTTTGCCGTCCGGGCTGGTGACGCGCTCGTCGACATCCGTCAGATACACCGCCACCGACGCCGGATGCTCGTGCATCGGCAGTTTCTGGTGCGGCCCCAGCTTCGCCCGCAAGACGCGCACCCAGGGGTTCTCAATCTCGACGTGAATTGAATCCGGCTTTACTTGGGCTGGATCCTGGGCAGCCAGCGGCCGGGCCGACGACCCCATCAGGATCACCGCCAGCGCGTACAACGAATGCCGTCTCATTTTCGACGTGACTATATCACGAACCGCGGGGCCGCGATCGGACTGCGCAGCCGCCGCGAAAACGGTTCGCAAGTCTGCACAGGGATCCCTTTCTCCTCATGGGTGAAATGTGACGTTGGTCGACGCCTCGAAGTGCCGGTGATTCTTGTAGTCCACGGTGATGTGCCACAGATTCTCGCGCTGAAAGCCGCCGAATATTTCGACCGCAACCGGCAGCAGGTACGTGCCGTCTCCGGTTTTCACATAGTCCCAGGTCACCGTTTGTCTCAAGGGATCCGCGCCGAACCCTTTGGGGAACTCATTCGCTTCCTGCTCGAACTGGATTACGCTGCCTTCCGGATCGTTGATGAGGAATCGTCCCTTGCGCGCTGGATTGTATCGTTGTGTGAAGGAGAACAGGCTGTTCTTGACGGTGAAAAAACCGAAGCATCCGCCTGGTGGAGAAGAAAACCGGTAGGCCAATGCCGGTTTCCCACGCGCCTCTGCCCGCCCCTCGAAGTCAATCTTGGTGGGACAGTCCGGGCTAAACGCCTGCCTGAGTTCCTCGCCGAACTGGACGCTCCAGTTGAAGCCGGACATCGCGCGTTGGTTCCATGGCTTGCCGTTCACCCTCATGTGCTGTCGGGAGAACCCGCCTCCCTGGACGCCGATCTCCGACTCAATGGTATCCACGTATTGCCACTGCGGCGGATCGGTGTGGCGGCTCTTGTAACGTACTGCCGTTTCATCCGCCAGGAAGTTCGGCAGCTTGGCGGCGCGCTCCAGATTCACCGCGCGCGCGTGCTCCAGCGCCGCGTCCTGGCTCCGCAGGCACAGCAGGCAGAGAAATGACGTGAACAGAACTCGTTTACTCATGACGCAGAGTCACCGCCGGATCCACTCGCAACGCGCGCCTTGCCGGAATGAGGCACGCCAGCGCCGTGATCGCCAGCATCAGGATCAGTTCCAGGTACAGGCCCGGACTGCCGAATAGGGAATGGGCCGTCGTGTCCGGGAACACTTCCTGAGATCGCTCCCAGGTTGCGCCTGCCCAGCCCAAGACCACACCGGCCGCCAGTCCGAGCAACACGGGTCGTAGGCCTTGGTTCGCGAAGTTGCGCAGGATGGCGCGCGGCGTGGCGCCCAGCGCGATCCGGATACCGATCTCGCGGCTTCGCTGGCCCACCAGCAGCGCCGTTACCCCATAGATGCCGAGCCCGGCCAGCGCGAGTGAAAGCAGAATCAGAATCATCACCACCGCGGGAATCACGCGATTGGGCACGCGCTGCGTGGCCGCCGGCCCTTCTTCCAGGCTGATCAGGTTCAAGCTCGGCAGCAGTGTCCGGTCCACGGATTCCACCGTCGACGTCACTGCCGCCAGAGCTTTCTGGCGATCGCCCTGGATACGAAACAGCAGGCCGCCCTCCGGGTCCGGCAAGTACACGTGGGCCGCATCCACCTGGGTGATATCGGAGAGGCGGACATCGGCGGCGATGCCCGCGACTTCGTATTCCCGGAACTTGTTGTGCCCGCCCAAATCCAATGAAAAGCGCTTGCCGATCGCATTTTCGCCGGGCCAGAACTGCCGCGCGGCGGATTCGCTGATCACCGCCACCGGCGCCCTGCGGTCCGCTTCCTGGCGCGTAAAAACGCGCCCTCGCACGATCCGGATGTTCAGCGTTTCGAAATACGAATCCGACGCATGGCTTGCCAGCGCCGGCCGGGTCACCTTCCCCACCATCACCGGCGAGGGCACCCTGTCGTAGAGATAGGGCACGTCGCCAAAGGCCACCCCACTCAACTCGGGGAGCCGCGCCAGCCGCTCGCGCAAACGCTGGTTGTTGGCCTCGGCCTGTGCCGGACTCTGGTCGGTCGTCAGCAGATAGGTGGTGCGCGTATCGAAGCCGAGGTTGGTGGCCCGCGCCTGCACCATGCTGGAGAGCAGATCGCCGGTGGCGGTCAACAACATCACCGACACCGCCACCTGCGCGCCCAGCAGCAGACCGCGGAGCCGCGACCGGCCCAGGCCCGCGCCGGTCCGGCCCGTTTCCTTGATTAAGGTGCTCAGACCCACTCGCGTGGATCGCAGGGCGGGCGAGAGGCCAAAGAGGATGCCCGTAAACAGGCACAATGCTAGGCCGTAAAAGAGCACGTGAGAATCGGTACTGAGATCCACCTCGACGACGTTCAAGCCCATGCCGCTGAGAGAGCCGAATACCGAGATCCAAAAAAATCGGCCCGCCCACCGGGAGACCAGAATGCCTACTGCGCCGCCCAGCGTGGAAAGGAGAGTGCTCTCCATCAGCAACTGGCGCATGATGCGCCCGCGGCCCGCTCCCAGCGCCAGCCGGATGCCGATCTCGCCATGGCGCACCGCGCCGCGCGCCAGCAACATGTTCGCTACGTTCGCGCAGGCCACCAGCAGCACCAGGCTGGTTACCATCCACAGCGCGTTTCCGCCACCGCGGTATCCGCTGAAGAACTGGGATTCGCCGAACGTGGTAGCGTTTTGCAGCGTGACTGCCTTGGTGCGATCGGCCTCGTGATGTCCGGATAGAAACTGATGAACCAGCAGATCGGTTTCCGCCTGTGCCCGGGCGCGCGTAATGCCCGGCCTCACGCGCGCCAGCAGTTCAAACCACGGAGGCGTGGCATCGCGCCATTGCTCGCGCCACCCGGCGTAGGATGCCCGGGCCGTGGGCCACAGTTGCTCGATCATCGAAAGCGGTACCCAACCATCGGACTCCAAGGGAACCCGGTCCGTGCCCGTAAACTGTTTCGGCGTGACGCCCACAACTGTGTACGCCATGCCGTCCAGCAGAATCGTCGCGCCGACGACGCCGGGATTTCCGTCCAGTTTCCGCTGCCAGAATTTGTAACCCAGCACGATCACCGGGTTCGCACCCGGCGCGCGGTCTTCTTCCGGCAAAAGCGTGCGGCCGATCAGGGCGTGGACTCCCATCTCGGCGAAATAGTTGCCCGACACCGGGTGAACCATGATGTGCTCCGGAACCGCGCGGCCGGCGATGGTCGCCAGCGCCGACGTCCCGCCGGCCTCAATCGTGATACCCGAGAATACGGTGCTGTGCTCGCGCAGATATCGGACTTCGGGGTACTCGAAGTTGTACTGATCATCGCCGCGCGGGCCACTCGCGAACCAGCGCTTGATCCGCACCACCCGGCCGGCGTCGGCCACCGGCAGCGGCTTCCACAGGAGGCCGTTGTAGATGCCGAAGATAGTGGCGTTGGCGCCCATGCCGAGCCCCACCGCCGCCACGGCCACCAGCGTGAAGCCGGGGCTGCGCATCAGGTTGCGCGCGGCGTAGCGGACGTCTTTCACGAATTGCTCGATCCACACGAACGAGCGCGCCTCGCGATGCAGTTCCTTGCTGAGCGCGACGCCGCCGAACTCCCGGCGGGCGGCCCGTGCGGCCTCTTCCGGGGACATGCCACACCGCTCGAAATCGTCCCGCAGCAGCGCAAGATGCGCGTCCATCTCGCGGGCCATTTCCCGCTCGGCGCCGCCGCGAAACAAGTTCGCGAATCTGAAGAGGAGTCGTCGCATCGGAGTTTACTCGTGCCGCAGCGTGATCGCCGGATCCACCCGCAGCGCGCGCTTGGCCGGAGCAACGCACGCCAGTATGGCAACTGCGACCATCAGCACCAATTCCGCATACAGGTTCGGATCGCCGAAGAGGCTGTGGACCATCGAGTCCGGAAACGGCGCCTGGGACTCTTCCCAGATAGTGAAAACGAACCCGAGCACGGTGCCGGCCGCGATTCCCAGGAAGACCGGCCGCATACACTGCGCCAACAGGCCGCCGATGAGCGCGCGCGCCGTCGCACCCAGCGCCACGCGGATTCCGATTTCGCGCGTCCGCTGCGTCACCAGATATGCCATCACTCCATAGATGCCGACTGCGGCCAACGTGAGTGAGAGCGCAACCAGGATTTCGCCGGCCAGCGCCAATCCCTGGACCGCCTCTCGCACCATCGCCACCGGCCCCTCTTCCAGGCTGATGAGATTCAATCCGGGCAGCAGCGCGCGGTCCACCGATTCCACGGCTGACCGCACCGCCGCCAGTGCCTTGGTTCGATCGCCATGGATGCGGAACAGCACGCCGCCCTGATACTTTCCCTGCGGGCCGCCGGTTGGCAGATAGATGTGGGTCGCGTCAATTTCGGCGATGTCGGTAGAGTGGATGTCCTTGGCGATCCCGATTACTTCGAAGTCCGTGAAGTGGTTGTCGGATGCCAGATCCAGCGAGAAGCGCTTTCCCAGCGGATTTTCGTTCGGCCAGAAGTGCTTGGCCGTGGCCTCGCTGATCACGGCCAGCGGGGCGGCGCGGTCGGCTTCCTGCTGGGTGAAACTCCGGCCTCGCAACAACCGGATTCCCAGTGCCTCGAAATAGGCATCGGACGCGTAGCTGGCGAGCGCGGGCCGGTTCATTTTGCCCACCGCCATCGGACCCGTGAACCCGTTGCCCAGTAGCGGCGCGTCTCCAACGGCCACGCTGGCCAGTTCCGGCAGCGCGGCCAGGCGCTCGCGCAGACGTTGGTCGTTGGCCTTCGCCTTGCCGCGTTCGTTATCACGCATCATGAGAAAGGTGTTGCGCGCATCGAACCCGAGATCGGTGTTCTGCCGGATAAAGAGGGTCGACGCCAGGTCGCCGCTGGCCGACAGGAGCATCACCGCCGCCGTTACTTGCGTCCCCAGCAGAACGCTGCGGAGCCGCGATTGGCTCACACGGGCGCCGAACAACGATGCTTCTCTTTTGATGACGGCATTCAGGCTCACCCGCGTCAAGCGCACCGCCGGCGCAAGTCCGAATAGGAGGGCCGTCGCGAGCGCCAAAGCCAAGCCAAATGCCATGACCCGGAAATCGGGGCTTAGATCCGGATCGATGAAGCTCGTGCGGAAGCCCTGGAAGGAGCGGCTGATCGCGAGCCACAACAGCCGGCTGGCCCACGTGGAAAGCAGCAGTCCCCCCGCCGCTCCGAGCACCGAGAGCATCAGGCTCTCGATCATCGCCTGACGCAGGATGCGGCCGCGGCCCGCCCCCAGTGCCATGCGAAGGCCAATTTCACTCTGCCGGGCGGCGCCGCGCGCCAGCAGCATGTTGGCCACATTCGCGCACGCCACTAGCAGCACCAGGCCGGTCATGAACCCGAGCATCAGGCCCGCGGTGCTGTAGCCATCGAAGAAGCCTTCGCCAATGTTGGTCGCTTTTACAACGGTGACCGCCGTGGTGCGATCCTTCTCGCGGTAGCGGGACAGAAATTGCCTTGCCAGCAGATCGGTTTCCGCCTGCGCTTTCGCGATTGAAACGCCATTTCGGACTCGCCCTAGCAACTCGAACCAGGGCGGAGTCGCGTCGCGCCACTGCTCCCGCCAGGAGTCGTCCGTCGTGCCGGCGGCCGGCGCCAACTGCTCGAACATGGAGAGCGGCGCCCAGAAATCCGTGGCGAATGGAAAACGGTCGGTCCCCGTGAACTTCCGCGGAGCCACGCCGATGATGTTGTAGGTCAATCCATCTAACTGGATGGTCCGGCCGATCACCCGCGGATCGCCGTTGTAGCTGCGCCGCCAGAACCGGTCGCTGAGCACGACTACGGGACTGGCGCCAGGCTCGCGGTCTTCTTCCGGCCCGAAGGTGCGGCCCAGAGCCGCGTTCACTCTCAGGGCGCCGAAGTAGTTGCCCGAGACTAGGTGCCCGGTCAGATGTTCCGGCGCGGATGTGCGGCTGACCGACGCCAACGCCGAGATTTCGCCGCTATCGGCTGTCAGGCCGGAGAACACGGTGCTGTGGGCAAGCAGGTACCGGTATTCTGGATACGCAAAGTTGTATTGAATCGAGTCGCGCGAGCCGTGCGCAAGCCAGCGCTTCACGCGGACCAGGCGGCCGGGATCGGCCACGGGAAGGGGCTTCAGCACAACCGTGTTATAGAGGCTGAAGAGAGTTGCATTCACGCCCAGGCCGATCGCCAGCGCGATCACCGCAACCGCGGTGAAGCCGGGATTGCCCCACAAATTGCGAGCGGCATAGCGCACGTCTTTGACGAACTGTTCCACCCACACGAAAGAGCGCGCCTCGCGATGCAGTTCCTTGGTGAACTCGACGCCGCCGTAGGCGCGCCGGGCCGATAGCCTCGCCTCTGCCGGAAGCATACCGCGGCGTTCGAAATCTTCCTGCAACAAAGACAGGTGAGATTCCATCTCGCGCGTCATTTCGCGTTCTGCCCTGCGGCTGCCAAACAGATTTGCGAGTCTCAACAGGAATCGGCGCATGGCTCACGCTTCCTCCGCGAGCAGCTTATCCACCAGCCCCGCCATCTGCCGCCAGCGCCGCGTCTCCTCCACCAGCGCTCTCTCTCCCGCTTTCGTGATGGCGTAGAATTTCGCCTCGCGGTGGCTTTCCGTCTTGCCCCAGGTCCCTTTGATCCGCCCCTGCTGCTCCAGTCGCACCAGCGCCGGGTACAGCGTCCCCTGGTTGAGATGCAGCAAATCCTGGGAGACTTGCTGAAGCCGGGTCGCGATGGCGTAGGCATGCATCTGCCCCATGCTTTGCAGAACGCGCAACACGATCAGGTCGAGCGTCCCCTGCAGTACGGCGATCCGGTCCGTCCCTTCACTAGACATCCCAGTGAACCTCTCGACTGAGTATGGCCTGCCCTCACTTGGCTGTCAAGTGAAAAGCCGCGGCGCTTGACACCACCGGCCGGCTTGGGTATTCCTAATGAGACCTGTGGCACGAGAGGGGATTACGATGACGATGCGTTTCCTGGGTTCCATCGCCGCCGCGCTGGCCGTCTGGTCGCCGCTGGCCGCCGCTCAGTCCGCGGCCATTCCGCGCATGTCCAACGGCAAGCCCGATTTCACCGGAGTCTGGGACCACCCGCGGGTGGCCGACATCACGCGCAACGGAAAGGGCTGCGGCGCCCTCAGCCTGGGTTGCACCCAGGAGGGCAACGGCGAGCTCTCCTATACCGAGTGGGGCCTTCAACAGTGGAAGGATGTGGCCCATCGTTTCGATTATTCCGCCCACTGCCTGCCGTGGGGCTATACACGCGCCTGGCAGGTGGAATATCCGGGCGAGATCATGCAGAACCCGGACCGACTGGCCATTCTGTGGGAATCGAACAACATTTTCCACGTCGTCTTCACCGATGGCCGCGAGCATCCCAAGGATCTGGACCCGACCTGGATGGGCCACTCCATCGGCAAGTACGATGGAGACACGCTGGTCATCGACACCATCGGCTTCAACGGCAAAACCTGGATCGACACCGCCGAACACCCGTCCAGCGACCAGTTACACGTGGTCGAACGCATCCATTACATCGACCCGCAGCACCTGTCGTACGAAGTGACGTGGGACGATCCCAAGACCTACACCAAGCCCATCAGGAACGTCCGAACGTTCAGCCGCATGAAGCCCGGCCAGGAGCTGATGGAGTATTGGTGCATGGAAAACAACAAGGACCTGCTGGAAGGCCACCTCTCGCGGTAGCGCGGCGGCGCGGCTCTACTCTTTCGGCGCCGCACTCGGCCCGCCGGCCCCGGGGGCGGACCCGCCGGCGAACAACTCGCGCCCGTCCGGCAGCGTGATCGAGCGTCCGTTACCCACGTTCTCGCCATTCTTGGCGCGATACCCGGAAATGTCGACTTCGATTCCCGCCGGAATCGCGTCCTTCTTCCAGCCCAGCCGGAACAGCGCGTTCGGCGGCCCCAGCTCGAAGTGCCAGTTGACCACCTTGCCGTCGGTCCCCTTCACGTCTACGTACAGCCAGGCATGCGGATTCACCCATTCGACTCGGGTGATGGTGCCGTGTACCTTCACCGGCTGGTTGACGTCGAACTCGGCGGCGAAGGCGTGGTGGGCTGAAGCCGGCGCGGCTGCCGCCAGAAGACCGACAAGCGCGAGCGCGCTGCAAAATCCAGTTCGCATCGATGAACCTCCTCACCGCTCCGGCGGTTGTCCGAAAATGTTGACCAGGGTCTGACTGCCCTCGGCACAGGCAAACTCCAGCGAGTCGGTGCCCGCGGGAACGCGCGCGAAATAACCGGCCACGGTCCACGGCTTGGAAAACAGCACCGGATCGTCGATGGTCACTTCGTAGTCGATCGTGTTGTCATCGGCGCGGGTGAACCGTTCCACGGTGTGCAATTGGTCGGTCAAGTAGGGGATCTCGCGGGAATACGCCGTGCGGCCGTTGAAATTGGTGGTGTCGACCACCAGCGTGTCGCCTTCCCAGTGGCCGATCGAATCGCCCATGAAGAGCCGGATGTTCTTTCCCACGTGGGGACGCCCGTCCAGGTGAATCACGCGGCTGGTGTGATTGTAGTCGTACAGGATCACCACCTCGCCGGCACGCTGCAGAAACTGGTAGGGGTTGTTGCCGTCGTCGCCCTGAAACAGCCCGGGCAGAGCGCACCGTGCGTTCAACTCCACATGCTGCAGGTCCACCGGCGGGTTCATGTGCAACAGGAACTCGCGGCGCTTGGCGTCTTCTTCGGGACGCCACGGCAGGTTACGGTCCTCCGGATCGACGATCCCGGTCCGGCGCCGCGGCCCTCCCTGGCGGCCTCGGATGCGCGCGCCGCCCTGTTGGAACACCTTCGGATACGGCCCCAGCCCGTCGCCGCGATTCGAAACCGAGAGTGGATTCTTATCGCTCGGATCGATCGGGTTCACCGGAGGGTGGGCTTCCAACGCCACGACTCCGTTGCGCGTGTACATCCCCTGGATGTCTGGCTGCCCGTCCGCCGTGCGCGCCTGGCTATGGGCAGGCAGGCACGCCGCCAGCGCCAGCACGCCCACGGTGAGGAAAAGCCGCTCATTTCTTGAAGGGAGCATTCTTGAATCTCTCCTCCTGCAGATAGAAGACGCACTCGTACTCCAGCACCTTCGCGTTCGGATCCACAAGCCGGTACAAGGGCATGCTGATTTTCCAGGGCCGGGTGAAGACCTTGGGGTCTTCGATGGTGGCTTCATACCGGATGTGATCGGGGTTGGTGAGCGTGTAGCGCTCCACCACGTGCAGCGCATCGCTATGAAAATTGCCGGCCTGATCGAACCAGGTCTGATCGTTGAAGTTCTTCGCATCGACCACCAGGGTGTTGCCTTCCCAGTGGCCGCGCGAATCGCCCATCCAGGCGTCGGGGAGGCCGTCGGGATGCGGGCTTCCGTCCATGGGAATGTTGCGCAGCGCGTGCGCAAACTCATAGGAGATGGCGATCCGCTTGGGCGTCTGGACAATCTCGAACGGGTAGGGCATGTAGGTGGCGCGCGGCACGCCGGGCAGAAAGCAGTTGGCTTCCGTCGGGTCGGCGGTCTTGCGGTGGGCGAAGTTCTCTTGCTTTTTCGCCGCTGCCCAGGGTTGATAGGGGATTTCGTTGCCCTCGACAACACCTTGCCCGGGAGGCAGACCGAGCTGTCCCGAGTGATCCTGGATGTCCCAGGCGGCGGTGTTCACGGCCTGCCAGATTCCGTTGAAGTCGGGCTTGCCGGCCTGGGCGGCCCCTGGGCCCGCAGCGAGCAGGAAGACTGCGACCCTCCATCCTCTGCCTCGGTTCATGCTCCTCCTCCCCGTCGGTGCCCACCGATAGTATCAGAGAGGCCGCAGGCGCTCAAGGGAGAGCTGCGGAGGATTGCGAGATTGTCCCGCTAGAGCCCGATTTCGGGGAGGGCGAGCAGCCCTTTTGCCTTCAGACCGGAGAGGGCGAGACCATAACGGCCGCGGATGCCGGTCTTTTCGAAAATGTGCTTGAGGTGGATTTTGACGGTACCGGTGCGAATGCCGAGGGCCGAGCCGATCTCCTTGTTCTTCATGCCGCGTTCGACCAGTTCCATCACCTGCATTTCGCGCGAGGTGAGGGACGTGCGGGCCAGGCGCGGGGGGCGGTCTTTGTCGCGAAGCACATCCTGTTCCACCCAGGTCTGGCCCGCGGCCACGGCCCGAAGGCACTCCAGGAGCAAATCGACGGGCACGGTCTTCCGAATCACTCCCGCGGCGCCAGCCTGTAAGAACCGCAGCGCTTCGGACTCCGACAGAGAAACACCCCACACCACGGCGCCAGTTTGGCGGTCCTTGGTCTTCAAGCAGTCCATGACGGCATGAATGCCGAAGGCTTTGTCGATCAGGAACAGGGTAGGTTCCAGTTCCCGTGCGGCGTTCTGGGCTACTTCCAGGGACGTCTCGGCGGCAACCAGGTTCAGGTCTTCGACAGTGCTCAGGAGACCACGAATTCCTTCAATGGCGACCGGTTCGGTGTCGCAAACCACCAGCGTGTCCACGGATCACTCTTCCTGCGCCCGGGCGGCGCTTCCTAATGGACCTATCGGCCTGAATCTCTAAATGGTTTAGTCCGGAATGCAGAAGGGGGATCTCAGGACTTTCTCGGTGGACAAACAGGGGTTAGCGCACGGCGACAGCACCCAGCGCATATTCGGCCAAGTCGATCCAACAGTTGTGCAAGGTGTTCTGGACCAGCACGGCGCGCTCGGCCCGGAAACTGCGCGGACCGGGATACTCCCGCCAGCGCCGGACCGCTGTATCGCGGACCGCCGCGACGTCGGAGTGGCGAATCTCCTGGGCAAGAGTGAGGTGGGGGTGGTAGGCAAAGGGCTCGGGGAATTCCAGGGTCCGGCAGTTCATGGCCCCATGCAGGTGACAAAGTTCCGAGGCCCCGATGCCCAGTTCGAGATACACCACGTCGGTCACCGGAAACACCCGAATGTCGGTCAGCTCGATCGCAAACGGGGCTCGCTCATCGGTCAGGGCGCGGACCTGCTCGGAAGCCGCCGGCCAGTCGCCGGCTAGGGGGCGCGGCGGCAGAACACTCACGTGGGCGTGGGGGTTGTCCTGCGGGGCCAGTTCGCGGCGCAGGTCGTCCAGGAAACGTCCCAATGGATCTGGCACGTAAATTACTAAGGCGAAAAGATTTAAGCGCTCTTCCAGAGGGATTCGGGGATGCGCGCCGCGTGGGTCAAAACTCATGCTCCTTCTATGGTAACCATTTTGTAGAATTTTGCACGACTGCCGTCGGCAACCTTAACTCCAGCTGTTAACCTCAAAAGAATGCCAAGCACGATCCACTCCAATCCGCTGTCGGCCCCGCAATTCCGCATTCCGTTCGACCGCATCGTGGCGGCCGATGTGGAGCCGGCCATTGCCGCTCTGCTGGAAGAGACCCGGAAGAACCTGGAGGCCCTGGCGGCGGGTCCGGCTGACCGCAATTTCCAGAATACAATGCAGGTGCTGGATGAGCTGACCGAGCGGCTGGATTACGCCATGGGGGTGGTGCGGCATTTGGAGTCAGTCGCCACCTATCCGGAACTGCGGGCGGCGCTGAACGCGGTTCAGCCCAAGACGAGCGCGTTCTATTCCGGAATTCCCCTGCACGCCGGGCTGTGGCAGGCGATCCAAGGCTATGCCTCCACTCCGGACGCGGGGGCTCTGGCGGGGGAGCGGCGGCGGTTTCTGAGCAAGACCGTGGAGAATTTCCGGCGTCACGGGGCGGATCTGGACCCGGCGGGTAAAAAGCGGCTGGAGGCGATCGATGTGGAGCTGACCCAGGTCACCACCAAGTTTGGCGAGAATGTTCTGGACTCGACCAACGCCTTCGAGCTGCTGATCACCGATGAAAAGGATCTGGTCGGGTTGCCACCCACGGCGGTGGCCTCGGCGCGGGAAAGCGCGGCGCGTAAGCAGAAGGAAGGCTGGCGGTTCACGCTGCAGGCTCCGGATTATTTCGCGGTGATGACGTATCTGGACAACCCCGGCATCCGGCGCCAGATGTACGAGGCGTACAGCGTTCGCGCGGCGGCGGAACCGTGGGACAACCGGCCGTTGGTGGGCCGGATTCTGGAACTGCGGAAGGAGAAGGCCCAGTTGCTGGGGTTCCGCGATTTCGCCGATCTCGTGCTCGAAGACCGCATGGCGCACACAGGCGCGCGGGCGCTGGAGTTTCTCGAAGACCTGAAGGGCAAGACGGAGCGGCGATTCCGCGAAGAGAAGCGCGAACTGGCGGAGTTCCGGCGGTCAATCGAAGGGGCAAACGCGCCGGAGTTGGATGCGTGGGATGTGGGCTATTACGCCGAGAAGCAGCGGGCCTCGCTTTATGCCTTCGACGAGGAGGCGCTGCGGCCGTATTTTCCGATGGAACGGGTGGTGGCCGGGCTGTTCGACCTGGTGAACCGCTTGTACGGGATTCGCGTGACCGAGCAGGCGGGCGTGCCGGCGTGGGACCCGGAAGTGCACTTCTACGAGGTGCACGACCAGGACGGCCTGTGTCTCGGAGCGTTTTACGCGGACTGGTATCCGCGCGACAACAAGCGTGGCGGGGCGTGGATGGACGCTCTCATTACGGGAGGGCCGACGCCGGGCGGCTTCCGGCCGCATCTGGGACTGATCTGCGGCAACCTTACGCCGCCGGTGGGGGGCAAGCCGGCGCTGCTGACGCACCGCGAAGTGGAAACCATCTTCCACGAATTCGGCCACCTGCTGCATCATCTGCTGAGCCGGGTGGAGGTTCGCACGCTGGCCGGGACCAACGTGGCGTGGGACTTCGTGGAACTGCCGTCGCAGATCATGGAGAACTGGTGCTGGGAGCGCGAGGCGCTGGACCTGTTCGCGCGGCACTGGGAGACCGGCGCCCCGCTGCCGGACGAGCTGTTCCAGAAGATGAAGCGGGCGCGCACGTTCCGGGCGGCCAATGCGCAGATGCGGCAACTCGGCTTCGGGTTCATCGACCTGCAGTTGCACGTGCGCTATACGCCCGACGCCGATGGCGATGCGGTAGCGTACACGCGGCGGCTCCTGCAGGAATTCAGCCCGGCGCCGCTGCCGCCGCAGCATGCGATGATCGCGGCGTTCACGCATCTGCTGGCGAGCCCGGTGGGGTATGGCGCGGGCTACTACTCCTACAAATGGGCGGAGGTGCTGGACGCCGACGCCTTCACCCGCTTCCGCGACCAGGGGATTTTCAGCCGCGAAGTCGGCGGAGCGTTTCGTGGCCACATTCTCTCTCAAGGAGACAGCGAAGATCCTGCGGAACTCTATCGGCGGTTCATGGGTAGAGACCCGGACCCGACGGCGCTGCTGGTGCGCTCGGGCCTGGCGTAGCGCGGGGCGAGGGGACTGGTACGGAACGAAGCCAATTCGGGGGCCGGCGCGGGAGCGTGGGGTTGGAGGCCGGGGGCCGGCGCGGGGGCCGAGAGTCGCGCCGATCGGAGGGAAAGGGCCGGCGACCGACCGCGCCCTGTGGCATCATTGGGATGGAGGTTGGCTTACGACATCAGCCGAGCTAGTGGCGTGTCAGAACCTGGCGCGTGGTTCCGTGATTGACGTCGAAACCAAGAGCCGCCGCTACCGGATTGAGTGTCTCGGGGGACGCGCGATTCGGATTTCGGGTCATCCGGAGTACTGCCCGGATCCGGTATCCGCGCACCTGCACGGCTCGGTTGACCGGGACGGCGTCTTGCAACTGGGCATCATTGGAAAAGGCCGCCGGCTGATGTTTCTGCTCGAAGACCGTCGCCCAGTAACCACGTCGCGCGTGGTTCGTGTTTGCGTCAATCAACCCAAAATGGTTTCCTCCCCAACATCTCCCAGCATGCACTAAGGTTCGGGTCGAACGGCCGTTGGCATTGTGGGAGGACTAAGGCCGGCCGGCTAGCGCCAGAAGACGGGTCACTGTTGTGAAGGCTCCGAACCAGCGCACCATGATCGTGCATACGGACGGCGGAGACCGAACAACGACCTGCGACGGCAGCCATCGATGGATGGCGGCGCCTGCCGCGGACAAGTCATTTTCTGTGATCGCGTATAGCAGCGTTTGCGTCGACCAACCGAAGACGGTTCGGCCGAAAACAACTGGCAGCGTTCACTGACCTCCTTCTTGAAGGACCAGGGGGTTTTGTAGGCGGCGATCGGCGGGTGAGGGCCTTCCCGCGGACCGTGCAACTGGAGATGCACCAGTTCCTTGGTCTGGCTTAGGGTCGTGAAATAGCACGTTCCCGGGATGGCACTCAATTTGCCTGAATCTCACGGAACATGGATGATTATGTCAACGAGCAGATCATGCTGTATTTTGGGCATGACGTCGCGAAAATGAGGTTGCTCGGAATCACGAGATACGCGATTACGATCTACATCCGGTGCGTCGAAAGTGGTCAGCCCAAGGAATCAGCCATCAACGCCTTGCTCCAAGGCAGGACGCTCAACCCGGAGCAGGTGGAGTTCGTCAGGTCTGTGCTCGATCGACTGCCGATGAGAGCCAAGGCCGCCGGAGGCTGAGACCCAAGAATACCGCGCTATCGGAGTTTCGGCGGACGAGTGAACTTAGATTGGCGGCCTGAACCGGATGGAGGGGGCGGTCAAGAAAGGAGGGATACGATGAAGTGTGAAGAAATCATGATCAGCGAGTTGTTATGGTGTGTACCAACCGATACAGTGGAGACCGCGGCGAAGATGATGAAGACGGCGAACATCGATGTTGTGCCGGTTTGCGAAGGCCGTCAGAATGAGCGTCCGGTCGGCATCGTTACGGATCACGAGATCGTACTCCGCGTGGTGGCCGATGGACTTGATGCCACCAAAATGACGCTCGAGGCTGTAATGACTCGGGAGCCGGTTACTTGTTACGGAGAGGACGATCTGGACACAGCACTGGATGCCATGGAGCGGAATCAAGTACAGCGAATTCTAGTCGTCGGCCAAGGAGGCCGCCTAGCCGGTGTCCTCACCCAAGCGGACGTGCTTCTCTGGACTGGCGAACCAACGAGGATCGTCGAATTGATCAGAAAAGCGGCTCAAGGACGTCGGGCCAGCCAATCTGGCGCCAAGAGCAAGGCTGAAGAATCCGGCTTGCCGAAGGTGCGCCACGGCGGCGGCTCCTTTTCTTAAGCCGCGCGATTCTCCTGGAACCACTGGTGCCATACCCGGCACGAGGCGGGGGATCACTCCGTCTAGAAGCAGCGCGACGCGCGTCCCGGTTTCGAGCACCCGGATTTGCCCCCATTCTCCGCTTACCGGTCGCCTCCCCTCACGCTCCCATCCTGCAGGAGTACGCAAACCCCAAATCGTCATCGAGGATGAGGACCGTATTCATTGTGGTTTCTGCAGGGGCCAAGGGGGCCCGCACAAGCCAACCCAGGCACCAAACTCTCCGTATAGAATGTGGCGCGTCCGTCATGGATTGCAACCGATGCTCCCATCGTTTGGTAACACAATTGCCTCCCAAACGCCTGATATGTCACCCACCACACAACAGCAACCCGACAAACAGAGAAGCATACGCCGCAGTCAGCGCCGCTATCCAATCCGCGTTGATCTGAAATACCGGATTCTCGACGGCGACCAAACGGTGAGCAGGGGCTCAGGACGGAGTGTGAACCTCTCGAGCAGTGGAATCCTGTTTGAAGCCGACGGTGCCATAAAGCCGGGCGAGCTGATCGAGCTAGCCCTGACATGGCCGGCCCGGCTTAACGACAAGGTAGGATTGACGTTGCTCATCGTTGCCCGCACGCTGCGCGAGGATTGGAACGGCATCGCCGCAGTGAATTTGCGCTACGAGTTTCGCACTCGGGCTCTCTGGCGGCCCGCTCCACTTGAGGCTTCGACGGCTATTAGCCGTACGATTGCTTACGCGTCATCCGAAACAAGGCCGAGCGGCACGCCCGGTTTTCCGGACGTCGCGTTCCGGCCGATGCAGAGAATGGTCTCTCCGTAACGCTGAGGTGCCCGGTACGAAGAGAGACCGGGGTATGCGCGATGGGGCACTGAACCCTTGCCTGTGACAGCAAAGGTCCACGCGGCTCGGGTCCAAATTGTGCAAGGAACCAATCCAAAAAATGGGAAATCGATGGAAAACTGCTCAGTGCGTTTGCTCCCCAGCAGACGAAATGACGCCCCGGACAACTTCGGCAGGACAAATTCATGAGCGGGGTTAATCGGCCGATCCACGTGGGGAGGCCGCGAACTGGTAAGGACAGTACGAGCCAAGACCGCGCGCAGGCAATTTCGAGGCTTACCGAGGAGGCCCGCCATCGAATTCTGGTCGAGTGGAACGAAACCGCTAGGGACTATCCTCGGGAGCGCTCCTTACACGAATTCATCGAGGACCAAGTTGACCGAACGCCGAACGCGCCAGCACTCGTCTTTGGGTGCACCCAGCTTTCCTATCAAGAACTGAATGTCCGAGCTAACCGGCTAGCGCATTACCTCCGAAGATTAGGCGTAGGGCCGGAGGTTCTGGTGGGGGTATACGCAGGACGGTCGGTGGAAATGATTGTGGCGCTACTCGGGGTGATGAAGGCCGGCGGTGCTTATCTGCCGCTGGATCCCGAGTGTCCGAGAGAGCGGCTGGCCGCCTTGCTTGAGGATTCCCGGCCCCTGGTTGTGATTGTTCAAGACGAGTTGAGGGGAGCGCTTCCCGAACATGGAAGCAGTACCGTGTTTCTCAACGGGGATAGCCCGCTGTTCCAGGGCGAACGGGAAAGCAATCCACCGGTAATCACGCACGGCCAGAATCTGGCGTATGCGATGTACACGTCGGGTTCGACGGGTATGCCGAAATGCGTTCTCAACGTCCATGAAGCCATTGTGAATCGGCTGCTGTGGATGCAAGACACGTACCGGCTGGATTCGAGGGATCGAGTTCTTCAGAAGACTCCTTACACCTTTGACGTTTCCGTCTGGGAGTTTTTTTGGCCGCTCATGGCGGGGGCCTGCCTGGTCGTGGCGCGACCCGGAGGTCATAAGGACCCGAACTACCTGGTTGACGAAATCATCAGGCAAGGGATCACAGTGATTCACTTCGTGCCGTCCATGTTTCACGTGTTTCTGGAAGCTCCGGGGATCGAAGGCTGCGCCGGCCTGCGCCATATCTTCTGTAGCGGCGAAGCACTACCGGTGGCGTTGCGAGAGAGGTTTTTCAGGAGGCTCAAGGGTCAACTCCATAATCTGTATGGTCCGACGGAAGCGGCGGTAGACGTGACGGCATGGACATGCGATCCCACGGGTCCTTCCTCGATCGTGCCCATCGGAAAGCCCATTTGGAATACCCGGATCTACATTCTGGACAGTAACCTGGAGCCAGCGCCTCCGGGAGCGGCCGGCGAACTGCACATTGGAGGAGTCGCGCTGGCCCGCGGTTATTTGAATCGGCCCGAGCTAACCGCGCAGAAGTTCATCCCCGACCCTTTTAGCAAGGAGCCGGGGGCGCGTTTGTTCAAGACCGGGGACGAGGCGCGGTTTCTGCCGGACGGCAATATCGAGTACTTGGGCCGAATCGACCACCAGGTCAAAATTCATGGCATTCGGATCGAGCCAGGAGAAATCGAATCGGTGCTGACCGGGCATCCCTCTATCCGCCAAGCCGTCGTCATCGCCGATGAGGAGCGACCGGGGCAGAAGCGGCTGGTGGCCTATCTTGTGGCACGGCGGAAGCCCGTCTCCCTCAGCGAACTGCGGGAGTCGCTGCGAGCCAAATTGCCGGAGTCGATGATACCGGCCGCGTTTGTGGTGCTCGACGCACTGCCGTTGACGGTGAGCGGGAAATTGGACCGCAAGAGCTTGCCGCGTCCTTGTTCCAACGAGGGCATGGCTAGCCGTGTACCGGCCTCGCCGCGGAATTCGCTGGAGCGGACGCTTTGCAGAATCTGGGAAGAGGTTCTGAACGTGCGATCGGTCGACATCGACGATGGTTTCAGCGACCTGGGAGGCGACTCGTTGGCGGCCGCCTGTTTGTTTGTCCGGATCCACCAAATCTACGGGAAGAACCTGCAGGCGGTCAATCTGATGAACGTGACGACGGTCCGGGCCATGGCCGAGGTGATTCGTTCCGAAAACAGCGGTTCCGCAGCGAAGTCACTGGTGACACTGCGCGGCGAAGGATCATTGCCACCGCTATTTCTTGTTTCGGGGATTCTGGGCCACGTGGTCAATTTTTTCAGTTTAGCGGTGCATCTCGGACCGGAGCAACCTACATACGCGCTGCAGCCGCCCGGTATCGACTTGTCGGTACCGTACCTGACCCGGGTCGAGGACATCGCCGCCCACTACATTCGCGAAATCAAATTCCGACAGCCATCCGCGCCCTATTACCTGGCGGGCTACTCGTTTGGGGGAATGATTGTCTTTGAAATGGCGCGGCAACTTCTGGCTCGGGGAGATCGTGTCGCGATCGCCGCGCTGCTGGACGCTCCGGAGTGGCGATACGAAAGGCGCATGAAACGGATCATGCGCTTCAACCGGGTTCTCTTTGGGCCTCGCCGGCTCACGTACCTAACGGAAGCGGTCCAATCCCGCTGGCCGGGCGGAATCCACAAGATGCACGACCGTCTTCGCCATCGCGCGCCGCAGAACCGGTTCACGCTGGAAGAAGCCAGCCGGCTGGCGGCCAACCGGTATGTTCCCCGAATCTATCCCGGGCGATTGACACTTCTGCGAACGAGCCCCGACGGGGCGCTGGTCCCCGGCGATCCCTTTCTTGGGTGGGGTCAGCTGGCAACGGGTGGAGTCGAGGTTCACGAGATTCCCGGCGGCCACTTCACAATCACGGACGAGCCATACGTTGCCATTCTGGCTCACAAGCTCAGAGAGTGTCTGGACCGGGCCCGGCCGGCGGGGTTGCCCAGTATCGCGCGAGTGGCCGGCGCCGGCGGTTGATCCCCATCCCGTTACCGTCAGTGTTGCTCGACCAGAGGCGATGCTCCAGCTTGGCATTCCGAGCACGCGCAGCCCGGTAGAGCCCGAAACGTCAGACGGGAGTAACACTCAACCGAATCGAAGCGCGAATCCTATTTTCCGGCCGAGGGATCAATTTGGCCGGAGCTTACTTTCGCGGTTCGAAGCGCACTTCCACTTCGGTTTTCACCTTGACGGGGTGGCCGTGATCGACGGGAGGCTGATAGCGAAACTGAGACCACGGCACGCTCTCGCAGAGTTGCATCCCGGTGCCGAGTTCGGAGATTTTCCCTTGCGAGTTGACGACGACCTTGCAGAGAACGGTTCCTCCCGTGGGCTCCCAGAGAGGCGCGGGTTGGACGGCCGGGCCTTCGATCAGAAGGGCGCGTTGTTTTTCGGCCGGGACCGAGACTTCGGGGAGGTCCTGGTCGTCGGCGTCTTTGTTCGGCTGCGGGGAACCGGCGCCGTCCGCCGTTACGGGCTGCAGACTCGTGACCAGGAAGACGGGCCTGGCGGGATAGCGCTTGACCCGGGCGCGCAAGACCGAGGTCTGCCCATCGAGGACGTCGAACGGCAGATTGCTCCAGGCCATCTTGACGGCGCGCTCGCAACTGGATTCGAGGGGATAGCCGTTCTTGCCCTGGTCGGGATCGCCGATGTCGTCAATGACCTTTTGGGCGTTGACGCCCTCGGCGACATACTCCTTGCCCTGGACTACCGGAACGGCCGTCTTGAAGAAGAGGCGATAGCGGTGCAGTCCTTCGGTCAGGTACACGGAAGGTCCACCCGCGTTCAGAGCGGAATCGGTGGCGGTCGATTCGGCCGTAATCAGGGCCTTGCCCTGGATTTTGTCCAGCGGCGTGCCGGCCTTCTTGGATTCCGCGGCCGGCGGCCGGCTAGAGCAACCGCCCCATCCGGCAAGCGCCAGTACGAGAAGACAGACACTGCCTGCGTTACGATTCATCCGCCGAGCCCTCGCTTTCGAGACGCTGTCGTCCGAATCCGAAGGTATCACGGGACGGGGTTGCTGACAACCGACCCGCCGCCGGTTCGGTGCGCCCCCGGGCTCAGTTTTGCGGAGGTCCGGCGTTCCCGGGGATCTTCGACTCCGCCGAGACGCGGCCGGTCAGGGCTTCGTCGAGAACGACGTGGTTCCTCTCGAGAGTTTCTCCGAGCACCTGGTCGAGGGCGACGCGGGCGTGGACAAACGCAGACTGGGCAGCGATCTCGGAGACTCGGGCGGCCTGGAGGGTGCGCTGGTCGACGACGATGTCGTTGAAAGTGGCGGTGCCCGACGCGAACTTTTTGCGGTCGGCTTCCAGCAGCTGCTCCTGCAAAGTCCGGGTGTCCCGGGCGGCCGAGTAGCGCGAGCGGGCCTGGCGCAGCGCGCTCATGCGCGCCGAGACATCCACGACGATGGCGTTCTCATTCCTCTGATTGCTCACCTGCGATTGGCGGTACTGCAACTGGTCGATGCCGTAATCGCCCTGCGCGCGGCGATTGTGTAAGGACGCCGAGAACGAGGCGCCGGCGATGTTATTCGGAAAATCGCGGCGGAACACCTGGCCGAGGGCGGTGCCGTAGCCACCGACGAAAGACGCATTGGGCGCCCCGCAGCAGTTGTTGTACTTCGGATTGACTTCACCGGCCACGCCGCGATTGTAGGTCTGCACGTAGGTAGACAGGTTGGGCCGCAGGGGGTTTTCGGTTCCACTCAAGGCCAACTGGGCGGTCTGGTCGCGGAACTTGGAGACGGCCACATCGGGGCGCTTGGCCATCGCGGTGTGGACCAGTTGGCGCATGGGAGGGAGATCGTCGGTATCGGGCACTTCGATGCGGTCGAGCGGAACGATGCCGGCCGCTTCGAGCTCCGGGTCTTCGGTGCGGCTAATGGCCTCCTTCAGGAGGGCGGTGCGCTGGCCGGCGGTGTTCTCGGCAATGCTGAGGTCCTGCCGCGTGCGCGCCAGTTCGGCCTCGGCGCGCAAGAGCTCGACGCGAGGCAGGGCTTCAATGGCGATTTCCTTCTGGGTGTCGCTATAGAACTGCTGGGCGTCGTTGAGAGCCTGCTGCCGCGCTTTGAGCTCGTCGTTGGCGCTCACCAGGTCCCAGTAAGAGTTGAGAACGGAAGCTACCAGGTCGACCAATTGCGAGCGAAACACGTCTCGCGAGGCGCCGGTATTGATTTTGGCGATGCGGATCAAGCGGCTATTGAGGGCGACTCCGAAGCCCTGGAGTAGGGGCTGGCTGTAGGTGAAATCGATGTGGGGCCCGACGGCGGGATTCAACTGATCGGTGGCCGCGTTCTCTTTCAGATACTGCTCGTAATCGCGGAACTGGATGGAGCCGCCGGTCAACAGGCCGAGATTGAGCACGGTATTGTAATTGTGGACCGACTGGACCAGGGCGTTGGTCTGGCTGAGCGTGGTGTTGGCAAACGGTTGGGTGAGGTGGCCGAAGGTGGTGGTGTCCTGCAGAAAGGGATCGAGCTGGGGGGTGACTTGTCCAATTTGTTGAATGGAGGCCGAGCCGCCGGAAGCTCCGCCGCCGCCACCACCTCCGCCGCCCAAGCCGGCGCTCTGGGTGCTGCCATTGACGCCGACGCCGGCGTTGACGTTGGACACTTGGGCGCTGGCGCTGGGCACACCGCGAATGGGGCCGCCGGCCCGGGCGCGCTCGAGGCCGGATTGCGCGAGGAGGGGCCCGTAACGAGCGATTTCCAGATTCAGATTGTTCTCGATGGCCAAGGCGATGGCGTCTTGCGCGGACAGATAGAGCTGTCCGGCGCGAATCAGGCTATGCAGCCGGGAGGAGTTGCCCAACCGGACGGGAGGAATGACCGGCGCTGCATAATCGCGGAGGGGAACGGGCAGCAGGGGCTTCTGAACCTGCAGGGGCTGACCCTGCGCCGGGGCTTGGAGGAGCAGGCAGGCTCCGGCGAGGAGAATGGCACTCCATTTTCGAGGACTCATCGCAGAACCTCCGAGCGGAGCATAGAAAGCCCGGGCGCGGCGGGCTTCACGACGGCCGGCGCGGGATCGGGCAGCGACGATTCGCGCTGGACGCGCCCTTGCGCGGCCTCGTCAATCGAAATATGGTTCACATCGAGCGTTCGTCCCAAGGCCATGTCGAACCCGATGCGAGCATGCGTGTAGTTCGCCAGGGCTTGCACTTCGCCATCTTCGCCGGCGGCGAGATCGCGCTGGGCCTGAATCACGAGGGCGACGGTGGAGACGCCGAACTGAAAGCGGCGCTGCTCGTTGGCGAGACTCTGCTCGGCGAGCTTGCGAGTGTCCACGGCGGTCTGGTAGCGGGCGCGGGCCTGTTGCAAGCCGATGGTCGCGGTCTTGACGTCGACGCGCACCTGATTGATGGCGCGCTGCATCTGCAGTTCGCTCTGCCGAAGCTGAAGCTCGTCAGTGACGTAGTCGGCTTGTGCGGAGCGGTTGCGGATGGGAATGGTGAGGGAGACGCCGGCCGAATAATCGGGAAAATTGCGGCGGAACATCTGGGAGAGGGCGGTTCCAGCTCCGCCGATGAAGAAGGAGTTGGGAGCGCCGCAGCAATTGTTGTAGAGGGGATTGGCCGGGCCCGCCAGGCCGTGGTTGGTGAGCTCGGCAAAGGCCTGGAGCGAAGGCAGGAGCCCATTGCGATCGCCGCGCGCGAGGATCTGGTTGCTCTGGATATCGATCTTGGCCCGGACGATTTCCTGGCGGTTGGCCAAGGCCTCCTGGATCAAATCGGGCACGGGCCGGATCTCCTCGGCGGCGGGCACTTCGACGCGGTCGAGAGGCACGATGTGGACATCGTCGAGCGAGGAATTCTCGGTAGAGTTGCGGCTGATGGCGTTCTTGAGGACAATCTCCTGTTGCTCCACGTTGGTCTGGGCGAAGAGGAGGTCCTCCTTAGTGGCGGAAACTTCGGCGGCGGCGCGCGTCACTTCAACCGCCGGCAGGGCACCGATCTCGACCTGCTTTTGATTGCCTTCATACAACTGCTGGGCGGTCTTGAGCGCTTCCTCCTTGATGCGGACGGCATCGTTGAAGCTGACGAGATCCCAATAGAGATTGAGCGCGGCGGAAACCGTGGTGGCAACCTGCAGTTTGAATTGCACGTCGCTCACCTTCATGTTGTTCTTGGCGACCCGGATGTAGCGATCATTGACGCCGCGGCTGAGCCCCTGGAGCAGGTTCTGGGCGACCTGGAAATCGAGATAGCCGCTCAGCGAGGGATTGAAGAGAGGGGAGGCGCTGTTGAGGAAACTGCGGGAACTGACGGCGGTGAACTGCATGGAGGTGCCGGTCACGAACGCCTGCGAATACCCGAAATTGAAGACGCGGTAGCTGTTGATGAGGGCAGTGGTTTGATTCAGGAAGGTGTTGGTTTGGGGCTGGGTGAGGTGGCCGAATTGGGCGTTGGCGAAAACACCGGGGTCCAGATTCGGGGGGTTGGGACCGATGGAGCTGACCACGCCGCCGCCGGAGCCGATGCCGGCGCCGCCCGCCAGGCCGTTGGCGTTGGTGCTCACGCCGGCGGTACTGACACTGGTGGGGCCGGGAATCACGGGCGTGTCCACCTGGCGCAGATAGCCGCCGCCTTGGGCGCGCCGTAGAACTTCGCGCGCGAGCACGGGGCTATAGCGCTGGACAGCGATATCGAGATTGTTCTCGAGGACGAGCGCGATGACGTCCTGGACCGACAGGTAGAGGCTGCCGTTGCGCACCAGCGTTTGCAGGCGCGGCGAATTGGTCAGCTTAGCCGGGGCGACGATACGCCTCTCCAGATGGAAGGGCGCGAGCACACGGCCCGCCACCGGCGGAGGCGGGGGAGTCTGGATGGAGACCTCGCTGGATTGCGCGAACAGCGGGCAGCCCCAAGCCAGGCAGACGAGAGACACGAGAGGGCGGTGGCGATTCATGGTAGTCGGTTCGGCCATTTCGGGTTAAGGCCGGAGGCGGAGAGGTGCAATTTCCCTTCCGGGGGTGGGTGAAGAGCCTGCAAGCGAACGGTGGGCCCAGGGGGGAGGGGACTGTCCGTTTTTGAGAACGGGTGTCCGGTTTTGCGACGTAGGGGCGCGCGGGGACCAGAGTAGCAACGGGGCCGAGAGCAGGTCCGCCGCGCGTTTTCGAGCACGGCCGCGATCGCTGCGGCCAGAGCCGGGACTTACGCAGAGAGAACCCAGATGCCTTCCTGCTCGCATCAGTGGTTTCCTTGTTCTGAAACCCAGGAATTCAAAGTCTCGAAGCGGACCGAATGATGCAAGGCAAGGGCGGCGCGGGCGCGGCCGCAAGGGGCGGCGGTGTGCGGGGGCGGCGGACCTGAAGAAGGACTTGAGAACGTACAGGGAGCTGGCGGGCTGTAGTCTAATAAAGAGCATGCGTAGTTCTCTCTGGACGGGAATGATGTTTGTCGGGGCCTGCCTGTGCGCGCAAGCCCAGTGGGCGCAACCGATGGCGGGGGCTCCGCGGACGCCGGACGGCAAAGTGGATCTGACCGGGGCGGTGCCCCGGGTGAACGGCAAGCCAGACCTTTCGGGGATCTGGCAGGCGGCGGCAGAACCTCGCGGACAGGGAGGGCTCTACGGATTGGGTGAATCGCCCAACTCGAAGTACTTTCGAGATATCCTGTCCGACTTCAAGCCCGCGGAAGCGCCGCTGACGCCGGCGGGCGCGGAATTGCTTCGCCGCCACAGTCAGCCGGGAGCTTTCAATCCGACGCTGAACTGTCTGCCCGACGGGGTGCCCCACGCCGACCTGCTGCCGGAGCCGTTCAAGATCATTCAAACGCCCGGTGAGACCTTGTTCCTCTACGAAGTCGAGACTCTCTTCCGCCAGATCTACACGGACGGGCGCAAGCATCCTGCCGATCCGGCACCGGCCTGGTTGGGGTATTCGGTGGGGCGATGGGAAGGCGACACGCTGGTGGTGGAGACCATGGGATTCAACGATCTGAGCTGGCTGGACGCGCGCGGCCACGGACACAGCGAGGACATGCGGGTGGAGGAGCGCTTCCACCGGCGCGATTTCGGGCATATGGACGTCACCGTGACGGTTACGGATGCAAAGACGTTCACTCAGCCGGTCACGATCCAGTTCGTGGAGGAGCTTTTGCCGGACACCGACGTGTTCGAGCACATCTGCCTGGAAAACGAGAGAGACGCAGGGCACCAACCAGCGAAGGCGGGAAGATAGGCGGCTCACTTAGGAGCGCGTGAGGCTGAAAGGACCGGGGCAGAGGCGTAAGGCGCTACGGCCGTGCCAGGCGCTCGGCGGGCTAAGACGATCCCCACGGTCCGGAACTCGTGATGCCGGAAGCGGACCGCCAGGCGGCGGCCCTCGGTGCGCACGATGTCACCGACGGCCTTGAGTTGAAGGGGTGCCACGTTCCGCAACAGGACGGGCCAGGCAATGGAGAGCTCGATGCTCAATCCGACTCGCAACTCACGGTCGGTTTGGAAAAGCAGGCCTCCGCTACTGAGATCAATGGTGGTTCCGGTTCCGGTATCCAACGTCTCGCGGCCGTGTGCCAGCTTCCAGCTCACGCCGAGTGCCATCGGGTAACGCCGGTGGAGTCTCCGGCTAGCCGACGCGATTCCCGGGATGCTTTTCGAGGGCGCGGCCTTCCGTGGTTCCATACTTGACCTCCCAAGTCCACCCTGAACCAACCGCGATGCAGGGCCGAATGCGATGGTGTGCGAGGAGCTAAATCATTTCAGAGTTCCTGGACTGATTATCACCTTACTGGATCTGCGGGGGCAGAGCCGCGCGTACCAGTATCGGGCCCGATCCGTACGGGTACGGGAGGTGCAGGGGGCTATGCGCCGCGGGGAGGGGGACGGGGGATCCGGTGACTCCCCGAGTGAGTGGCGGCGATTGGTAGTGGGCTGAAGGGCCAAAGCCAACTTAGCACGGTCGCCACTTCGAATCCGGGCCCCGCCAGAGCGAATGCCGTGACAACGGTTAGCGCCAGCGTTACACCCAGGCTGCCAGAGCCTCGTTTCCTATCAGGTCCTTTCCAATCCGTCCAAAATTTATCGGCGTCGCACGAGCACCAGCGTCTCATCGTCGGTCTGCAGCCCATGCCCGCGGACCGCGGTAAATATTGACTCAGTGATCTCCGACAGGGGCGCGCCGGGTCGCCGTGCGATGATTTCTCCCATTCGATCGAGCCCAAATTGCTCGTCGCCGGCGTTCGTCGCTTCGGGCAGCCCGTCCGCTAACAACGCCAGGATATCCCCCGGCTGAATTTCGACGGTGTGGCTTTGAAACGTCGCGTTCCCAAACAAACCCAGGAGAAACTGTTCCATCGCCAGTTGCGTCGTTGTCTTGATTTGAGCGCTGTAGTGCAGGATCGGTCCGCTGCCGGCGAGCGAATAGTCAATCTTGCCACTCTCACGACATTGAAGGCAGGCAAAGGTTACGTAGGTCGCCGGCGTGGTCTTGACCTCGAAGACTACGCGGTTCAGATCGCAGAGCAGACCCGCCAACGGCCCGACCTTTAGCAAAGCCATGCGGACGCTGCTCTTGACCATTCCCATAAACACGCCAGCCTGAATTCCATGGCCCGCGACATCGGCCGCATACACCGTCATTCCCGCGGCGGGGTCATCCACCGCATCGAGGAGGTCTCCGCCCATCTGACTGCTGGGCGCGGACCGGCCGTGGATTTCGTACCCTGGGTTACTCACTACGAGCGGAGGCGCGAGCGTTTGTTGTAGTCTCTCGGCCAGTTCAAGCTCGGTACGCAGGCGAACGTGCTTCACTCCCTGTGTCCCCGCGAAGATCACTAAGCTCGCCCATCCTGCCGAAGCAGCCAAGATCGATAGGATGCCGTCGATGGCCAGCCGCCAGCGGATGTGCTCAAAGCCAGGACCCATCAGCGTCTTGTCTAATGGAAAACCAGTCGTGATCCGCGGCAGCACGCCAGTCACAAGTACCAGGAGAGGAGCGATGATGAATCGCGCTTTAGGAACTCGGAGGATGGTCGCCATGGACAAGGCAATCAGGATACCGATCAGCACAGTCCCGGCGAGGGCCCAGGCTAATGGCCTTTGCAGGGCATCGCCCAGGTCAATCCCAAGGCCGATGGAAGAAAACGAAAGGAAGGCCGTCAGCCCAAGCCACGCTACCGCCGATAGCGGTATGGTCTGCCAATACTGGCGCCGCTCCTCTGCCTTAGACCAAGCCTCCTTAATATTCACGAATCTGCACGACCTTCAGCGCTGCGAAAAAGAGAGCGGCAGCCAACCCCAGTGCGAACGCCATGGCTGTCCACGGCATCCTGTGCGTGAGCAATGGCGAACGGTCGCTCATAGCCTGGAAAAGATTCACCGCCGCGGGCGCAGGAATCTTGTTCGCAAGCCACCCGAGGGCGCCGTAGCACAGCAGACTGCCCCACACGCGCCAGAGATCGTCCAGAACCGTGGCCAGCAACACCGTGATGCAGTAGAAGGCCGAACCGCAAACCATCAGCACTGCTGCGAACTGGGCCATCTCCTGCGGTGTGGCGCTACTCCGGATTACCGGAAACAGGAACCATAATAGACAGCAGATCGTCCCGATTCCGCCAGCCATTTCCAGCCATCCGAGTCCGGCTCTGACGGCCAGCAGACGGAATCGGCTGACCGGCAGAGTCAATGTGAACAGAGTTGATCCGTGCAGCCCTTTGGCCGCCTGAAGACTCTGCTGCGTAACAATCCCTGCCGCGGCTAGAAAGATGCATTGCAGCCACACCGACATGCCAGCAATGAAGATCACGCCCCTGACATCAGCCTTGGCGCTCCCGTTCGACTGGGTAAGGATCAAAAGAGCGACCACCACGAGCACTAACACGAGTCGAAACCTGGTCTCCAGCCAACCTTTGTACCAAAGCATCTTAGTTGCTCCTCACGTGTTCCAGAAAGATCTCTTTCAGCGTCACCGGGAAGCGCTCCACCGCGGCCCCTGGTATGGATCGCGCCTGCTCGACAATCGCCTCGACGTTATTGCTTGCCAGGATCGAGACCATGCGCCCTTCCTCCCGCACCGACTCCACGCCTTCCACCCATCGCGCCGGCGCTTGTGCCAGTTCCCCGAACACCACTGTGATCCTTTGATACCGCGCCTTTAGATCGTCGAGCGAGCCCGCCACGATGGTCTTTCCCTGGTCGATGATGGCGATCTGATCGGCAATCGTTTCCACCTCGCCGAGTTGATGCGACGAAAAGAACATGGTGGTTCCTTCCGACGCGGCAACAGCGACCAGTTCGCGCAGAACGTCTTCTGTGGCAGCCGGATCGAGACCGTCGGTCGGCTCATCCAGGATCAGCAGTTCGGCGCCGCGCGCGATCGCCAGCAGCAACATCAGCTTGGAGCGCGTTCCCTTGGACAGATCCGGAATCTTCTTCGCGGGCGGAAGTTCGAACATGCGGAGATAGCGCCGCTCCAGATCGTCGCGCCATTTCGGAAAGAAAGGACGCGTGAAGCGGATGATCTGCTCCACCGTCATGTATGGATACAACTCTTTGTCCTCGGTGACGAAACCAATCCGGCGCCGGATATCGACGGAGCGCTTCTCATCCTGCACCGAAATTCCAAATACGAGGGCGCTTCCGCTGTCGGACCTCAGCAGCCCCATCAGAGTTTTGATGGTAGTCGTCTTGCCCGCGCCGTTGCGGCCGAGGAAACCGAAAATGCTGCCCACCGGTACTCGTAGGTCAAGGCCCCGCAGGGCCGGGTGACCCTTAAAGGACTTCGTGAGTTGACTGGTTTCGATGATGAAATCGCTCATCGCTTTACCCTTTCTGCTTTTCCATGCGCCCTTCGGCGCGCACTTGCGCCAGTTGGCTTTCGAAGATCCGGCGAAGTTCCTCCTCCGTCAGTCCCAGCGCCGCAAGCCGGTCGATGGCCGATTGCACAATGGCCTGCGCCTTTGCGATCAACGGGGCGCGCTTTCCCGACGGCTCTGTGATAAAGGCTCCCGAGCCGTGCTTCAGCTCGAGGACGCCTTCGTGTTCCAGTTCCCGGTACGCGCGGACCACGGTATTCGGATTGATGACCAGCTCTTCGGCCACCTTGCGGATGGTCGGCAGCTGGTCACCTTCCCGGAGCGCACCCAATTCCACCGCGTGCTTCACCTGCTCCATGAGTTGGATATAGAGCGGAACGCCGGCGGATTGATTGATCCGGAAGATCATCTGCAAAGTGTACTATTCAAGTAATACACTACACACTCCATAGAGACTCGTCAAGAGGTTTCTGCAAAGGTCGCCTCTCCGCGGGCGAGGGGCGGCGCGGAAGGGGTCATCGCCAAGTTCGCTTGGCACCGGCCTGGGTTGAACACAAATCGTGACCGCGCCGTAAGCCGGGCGGCTCAGGAAGACATCTTGCCTCAACCGTATCGCCGTACATCTCCAAGGGCAGGTTGTCCATCGATAACTTGAGCCTCAGCCAAACTCAGCGTGATAATCCACCTGGCATTTGAATTCTCGGTGGAGATCGCGCTCATGATGAAGAGGGTTGGCTGGCTTCTGGGGGCGTTGCTGGTGTTCGAATCGGCGGCCGCGGCAGGCATGGGGGGCACGACGACCAAGTTCGTCGGCGGGACGCTGCTCATCAAACTGGACACGGAAGGCACGTCGTCCATTACGGATGAAAACGACTTTGTGTTCGTCTACAAAGGCGGCAAACTCGCGATCCCGTACCTCCGAATAACTGCGCTCGAGTATGGAAATCGGGTTGGGCGGCAGATGGGTCTCGCCAGCATTAACCCGGTCGGATGGTTCTCCAGAAAGCGCACCAACTTCCTGACCGTGAGTTATAAAGACGCCGACGGTGGGCAACAGGCGGCGGTGTTCGAATTGGGGCGGGACATTGTCAAACGAACCGTGTCCCACCTGGAAGCGCGTACTGGCTGCAAAGTGAAATACGACGATGAAGAGGCCCGCAGAAGCGTTCGGGGAACGAGCCGCGAACATCAGGCCGGGCTGTCCGCGCGCGGACCCAGTTCGCTGCCTTAGCTTAGGGTTAAGCCGCTCTCCGCAGGGCGCGGGCGGAGGCCCAGGGATTCCAGCAAGCCCCTCGATTTGCGCATCACCAGCTCGGCCAGGTTCAGCAAAATGGCCAGACCGAGCAAGGCCGGCCAGAGCTGCATGGTGGCGGTGATGCTGCGGTCGGCGGGATCAAAGAGCTGGCGAGGATCGGGGCGAAAACGACCGCCGGTGGCCGACGCCACTTGCTGCAAGAGCGCCTCGTTGTTGCCGTATTCGAGCATTTCATCTTCCTGACGGTAAAAGCCGACTTCAGGGAAAGCCGCGGAGTCTTCCAGGGGGCGCACACGGAACAGGCCCTGGTTCTGGCCGATGTTGAGCTGCGCGCGATAGTGGCCGGCGGCGACCTTGCTGACCTTGAGCGGGGCATGGTAGCCATTGGGGCCGATGGCGAAGATATCGGGGGGAGTGGCGGGCTCGGGCACGTTGGGGGTGAGGTGGTAATCGACTACCAGATCGTTGCTGGCGCGGTCGAAATCGGCGATGGCTTCACTCGCCGGAGCGTGCGGCAGCAGGTCTCGGAAGATGTTGGCCCAGAGGCGGTCGAAGCCCGGCCAGGTGACCCAGTTCTGGGCCCAGCGATTCTTGGCGTCGGAGGTGAAGACGGCAGCCCGGCCGAGGCCGTACTGCCAGCGGACCAGGAGCGGGTCCTTGGGATCGGCGTCGAGGATGGTGTCGGCGGTGGGCCGCGCCTGAAAGCGCACATAGCCGCGGAGCGGCGGGGCGTTTTCGATATCGACGCCATCGAGGATCTCGGCCTGCTTAGTGACGTGGGGGCGGATCTGCTTTTCGACCGCGGTCATGCCGGTGTGCTCTTCGACGTCATGGAGCAGCAGTTGTTCGAGGCCGGCAGGGTCGTTCAGAAAATACGACTTGCCTTCGGCGGCGAAGGCTACGCGTTCCAGATAGGCGCGGTTGACGTCCAGACCCAAACCGACGGTGGAGATGGTGACGCGGTTGGCCTTGGCTTCGCGCGCCAGGGCCATGCTGTCACCCTCTTCGGAAATGCCATCGGTGAGGAGCACGATGTGCTTATAGATGGCGTTTTCGGGAACGATGCGGCGGTAAGCTTCGTTGAGGGCGGGTGCGATCTGGGTGCCGCCATCGGGCTGAATGCCGGCAATGAGGCGCTTGATCACGGCGGGTTGGTCGGCCTTGCGGATGGGAACGGCCCACTCGAAGGTGTTGTCGAACATGAGGACGCCGACGGAATCGATGGGTCGCAGATTTTCCACCACGTTGGTGGCGGCGGCGCGGGCCAGCTCGATTTTACGGCCCTCCATGGAGGAGGACTTATCGATGATGAGGACCACGGCGGTGCCATCGGGGGTGCGGGGCGGAGCGAGCTTGGCGGGCAGGGCACGGTCGAGCGCGTCCTCTTCGCCCTTCTTGTCGACGTAGACGTTCTGCTCGCCGCCGATCCACACCAGGCCGCCGCCGCCTTTCACGAAGGCTTCGAGGGCGGACTTGCGGGCGTCGGGAATGGACTGCATGTTCCAGTTGTTGATGAGGACGAGCTGATAATCGGTGAGCTGGGGGGGGACACCCATGGATGACTGCTGGACTTCGAACTGGTTGGCCTGGAGGGTGCGGAGCAGATGCTGTTCGCTGGCCGGCGGATCATTGGACACGAGCAAGGCCTTGGGGCGGCGCAGCGTGACGGCTTGTTCGAAGCGGGCCTCGCCCAGTTCGGCGGCGGCGATCTTGCCGGCCAACTCGATGGCGCCGGCGGAGTTGACGTTGGCGTGCAGGCGGAGATGATTGGTGCCCGCGCCCAGATCGACGGAATTGACGCCGAGCGATTTGCCCTCAGCGGTCATTTCAACGGAAGCAGGGGTCGACCGCGGTGATTCCACGGTGATGTCGATGGGGAAGCGTTCGCCGCTAAAGACCTGTCCGGGGAGAGCCACGGAATCGAGGCGCAGTCCGGGTTTGGGGCGGCCCGCCAGAGGCAGAGTATCGACGGGGATACCCAATTGCTGGGCCTGCCAGATGGCGCGCGCGGCGCTGCCCAGATTCTCGTTGCCGTCGGAGATCAGGAGAATGCGCGGGACCATTCCGGAGGGCAGGGAAGCGGCGGCATCGCGGATGGCCGATTCGAGATTCGTGCCGCGGCCGGGGGCTCCCGCGGTGTAGCGGAGCTGCCACGCACCTTTCAGGCTTTCCTGGGGTGAGGTGTTGCGGGTGACGCGGGCGAAGGGAATGACGCGGGTCCAGTTGCCGCCGCGGGCCCGCTCGACCTGGTTGGCAAACTCGGACTCGTTGCGCAGATCGGCCGGCGCGATGCTGGCGGAGGTGTCGGCGAGGACCGCTACCGCCACCTTGGTCTGGTAAATGGTCACGCGAGGCTCGGCAAACGCCGCCAGGATGGCGGCGAAGGCAGCGGCTTTCAAGAGAAGCCCGAGGCGGCGCGAGGAAGCGCGCCACTCCCAAATCGCCCAGGCCAGAGGGAACAGGGCCAGAATCAGGGCCCAGGGACGATCGAAAGTCATCGGCGCACCGCCTCCACCGGGTGAGACGCACGGCGGACGACATGAGGCCGCCACGCCTCACCGCGGCGGAATCGCGCAAACAGAAGCCATTCCGCCAGCAGGCCCAAGCCGCCGGCCAGAGCCAACCAAGGCCAGAGGTCGCTGGCGGCGCGCTCGAGCGGCGGAGTGCGCGGGATGCCGCGGCGCACGTCGGCGGGGGGCGTCCATTGGATGTCGCCGACCTCGGGGAGGGTCAGGGAGTTGACGTACTCGCGGTCCCCAGCCAGCACGCGGACCACGCCCGGTGCGCCCGAGAAGAAATGGACCGCGCGGTCACGGAGCACGAACGGCAGCGCGGTGCCGTCCTCAGTGACGACCTTCACGTTGGCGGGAGCCGTATCCTGATCGAGAAGCAGCTTGACGGCCCCCACGCTGACGCCGCTTAACTCGGACCGGCGGAAGAGCTCGGGCGCGAACCAGCGCAGCAGGTTCGCGAACAGGAGCGGGGTGGCCAGTTCATAGCGCATGTTGGAGAGCGCGGGATGGAAGCCGAAGACGACGATCTTGGGCTGGTCCGGCCGGGCCACGATCACCGGGCCGGCCTGGACTTCGGCGATCCGCGCGTCGCCCGGGGCGGTCGCGAACACGGAAGTCTTGTCGAGCTTGTATTCCTTGGTGCGCAGGCCGGCGGAGATGGGGTGTGTAGGATCCCAGCGGGAAAACAGCACCTGCTCGGCGCTGGCGCGAACGGGGATGGGAGATCCAGCGGCGGGCGGATCGATCCACACGGAATCGGCCTGGGGGCGCTGAGGAGGAATGAAGCGATCGAGGATGACGAGGCCCTTGTCGCCGGGGATGTACTCCGCCGGCTTCTTGTAGACGGCGGCCACACGCGGAGTGGCGGCCAGCAACGGCCGGAGCAGATCGGGCTCGCTGGAGTAGACGGTGACGGGAAGGGTGGGCTGGGAGGGCAGCTCGAGGGTGGCGCGGTCATCGGCGGGGAAGGCGTCACGGGGGCTCAGGCGAACTCCCAGAATTCCGGCGGCGCTGCTGCGAAATTCAAAAGTCTGTTCGTTATCGGCGCCGGGCTGGAGGGTGACACGGCGCGAGCCGACGACGACGCGGCCGGTATCTCCGGGCGGTCCGTAGTCAATTGACAGGGTCACGACGCGGGGACGGACGCCGTAGTTGCGGGCGGAAACGTAGATCTCCCAGACGTCGGAATCGCCAGCGGCGCGCCGCATGCCGATTTTGCGCAGGCCGGCGTTTTCGATGGCATCGGGGACGGCGATGACGCGCAGGTTCCGCGGCAGGGTGGTGGAGGGATCGAGTTGGGAGGTGCGGCCAGCGCCGATGAATGCGATTTCCCCGGCGCGGCGGCCGCCTTGCGACTGGACGCGGCGGGCGAAGGCGAGCACCTCCTCGAGATTCAACGCGGTGGAACCGGGAACGGAGGCGACGATGGCGGCGTCGAGCTTGCGGCGATCGGGCTCGAAGGCTGTGGCCGGAGTGGCCAGGGCGTCGGCGCGGACGAGCATGACGCGGTCGCGGCCGGGGAGCGCGCGCAGGTACTGACGGGCGCGGTCGCGGGCAATGTCCATCAACGTGCGATTGCCGGAACGGGCGCCCATCCAGGCGGAAGTTTCGAGCAGCAGGACGTGGTCGCGGCCCCCGGTTTCGGGGGCGCCGAAGCGGAGCTGAGCGAGAGCGAGCAGCAGCAGGGCCATGCTGATCAGCTGCAGAACCAGCGACCAGGGCTGCTGGATCCGGCGGCGGCGGGCGACGACGGTGGGCTGCTCGGCCGAGACCCAGAACCGCAGGGTGGAAACCACCTGGCGT
The DNA here is from genome assembly GCA_020073145.1 of Terriglobia bacterium. Classification (GTDB taxonomy): domain Bacteria; phylum Acidobacteriota; class Terriglobia; order Bryobacterales; family Bryobacteraceae; genus PSRJ01. The sequence goes on from JAIQFS010000007.1 coordinate 125,754, forward strand.
CGGCGCGAACGGTCGAGCAGGTATAACGCGACGGCCAGGGCCGAGACGGTCCCGAAGACCGCGAGGAATTGCGCCAGTGAGAGATTTAGAAGATACATGGCGCCGCCCTGGTTTTCACGCGATCCCCCGCGTTCGGATCAAGTCTCCGAAAATGACATCTTCGAGCGGCTGGGCGGTGGAGATGCCGGCATACCGCCCGCCGCTGCGCATGGCCAGCTTTTGGAGGTCCATGGCGTATTCGTCGAAGGCGCGAGTATAGCGCGTTCGAGCGCCTTCATCGAAATCGACCTTGAGGGCCGCGCCGGTTTCGGCGTCGCGCAGGTCGAGCTCGCCGAGCCACGGAGGAGTGCGGTCCTGCTCGGCCCACACTTGCAACAGCATCAGCTCATGGCCGAAATCGGTGAGGTACTGGAGGGCCTTTTCGCAGCCGCCATCGTCCAGAAAATCGGCAATGAGGATGACGACGCCGCGCTGGGAATAGTCGCTGATGAATTCGCGGATGGCGGCGAGGTAATCGGAGCGGCCGCCCGGCTGCAGGGCCGCCAGGGCGTCCATGACGCTCGAAATCCGGTGGCGGCCGCCAGTGGAGAGAATGCGGTGGGACAGGCGATTGGAAAAGCCGTGAATTTCGATGGAGTCCAGGCGGACCAGGCCGACGTAACAGAGCGCGGCCGCGAGTTTCTGCGCGTACTCGAATTTCCCGCCGCCGTGGGAGGTCATGGAGGAGCTGGCATCGATCAACAGGCGGACGGGCACGCGCGGCTCCACCTGGAACATTTTCAGGAAGAGCTTTTCGAGGCGGAGGTAGGCGCGCCAATTGACGGCGCGCAGGTCGTCGCCGTGGTGAAAATTGCGGTGATCGAGGAACTCCTGGCCGGGGCCCGAAAAGCGCGACGCATTGTGGCCGCCTACCAGGCCCGCGAAGGATTTTTGCCAGTGGATGGTGAGCCGCTCCAGCTTCTCCAGAAAATCCCGATCGAGCAGGGGCGCCGCGGCCATGGGAAACCTACGCGACCACGGCCTGCGCGGTGACGGACTTGATGACAGAAGTGAGAATGGTCTCGGGGGTATGGCCGTCGGCGTGGGCGTCGAAGTTGAGGATCACGCGGTGGCGCAGGACCGCCGGCGCGACATGTTGGATATCTTCCAAGGCCAGGTGAAAGCGGCCGCGCATCAGGGCCCGGACACGGCCGCACTCCACTAGCGCCTGAGCGCCGCGCGGGGAGCTGCCATAACGGATATATTTCTGGGCCATCTCGTGCGCTTCTTTCTGTTCGGGCTGAGTGGCCATCACCAGCTGAATGGCGTATTCCTGGACGTGCGGGGCGACCAGCACGGACCGGCAGACCGAGCGCACTTCCAGAATGGACTCGCGATCCATCACGGGCACGGGGGGCTCGCCGTCCGGCTGACTGGTGCGCTCGACGATGCGGCTGAGCTCGGCGTGGGAGGGATAGGGCACCAGGATCTTCATGAGGAAGCGGTCGAGCTGCGCTTCCGGGAGCGGGTAGGTGCCCTCCATTTCGATGGGATTCTGGGTGGCCATCACCAGAAACGGCTGGTCCAGTTCGTGGGTAGCGTTGCCGCTGGTGACGGTGCGCTCCTGCATGGCTTCGAGCAGGGCCGATTGGGTCTTGGGGGTGGCGCGGTTGATCTCATCTGCCAAGACGAGGTTGGCGAAGATGGGGCCTTGCTGGAAGCGCAGGGCCTTGGCGCCGCGATCGTCGCTCTCCATGATCATGCTGCCGACGATGTCAGCGGGCATGAGGTCGGGAGTGAACTGGATGCGCGAGTATTTGAGCTGCAGGGCACGGGCCAGCGTGCGGAGCAGTGTGGTTTTGCCCAGGCCCGGGACGCCCTCCAGCAGAACGTGGCCCGCCGAGAGCAGGCAGATCAACACACCCTCGACCACATCGTCCTGTCCGACGATGACTTTGGCGATTTCCCGGCGGACGGCGTTCAGCCGGTCGACCGCAACTTGCAGTGACGGTTCGGATCCCACGTTTTTCATTGTAGACGACGCATCGAGGGGAGAACACCGCGGTTTTCAGGGGAATCGTACGAAAGAGGGAAAGAGCGGATGGATCAAGCAGCGCCGCGAACGCCCGCCTGTTCGCCCATCATCTGGGCCAGGCAACCGAGGATCTCGACGCGCTCGCGTAACGCCTTGCGGGCCTGCGAGGGAGCCGCCATGCGGGCGAAACGATACCAAGCATGCATCAGCCGGTAATCCAGTAGAAGCAGGCGACGCTCGACCGATGGTGCGCCCAATCCGGTGGCGTGGCGCAGGAGATAGGTCACGACGCGATAGTCCCGGTCCAGGGAATGGTGCAACGGATCCAGATCCACATCGGTAAAGAGGCGCTCACGCACTTGCGGAAAATTGTAGCGGTTCTCGGGTACCAGGAAGCGCTGATCCGCATGGCTCCGGAGGAGGCCGATACAGCAATAACGGAACCAGTAGATCAGCAAGGCCACGGAAACGGTCAAGATTAGGACAGTTGCTAACATTCGTAACTTTCAGGAGAGCGAATCGGCTATCGCCAGTACTATATCGACCATGACGAGTGTAGCACTCGGGTCTACGGGATGCAACAGTTATCTAGGTACTTTTGGCAATTCATATGTTACCCCCATTTGAGGGTATATCCTGTAGATTATTGATTCTAATAAGATGGTCTCCAGGATGCTAGGCCTGAAAGCGCGCGTTTTGCGATAGTACCAGTACGATTCAAGACATGCAAATGTAAATCTGCCGGAGCTGGATCGACGTAAGGACGAAGCCGGGCCGACCCGGGGAAAATCCGGAGAACCCGATTAAAGGCGGTTCCCTGCTCTTTTTCCCATCGACAGACGATGGGGGTTGACAAACCTTCGAGTGTCGGGTATTCTTCCATCGACAGGCGATGGGAGAAACGAATCGGTCGCAGGAATTGCTGCCCGGCACCTTGGATCTGCTGATCCTCAAGGTGCTGGCGCGCGCGCCCATGCACGGTTATGGCATTGCGCAGCGCCTCAAAGAAAACTCCGATGAGGTGCTGCAGGTGGGGGAGAGTTCGCTGTATCCGGCGTTGCAAAGGCTGCTTCTGAATGGATGGGTGAATGCCGAGTGGGGCGCATCGGAGAACAATCGGCGAGCGCGCTATTACACGCTAACGGCGGCGGGCCGGAAGCAGCTGACATCGGAGCGCGAGGATTTTGACCGCATGATCGCGGCCATCCAAAAAGTGCTGCAGACCGCGTAGGAGAGGGCATGAGGAAGCTGATTCGGCGTTTGCGATACCTGACGAGGCGGCGCGGCTTCGAAGCGGAGCTAGCCGAGGAGATGGAATTTCACCGGGCCCTGAAGGCGCAGGAGCTAGGGGCCGGAGGCGGGATGGGGAACATGACGCTGGCTCGCGAAGAGGCGCGCGAAGTCTGGCTGGCGCCGTGGCTGGAGAGTTTCTGGCGCGACCTGGTCTTCGGCGTCCGCATGCTGCGGCGGCAGCCGGGATTCACGCTGCTGGCGCTGTTGGCGCTGGGGAGCACGGTAGGCATCAACACAAGCTTGTTCACGGTGTTTAACGCGGTGGCGCTGCGGCCCTGGCCGGTGAAAGATCCGTCTCGCGTCGTCAATATGTTCCACATCGTCGCGGCCGATGCCGGTCGAAACCGGCCGGCGGGCACTGCCGGGTTTTCGATTGCAGAGTCCCGCTACCTGTCAGAGCATGCGCGGACGCTGAGCGGGGTGATCGCGATGAGAGGCGCGGGGCCGCTCAAACTAGATGGCACGCCTGTGAGCTTTGTTTTTCATGTAAGCGGAGGTTACTTCAGCACGCTGGGTGTCGGCATGGAGCGTGGCCGAGGGTTCCTGGCCGAGGAAGACCGCGCCGGAGCGCCGGAGGCGGTCGCGGTAATCGGGCACGCGCTGTGGCAGAACCGGATGGGCGGCGATCCTCAAATTATCGGCAGGCGAATCCGGCTGGAGAACGTTCCGTTCACCGTGGTGGGCGTCACTCCACCGGACTTTGTGGGCACCTGGACTGACAAACCCCTGACTACCGATGTTTGGATTCCGCTTGCCTCGATGGCCCTGCTGCGGCCCAACGACCCCAGCGTAATGCCGTTCCTGACCTCGCCGGACTATTGCTGCTCACAGATGGCCGGGCGGTTAGCGCCGGGCGCATCGCGCCAACAGGCGCAAGCGGAAGTGAGTCTCTTGCTGAAGCAGTTCTCCGCGGGCGCATCGGACAGCCGACCAGTGCTGTTGACAGGAACCGCCATGCTGGCAAATCCCGGCTTCAAGAGGAAGGCGACCTCCCTGTTGGTTCTGATGTTTCTCGCAGTCACGCTGGTGTTACTCCTGGCGTGCGCGAACATCGGGAACCTGCTGCTGGCCCGAGCGGCGGCACGGCGGCAGGAAATTGCGGTGCGGCTTTCACTGGGTGCCGGCCGGATGCGGCTGATCCGTCAACTCTTGGTAGAGAGTATGACGTTGGCCGTGACGGCGGCGGGATTTGGGCTTCTGACGGCTTTCTGGCTGCCCGGACTCGTCGTCCGGCAGTTGACCGATTCCGTGGTGCCGCGGCTGGCGCCGGATTGGAACGTCCTGTTCTACACGACCGCACTGGCAGCGCTTTCGTGCATGGCGTTCGGGCTGGCACCGGCGCTGCACGCGACGCGCGGAGAAGTCGCCGGCGCACTCAAGAACCAGGCGCGGCTTCCTAGTGTTCGTCTTTCCCTGCGCGGCGTGCTGCTGGCTGCGCAGGTGGCCATCAGTGTGATGCTGCTAGCCGGAGCGGGGCTGCTGCTCCGCGGAGTGCAACTCGCTCGCAAGCTGGATCCGGGCTTTGACTTTCGGGGTGTCCGCGTCATCTCGATGGATCTGCCGGCGGATGCTTACAGCGGACCACGCATGGGGGCATTCACACGCGCGCTGACCGATGGTCTGCGCTCCGTCGCAACTCTGCCGCCGTGGGGGCTGGCCGGCGACGCTCCGCTCAGCAACGGACGCACCTACACTAGCTTCCGGATGCCCGGGGAAGAGGCCAGCCACGACCGAATGGTAGCGTTCCATGCGGTCACCAGCGGATACTTCGACGTGTTGCGGATCCCGGTGGTGGCCGGCCGCAATCTGAGGAGCGAAGACTCGGGCGGCCTTGTCACGCTCATTAACGAAACGGCGGCCAAACGTTATTGGCCGAACGGCGCCGTGGGCCAGATTCTGGTTGCCGGGACGGAGCGCCGGGAGATTGTCGGTGTGGTGAGAGATGCAGCCACGACGTCCCTAGGACAAGTGGAGCCCACGCTTTATTGGCCGATCGAGGGCCGCTGGACGCCGGTAGTGCTGGTGCGTTCTGGAACGGCAGCCACGGCGCAGAAGATCGAGGCAGTGGTGAAACAGATCGAGCCTCGAGCCGAAGTGAAGACCGCACCGCTGGAGCAAAACTTCGAGAGTGCGGTGCAGCCGGCCGTCATCGGCGCGGGTATCGCCGGCGCGTTGGGCGCCCTGGCGCTACTGCTGGCATCGGTCGGGATGTCGGGCGTTTTCGGGTATGCCGTGCGGCAACGAACGCGAGAAATCGGAATCCGCATGGCGCTGGGGGCCCAGCCGCGCGAAGTGGTGTGGCTGGTGATCGGGTCGAGCCTGCGCGCGCTGGGGGCGGGGCTGGCCGCCGGGGTGGCGGGGGCAGTGGGGATTTCGCGGCTGATCGCGCACCAGTTCTACGGAGTCGATCCGTTGGACGCGGCGGCCTACGCCGCCGTGCTCTTGCTCCTGGCTGCGGCCGCGACCGTGGCGACAGCGGGTCCGGCGCGCCGGGCTACGCGGCTGGATGCGGTGGCGGCACTGCGGTGGGACTAAATCACCCCACCAGCACCACGGTGATCTGGCCGGGGCCGTGGACACCGCGAACCAGAATCTGTTCGATATCGGCGGTGCGGCTGGGGCCAGTGATCAGCACCATCGAACTGGTGGTAGAGGCCGGGTCCGGGAGAATCGAGAACAGCTCGTCCAAGCCGGTGATCAGCCGGGTAACCGGCAGCACGGCAATGTGGGCCGGGGGCAGCAAGGAGATCATGCGGGCTTCGTGCGGGCTGGAGAGCATCACCAGAGTTCCGGTATCGGCCAGCGCATAGTCGGCGCTGGTGATTCCCACGTCGGCCGAGGCGCACAGGGCACGCAGTTGGTCGCGGTCGGTACTGCCGGAACGGACGCCGGGAAACCGCGTGACGGCGCACTCTTCCAGGTAGGGCGCGTTAGAGGCGACGGCGCTGCGATCGCCGAGGGCCTCGCGGACCCGTTCCCCGGCGCGGCCGGGAGTGTCCGCGCGCAGCACGCGTCCGGCGAGCGCTTCCAGGCGCGCGGTGAAGGACGCGATCCGCGACTCGATGACGACTTCCGGAATGCGCAGGCGAACGGCCGGCGGATCGGGAGACGGCGGGCTCCCGCCACGGCCGAGAGCCGCGCGGACACGGTGCAGAATGTCCTCGCGCGGCGTCATCGCTGTCTCCAGAGTTGGCGGAAACTGCGCGGGGGAGGCGGCGGCAGATCGCGCTGGCTGAGCCAAGCGCGCAAGGGGCCGATGTTGAGGAGGGCGGGGACGCGGCTGATCCAGGCCGCGTCGTCCGCAGCCGCCAGGGAGCCTGCCATGCGACCCGCCATTTCATACGCGCGCGGATGGCGCATCAGCCAGGCAAACGCGCGGAAGGCCAGCTTCTCCCAACGATTCTGTGATTTCGGCGGATCGTGGCGATGGGCATCGGAACGCAGTTCGAGCAGGATTTTGGGAATATCGATTTTGACGGGGCAGACCTCGGCGCATGCGCCACACAGGCTGGAGGCGAACGGTAAAGACGGTTCCTGAGGCACTTCTCGAAACTGGGGTGTCAGAATGGCGCCGATCGGGCCGGAATAGACCCACGGAAAGCTATGGCCCCCGATCTTGCGGTAGACCGGGCAGGCGTTGAGGCAAGCGCCGCAGCGGATGCAATAGAGGGTCTGCCGCTTCTCGCGGTCGGCGAGGAGACGGGTCCGCCCATTGTCGAGCAGCAGCACATAGAACTCGTCCGGTCCGTCGATTTCGCCGGGGCGGCGCGGGCCGCTGAGAAAAGAGGTGTAGACGCTGAGCAACTGGCCGGTGGCACTGCGGGCCAGGAGTTTCAGAAAGGTGGCCAGGTCCTGCGCGCGCGGAATGACTTTCTCGATTCCGGCAATGGCGATGTGGATTTTGGGCGCGGACGTGGTGAGGCGGGCGTTGCCTTCGTTTTCGACCAAGACGATTGCGCCGGAATCGGCGACGATAAAATTCGCCCCGCTAATGCCGATATCGGCGGCCAGGAACTTCTGGCGCAGGACGCCACGGGCGATGGCTGTCTGTTTTTCGATCACGGTTTCGCGCGGCACGTGCAGCCGCTCGGAGAGGATGTCGGCCACGTCATAACGCGTCTTGTGGAGCGCGGGCGCGACGATGTGGTACGGCCGCTCGTGCGCCAGTTGAAGGATGTATTCGCCGAGGTCGGTCTCCACTGACTCGAGGCCGTGGTGTTCCAACCGCTCGTTGAGATCGATTTCCTCAGTGGTCATCGACTTGGATTTGACGATGAGGCGCGCGCCGCGCTCCTTGGCGAGCGCGAGAACGAAGTCGGCGACTGCGACGCCGTTCTGGCAGAAGACCACGCGCCCGCCCCTGGCTTCGACGTTGCGCTGGAATTGTTCGAGGTAGAAGTCGAGGTTGTCGATGGCGTGCTGCTTCAAACGATTGGCCTGGGTGCGCAGTTCCTGGTAGTCGGGAAGCACGCCGGAGGACACGACATTCAGGCGGCTTTCCTTCAGGCGGCCGGTGGCAGTGTAGATGGCCTGCTGCAGGCGGGCGTCGGAGAGCGCCTCGCGAATCTTGCGATCGAAAACGCCGGGCTTCTCTCCAGGCATATGGTGTTACCGGCTGGCCAGCACTTCGGCCAGATGAAGGGTGCGGATGTTGAGGCCGGCGCGGGACAAGGCGCCTTGGATCTGCATCAGGCAGCTCGGATCGAGCGAGACCACGGCGCGGGCGCCTGTGCGGACGATGGCGTCGATCTTCTCGCGGGCCATGGCGCCGGAGAGCTCGGCGAATTTCACTGAAAAAGTGCCGCCGAAACCGCAGCACTCGGCGGCCGGTTCCATCTCCCGCAGTTCCAGGCCGCGGACGTGCGAGAGCAAACGGCGCGGGGCCGTCTGAATGCCCAGTTCGCGAAGGGCGTGGCAGCCGTCGTGAAAGGTGACGACGTCATCCAGGCGCGCGCCCACGTCATCCGCGCCGGCCACGTCGGCGAGAAAGCCCGAAAACTCCCAGACACGCTGTGCCAGGCTTTCGACGCGCGCCAACTGCGGTACGTCCTGGCGGAACAGATCGGCGAAATGGCGGACGATCATGGAGGTGCAGGAGCCGGAGGGAACCACGACGGCCTCGCTAGATTCGAAGACGTCGAGAAAATGCCGGGCGACGTCGCGGGCCTGGTCGGGATAGCCGCTATTGAAGGCCGGCTGGCCGCAGCAGGTCTGGGCTTCGGGGAAGTCGACGGTAAAGCCGAGGCCCTCGAGGACGCCAGCCATGGCCAGTCCGATTTTCGGAAACAGCTGATCGACCATGCAGGTCACGAACAGGGAGACGCGCCGGCTCACGGAGGTCACCGGCCCACGCCCAGGCGTTCGGCCAGATACGGAGGCAGGCCGGCCTGGTGGATTTTCTTTTGGGCGGACTCGATGTCATAGGTCACGCGGCGATAGGAGACGGCCGCGCGTCCGTCGGTCTCATAGACGGCGTACGCGGCGCGCGGATCGCCATCGCGCGGTTGACCGACCGAGCCGGGGTTGATCAGATAGCCGCAACTGGGATCGATTTCGATGGATTGGCGGCCGTGGCGGTGAGAGACGGGCGGAATGGTCTCGATGCGGGACTGGTTCCAGATGAACCCGCCCTGCAAGTGGGTGTGGCCGAAGAAGGCCAGCCGGCTCTCCAGGTAGCCGAAGGCGTCGCCGGCCTCGTGGGCGGCGGCCACATAGTCATCCTCGTCCCACGGAGAGCCATGCAGAATTTGGAGGCCATCCAGAAGAGCGGGACCCTTGGGCAACTCACGGACGTAGGCTGCGTTTTCAGGAGAGAGGTTCTGGCCGGTCCAGATGGCGCCGGCGCGGGCCACGGGGTTGAACCACTCCAGATCCTCCTGGCCGCTGCAGGCCTTATCGTGGTTGCCGCGCACGACCAGGTGGCAATGGTCGCGGACCCATTCGACGACGGGATTGGGGTCGGCGCCGTAGCCCACCAGGTCGCCGCAACAGACGATGCGGTCGAAGCCGGGGCCGGCGTCGCGCACGACGGCTTCGAGGGCCTCCCAGTTGGCATGAAGATCGCTGAGGATCAAGTAGCGCACGAGTAAACCGCCCGGCGACTCATTCAGCCGCCGGCGGGGAGCCTCCGCGGGGCCGATGCCCACCACGAGAATGGAACGGTGCCGTGTCCTGCCAAGATGTGTGCCGCCAACACCAGATCATAGCGTGTCATCGCGTTTCGATCCACTTGGATTCCGGGTCCGCGACTTCCCGACACTCCAATTCTCACACACACCAGGAATTCATCACGACGGCGATGGCGGCGGCAGCGGCGGTTTCGGCGCGGAGGACGAGAGGGCCCAGCGACACGGGCAGCCACCCAGCGCCGGAGGCGGCCTGTCGTTCCCCATCGGTCCACCCGCCTTCCGGTCCGAGCAGCAGGGCCACGCGCGCCGAAGGGATACGGGCCGTCGGCAGTTGTCGCGCCAGCGGAGGAGCCAAGGCCTCCTCCAGGAAGTAGCGGCAATCCGCGGCTTCCGCAAGTGCGCGCTCGAAGCGAACGGCGGGCAGGATCTCAGGAGCGCGCAAACGCCGCGATTGCTGGCCGGCCTCACGAACGATGCGCACCCAGCGCTCGGCACGCTTGTGGGAGGCTTCGAAGAGGCCTTTCTCACTGCGCGCGGCCTCGACCGGCAGAATCCGCTCGACGCCCAGTTCGGTGGCCTTTTCGAGCATCCATTCGAAGCGGTCGAACTTGACCAGAGCGGCGATCAGGGTGATACGAACCGGCAACTCGGGAGAAACGACAGGCTCTACTACGCGGAAGAGCACGCGATCGCCGCGCGCTTCGGCGATTTCGGCCAGGTAGGCCGCCTGCCCATCGGAGATCTCGTATTGGCGTCCCGGTTCGGCGCGCAGGACGCGGGTCAGGTGGCGCGCATCGTCCCCGCGCAGTTCGGCGGCGCCGGCGCGCACCTCATCTACAAAGAATCGTCGTCTGGCCAAGGGTCGAAATCCCCTACAATACGAGTTTATGATCGCTCTGTTGCGGGGGGTGCTGCTCGAGAAGCATCCGAACCAGGTTATCGTGGAAACCGGCGGCGTGGGGTACGACGTGACGATTCCGGTTTCCACCTTCACGCACCTGCCCGACGCCGGCGCCGAGGTGCGGCTGCGCATCCACACGCACGTGCGCGAGGATGCTCTCGCGCTGTACGGCTTCCTGACGCAGGACGAGAAAGGGTTGTTCGAGAAACTGATCGGGGTGAGCGGGATCGGACCGACTCTGGCGGTGAAGATTCTGTCCGGCGTGACGGCGCCGGATCTGATTCAGGCCATCCGGCGGGGGGAAGTGGAGCGGCTGGTACGTATTCCGGGAGTGGGCAAGAAGACGGCGGAGCGCATGGTGCTGGAACTGCGCGACAAGCTACCGGCGGCCGCGGGAGGAGAACCGGAAGCCGCGGCGGCAGTGCTTTCGGCCATCGAGCAGGACGTGCTTTCCGCGCTGCTGAACCTGGGCTGCGCCCGCGCGCAGGCGGAAGGCGCGGTGCGTAAGGCCAAGGCGGCTGGAGCGCCAGGCGAATTCGAGCCGCTCTTCCGGCGCGCGCTGGAACTGGTTCGTTGACCCGCGTGTATCCGGGGTAAGCTGGTATCGAATGACTGACCGGCACGTAGTTTCCGGCGATCTTCAACCTGAGGACCTCCAATTCGAAGCAGGGCTGCGGCCGCGCCGCCTGGTCGATTTCACCGGGCAGATCAAGCTGAAGGAGAACCTGTCGATCGCGATTGAGGCCGCGCGGATGCGTGGTGAAGCCATGGACCACGTGCTCCTGTACGGCCCTCCGGGTTTGGGCAAGACCACGCTGGCTTCGATCATCGCCGAGGAATTGAAAGTGGAGTTCAGCGCCACGTCGGGGCCGGTGCTGCAGAAGAAGCTCGATCTCACCGGCATTCTGAGCAATATCCGAGCGAAGCAGGTGTTTTTCATCGACGAAATCCACCGGCTGCTGCCGGATGTGGAAGAAATGCTGTACTCGGCGCTGGAGGATTTCCGTGTGGACATCCTGGTGGGCGCCGGACCGGGCGCGCGCACCCATTCGCTGCCGCTGCCGAAGTTCACGGGGATCGGGGCCACCACGCGCCAGGGGCTGGTAAGCGCACCGCTGCGAGGCCGGTTCGGGTTGGTGCTGCGGCTCGATCCGTATCGGGTGGATGAACTGAAGTCGATTGTGAACCGGTCGGCGCGGCTGCTGAACGCGGAGATCGAAGACGCCGCGGCCGAGGAGATTGCCCGGCGCTGCCGCGGGACGCCGCGCATTGCGAACCGTCTGCTGCGGCGGGTCCGCGATTACGCCCAAGTGCGCGCCGACGGCCGCATCACTCAGCCGGTGACGCAGACCGCGCTCGACCTGCTCGACGTGGACCGTCACGGCCTGGATGAAATCGACCAGAAGATCATGATGACGATTCTGGAAAAATACCGCGGCGGACCTGTCGGGCTGGGCACGATCGCGGCATCCATTTCCGAAGAACCGGACACCATCGAAGAGGTGTACGAACCTTACCTGATTCAGCTTGGATTTCTGAATCGGACGCCGCGCGGCCGTGAGGCCACCGCGCTGGCCTTCGAGCACTTCAAGGTGAAGCCCAAGACGCGGAATGGCGACCAGCCGGGGCTGTTTTAGCTTTCCGATGAAAACGATTTATCTGGGTCTCGGCTCCAACGTGGGCAACCGTACGCAAAACCTGGAAACGGCGCTCGCGAAACTGGCCGAGGCGGGCCTGCGCCTCGGGCGCGTCTCGTCGGTTTATGAAACCGAGCCGGTCGGGTTTACCGCCCAGCACTGGTTCTACAATCTGGTGGTGGAGGCGGAGACGGAACTGTTCCCGATGCAACTGCTGTCGCGCGTGGCGCGGATCGAGCGGGAACTCGGACGGGTGCGTACGGTGCGCAATGGACCGCGAACCATCGACATCGACATCCTGTTGTACGGCCGGGCCGTTGTGCGCAGTCTCAAGCTGGAGATCCCGCATCCGCGCATGGCCGAGCGGCGCTTTGTGCTGGCCCCGCTGGCCGAACTCGCGTCCGACCTGCGCCACCCGGTCACCCATCAGACCATGCGCGCGCTCCTGGAAGACGCCCCGGCTCAGACGGTGCGGCGGCTGGATTTGAAATTGAGATGGTCCGTCGCCTGATACACTCGTAGTTCTCCCGTGCAGGATATCCACGCCGCCCTGAAACGCTACTGGGGCTACGACTCCTTCCGACCGCTGCAAGAGCGGATCATCCAAAGCCTGATGGCGGGCAGCGATGTCGCGGTGGTGATGCCTACCGGAGGCGGCAAATCGCTGTGCTACCAGTTGCCCGCGCTGGTGCTGGGCCAGACGGTGGTGGTGATCTCGCCGCTGATCGCGCTGATGCAGGACCAGGTGGCGCAGCTTTCCGAGATGGGGATTCCGGCGGCGCTACTCAACAGCACGCTGCCGCCGGAGGAACAGCGCACGGTGATGCGCGCCGCCACGCAGGGCGCCTTCCGGCTGCTCTATCTGTCGCCGGAGCGGCTGGCGCGGCAGGATACCATTGGGTGGCTTCGACAGGTGCCGGTGGCCTGCTTCGCCATCGACGAAGCGCATTGCATTTCGGAATGGGGGCATGAATTCCGTCCGGAATACCGGCAGCTCAGCGCGCTCCGCCAGCAGTTCCCCGACAAGCCCATCGCCGCTTTCACGGCCAGCGCCACGCGGCGTGTGCGGCACGATATCCTGCAGCAGCTCCAGCTTCACGACCCGCACAAGTACATCGCCAGCTTCCACCGCACGAATCTGCGATACATCGTGCACAAATGCGAAAAGCAGGATCACCAGCGGCTGCTGCTGGCCGGGCTGCGGGCATACGCCGGCGAGAGCGTGATCGTCTACGCGCCCACCATCGCCACCGTGGAGCAGACGGTGGACTTCCTGGCGGACCGCAAGATCTCCGCGATTCCGTATCACGGGCAGATGGAGACCGGCGCGCGGCGGCGCAACCAGGAGCGCTGGATGAACGACGAAGTGCGGGTGCTGGTGGGCACCATTGCGTTCGGGCTGGGCATCAACAAGGCGGCGGTGCGCGCGGTGATCCACACGTCTCTGCCGAAATCCATCGAGCAGTATTACCAGGAGGCGGGCCGCGCCGGGCGCGACGGCGAGCCGTCGGATTGCGTGCTGTTGTGGCAGCCCAAGGATGCGGGCCTGCTGGCCTACTTCATCGACAAGCTGACCGATCCCGACGAAAAAGAGCGCGCCTGGCAGCGATATCACGCTGTGCGGGGCTTCGCCGAAAACGGAAAATGCCGGCACTACCAGATCTGCCATCACTTCGGCCAGGTTCCGAAGTGGCAGCGCTGCGAGATGTGCGACGTGTGTGGCAATCTTCCGGCGTGGCTGGCAGAGCCGCCGGAAGAGAAACTCCGATCTGCGAGAAAGAAGACGCCGCGCAAGGCCGAGGTATCGACCAAGGCCGATGTGCCGACCAAGGCCGAGGCGCCGCGGAAAGCGGAGCCCGCCAGATTGCCGGCAGGGGCGGGTGGTACAGACTTGATGGACTTCTTCAAGGATTGGCGGCGTCGCACGGCTCAGCGGGCCCAGGTGCCGGCATACGTTGTACTGAGTGATGCCTCGCTCGAAGACCTCTGCCGCAAGCGGCCGGGCAATCTGAGGGAGTTGTTGCAGGTGTTCGGGATCGGCGAGCGCAAGGCGGAATTGTACGGGAGCGAGATCTTCGCCGCGTTCGAAGCCTTCGACCAGGGCGCCCGTGCCGCTGCTCACGACGTGGCGCAGGTCTCTCCGGCCGATGAGACCATCCGGCTGCTGGGGGAAGGCAAGAGTTTCGAGGAGATCGCGCAGATTCGGGGGCGCCAAATGACCACGGTGGTCAACATGGTGGCGGATCTGATCGAAAAGGGCCGCGTGGAATACCGCGTCGATTGGGTGGGAGCCGAGAACCACCAGCGTATTGCGGAAGTGGTGGCCCGGCTGGGCTCGCAGTGGCTGAAGCCCTTACGCGAAGCGCTGCCGGCGGAGATTACCTACGAACAAATCCGGTTGGTGGTGGCGTCGGCGCGGCGCCATGCGGATCGAGAATCATAGGATCTAATATCATTGCTATGTCATGCCCGGATTCGCCGCCAGAATCGGGTGGCGCCCGCGGATGCGATCCACCTGGCGAGCGCCGCCGAGGCAGGCGTAGACCTGTTCCTGACGAACGATCGCGCCCTGTTGGAGCTGGTTGTCGACGGGATTCAGTTCATCGCCGGAATGGACGTGAACTTCATCTGACGAGAGTCAAATGAACATTTCCTCGTCCTGGGTGGCGTGATCGACCGAGGGCCGGCGCGTTCCGTGGACCAAGGCGGAAACCGCGGCGCTGATGCCTGCCGCCACGCCGTTCACCTCCCGCACGGGCCGCAAGACCGCGCGTTTCATGGCGTCGCCGGCTTGCTCCAGGTGTTCGACCGTCTGGTCCACCGAGCGGTCAATCTGGTCCAGCCGCACGCGCGCTTTCTCGCCGGCATCGCCCAGCAGTTCGCCGATACGCTCGACCTGTTGGCGGCTCGACTTGGAAATGGCCACGGCCTCGGTCGCGATCTCGGCCACGCGCGGCCGCGTTTCGTTAATCAATTTCTCGGCAGCCGCCAGGACCCGATTGGTGGCATCCATAGCGGGGGTCACCCGGTCAATCATGGGGCCGAATTTTTCAAGCACAGGGACCGCGTCGGCGGACACCGTCTGCAGTTGATCCACCAGCGGGAAAATCTTCTTTTGGATCCGGCTCGCCACGCGATAAAGCGCGATGGCCACGCCGGCCTGCACCAGGAACGCGAAGCAGGCCAGCGCAACCGCCGTCGTGATTACGATTCGAAATAAATCTTCAGTCATTTTCCCGCTGGGACGTGTCTACTGGGCGATGCCTTCGGATGGCGGCTGATTGACGGCATCGCGATAGGCCTGCCGTCCGGCTTGGACCGCGTCGGCAAGCGTATCCCTCTGCCGGCTCAGGGTATCCTTCCCCTTGTCCACCCAATCCGCGGCAGCCTGCTTGGCCTCGGTGCCGCGCTGCTTCAAGTAATCGGTGCCTTCGCCGGCCTTCGACCGCAGCAACTCGCGCGTCTCCTGACCAGACTTAGGCGCGAACAGCATGCCAATCCCGACCCCCACACCCAAACCCAACAGAAAGGCTGATAGTCCGTTCTTATCCATCGTTCCTCCTTACGTAGGCCCAAAACCGCGATGATCCCGGAAAAGGATACTGCCAGATTACGGCTGTTTCCAGTATACTCCGCAGTGAATCGACCATTTATGGAGGAACGAAAGAAACGCACGCTGGAGGGCGAGGCGCTGTGGTCCCACGCGCTGAAACTACTCGGGAACCGCGCGCACTCGACCGGCGAATTGCGGGAGAAACTGCGCCGCCGCGCGGCCCGCGTGGCCGAGGTGGACGACGTGCTGGCGCGCCTGAAGGACCATGGGTACCTGAACGACCAGCGCTTCGCCGAGAATTTTGCGGCCTCCCGCTTGGCCAACGACCGGTTTGGCAAGACGCGAGTGATTCAGGATCTGCGGCAGCGCCGCGTGGCCCCGGCGCTAGCCGAGCGGGCGGCGCGCGAGGTCTATCGGGACGTCAACGAGGAGGCGCTCATCGAGGAGGTGATCCGCCGCAAATACCGCCTCGCGCCGCGCGAAGGCCTGTTCCGGGAGGATAAAGACCTCGCCTCGGCATACCGCCGCCTGTTGCATGCGGGCTTTCGCACAGGCGACATCGTGCGCGTGCTCAAGCGCTTCGCCAAGAATCCGGACCTGCTGGACACGTGGGAGCCGCCGGAAGAGGCGACGGACGATTGACGGTCCTCCAGCCTGAAGCCGCCCCCGCGGAGGGCCTGGGGGTTGGGCGGAGCGATTCGGTGAGAAGGGCAACAGATTTTGCGAACCGAATCGGCGGCGCGTCGTATTAGTGAACATGAGGTCTGTGCGGCACGTGTTGCGGCGCCTGGGGCGGGCGCCGATGTTCACTACGGTTGCGGTGGTCACCTTGGGTCTGGGGATCGGTGCGACCACCGCGATCTTCAGCGTGGTAGACGGCGTGTTGATCAAGCCGTTGCCTTACCCGCGGGCCGAGCAGTTGGTGGGGGTCTGGCACTTGGCGCCGGGCATCGCCGGAATCAGTGGCGACATCAACTGTTCGCCCACGATGTACTTCACTTACCGCGACCAGAGCCGGACCTTCCAAGACTTCGGACTGTGGTCGGCAGGCGGGGCGACCGTCACCGGGCTGGGCGAGCCTGAGGCGCTCCAGGCCCTGCTCGTCACCCACGGCACGCTGCAAGCTCTCGGCGTCCAGCCAGCGGTGGGGCGCTGGTTCTCCCAAGCGGACGACACCCCCGGCACTCCCGAAACCGTGATGCTGACTTACGGGTACTGGCAGCGGCGCTTTGGCGGAAGCGCGTCCGTTGTGGGGCGGAAGCTCACGTTGGATGCCACGCCGCGCACCGTAATTGGCGTGATGCCGCGGAATTTCCGGTTTCTGAATTCGCAAGCGGACCTGATTCTTCCCCAGCGGTTCGACCGCAACAAAGTATTCCTGGGACAGTTCGGTTACCAGGGCATCGCGCGCCTCAAGCCCGGCGTCACGCTGCAGCAAGCGAATGCCGACGTGGCGCGTCTCCTGCCCATCTGGTTGAACGGGTGGCCCCCGCCGCCCGGCTTCAGCCGCGCTTTGTTTGAAAATGCCCGTTTCTCTCCCAAGATCCAACCGTTGCAGCACGAAGTGGTGGGCGACATCGGCGCCACGCTTTGGGTGCTCATGGGGACGATTGGGCTGGTCCTGTTGATTGCGTGCGCCAATGTGGCGAACCTGCTGTTGGTGCGGGCCGAAGGCCGGCAGCAGGAACTGGCCATCCGGGCCGCGCTGGGCGCCGGATGGGGAAGAATCGCGCGGGAAATGCTGCTCGAGAGTCTGACCCTCGGCGTACTGGGTGGTGGCTTGGGGCTAGCGCTTGCGTATGGCGCACTGCGGCTGCTGGTGTCCAAGGGCCCGGCCACCCTGCCACGGCTGAGCGAAATCGGGATCGATCCCACGGCGCTCGGGTTTGCCCTCGCGGCGTCTTTGCTGGCGGGTCTCTTGTTCGGCCTCATCCCCGTGCTCAAGTACGCCGGGCCGCATCTGGCGACGACCCTACGCGGTGGCGGGCGCACCATGAGCCACGGGCGCGAACGGCATCGGGCGCGCAACACGCTGGTGGTGGTGCAGGTGGGCCTGGCGCTGGTTCTGCTGATCGGCTCCGGCCTCATGATCCGCACGTTTCAGGCGTTGCGAAACGTCCAGCCGGGGTTCGCCCATCCGGAACAAGTCCAGATCCTGCACATCGTGATACCCGAAGGCCAGGTGAAGGAGGGAGAGCGGGTGATGCGGATGCAGAACGAGATGATCGACAGGCTGGCAGCGATTCCCGGCGTCACCTCGGTTGCATTTGCAAACACCGCTCCCCTGGAAGGTTTCAACTCCAACGACCTTGTTTACGCAGAGGACAAGACCTATGCGGTGGGCGAGGTGCCTCCCGTCCGCCGATTCCGGTTCGTCTCTCCGGGCTCTTTGAGGGCGACCGGTACGGCGCTCGTCGCGGGGCGCGATTTCACCTGGACCGACCTCTACGACAAACGCCACGTGGCGATGGTTTCCGAGAACATGGCGCGGGAGATGTGGGGCGGTCCGCGCGCGGCGCTCGGCAAGCGGATCCGGGAAGGCTCCAAGGACGCCTGGCGCGAGATTGTGGGCGTGGTGGGCAATGTATACGATGACGGCGTGCAGCAGAAGCCGCCGGCGATGGTGTACTGGCCCGCTCTGATGGACAACTTTTGGGGCAACGAGGCGCAGGCCACCCGTTTCGGCGCCTTCGTGATCCGCACGGACCGGGCCGCGACGGAAAGCTTCCTGAACCAGGCCCGGCAGGCCATCTGGTCGGTCAACACCGGGCTGCCGGTATTCCGGGTGCGGACTCTGCAGGACGTTTACGACGAGTCGATGGCACGGACTTCCTTCACGCTGGTGCTGCTGGCGATCTCCGGCGTCATGGCGCTGGTGTTGGGCGTGGTGGGGATCTACGGTGTGATCGCCTATGCCGTCTCGCAGCGGACGCGCGAAATCGGCATCCGGATGGCGCTGGGCGCGCATCCCGCCGGGCTCCGGCGCATGTTCGTGCGACATGGCCTGCTACTGGCGGGAATCGGAGCGGGGTTGGGACTGGCGGCCGCCGCCGCGGTGACGCGACTGATGTCTTCGCTCTTATTCGGAGTGAAGGCGCTCGATCCGGCCACGTTCGCGGCAGTCGCAGCGCTCCTGGTTGCCGCGGCGTCGCTGGCCAGCTTCATTCCGGCGCGCCGGGCCACAGCGGTGGATCCGGTGGAGGCGCTGCGGATCGAGTAGGCGAGAGGGGCTAACCGCATATCGGGCTGCGGGCGAAGGCGAATTCCTCCACCACGCGGCCGCCGACGAGGTGCTCCTGGATGATGCGCTCCAACACCTCGGGCGTGGCAGAGTGGTACCAAACGCCTTCGGGATACACCACGGCGATGGGGCCCTGCTCGCAGATGCGGAGACAGTTGGCCTTCGTGCGATAGACGCGGTCGAGCAGACCCAGTTCGGCCATCCGTTTTTTCAGGTAACTCCAGGCTTCCGCGCCGGCTTCCTGGGAGCAGCATTTCGGCTTGGTCTGCTCGGCGCACAGGAAGATGTGACGGCGGATGCCCGGAATGCTCAGCCCCGCCGCGATCTGCTGTAACCGCTCCACGTCCGCCACGGCTATTTGAAACTCACTTTGGGCGCGGTGCGGGCCCCAGGTTCCGTCTGGAAGTAGGCGTTATTGCGTTCGAAGCCCGACAGGCTGGCCACAATGTTGTTGGGGAAGACCTGGATCGAGGTGTTGTAGCGCTGCAGCGTCTCGTTGTATTTGCGGCGCTCGACGGCAATGCGGTTCTCGGTGCCGGCCAACTCGTCCTGCAGCCGCAGGAAGTTTTCGTTGGAGCGCAATTGCGGATAATTTTCGGCCACGACCAGCAGGCGGGACAAGGCTCCCGAGAGTTGATCGTTGGCCTGGATCTTCTCCTGAGGCGTGCGGCCGCTGATCAGGGCCGCGCGCGCGTCGGCAATGTTCTTGAAGACTTCGGTCTCATGGCTGGCGAAGCCCTTCACGGTTTCCACCAGGTTGGGGATGAGGTCGGCGCGGCGCTGGAGGACGACGTCCACCTGCGACCAGGCCGCGTTGACTCCTTCCCGCTGGCCCACCAGGTCATTCCGCACGCTTACGAACTGGCTGCCGGCGGCCAGCGCGGCCACCACCAGAACCAGGATGACAATTAGAGCGATTTTCATCGGTACTCTCCTATTTTTCCAGGCGGTCCACCGCATCGATCACGGCGCCGATCCCCTCTAGATACGTGGTCAGCAGCCCCACTGGTTCCACTTCTCGAGGTTTGACGCGTTCCTCGCGCAGATCGAGCAGCCTTTCGAACGGGGCCACATCGAAACCGAACTGCCGGCTGGCGGCCTGGATGACCTCACGTTTGCGATGCGGGGCTTCCAGGCCCTGCAGCGCCAGGGCGTGGCGGAACAAAACCGCGAACGTGGAAAGCGAATCGACCAGCAAGCGGCGGAGCAAGTCTGCGTCAGATAGGATCCCCGAGGCTTTCTGGCGCAAACGCAGCAGTTTGGCGCGCAAATCGTGTTCCACCTGGGCGCGGTAGAACGAGCGGTCCACCGCCAGGCCGGAGACGATGTCCTTGCCGTGCAGCAGCTGATGATGCTGCTTGATGTCCAGAAACTCGATGGCGAAACAGTCGGTGGATGTGGCGACTTCGTGTTCGGTCAGCAGCAGCGGCGCTGGGCTGCCTTGCTCACGCCACCAGCGAAAGATGTCCTCACTCTGTGCAAGCTCGCGCGGGCTGATGGCGGCGAGCACGCAGAGAATGTTGTAGTCCGAGAACTTCGCCGAGTGATCGCCGGCCGCCGCCGAGCCGTAGAGCACCACGGAGACGAGCTGGTCGCCGTAGGCCTTTCGCAGCCGCTCCACGAGTTGGTTCAGCATTTTATCCATAGAGGATTCTCACCAGCTACCGGAAGCGCCGCCGCCTCCGGAATCACCGCCACCGAAGCCCCCGAAGCCGCCTCCGGAATCGAACCCGCCAAAGCCCCCGCTGCCGCGGCCTCCCCCGAACGAGCGGCCCATCATGTTTCCCAGGATCAGGGCCGGCAGGATGCCGCCGCCTCCGCCACCACTATAGCCGCCCCGCCCGCCTCCCCGCATCAACCACAGCAGCAGAAAGATTCCTCCGAACAGCACCGGCCAGGGAATGGAATCCGTGGGGGATCGGCGGATGCGCCGCTGCAACGGAGCGGTCAACGCCACATGCTTGGCGGCCGCGATGGCGCTGCCCATGGTATCGGCCGCGGCCATCATGGCGTCGCCATAGCTTCCCTGGCGCAGCGCCGGCCGCATCTCGCGTAGGATGCTGCCATCTAACCCATCGGGCAAGATCGGTTCGAGTCCGTAACCCACTTCCAGGCGGCTGCGCCGATCGCCGATGGCCAGCAGCAGCAGGATTCCCTCGTCTTTGCCCTTTTGTCCGACGCCCCACGCACGGAAAATGGTGTTGGCGACGTCTTCGATCGGCTCACCCTGAAGGGATGGGAGGGTAACCAACGCAATCTGCGCGCCGGTGGATTGCTCAACGACGCCGCAATACGCTTCCAAGCGGCTCCTGCTGGAGGCGTCGATCACGCCCGCGAAATCGCTGACACACCCCTGCGGCTTCAGCGTCTTCCAGTCGTAGGCCCCGGCGGCGGAAGCGCACAGCGCCACCAGGACGCTGATCCGCAAACACTTATTCATTCGAGAACTTCAGTGTACTACGCGGCGCAATCTGGATTTCCCAGCGGCGCCTTGATAAGCTTGATAAGATGGTGACGGCATTGGGACGTCGTCTAACGGTAAGACTGCGGCCTCTGGAGCCGCGTATCGGGGTTCGAATCCCTGCGTCCCAGCCAAATCCCTACCCCTGCGACGCGCCATAATAGGAGTTTCGCGGCAACGACGCGGATCGGACTCCCCATGCACCGCACCGAGGCTTCTTCCGCGACGGCCGACGGCGGACCTCCCTCCGACCGGACCACGCCCGAGAGGGTTCTCGACACGGCCGCCGCGCTGTTTTGGGAGAAGGGGTACCGCGCCACCACCACCCGTCAGATTGCCGCCGCGGTGGGCATCCAGCAAGCTTCTCTCTACTACCACGTCCGCCGCAAGGAAGAGCTGCTGTACCAGGTCTTCGTATCTTCGCTCGAACAACTCCTGACGGACGTGCAGATGGCGATGGAGGGCGAGCGGGATCCGCTGGATCGCATTCGGGTTCTGATCCACGCGCATCTGTCGACGCTGCTCAAGCACCAGATGCGCCACGTCATGATGCTGACGGATCTGCGCGCCCTCTCACGGCCGCATCGGGCGGCGGTGCTGGCGCTGCGCAAAGAATACGCCACACTGGTGCGCTCGGCGCTGGAGGCGGCTCAGGCCGGCGGCAAAATCCGGACCGACATCTCGTCGAAATGCCTCTATCTGGCGCTACTCAATCTTCTGAACTGGGCGGTGATCTGGTTTCGCAAGGATCAGGCGTTGTCGGCGGACCAATTGGCGTCCCTGTTTACCTCGATCTATCTCAACGGCGCGGCGGCGGAGCCTACTCGCGTTTTGCCGGCTCTGGCGCATGCGGGCAAGGCCAACGGGAAGGCGTTGCCGAAGAAGCCAAAGACGGAGAAGTTGGCGCGACGAAAGACATGGCAACGGCTGACGGTAGCGGCGGCGGCTCTGTTTTCGAAGAAAGGCTACGGCGCCACCAGTACCCGGGAAATCGCCGCGGTCCTGGGCATCCAGAAGGCCTCTTTGTACTATCACATCGGGAGCAAAGAGGACCTGCTGTACGCCATCTGCAAATCGTCTCTGGAGCAGATTCGGCAGGATGTCGAAGCGGCGCTGGCGGAAGTGCGGGATCCGGTGGAGCGAATCCTCGCGCTCGTCCGCGCTCATTTGGCAAGTATGCTACGCGATCAGCAGGAGCACGCCGTGGCCGTTTCCGAAATGCACCTTCTCTCGCCGGAGCGGTTCGAGCAGGTTCGTTCGCTGCGCGACGCCTACGACAGCCTGGTGCGATCTGTTTTGCAGGAAGCGCAGAGCACGGGAGCGCTGCGGCTGGATATTCCCGCCAAGTACCTGTGCCTCAGCCTGCTGGGGATGATGAACCGGGTGGAAGTCTGGTACCGGCGCAGCGGACCTCTCTCGCCCGATCAGTTAGGGCAGTTGATGGGAGCAATCTTCCTGACGGGAGCGCAGGCACAGCCGTGAGCGTGATGGGTCGCTCTTTCTGGCCCGGCGCTGGTATCTTGACAGGAGAGTGGGTCCAGACCTAGAATACCTACCGATTGACAGGTGATCCCGACGCGCTCCTGGGGCGAGTTCCGAATCAGCCGGGAAGGGCGTAGGGCAGTCAGAGGGGATCTGGTGCGATGCGGGGAACGGTTGGTGGGGTGAGGAGGGCGTGGGCCGCGGCAGCGGGCGTGGCGCTGGTGCTGGCGGGCTCTCCGCTGGCGGCGCAGGGCTATCGCGTGCCACGCACGGCCGGTGGAAAGCCGGACCTCAACGGCATCTGGCAGGCGCTCAACGAGGCCAACTACGATATCGAGGCGCATGAGGCGCGGCCCGCTCTGGCGGTGCGGCCGGGTCCCTACGGTCCTGTGCCGGCGGCGGCCGTGCTCGCGCTGGGCGCGGTGGGTTCGGTGCCGCCCGGCCTCGGCGTGGTGGAGGGCAGTCCGATCCCATACAGGCCCGAAGCGCTCGCCAAGAGGAACGCGAACCGGGAGAACTGGTTGACCTCGGATCCGGAGATTAAGTGCTACCTGCCGGGCGTTCCCCGCGCCACCTACATGCCCTACCCGTTCCAGATCGTGCAGAGCGCGAGCGCCCTCACGTTGGTCTATGAGTACGCCGGGGCCGTGCGCAACGTCTACCTGAAAGATCCGGGCAAGGCCCCGGTGGATTCGTGGATGGGTCAGTCGGTGGGCCGATGGGAGGGCGACACGCTGGTGATCGACGTGACCGGCATGAACGATCAGACGTGGTTCGACCGCGCCGGAAATTTTCACAGCGACAAACTGCATGTCGTCGAGCGCTACACCCGCACCAGCCCGGACGTGATTGCGTATGAAGCGACCCTCGAAGATCCGGACGTCTTCACCCGCCCATGGAAAATGAGCATGGCGCTTTACCGGCGCCAGGAGAAGAATGCGCAGTTGCTGGATTTCAAATGCGCGGAGTTCGTCGAGGAACTGCTGTATGGCTCGTATCGGAAACACCCGCTCAGTAAGTAAGTGAGGAGGCACCATGTGGAATCGGTTGACTCTCAAGAATCCGACGGTGTTCGCGATCGCCCTGATGTCTGTGGCGGCTCTGTCGATGCCGGGTCAGGCGGTCCGGACTGGAGCCGAAACCGGGGCAAAATCCGGCGTGCCGCGAATGCGGGATGGACACCCGGACCTGCAGGGCACCTACGACCTGGCCACGATCACGCCGTTGGAGCGGCTGCCGGGCGATCCGCCCGTGCTGACGAAAGAAAAGGCGGAAGCGTTGGAGAAAGCGGAAACCGCGCGCCGCGCCAAAGACTACCGACCCTCGCGGGCCGATCGGCCGGCTCCGCCGGTGGGCGGCGATACGAGCACGCCGCAGTCGTTCTTTGAAATTCTGGAGCGGGCCGGGGGTGGAGCGGTAGGCGGCTACGATCGCTTTTGGCTGAACCAGGGCACGGCCTACACCGTGGTGGATGGGCAGATTCGAACTTCGATCGTGGTCGATCCGGCGGACGGCCATGTGCCTCCCCTCAATGCGGCCGCGCGGAGGCGCATGCTGGCGGCCCTGGCGAGGCCGACCTCAGATGCGGGCGAGAACAATGACCCTACGGCTGAGCCGCCCGGTGCCTTCGACAACCCGGAGCAGCGGCCGCTGGGTGAGCGCTGCCTGCTCGGATTCGGTTCCACTTCGGGTCCGCCGGCGCTGCCGGACTATTTCTACAACGACCTGCATCAGATCGTGCAGACTCCGGACTCGATCATGATCCTCACCGAGATGGTGCACGACGCGCGCATCGTCCGCATGAACGCGCAACATCTTCCCCAGAACATCCGCCGATGGATGGGCGATTCGGTGGGCCGCTGGGAAGCGGACACGCTGGTGGTGGATACCACCAACTTCAACGACAAAACCCGGTATCGGAATTCCACCGAGAAACTCCATGTGACGGAGCGCTTCACCCGCATCGACGCCACGACGCTGCTGTATCGCTTCACGGTGGAGGACCCGGACACGTGGGACCGGCCCTGGACGGGCGAGTATACCTGGCCGGCGACCGACAAACCGATTTATGAATATGCCTGCCACGAAGGCAACTACGCGCTGGGCGACATCCTGCGCGGGGCCCGGCGCGAGGAGGCTGAGGCCGCAGCTGCGAAGGTCAAAAAGTAAAGGGAAACTCACATGCGTCGCAGAGCCTGCCTGATCGGGACGCTCTGGCTCGCCGCGCTCGGTGCGGGTGGGGCCGGGGCTCAGCCGAATCGTTACGCGGACGCCCAGTCCTGGCTGTGCCTGCCGGGCCAACACGACGCCTGCGATGTCGACCTCACCACGACCGTGATTGCACCGGACGGCCAACTCAGCCGCGAAACGTGGGCCGCCGATCCGAATGCGCCCATCGATTGCTTTTACGTGTATCCGACGGTTTCGACCGACCCGACGCCGAATAGCGACATGATCGCCGATGAGGCGGAACAGAACGTGATCCGGCAGCAGTTCGCGCGCTTTGCCTCCAAGTGCCGCCCGTATGCGCCGCTCTACCGGCAGGTCACGCTGGTTGGGCTGCGCCCATTTCTGGCGGGCACTGGCGGCGCCCTGGACCGCGGTATCCAGTATGACGATGTGCGCGACGCCTGGAATTTCTATCTGGAACACGACAACCGCGGCCGGGGCGTGGTGCTCGTTGGTCATTCGCAAGGCTCCTTTATCCTTTTGCGGCTGATTCGGGAAGAGATTGACGGCAAGCCGGTCCAGGCGCGCCTGGTTTCGGCGATCCTGCTGGGGACTACACTGGCGGTGCCACGCGGAAAGGACGTAGGTGGCACGTTCCAACATGTCCCGCTCTGCCATTCCAAATCGCAAACCGGATGCGTGATCACGTATGCGTCGTTCCGCTCCACCGTTCCGCCGCCCGCCAATACGCTATTTGGCAAGGTGACCGACCCGAATCTGACAGCCGCGTGCACCAATCCCGCGGCGCTGGGCGGCGGGAGTGGGGAACTACACGCCTATCTGTCGGCGCAGGGCCGGACCATTGTGGGGGCGGCTCCGCCCCAGTCCTGGGTCACTCCGGAGAAGCAAATCGACACACCGTGGGTGAGCGTTCCCGGAATGCTGACGGCAGAATGCGCGTCGAATGAGAACGCGACTTACCTTGCCGTGACCGTGCGCCCCGATCCAGCCGGCCGGCGGGTTGGCGACATTCAGGGCGATCTGGCGATCGGCGGTCAGGTCCAGGCGAACTGGGGCCTGCATCTGATCGACGTGAATCTCTCGATGGGCAACCTGATCGACATCGTGGGCCAGCAGGCGGAGGTTTGGACCACAAACTCCGCCCCTTCCGCTGGGGCGAAAAGGTAGAGCGGTTTCGCGGCGTCCCTCCGTCGCCACTTTGAAACGGCCTGCCATTGACAGCAGGGTACCCCGCGCGATAGTATCCGCCCCAGTAGCGTTGCTGCCGAACGACCTTGGGAGGATGACGATGAGACCGAAGTTCCCCACACTGGTAACGGCCGTATTCGGTCTGCTCGTGGCCGCGGCGCCGTGTCTGGCGCATCACTCGTTTGCGGCCGAGTACGATTCGAAGAAGCCCATTACGGTGAAAGGGGTCGTAACCAAGGTGGCGTGGGTCAACCCTCACGCGTATGTTTGGGTGGATGTGAAAGACGAGAGTAGCAAGGTGACCACCTGGGCTTTCGAAACGCTGAGCCCCAACGCGCTGGCGCAGCAGGGCTGGACACGGAATTCTCTGAAGGCGGGAGATCAGGTCACCGTCGACGGCTATCTGGCCAAGGACGGCAAGCCGCTCGCGGACGGTTCGCAGCACGCCAACTCCCGGAGAATCACGCTGGCCGATGGCAGAACGGTGTTTGTGGGAACCTCCGCGGACAGCGTGGCGCCGGGGAAATAGGCGTGAACCATCGTCTCCTCGGAATTCTGATCGCCGTCGCGGCAACCGCCGCGGCCCAGCCTCCTGCCGGCCGGTCGGGACCGACTCCCGGCGGCTTTTTGCAGACCCAGGCGCCCAGCGGCCCGGCGCCCCGCACCCCCGACGGCAAGCTGGACCTTTCCGGAGTGTGGAGCCCGGGCCTCTCGTTCGCCACCATGGGAAACGTCCCCCTGCAGCCGTGGGCCGAGGCGCTCTACAAGGAACGGCAGGCGAACCTGAGCAAGGACGATCCCGAGGGCCATTGCCTGCCCGCGGGCGTGCCGCGGATCGCGCCGTTTCCGTACAAGCTGGTGCAGACTCCCCAGTTGGTGGTGTATCTGGACGAAGGCAACGTCCATAGCTATCGCCAGTTCTTTCTCAATGGCCGAGGCCATCCCAAGGATCTCGACCCCACCTGGATGGGAGATTCCATCGCCAGATGGGATGGTGACACACTAGTCGTGGATACGATCGGGTTCAACGACAAGACATGGCTCAACGGGCGCGGCTTGCCGCACTCCGATCAACTGCACGTGATCGAACGCTACCGGCGTCCGGACCTGGGGCACCTGGAGATCGAAATCACCATGGAAGATCCCAAGGCGTTCACACAGCCTTTCACGTTCAAACGAACTCACACCCTGATGACCAACTGGGAGATCCACGAGTATGTCTGCAACGAGTTCAATGTCGACGCCGAACACCTGGTGGGCAAGTAGCGGTCACGACGCCGGATCCGGAAACGACCGGTCGTGAATGCCAGCGCGCGGAGGCGCTCAATCGATGAAGCGGATGCCATCACGCCTTCTGATCTCTTGGCCGATGACGGCGCTGGCGCTGATGCTGGGGTGTGCGCCGGCGGCGGCCCGAGTCTTGGACAAGAGTACGACTATCGCCGGATTGCCTCTCAACTACAAAGTGATCCTTCCTCAAGACTACGACAGCAGCAAGGCCTATCCGGCTATCCTCGCCTTCCCGCCAGGAGGCCAGGGAATGGACATGGTGTTTACCACGCTGGAACATAACTGGGCTCCGGAAGCCCAGCGGCGGGGATACCTGGCGTTTATCCCGGCGGCGCCGCTCGGGCGCTTGTTCTACCAGGACGGGGCGCGGGTATTTCCCGAATTTCTGGAACAGCTGCTGGCTGAGTACAAGATCCGCGACCGCAAGTTTCATATCGCGGGAATGTCGAATGGTGGCATCAGCGCCTTTGCCATCGCGGCCTCTTACCCGCAGTACTTCCGCTCGGTGACCGGGTTCCCCGGCTTTCTTCCCGATGCCACGCCGGCGCGTATCCACGCACTGGCGAAACTGTGCCTCTATCTTCACGTAGGAGAACTGGATGAGAGTTGGCGGCAAATGATGGAAGAACAGGCCGCGGATTTTCGCGCGCGAGGATACACCGTGCGGATGACGGTGGAAAAGGGTGAGAGTCACGTCATCCGCGCGCTCACTGGGGAAGGCGCGGCGCGGCTGTTCGCAGAGATTGAAGAATCGCACGCGGGCTGCGGAAAGTAAGGGCAGCGGACCAGGAGAGCTCGGTATTGTCCCGAATGCGGAGCGGAATATCGAGCCGGTTTCACGGAATGCGCGGATTGCCAGGTCCCGCTCGTGCTGGAAAAACCCCAGGAAACGAAAGTGTCCGGGAGCCCGGATCTGGAATTGGCGACGGTGCTGGAGGGCGACGATCCCCTGATTGTCGGATCGGCGAAGGGTTTGCTGGAAGAGGCGGGCATTCCATTTCACGTTCTGGGAGAGGAACTGGGAGTGCGGCTGGCGCCCGTGGGAGCCTTCCTTCATCCGTGGTGCCGCATCCAAGTTGCCGCCGACCGCGAGCAAGAAGCGCGAACCCTGCTTCAGGAACTGGTGGAACTCGACTCCGGCGGGAGTCTGGAAGAGCCGGATCCGGAATCCCCCGAATAGGGTGTTACAGGCGGATTCTCTCGGGAGCGGGCAGGAACACCAGCGTGCGCAGGATGGTGGTGAGAATGGTCAGCACCACCGACCCGAAGAGCGCCGACCAAAAACCGCGAACCGAGAAGCCGGGCGTGAACAAAGAGGCCAGTTTCAACAGCAGTGCATTCACGACCAGCAGAAATAGCCCCAGGGTGAGGAACGTGAGCGGAAGGGTGAGGAACCTGAGAACGACTCCCAGCGTGCCGTTCACGATGGCGATGATTACGGTAGCGAGGAGGGCGGCACCGAAGCCGCGAACCTCGATGCCCGAAATGATTTGAGCCACGATCCAGAGGGCGAGCGCGCTGACGAACCAGCTCACAACGATGTGGAGCAGCATGGCGTTCTCCTGCTACGACCAGGATAAGCCCGGACGGCGAGCTAGCGAGGGTTCCGGCACAACGAGGCCGCCAGCACGCCGGCCAGGGCGGATGTGGAGGCGTTGCCGGCGGCCGGGGCCCGCCACCCTACGAAGCCATCGGGACGCACCAGTACGGCGCCGGCAGGTGTGATGCCATAGGCGCCGGGAAAACCAGCGTCGGCGATCTGGTGGGCCTCGAACTCCATTCCCAACTGCCGCGCCGCATCGCGGCCGTGCTGGCACCACGCCCCTCCCTCGGCGCCGGCCAGAAGGACAAAATGACGGCCGAAGCGGTCGAGAGTGGAAGGCGGTCCGCCATTGGCATCGAGAACAAAATGCGGAGCGCGCGTGCCGGGCCGTCCCTTGGTTTCGCGAGTCGGCTCGTGCATGCATCCATCGTCGGGACCGTCGTCTGGAATCACCGCCGCGGAGCGGTAGCGGTACGCCAAATCGATGTCGAGATCGTTGGCCATCGGCTGGAGGCCGTCGGTTCCGAGATACGGCGCCCAACGGGTGACGTAGCGCGAATACGCCTGCTCGACGGTGAAAGCGCTGACCGGGCGGCGTTCGGCGTCGTAAGTGGAGAGCAGTTCCGGCCCGGCGATGCCTTGCAATACCAGCGCCATTTTCCAGGCGAGGTTGTGGCCGTCCTGAACCCCGGTATTGCCGCCGAAGCCCCCAGTAGGCGGCATCACGTGAGCGGCGTCACCCGCCAAGAAGACCCGGCCTTGCTGGAACCGCTCGGCCGTATCCGCGGTGGCCTGCCACTTCATCACGTTCTCGATGGTCACCGGCACGTCGTTAACACCGAGCGACGCCCGAATAAACTCCTGGCAGCGCTCATCGGTCAGGCCGGCCCAGACGTCGGTGTCCGCGTTCGAGGGAGGACCTACCGAGTTCACCGCCAGAAACCCCGAATCGAACGGCTTCTCGATCCGAAAGAACCCAGTGAGCTGATCGTTGTACACGTAGATCACGCTCAAATTGCGGCCGCGCAGCAGCGGCGCCATGTTGCCGCGGAAGTAGATGGTGACACTGTTCGACAGCACGCCGTGGCCGAGCATGCGGATGCCGAGGCGGTCGCGGACCTGGCTGTGGGCGCCATCGGCCGCCACCAGGTAGCGGGCGCGAACCGTCGACGTGCGGCCGTTCTCGCGCTCGCGGATCACGGCGGTGACTCCGCTGGAATCTTGTTCGAACGAAACCAGGTCGGTGCCGAAGCGCAGTTCCGCCCCCAGCGCCTCCGCCCGCTCCTTGAGTAGCGGCTCCAGCAGTTTCTGCGTGAGAAACACCCGCACGCTGGGGCTGACGTCGCGGACGCCTTCATTGAGGTTGGGAACATACCACGCCAGTTCCTTGCCGGCCAGCGTTTCCACCGCCATGACCGCGCCATCCTGCACGAACTGTTCGTCCGACTTGCGCAGCACCGGTTCTTCGAGGCCGACCATGCGAAGAATCTCCATGGTTCGCTGATAGACTTGGGCGGCACGAGGATAAATCGCCGTCCCCGTATGGTGCTCCACCGCCAGCGAGCGCACACCGTGGTGCCCCAGAAACAAAGCGGTGGAAAGCCCGACGAGGCTTCCACCCGCAATCAAAACCGGTACTTCAAGGTCGGTCATCGTGGAACCATTTTTTCGGAATGGCTACGGAAAATCAACTGCGCCTCCCGATGCTGACGCTCTTGCGCCCCGTGATATGTTGGAAAATATGCCTCCGCGGCCGCAGTGGATTGCGGGCGGAGCGTCGTCACGGGGCACACAGTTCTACGACCGGATTGAGGAGAAACCGAAGATGAAACGATGTGCCGTACTGACGACCATGGCCGCTGCTTTGCTGGTTTCGGGCGCTTCCGCACAGAACGCGCCCAGCATGGCGGCAGCCGTGAAACAGAGCTACAACCAGATGAAAGGCTTGCTCACCCGAGCTGCCGAAGAGATGCCCGACGAAGGCTACAGCTTTCAGCCCACCCCCGCGGAGCGCAATTTTGGCGGTTGGGTAGCCCACGTGGCCGAATCCCAGATGAACACATGCTCCACCATCGCGGGCGCGCGCAAGAGTAGCGATGCAGGATCGAAAACCAGCAAGGCCGACTTGATGGCCGCCTTGAAGGAATCCTTCGACGCGTGCGACCCCGTATTTGAAGGATTGACCGACGCCAATGCCGCCGACGGGGTCCCCTCCTTCCGCGGTCAGGCGCCGCGTCTGACGTCGCTGTTCGGGATGCTCTCCCATGACAACGAATGCTATGGCAGTATGGCGGTCTACCTGCGGCTGAAAGAAGTGGTGCCTCCGTCGAGCCAGCGTGGCGGCGGGCCTCGGGGCGGTCCCCGCGGCGCGAAGAAGGAGTAGCGGGCGCCGGTTTAGCCCGCGCGGCTCAGGACGGTGGATTCGGATCGCGCCGTCACCACGAGGTTATTGAGTACGATCCGGTGCACTTTCAGCAGGAGATCGATTTCCTGCAGAGGCACCTCCAGAGTCGCGGCGATCTGAGCGGGAGTGCTGCCGTGACGGTGCATTCGCAAGGCCTGGGATCGTTTACAGATGTTGAGTCCAGGTTTGGGCGGGGCCGGCAGAAAAGAGACCGGGGGCTGCTGTTGAATCTCGCGAATCTCAGCCTCCAGGCCCTCCATGCCGGCGCGTGCGGTGACGAATGCAGCTTCCAGGCGCGCATGACGTGCCTGGGTTCGCCGCTCCAAGATGCCGGCTACGGACTTGGCCTGAAACAGCGCCAGGAAGCTCAGCCCGACCCCGGCCAATCCGAAACTGCAGATTACGGCTAACGGCAATACTGTCGAGTCCATCAGAACCTCCCCAGGCCTCAGCAGAGCGCGGCCATCAATGCGCCCCGCGCCGTCGAATTCAGGGCATCCGACGACATGCGGACTTCGGAAAGCTTCACCGGAAAGTCGCTGGCGCGAAGGACTTTTCCGAAAAGATCGATAAAGCCTCTGGGCATGGCCGTTCCGCCGCTCAAGACTAAGGGAATGGCCTGATCCAGCTTGGGCAAACGCTGGGTGGCGGAGATGTGTCCGCGCAATGCATCTACCAGGTGAGCGATCATCTCCTCGTAGTAGACGGTTAGGGCGTTCTGGACGCGGTCGCCGTTCAAGCCGTTGAGAAAAAATGATTGTTCCTTTTGTATGCGCAAGCGGGTCGCCAGTTCGCCGGTCACCTCGGCCGCCTTGGAGTCGATGTAATCGCCGGCTCTGGGAACGCTGAAGCTGATGACGGGCACGGAGAGCACGGCCAGGCAGACGTTGCACAGGCCGCTGCCGCAGGAGATGCCGATGCCGGTATAGTTGCAGCCTCCTAGCTCGCCAAAGACCACGGCCAAGCCCTCCTCGATGGGAGACGCATCGTAGCCCAGGTCGGTCAGAATCTGGCGGATCGACGCCTCATGGTAGGCGATACCGCCTTCGCCATCGGGGCCGGCGGCAGGCACGCTGAAGAAGACCTTTTGACCTTCGACCGCAGGCCGTCCCACCAGTTTTGTAATGATCCGCCGTACCACGGCCAGGCTGTGCGGTTCCAGAGGATTCAGCACGCCGTTGCGCATGGGCCGCCGCGTTTCCACGTGAAAGACTTCGGCGAATTTCTGGGCATCGTTCCCCGCCACCACCATCTCGGACCCCTGCACCTCATGGAATACGCTTTCCCGCTGCAGCAGGCTTTCGGCGAGTTTAGAATGGGGCAGCGTCACGAAGGCGTTGAGTTCGGCCTCGTATTGGTACTTCCGCTCGGCGTTGCGGGCTACCACGATGCGGCTGGTCCCGACGTCTAATCCCACGGGCTGGGCATAGTCTGGTTCGCTCTTAGTCATCGATCTTTCCCTAGTAACTGTTCTCTATTCAAATGGAAGAAGCTCTTCGCGGCGACTCTGGTCCGCGAACCGCCTGATTCTGCGCACGACGTCGCGATCCAATGGCGGCGGTTTGGTCCCCAGCCTGGCCCACGCGGCCAACACCAGGATGATCAGGCAAGCACCAGCGACCAACACCGCTTCCCCCTATTTGTGCGCCAGCGTGGCGCGTTCGAGCACGGCCGTCAGGCTGCTGATGCTGGCCGCACTTCCTTGCGGCACGCAATAGGCCGCAGCCTCGGTAATGCGCTGGGACTCCAGCTGCTTAGCCTTCTGCCAGGCGCGAAGGCTATCTTGCTCCCGCGTCACCTCGTCCAGGTTGGCCTGGATACGCGCCATGTATTGGCTGGTCAGGCGGTCGAGTTCTGTCTGGATCTTGGTGTTATCGTCCGTCTTGGCCTGCTCGAAGTTCTTCAGCCGGCTTTTTTGGGATTCTTCGTAATCGTTGAGAGCCCTCTGACGGACGACGGCGTCCTGGAGCAGGTCCTCGACTTCCGCGCCGGCGGCCTCGAGCGCCATTAACAGCGAACAGCGCTTGGCTTCCGGCGACATCCCGGAAAGGTGCGGGCTGTTCATCATCTCCGCCACCTTGAGAATGCCGTAGGGCAGCCTCGGCGGCTTGACGGCGGCGCCCTGATAGATCTGTTCAAAGGGACCATACTTCGGGGCGCTGGGTGGGATCGCGGGGCCGGACGGCGTTCGAAGAGCCGGCGCGGGCTCTTCGGCGGGCGGCGCTGCTCCCTGGACCCGGTCCACCGTACCGCCGCGGGCGGATCCGCTCGCCGGCGCCGCCTCTTCCAGAGACGGTAGCGTAAACCACTTCTTTAGCATGTAAAACTCCTGAATTTCGTACCGGTATTCTCGATTGGGAGAAGGGGTCCGCGGCAGGATCCCAGGTCTTTCACCGACTGCAGCCGCCTACCTCTGGTTTCACTCGGGTAGTATGTCAACGCTTGTTTTCCTCTCACCGACTTGTCAATCGGATGAACGGCCGCAAACTTCATAGGAGCCGCAAGAAATCCCTGGTTTCTAAGCTTTTTCTCTTGAGCGTCCGATAGCCGGGTATGGATGGCCCGCAAGATCCAAAGGCTCATTCCAAGCCCTGGGTCAACTGGTGTGCCGGCCGGATCCCGGATCCCGTGATCCGGCTGCGCTTTTTGCAGGCCGTCGCTCCGCCGCCCGAATTCGTCCGCCCGCGAAGGGCGCCTCACTGGGTTTACCTGGGTATACCGCCCATCCTGGGCGTAGTCCTGGCGGCCCTTTTCCTGGTCCAAGCCGGGGGCCGGGTCCAGCCGGCCCCTCTCCCCGCGCGCCCCGTTCCGCCGGTCCCTGCCCGGCCGGTCGCCGGTGTGGCCGAGGTCTGGCAGGTGGAGAAATCCGGCAACTCGGAAACCTACAGCAACGGCCTGCGCATCGATGACCGGTTTACCGTCGCCAATCACACGCGATCCTATCTGGCATTCCCCGTCGGCCGTCCCTCGGACACCGCCGGGGTGGCGCGCTCCGAGCCCGTGGGCATCGTCTTCCACACCACCGAAAGCCGCCAGGCCCCCTTCGAGGCCGACCAGAACCGCATTCTGAAGAAGATCGGCGAATCGCTGCTCGAATACGTGCGCCGCAAACGCGCCTATCATTTCCTGATCGATCGCTTCGGCCGCGTCTTTCGCGTGGTGGCCGAATCCGACGCCGCCAACCATTCCGGCAACTCGGTCTGGTCCGACGATCAGTATCTGTACGTCAACCTCAACGAGAGTTTCCTGGGGGTCTCGGTCGAGGCCGAGACGCATCCCGGCCAGGAGCAGGCGTCGATGAGCCCGGCGCAGGTGCGCTCGGCCGCCATGCTGACCGAGATGCTGCGCGGCAAATACCACATCGCCGCCCAAAACTGCGTGACGCATGCGCAGGTGTCGGTGAACCCGTCGAACCTGCAGATCGGGTATCACACCGACTGGGCCTCGAGCTTTCCGTTCGAACAATTGGGGCTGCCGGACAACTACGCGCAGCCGCTGCCGGCGTTGTGGGCGTTTGGGTTCGAATACAACCCGGAATTTCTGCATTGGGCGGGAGGGCGGATCGAAGCCGGGCTCCAGTTGGCGGAACAGCGGCTGAGCCAGGGCGCGGCCGACGCGGGAGTGCCGGTGCGGGCGTACCGGAAATCCCTGCAGAAACGGTATCGGGAGAG
>JAIQFS010000037.1 GCA_020073145.1 Terriglobia bacterium
TTCCAATGCTCCCTGAAGATGCGATTTAATCCATCGGGCGGTCCACAACGCACGGCGATAAGTCCGCGAGACCTGGTCTCGTAGCCGGGCCGCCCCGCAACGCCACAGTTCTCTCCCTCTCCGCGCAGCCGTAGTGTCTTTCAAAAACGCGCGCAGCGCCACCGACTCACTTTTGCCTTTTGCCTTTTGCCTTTGCTTTCTTCTCCCCCCTAAACTATCCACTGTGGACCTGGGCACCGAGCTGCGGCTCTTCGACCCGAAACGCAAGCCAAGAGACTGGACTGAAATCATCCGCCCGACGCAATGCGCCGTCTTCTTGAAGGATCGTGCCACTTCCCACTCCCGGGCACCCGATGGCAAGCCGTATCCCAATCCGGATGACACCGCGTGTTTCGTGTTCGACCAGTTGAGCGCCGCGCAGCTGTTCTCCGAATCCAAAGTCCAGGCCTTCCCGCATCTCCGCTGCGAGATCTACGACGCCCAGGGTCTGGCCCATCCGCCCTTGCTGGTGATTGTCCATCCGGACCAGCAGGACAGGGAGGAGTCCGGCTCGTTCTGGTCCCGCCGCCGCAAACTCATCGCCGTGGTACTTTTTCTAATGGCCCCGCCGCTCATCTGGATCGATAATCGCCGCTCCAAT
The DNA here is from genome assembly GCA_020073145.1 of Terriglobia bacterium. Classification (GTDB taxonomy): domain Bacteria; phylum Acidobacteriota; class Terriglobia; order Bryobacterales; family Bryobacteraceae; genus PSRJ01. Next base: position 641 of record JAIQFS010000037.1, read on the forward strand.
ACACTGGTCTTGCCTACCTTTCTCGCCTTCAATTGCATCCTGGCTGGCTTGCGTTTCTTGTATTGGGATTTTGGCCTGAAGCACCAGGAGCGGGAGCGCCGGAAACGCGTAGAGACGCATCGCCGCCGGGAGCCTGGCGATGCCTGAGTTGAAACTCCTCTTCCTCGAAATGGCCGTGATTCTGCTCGCCGTGCGCTTGGTGTCGGGCGCGTTCCGCCTCGTTCGCCAGCCGGGCGTCGTCGGCGAAATGGCAGCCGGCCTCCTGCTCGGCCCCTCGGTGCTCGGCCACTTCGCCCCCGCCGCCATGAATGCCCTCTTCCCCGCCTCCGGTCTCGGCCCGTTGAATGCGCTGAGCCAGCTCGGCCTGGTGCTCTTCATGTTCCTGGTCGGCCTCGAAGTCCAGCCAAACCTCATCCGCGGCTCCGCCAAGTCCGTCATTCTCGCCAGCCAGGCCAGCATGGCGGCCCCGTTCGTGTGCGGCGGTTTCCTGGCCTGGACCCTCTATCCGCGCCTGGGTAACGGCGCCGCCCGCCTGCCGTTTGTGCTGTTCATGGGAGCCGCCATGGGGATCACCGCGTTCCCCGTGCTCGCGCGCATCTTGACCGACCGCAAACTGACCCACACGCGCGCCGGCACGTTTGCCATTTCCTGCGCGGCCGTCGACGATGTCAGCGCCTGGTGCATCCTCGCCGTCATTACCGTGATCGCGAGGCCCGACGCCACCCAGATCGCCCTGCCCCTGCGGTTCGCCGCGCTCCTCCTCTATATCCTCGCCATGGTGGTCTTGATTCGCCCGGCGCTGCGGCGTTTCCTTCCCGCCGCCGAGCCGCCTGGCCTCGGCCGCTTCGCCGCCGTCATGATCTTCCTGCTCGCCTCGGTCTGGACCACCGAAGCCCTCGCCGTTCACGCTCTCTTCGGCGCCTTTCTCGCAGGCGTCGTGATGCCCAAGGGCGGCAAGCTGCAACAGGGACTCCACGAGCGCCTCGAGTCCGTCACCCTGGTGCTCCTGCTGCCCTTGTTCTTCGCCTATACCGGACTGCGCACCAGCGTGGGCCTCTTGAACAGCGGGGAACTCTGGCTCCTCTGCGGCGCCATTGTGTTGGTGGCCGTGGCGAGCAAGCTCCTGGTGAGCGCCGCCTGCGTCCGCGCCGGCGGCATGAGCTGGCGGGACTCCCTGGCCGTGGGCACTCTGGTGAATACCAGAGGCTTGGTCGAGCTGGTCATCCTCAACGTCGGCCTGGACCTGCACATCCTCTCCCCGACTCTGTTTTCCATGATGGTGATCATGGCGCTGGTCACCACCCTGATGACCGCGCCGCTGATCGACCGCATTCTCCCCCCTTCCCCAAAGCCGGAATTAGTGGCATTGCAACGGCCCTAGTAGGCTGGCTGAAGGGGGGTGTGACACGGCCCGTGCCACCCGATACAATACTGAATCAGGTATGCGGGCCTTGTTTACTGTAATTTTGGCCGGCCTCTCACTGTGTGAAATCCCAGGCAGCACCAGGGCCGCGGACGCCGCCGCCCTGACCCTGGAGGATGCCGTCCGCCTGGCCATCGACCGGCACCAGGATGTCGCCAAGGCGCGCGCGGCCGCTGACGCCTTGAAAGGGAAGATTCGCGAGGTTCGCGCTCAGGCGCTGCCCGAAATCAAGCTCGAGTCCAATGCCACCCGCTGGCGCGATCCAAGCCTGCTCAACGCCTCCGGCCTCGACAAATTCCCCGAGGAGTTGCGCGTCGCTCTGGTGCCGTCCGCGGCGAACTTGTTCGATTACGCCGTGACTGTCAAGCAGCCTCTCTTTACTCAAGGCAAGGTGGGAACGGCTCTGCGGCTGGCCTCCATCGAAGCCGAAGGCGCGGTTTCCGAAATCGACCGGGCCGAGCAGGACGTCGCGCTGGCCACCGTGAAAGCCTTCTACGGCCTGCTGTGGGCGGAACGGTACCGCACCCTGGTGGCCGAGACCCAGGAGCAGAAGAAACGGCACGCCGCCATGGCCCGCACGCGCTTCGAGAACGGTGTGGCCACCGAGGTGGATGTGCTGCGGTCGGAGGTAGCGGTGGCCAACGGCGATCCGGACCTGGTCCGCGCCGGCTACGCGATCAAGCAGGCCCGCGCCCAGCTCAACTACTACCTGGGCCGCCCCCTCGACGCCGATACCCAACTCCTCGGCAGTTTTGAGGAGAGGACTTGGGAGCAGCCGGACCTGGCGGAACTGCAGCGGGACGCCCTCCGCCGCCGTCCCGAGATGCAGCGGCTGCGCATCGCCGAACGCAGCGCGGACACGCAGCTTTCTCTCGCGCGCGCCGAGAGCCGCATGCGTCTGGATTTCTCCGGCAGCTACGGAATGATGGCTCGCCTTCCACAAAACCTGATCAACCGCGAGTTCACCCGCTGGACCGCCGGTGTCAACTTCACTCTGCCGCTCTTCGATGGCTTCAAACGCAACGGTCTCATCGAGCAGGCCGTGGCCAATCGACGCGCCGCGCGGCTCGACCGCGAGAAATTTGAGCAGCAAGTCCAGCTGGCCATCCAGCAGGGCTATGACGATCTCCAATCCGCCGCCGAAAGCATCGCTGCCGCCCGCGCCACCGTTGGGGAGGCGGAACAGGTCCTTGCCATGATGCAGAACAATTACCGGTACGGCGCCGCCACCACCCTCGATATCGTCGATGCCGAAACGTCGGTCTCCGTCGCCCGCACCAACCTCCTCCGGGGACTCTACGACTATTCGGTGAGCCGCGCCAACCTGCGCTGGTCTCTCGGCCTGACGCCTTGGGAGTAAGTGAATGCGCCTCGTGCTGATTGCCGTCGTGACCGCCGCCGTGCTCCTGGACGCGTGCAGCCGGCGCGAAACGCAGAGCAGCGCTGCTGCCGACCCGCCTCCGGTCTCCGCGTCGATTCTCACGGTCGATGCCGTGTCGCTTCCCCTCACCATCCCCGTCACTGGAACGCTGGTCTCCAATACCCGCGTGGACGTCAAGGCCGAAGTCATCGGCCACATTTCCCGATTCGACAAAGAGGAAGGCGATCCGGTTGCGGCCGGTGAGCCTGTGGCTTGGGTGGATGATGAAAACTTCCGGCTGGCCGTCCGTCAGGCCGAATCCGCCGTCCAATTGGCCGCCGCCGGCCTGGAACGCGCCCGCCTGCTGGCCGCCCATAGCCGCTCGGAGCTGGAACGCGCCGAAAACCTGGTCAGATCCGGCGGCATCACCGACAAAGACCTCAAGGCCGCGCAACTCGCCGATCACGATTCCACCGCTCAGGTGGCCCTGGCCCAAGCCCAGCTCGAACAGGCCGACGCGGCGCTCGCCGTCGCGCGCAAACACGTGCGCGACACCGTTATTTACGCCCCTGTGCCCGGCGAGATTCAGCACAAGATGGTCAACAAGGGTTCCTACGTCGAAGCTCCCACCCTGGTCTTCAGCATCGTCGATAACCGCCGCCTGGAACTGGAAAGCCCTGTGCCTTCCGCTGACCTTGCGCCCATACGAGCCGGCCAGCGCGTCGCCTTCCAGGTCAACAGCTATCTCGGCACGACGTTCGAAGGGCGCGTGATCGACATCAATCCCGCGGTCGACGAGCAGACCCGCGCCGCCAAAGTCCGCATCCAGGTCAGCAACGCCGGGGTCAGGCTCAAAGCCGGCATGTTCGCGCAAGGCCGGATCCTCACCGGCGTGACCGCCAACGCGATCGTCATTCCCGCGGCTGCCGTGTATCGCGACGACCGTTCGGCCAAGTCCTCCTACGTGTTCGTGATTCAGGAGGGCAAGGCCTGCCGCCGCGTGGTCCGCATCGGCCACGAGCGCGATTCCGCCCTCGAAATCGTCGAAGGCCTCAGCCCCGGCGAGCAGCTCATCGCCGAGCAGAACATCGAAATCGCCGAAGGCGTGCGCGTCCAGCCGAGGAAATAGCGCCTATGTTCCTCAGCGACCTCTCCATCAAACAGCCCGTGCTCGCCACCATGCTGGCGGTCTCGCTCGTCACCCTCGGCATCTACTCTTACAACCAACTCGCCATCGATCAATTTCCCGACGTCGAAATCCCCGTCCTCACGGTCCAGACCGAGTATACCGGTGCCGCCCCCGAAACCGTGGAGCGCGAGGTCACCAAGCGCATCGAAGAGGCGCTCAACACCATCTCGGGCGTGCGCCATATCGAATCCGTCACCACTGAGGGCTTCTCCTCCGTGGCAGTGGAATTCCACCTCGGCGTCAAGATCGCCAACGCCCAGCAGGACGCCCAGGCCAAGATCAACGCCATCCGCGCCGACTTCCCCCAGGACATGAAAGAGCCGGTCATCCAGCGCATCGACTTCAACGCCCAGCCCATCGTCTCCATCGCCGTCGAAAGCTCGTCGGCCGACATCAAGGTGCTTTCCTCCATCGCCGAGAAGGTAATCAAGAAACGCATCGAAACCGTCTCGGGCGTCGGCCAAGTCACGCTGGTGGGCCTCGCCCGCCGCGAAATTGAGGTATTCCTCGATCGCGACAAGGTCAAGGCCTACGGCCTCACCTTCGCCCAGGTGGCCGGCGCGCTCCACCGCGAGAATCTCGATCTGCCCGCCGGCAAGCTCGAGCAGGGCCAGCGCGAGCCCCGGGTCCGCGTGGCCGGCAAGTACCGCGTGCTCGATTCTTTCGACCGCATGGTGGTGGCCTACCGCAACGACAGCCCCATCTACCTCCCGATGCTGGCGCGCGTGGTGGATGGCATCGAAGAGCGCCGCAGCGCCTCCCTGATCGACGGCCGCCCCGGCCTCTCGCTCGACGTGGTCAAACAGTCCGGCGCCAACACCGTCGAAGTCGCCGACGCCATCGACAAAGCCGTCACCGCCATCAACGCCGAACTGCCGCCGCACATCCGCCTGCGCAAAGTGGTGGACCGCTCCCTCTTCATCCGCGAGTCTGTGGACGACGTGCAAGTCACCCTCGTGCTCGGCGGCATCCTCACCGTCTTCATCGTTTTCTTGTTCCTGAATAGCTGGCGCAGCACCGTCATCACCGGCCTGGCCTTGCCCGTCTCTGTGGTGAGCACCTTCATCATCATGAAGGCCCTCGGCTTCACGCTCAACGTCCTCACCCTGATGGGCCTCTCGCTGGCCATCGGCCTGTTGATTGACGACGCCATCGTGGTGCGCGAAAACATCGTCCGCCACATGCAGGCCGGCGCCGACCACTTCACCGCCGCGCGCGAAGCCACCGCCGAAATCGGCCTCGCCGTCATGGCCACCACTTTCACCATCATCGCGGTCTTCGTGCCCGTCGCCTTCATGGGCGGCATCATCGGCCGCTTCTTTTTCCAATTCGGCATCACCGTGGGGTTCGCCGTGCTGGTGTCGCTCTACGTCAGCTTCACCCTCGACCCCATGCTCTCCTCGCGCTGGTACGATCCCGCTGCCGACCCGCGCGTCCCCCGCTCCTGGTTCGGCCGTACCCTCGGCAAGCTCAACGATCAGGTGGACCGCCTGCAAAGCGTTCTCGCCGTCACGCTCGGTTGGTCGCTCTCTCATCGCTGGGCCGTGATGATCGTCGCGACCGCCGCGGTTTTCTCCAGCTTCTGGATCTTCGGCAAGCTCGGCTCCGAGTTCATGCCGCAGGCCGACCCCGGCCAGTTCCAGGTCGCGTACAAAGCCACTCCCGGCATCAGCCTCGAGCGCTCCATGGAAATCGCCCGCCAGATCGAAGCCGAGATCCGCCGCAACCCCGCCGTGGCCTACACCTACACCACCATTGGCGGCACCGCCGGCAAGCCCATCAATGAAGGCAACATTTACATTCGCCTCAACCCGCGCAAGACCCGCCCGCACTACAAAATCCTCACCGCCCAAGTCCGCCAGGCCATCGCGCGCTTCCGCGCAGTCCGCATGTCCATCGAGGAAGCCGACGCCGTCGGCGGCGATGTGAAACCCATCCAGATCAGCGTCCGCGGCACCGATCTGGAACGCCTGGTTCCCCTCAGCGACCAGTTGATGGCGCAGGCCCGGCAAGTCCCCGGCGCTGCCGATGTCGATACCAGCGAAGAAGCCCCGCAAGCCGAAGTCCGCGTGGCCGTCAACCGCGACGCCGCCGCCGATCTCGGCCTCGACCTCGGCACCGTCGCTTCCACGATGCGCGGCCTGGTGGCCGGCGAGGTCGTTTCGCAATTCGAAGATCCCGATGGCGACAGCTACGACGTCCGCTTGCGCGTGCAGCGCACCGACCGCACCCACGCCGCCGACCTGCTCGGCCTCGACCTGCCCGCGCAAGGCGGCCGCGCGCTCGTCCCTGCCAGCCAGGTGGCCAGCCTCGATACCGGCGCCGCCCCTTCGAAAATCCGCCGCCGCGACCTGTTGCGTGAAGTCCGTCTCAGCGCCGGCACCGCCGGCCGCTCGCTCGGCGAAGTCGTCAACGACATCAAATCCCGCGCCGCTGCCATCCCCATGCCCGGCGGTTTCCGCATCGACTACACCGGCGACACCGAAATCATGATGGAAAGCTTCGGCTACGCCATGCAATCCCTGGCATTGGCCATCGTCCTGATCTACGCCGTCCTAGCGAGCCAGTTTCGCAGCTTCCTGCAACCCTTCGCCCTCATGCTCAGCCTCCCGCTCTCCCTGCTCGGCGTCTCCGGCATGCTCTACTTAGTCCACGACACGCTCAATATGATGTCGATGATCGGCATCATTCTCTTAATGGGCTTAGTCACCAAGAACGCCATCTTAGTCGTCGATTTCGCCAACGTCCAACGCCGCGAAGGCCTGAGCCGCCGCGACGCGCTGATCCGTGCCGCCAGAGTCCGTCTCCGCCCCATCCTCATGACCACCTTTGCGATGATCTTCGGCATGCTTCCCCTCGCCTTTGAAATCGGCGCCGGCAGCGAATTCCGCGCCCCCATGGCAAGAGCCGTCATCGGCGGCCTGATCACATCCACCATCCTGACCCTGATCGTGGTGCCGGTAGTGTACACGTACCTGGACGACGCGGGGACGAACTTAGCGAGATGGTGGGCCAAAGAGAAGGATGCGCCCGCTCAGGTCGTTACCACAAAGCAAGCCTAACAGTTGTATTCCGGCTCCAAGATGGACGCGGACGGAGAATCGGGAGCATCGACGGGTTCTGCCCGGAGCGGAATCCACCGAGGCCGGCGTGACCTCGCTCCCGCGCACAGGATCAGCAACAATGTTAGATATCGTTTTTTCATTACAAATCGTCATCCTCTCTTTGTCTTGAGTGATCGCCGCCTTGGTCCAACGACCATGCCGCCTCACAGAACCAGACTAAGCGGGCCTGGAATTCCAGGTGTGACGTTTCGGGGGAGTTTTAGTTGGATTTACGTTGATGCCGCGGCAGCCAAAATGTTACGAGCCTGGCCCCTGGTTGCGGGTTCGGCGGTCCGATTGTCAGCAATCGGCCGCCAAAGCCGCTACAATGAGATCACATTCCCTTTTGTAACCAGACTCAGAGCCTGTCTTAGTATGAAAGTATTCGAGCCCTTCCGGCTGGACACCGCGAACCATAGTTTGTGGCGCCATGAAGAGCGTTTGCAACTGACTCCCAAGGCGTTCGATGTCCTGCGCTACCTGGTCGACCACAGCGATCGGCTGGTCACTCAGGAGGAACTGCTGGAAGCGCTCTGGCCCGAGACTTATGTCAATCCGGAAGGCATCCGGAAGTACATTTTGGAAGTTCGCAAGGCTCTGGGCGACCGGCCGGACCGGGCGGAGTTTATCAAGACCTTGCCGAAGCGAGGCTATCAGTTTATCGCTCCGGTGACCGAGGAGCGCCCCCGTCCGCGATTGCGCGAGCAGATCGAAATGGACGGAGCCGTGGTGGGGCGCGACGCCGCGCTCATCCAACTCCACGGCCATTTTGACAAGGCGCTCGCCGGCCAGCGTCAAGTCCTCTTCGTGACCGGGGAAGCCGGCATCGGAAAGACCACCCTGATCGACGTGTTTCAGCAGCAGGCCATTCGTCATCCGAATCTGGTTGTGGCGAGAGGGCAGTGTATCGAGGGTTTCGGCGGAAAAGAAGCCTACTACCCCATGCTCGAAGCGTTGGGTTCCCTGCTGCGCCTCGCGCCAGACGGTACCTTCGTTCAGACCCTGGCGAAGCAGGCGCCCACCTGGCTGGCGCAATTTCCGTCTCTGCTCCAAGCCGATCAACGAGAGTCGCTGCAGCGGGAAATTCTGGGAAGCACCCGCGGCAGGATGGTACGGGAAATCTGCGAAGCCTTGGAGGCGATGTCGGCGCAAACGCCGGTGATGGTAATTCTAGAAGACCTCCATTGGGTGGATCCCTCGACGCTCGATCTGATCTCGGCGCTGGCCCGCCGCCGCGACCCGGCCCAACTGCTCCTGATCGGCACGTACCGCCCGGTAGACGTGGTTCTTTCGCAAAGCCCGCTCAAAGCCCTGAAGCAGGACTTGCTGGTCCGCGATCTGTGCCAGGAAATCGCCATCGAACGGCTGGGCGAATCCGACGTCGCCGACTACCTGTTCAAGGAATTCGCCAACAACAGCTTTCCCGCGGGTCTGGCGAACCTGATTCACCATAATTCGGGCGGAAATCCCTTGTTCATGGGGGCGATCGTACGGGAGATCGTAAAGAAGGACCTGATCGTTCAGGACCTGGGACAATGGACTCTGAGGGCTCCCCTTTCCGAGGTCTACCCTGGAATTCCAGAGACTTTGCAGCAAATGCTGGAGATCCAGTTTGAGCAGTTGAGCGTGGAGGAACAGCGCATCCTGGAGAGCTGCAGCGTGGCCGGCGAACGATTTTCGGCGTGGGCCGCCGGGTTGATGGTGGGGGTAGCGGCCGACTCGATGGAAGCCATCTGCGAGAGACTGGCGCAGCGCAAGCAATTCATCCGATTTGCGGGAATCCATGAGGCGGCCAACGGGAGCGAGACGGCGCATTACGAGTTTCGTCATTCGTTATACCGGCAGGCGCTCTACCGGCGGCTTTCCAGCGCGAGCCGTTTGAAACTGCACCGCAATCTGTCCGAGGGGCTCATGCCTCTCTGCGAAGCGGGGAAGAGGGAGTTGGCGTCGGAAGCGGCGCTGCACTTCGAAGAAGGGCGTGATTACGAGCGCGCCGCACGCTACTGGATGCTGACTGCCGAGAACGCCACGAGGCGGTTCTCCCACCGCGACGCAATTCAAATTCTGCGGAGGGCGCTGGAACTGGTTCCCGAGTTGCCGCCAGGGACCGGCGTGGAGTTGGAGATTCAAATCCTGCAGCGCATCGGCGATTTGCAACACACTCTCGGCGAAATGTCGGATGCCAGCGCCTCCTACCAGGCCGCGGCCGATCGCGCGGCCGCCTGCGGCCTCAAGAAAGCCCATGTCGGCGCGCTGATCCGTTTGGCCTATCCCACGTGGTTTGTCGACACCGTGCGCGGCAATGAGGTGAGCCGGCAGGCGCTCGAGCTGTGTGGGAGCGTGGACGATCGGCTATTGGCGGCTCAAGCGCGGCTGACCGCGGCCAGTAACCGCCTGCTGTATGACGAATGGCGGGACGAAGACGCCGAAGCGTGCGCACCCGCCCAGGAAACGATTCGCCGTCTCAGTGGTTCGACCATCGTTCACGATGTCTACTATATCTACTTGAGAGCCCTTCAGGGGGCCCGTCAGGAAGCGGCACAACAAGCCGATGCCCTGATCCAAGCGACCACCAATCCGATCACGCATGTTCTGGCACAAGGCGCAAAAGGCGTCAATTGTATTCTAGGGGGCCGGTTTGGCGAAGTATTACAGCTGGTTCGCAGAGGAAGAGAATTGGCCGAAAAGAACGGCGAAGATCCGTGGATGTACATCTTTGGAGACGCTTGGCTCCGTGTGGTCTGCTTCGATTTTGACGGCGTGAGCCGCCTGAGCACGATCGTCATGCGGAGCGACAGCGAGCCACATGCCGCCTGGATCAGGACCGTGTCCCGGATCTCCGCCGGCAATGCCGCACTCCATCAGGGAAGACCTGGAGAGGCCCTGGAATGCTTCTCCCCAGTGCGGAATCCTGAGATCACGCCGAAGTTCTTTCTGCATTGGCATTGGCGGCTGCATGCCCAACTCGGCATCACGGAAGCTCAATTGCTTTCCGGTAATCTGGCAAAGGCGCGCCGCGAGGCTGACCTCGTGCTCGAGTCGGCTGGGTCTATCGCAGAGCCTCACATGCAGGCCCTCGCCTGGGAGATCCAAGCGAGAGTGACCCGGGCGGGGAATGACCGCGCCGCGGCCCGGGAGTGCATCCGGACGGCGCTGGGAATCGTGGACCGATTTGAGATCCCGGTGGCGGCATGGCAAGTTCATCAAACCGCGGGGGATTTGTCCGCGGAGGAAGGCGATCGGGAGACGGCCGGGTCGCATCGCGCGCGCGCTCAACAGATCGTCATGGGGCTGGCTGATTCCTTCGAACCCGGCGAGCTCCTGCGGGAGTCTTACTTAAACGCTCCGCCGGTCCGGCGCATTTTTGGAATTGCAGCGTCAGCCTGACACCGTCCGGCGCATTGGAATCGCCGGCAAGCGAAAGGCAAAGCAGGCCCCCTCGCTGACCGATTCCGCCCACATGTCGCCGCCGTGGTCGATGACGGCCTGCCGTGAGAATGCAAGGCCTAAGCCTCGGCCGCCCTGCTTACCCGCGGTGGCGAACGGCTGGAAGAGGCGGCCGCGGATCTCGGGCGCGATTCCGGGCCCGGTGTCGCGCACCCGGAACACGACGGCGTCGGGCTCGGAGACCGCGGACATGTGAATCAGGCCTCCCTCAGGCATGCAGTCCAGCGCATTCACCAGCAGATTCACGAGAACGCGATGGATCCGTTGACGGTCCGCGCCGACTTCCAAACCCCGCAGAACGTCCTGAACGATTTCGACGGATTGAGACCCGGCTCGATCCGCCATCTCGCCGGCTGCCATGGTTACGAGCGTACGAACCTCCGTGGGCTCGAGTCTCATCTGTGCCCCAGCACATCGCTCCAAGCACTCCTCGAGCAGTTCTTGCATGCGGAGCGAGGCCTCATACATATTGCGCGCAATGCGCCGGATCTGAGGCTCGGAAAGCCCCGAGCGGATCAGCATCTCGGCGCTGGCGTGAATGGCAGCCAACGGGCTGCGAAAATCGTGGACAATGGACGCGTCGATGGTCGAGATTGAGTCTTCTTCAGGGGCGGCGGTTATTCCGCTCATCAGTTCCCTCCTTGGTTGACGAACTCTGGCTAGTCACGAAGCGCTCCCGCAGAAAAGAGATGAGTTGGTTCTCCGAGTGGAATTGGGACTGTTTCCCGGTGTCGACTTCCTCGACCGAGCCTTCCAACGGGCTGCCTTCTGTGGCCTTCCGAAGCTGTACTACGAATGCTCCTCGCATGACAAACTCAGGATACGGTCTCCGGGACGGCGGGCGCGTTGATTTTCCGTGGAGTTCTTGTGGAACCTCGGTCTCCTCGGCCGGTGACGATCCGGTGACAGCCGTTCGAGCCACCCCCCGGCGGTGCCGCAACCCCTGCTATCATTGAGTTTCCATGCAAATTGAGAAAGTGTACGAGCCGCAGCGGTTCGAGCCGCATTGGGCCGATTGGTGGATTCAATCCGGCATTTTCCAGGCTTCCGCCGCGCCCTCCGGCAGCGTTTTTTCGCTGGTGATTCCGCCCCCCAACGTGACCGGTTCGCTGCACATCGGCCACATGCTCGAACACACCGAAATCGACGTCACCATCCGCTGGCGGCGCATGTCGGGTGACAACACCCTGTGGCTTCCCGGCACCGATCACGCCGGCATCGCCACCCAGATGGTGGTGGCGCGCAAGCTGGCGGAAGAGGGGATCAACTATCGCGATCTCGGCCGCGAGAAATTCGAAGAGCGCGTCTGGCAGTGGAAGGCCGAATCGGGCGACACCATCAAGCGCCAGATGGTCCGGCTGGGCGCTTCCTGCGACTGGTCGCGCGAGCGGTTCACGCTCGATCCCGGCCTGTCGCGAGCGGTCCGCGAGGTCTTCGTCCGGCTTTACGAAAAAGGGCTCATCTATCGCGGCGAATACATGGTGAACTGGTGTCCTCACTGCGGCACCGCGATTTCCGATCTGGAAGTGGCGCACTCCGACGAACAGGGCCACCTCTGGCACATCCGCTATCCGGTCAACGGCATGCAGGGCCGGTCGCTGGTGGTGGCCACGACCCGCCCCGAGACGATGCTGGGCGATACGGCGGTGGCCGTCAATCCCAATGACCCGCGCTATCGCAACGTGCACGGGCAGACCGTGCAGCTTCCGCTGATGAACCGTGAGATCCCAGTCATCCTGGACGAGCTGGCCGACCCCGAGTTCGGCACCGGCGTGGTCAAAGTGACGCCAGCGCACGATCCCAACGATTTTGAGGCCGGACGCCGCCACAATCTGCCCAAGATCCAGGTGATCGCCAACACCGGCATCATGACCAAGGAAGCCGGCCCCTACGCCGGCCTGGACCGCTTCGAGGCCCGCCGCCAGGTGGTGGCCCACCTGCAAGAGCAAGGCGTCCTGGTCAAGGTGGAAGACTACCCGCTGAGCGTCGGCAAGTGCGCACGCTGCAAAACCGTGGTGGAGCCGCTCATTTCCACGCAGTGGTTCGTGAAGACCAAGCCGCTGGCCGAAAAAGCCATCGCGGTGGTGGAGTCGGGCCGCATTCAGTTCGTGCCCGCCCACTGGAGCAAGACGTACTTCGAGTGGATGTACAACATCCGCGACTGGTGCATCTCGCGGCAGCTGTGGTGGGGCCATCGCATCCCCGCCTGGCACTGCCCGGAGTGCCACGAAATCATCGTGGCGCGGGAGACGCCGGCGACCTGCTCGCGCTGCGGCGCCGGCCACCTGGAGCAGGACACCGACGTGCTCGACACCTGGTTCAGCTCGGGCCTCTGGCCGTTCTCTACGCTGGGCTGGCCGGACCGCACTCCGGATCTCGCCACGTTCTATCCCACGTCGCTGCTCATCACCGGCTTCGACATCCTGTTTTTCTGGGTGGCGCGGATGGTCATGTTCGGCATGGAGTTCATGGGCGAGGTGCCCTTCCGCCAGGTCTACATCCACGGCCTGGTGCGCGATGCCGAGCGGCAGAAGATGTCGAAGACGCGCGGCAACGTGGTCGACCCGCTGGTGGTCACCGAAAAATACGGCACCGACGCCGTGCGCATGGCGCTGCTGCAGGGGGCCGCGCCCACCGGCGACGTCATCCTCAATGAAGAGCGCATGGAGAGCACCCGCGCCTTCGCCAACAAGATCTGGAACGCCGCCCGCTTCTTGTTCCTGAACATGGAGCGCTCGGGCGTGGAGCCCTGGGTTCCGGACTCGCTCGAGAGCTTTCAGCCCGAGCCCGATGCCGAAACGCTGGAAGTGCCGATTGAAGACCGCTGGATCTTCAGCCGTCTGAACAGTTGCGCCGAGCAGGCGAGCAGGGCCATCGAGCAACACCGCTACCAGGAGGCGGCGCAAGTGCTGTGGCAGTTCTTCTGGAAGGAATTCTGCGACTGGTACATCGAGCTGAAGAAGCTTCGTTTCCGGGACAACACCGGCCTGAATGCCGACTGGCGCAACACGCTGGCCGCATTCGAAACCGCGCTCCGGTTGCTGCATCCGGCGATGCCGTTTTTGACGGAGGAACTGTGGCAGCGGCTGGCCGGCGGCCGCAAAGACCGGCCGAGTTCCATCGCGCTGGCCGCTTACCCGCGCTACCGCTCGCAAGCCACCGACTACAAGGCCGAGCGGGAAATCGAGATGGTGCAGGAGATCGTCACCGCGGCGCGCACCCTCCGAGCGGAGAGTAAACTCGATCCCAAGGTGCAGCTCGAAGGCGCGCTCTACTCGCGCACGGCGGCGCTCGATGTGGCGCGCCAGCACGCTGCCGCCATTCAGGACCTGGCGCGGATCAAGCTCGAATTCCACGCCGCCGCGGCGCCGAAGGCCGCGGCCATGAAGTCTACCGCGGAATTCGACCTGGTGCTCCAGCTTCCCAAGGAGCAGGAGGAAGCGCAGCGCAAGCGGCTCCAGAAGGAATGCGAGCAACTGGCCAAGAATATCGAGAATTCGAGGCGGCAGTTGGGCGACGAGACGTTTCTCAGCAAGGCGCCGCCGCAGGTCATCGAAACCATCCGCAAGAAACTGGCGGATTACGAGACCCAGTGGAATAAAACGTGCGGCACCTTATGAGCGACGTGGTGCGGCTGGCGCTGGCGGAAGACATCGGCTCGGGCGACGTGACGTCTCAGTCCTGCGTGCCCGAATCGCAAAAGGCGCGCGGCATCTTTCTGGCGCGCGAGCCGCTGGTGGTTGCCGGGACGGATGTGTTGCGCGAAATCTACGACCAGCGCGGCGGCGTGGATGAACTGAAGCTGTTCCGCCGGGATGGCGAGTGCGCCGGCCCCGGCGATGTCCTGGCGACCGTGGGCGGCCGCGCCCGGACGCTGCTGGAGTGCGAGCGGGTGGCGTTGAATTTTCTGCAACGATTGAGCGGCGTGGCCACGGCCGCGCGGCAATACGCGGACGCCGTGGCGGGAACCCGGTGCCGCGTGCTCGACACCCGTAAGACCACACCCGGCCTACGCGCGCTCGAGAAACAGGCAGCCGCCGCCGGCGGAGTGACCAACCACCGCATGGGCCTCTACGACGCCGTGCTCATCAAGAACAACCACATTGCCGCGGCCGGTGGCGTGCGTCCGGCGATCGAGCGGGCGCGGACTTCTGGTCTGCCTATTGAAATCGAAGTCCGCACCCGTGCCGAGCTGCACGAAGCGCTGGATGCCGGCGCGGCGCACCTGCTGCTCGATAATCTCTCGCCGGCCGAAGCCGCCGCATGGGTGCGCGAGATTGGAGGCCGCGCGAAGGTGGAATTGTCGGGCCGCATCACCCTGGAAAATGTCCGCGCCTATGCGGAGACCGGGGCGGACTATGTCTCCTCCGGCGCGATCACGCATTCGGCGCGCGCCATGGACATCGGCTTCCGGTTGGAGCTGGCATGAGCGGCCAAGTCTGGGCATGAACGTCGATCAGATTCGCGCGGCGCTGCCGGGGCGGCCGATTCACTACTACGCGACCGTCGATTCGACCATGAGGGCCGCCGCCGGGCAGCCTCCCGGCGCGATCGTCATCGCCGAGGAACAGATCGCGGGGCAGGGCCGCCACGGCCACTCCTGGCACTCCGAGGCCGGCAGCGGGATCTACTGCTCCGTGGTCCTGAAGCCATCGCCGGTATTGACGCTGGCACTGGGACTCGCCACGGCTGAAACCATCGCCGGCGTCACCGGAATCGCATGCGATCTTCGCTGGCCGAACGACGTGCTGGCCGGCGGCAAGAAGGTCGCCGGCATCCTGGTGCAACTGGTCAACGGGACCGCCATCGGCGGCATCGGCATCAACGTGAACCATACGGCGTTTCCCGCCGAACTGGAGCCTCAGGCCACTTCGCTTCGTCTCCAGGCCGGCCGCGAGTTTTCGCGCGAGGAACTCCTGGTCGCTCTGATTCCCGCCCTCGAGAGTTTTGCCGGGATGGAGAAAGAAACGGTGCTCGGCCTGTTCCGGCAAGCTTCCAGCTACGCAGCGGGCCGGCGCGTGGTGGTGGCGCAGGCGGAGGGCCTCATCGAGGGGGTCACCGCCGGCCTGGACTCGTCCGGCTACCTGGTGGTGCGCAAAGACGACGGAACCGATACTCTGATTCTTGCAGGAGGAGTACGTGCTGCTGGCACTTGACGCAGGCAACAGCAACATCACCATCGGCGCTTTCGAAGGGCGCAAGCTGGTCGCGCAGTGGCGTCTGCGCACGGTTCATGAGCAGACGGCCGACGAGTGGGGCATCCTGCTGCGCAACCTGTTCGCGCCCGCCGGCCTGGATATCGCCGCCGTCCGCGGCATCATCATCGCCAGCGTGGTGCCGTCCATCGATTCGACGCTGGCGCTGATGACCCAGCGCTATTTCCATACCGAAGCCATGTTCGTCGGCCCCGACACCAAGCTGGGGCTGACGGTGCGCTACGACAATCCCAAGGAAGTGGGCGCCGACCGCCTGGTGAACGGCGTGGCCGGCTTTTACAAGTACGGCGGGCCGTGCGTGATCGTCGATTTCGGAACCACCATCAACTTCGACGTGATCTCGAAAGACGCGGAATATCTGGGCGGGGCGATCGCCGTGGGGATCGGGATTGCCATCGACGCGCTGTTCAGCAAGACAGCGCGGCTGCCCATGGTCGATTTCCGTCCGCCCAAAGACGTGGTGGGCACCAACACCGTGGCCAGCATGCAATCTGGCTTGTACTTCGGCGCGATTGGCATGATCGACGGCATCCTGGAACGCATCATCGCCAAGCTCGGCCCCGAGACCCAGGTGATCGCCACCGGCGGGCAGGCGCGAATGATCGTCAGCGGCTCGCGCTATCTCAAGCTGGTGGATGAGCACCTGACGCTCGAAGGTCTGCAAATGATCTGGGAACGGAACCATCCGCAGTGAGCGACAATCCCGACTGGGTTGCCAACTACTTCAACTACTTCACGGAGGTCGAGGAGCATTTCCAGCGGGCCCGCGGCACCAGCCTGTTCCTGCTCTCGCCGCTCGATTGGGCGCTGATCGAAAGTTGGAAGAACAGCGGCGTGCCGCTGGAGGCCGTGCTGCGCGGCATCGACGCGGCTTTTGAAAAATGGCGCGGGCGCAAGGTCAAGACGCAGATGGTGAACTCGCTGGCGTTCTGCGCGCAGGCCGTGCTGACCGAAGCACAGGTGATGGCGGGGACCGCGCAACCGCGCTCCCGCAAAGAGACCGCGCCGCCGTTCGCGCTGGAAGAGCTGCGCGGGTATCTTCAGTTCAACGCCGCGGCGCTGCCGCCGGAGTACCGCGAAATCGCCGCCGCGCTGGAGCGGCTGGCCGCCGAAGTGGAGCAACACTACGAAGACCTGGAGAGCCTGGAGCAGCGGCTCACGGTGCTCGAAGAGAAAATGATCGCCACCGCGCGCGCCGGGCGGACGGAAGAGCAACTGCTGCAGGCCCGCCAGGACCTCGACCGCCAGCTTCGCCCCTATCGCGGCAAGATGACTGCCGACCAGCTCGCCATGCTGGAGAAGCAATACCTGGAGCGCAATCTACTGGAGAAGGCCGGGCTGCCCCGGCTGAGCCTGTTCTATATGCGCTAGGATTTGACCAGAATGCCGGCGCGAGCAGACTACATCCAGCGCTTGCGGGCCTCTCCCGCGACCGCGGCCGGGCTGCGCGCGGAGCGCCAGCGGATCTCGAAGGAAACGGCCGCCTGGAATCGCTCCCGTGTTCTCGGCCTGGCCCACGGCCTGATGGACGCCGGGATCGCGCGTTTCGTGGCCTACGAACTGGTCCTCCACCACGGACCGGCCCTGGAGTCGCTGACGCGAAAAGAAGTGGAGAAGCTGGGCGCCGGCATCCGTCACTGGGGCGATGTGGATGCGTTCGCTTGCCTGATCGCCGGCCCGGCTTGGCGCGCCGGCCATATTCGGGACGCCGCGATTCGAGCCTGGGCGCGCTCCCAGAACTGGTGTTGGCGGCGCGCGGCGCTGGTCAGCACGGTTCCGCTGAACTCGCGGGCGCAGGGCGGCGCTGGCGACACGACGCGCACGCTGGCGGTCTGCGAGATGCTGATGACGGATCGTCACGATCTGGTGGTGAAGGCCCTCTCGTGGGCCCTCCGCGAGCTTGCCAAACGCGATCCGCACAGCGTCCGGCGCTTTCTGGCGGACCATCGGGAGGAACTGGCCGCCCGCGTGTTTCGCGAAGTTGGGAACAAGCTCGCCACCGGGCTCAAGAATCCGCGGGGGTAGAGACCCGCCGGGTCATTTCACGCGAAGGCTGCTCAGGATCGGTTCGAACCGCTTCTGGAACGCCGTCAATTCCGAAGGGCTCACCCGGATCATCACCAGAACGTGGCTGGCCTCGGTCCAGATCGCGATCAGGTTTTCGGTCATGGGGACCGATCCCTCCAGGTAATCGATGGTGCCGGTCAGCGCCTGCTGGTTTCCGACAAGACGCGTCTGGACACTGTCCGGACGCGGACGATAGTCCTTGAACTGGCCCGCCCGCGTTTTCAGAAGCGTCTCGAACCCGGTCCGAAGCTGACCCGCGATCTGGGCCGTCTCGGTGTTGACCGCCTGCACCTGAATCGT
The DNA here is from genome assembly GCA_020073145.1 of Terriglobia bacterium. Lineage (GTDB taxonomy): Bacteria > Acidobacteriota > Terriglobia > Bryobacterales > Bryobacteraceae > PSRJ01. The sequence goes on from JAIQFS010000037.1 coordinate 18,747, forward strand.
CACCTGGGCTTGCGCCTGAGGATCGAGCATCGAAATGCCGCCGCGTTCCGCCGACGGCATCTCGATGGCGCTCACCATCCATCCGGCCGGAGCGGTGAGCGACAGCCCGGTCTTGGCATCGCGGTATTCCAGGGGTGTGATCCGGTCGATCTTCCCTATCCGTTCCAGTTCCACCAGCGCCCCATTGGTTTCGAATTTGACGATCGGGTGGGGCGCATCCATGCCAACCCAGTACGTTTGCTGCAAGATTCCCGTGTCGAGCTTGTAGCAGCGAAACTTCCCCGCCTCCACCTGGACGTCTTCAATGCCGGTGACGCTCGTTTTCAGCTTGATCGGAACGCCGATGGGAGAGACGATCGGCAGTGTCGCCTTGTAGCCTCCGGTGAGGGGCAGCCGCCGAAACAGGAATAGAGCTTCTTCGTTGTCGAAGTACGGGACATCCAGCGGGACCACTTTGGCGTCCTTGCCCTTGACTTGGAGGCGCACCTGCCCGGCCTCATAATCGGCCTGGGACTCGATCACGATCCCCCGATTGAGAAACGCCGCGGCGACCGGCCGCATGCTCTCGCGGTCCACCTCCACGTGGCTCTCCTGGATCGGTACACCCAGTTGGTAGGCGCGAATCGTGACGAGAGCGTTCTGCGGACGAGCCGGAACCGCCTCCGTGGTGAACAGCATTCTGCCGATCGGCTGGCCGCCAGGCAATTTGATCTGGTAGTCCGCCAGCTCATCCTCACCCCACGGCACGGGCAGCAGCTTAAGATCTCCCGGCAAATACTCCTTGGCGCGGACCGCCAGATCCTTCTGCTCGGGGAACTCCTGAACGAGCTGCTGAAAGATTTTGGCGGCGCCCGCCTCGTCTCGTTTCTGGACCAGGCATTGGCCGAGCCGGAACAACGCCTGCGCCGTGTCGGCGCGCGATTGAGCATGCGCGGCGACAATCTGGCGGTAGATCTGGATGGCCGCGTCGAGATCGCCCAGCGTCTCCTGCGTGTAAATCCCTTTTTGCAGCAAGTCGCCCGCGCTCTGCGCCGGCGCGAGTTCGGGACTTGGAATCCGCGAATCAGCTCCGCCAGGCGCGCCCCAAACTTGATATCGTGCAAGCATGCAAACGCTTCGCTTTTCGCTCGGCTACGGGTTGATGCTGGGCGCAGCCCTGGCGCAAATCCCGGGGGCCGGCCGCGGGGCTCCGCCCGCCCCCGCCCGCATCACCGTGCAGACCGCCGAAGGTCCGACGCTCGCAGGCCAGGTGCTCAACCAAGGCATGTCGGATCTACAACTCCGCACCGACGACAAGAAGGTTCACCTGCTGCGCAAAGCCGGCAACCGCTACCGCGAGGTCACCTCGCAGACCGACTGGCCCAGCTATGATGGCGACGCCAGCGGCAATCGTTTCACCAAGCTCACTCAAATCGACAAGAACAACGTCGGCCGTCTGGCGCCGCGCTGGATCTTCCCGCTCCCCAACGTGACCATGGTGGAGAACACCCCGCTCGTCGTGGACGGCATCATGTATGTTTCGAGCGCCAACGAGTGCTGGGCGCTGGACGCGGGCACCGGACGCTTGATCTGGCACTACCAGCGTGCGCGCACCAAAGGCGTCGCGGGCAACGCCGCCCTGGGGTTCAACCGCGGGGTGGCCTGGGCCGGCGACCGCATCTTCATGCTCACCGACCATGCCCATGTGATGGCCCTCAACCGCTTCAACGGAGAGATGCTCTGGGACACCGAAATGGCCGACTGGCATCTCAACTACAACGGCACCGCGGCCCCCCTCACGGTCGGCAACCTGGTGATCTCGGGAATCGCCGGCGGCGATGGCGGCGCGCGCGGTTTCGTCGCGGCCTACGACCAAACCTCGGGCAAAGAAGTGTGGCGCGTCTGGACCGTGCCCAAACCCGGCGAACCCGGCTCCGAAACCTGGAAAGGCACCGGCCTCGAACACCCGTCCGGAGACACCTGGATGACCGGCACCTACGATCCCCAGCTCGATACCGTCTACTGGCCGGTTGGCAACCCGGGCGACGATTACTACGGCGACCAGCGCGAGGGCGACAACCTCTATACCAATTCGATCCTGGCTCTCGAGGCCAAGACTGGAAAGCTCAAGTGGTACTTTCAACTCACCCCGCACGACGTTCATGATTGGGATGCCCAGGAGCCTCCGGTTCTGGTGGACACCGCCTGGCAAGGACAGCCGCGCAAGCTGTTGCTGCAAGCCAACCGCAACGGCTTTTTCTACGTGCTCGACCGCGTCACCGGCAAACTGCTGCTAGCCAAGCCGTTCTTGAAGAAGCTGAACTGGGCGTCCGGAATCGACAAAGAGGGGCGGCCGATTCTGAACCCTCTTCCCGAACAGCCGGACGGCAGCACCTATGTCTGCCCGGGATTTCAAGGCGGCGCAAATTGGTACTCCACCTCGTTCAACCCGGCCACCGGCCTCTTTTATTTTCAGGCTCTCGAGCGCTGCAACATCTTCACCAAGCGCCACACCGATTGGGAACCCGGCAGAGGCTACATGGGCGGCACCGCGCGGCCGGCGCCCGGTGAAACCTTTGTGAAATCCGTCCGCGCGCTCAACATTCAAACCGGCGCGATTGCCTGGGACCTGCCGCAGGGGATCACCGCGGCGACGGCTTCCGCCGGCTTGTTGTCGACCGCCTCGGGCCTGGTCTTCTTTGGCGAGAACAGCGGCGCGTTCATGGCCGCCGACGCCGCCACCGGCCAGCCGCTCTGGGAGTTTCCGACCAACCAGGTGTGGAAGGCATCGCCCATGACGTACGAGTTCGATCACAAGCAGTATGTCGCGATCGCCGCCGGCCAAAGCATCGTTGCGTTCGGACTGCCGGAGTAGAGCTCAGGTGGTCAGCAGCCACCACAAACGCGAAACGCCCCGTGGCAAACCTCCGGCCGCCTTTGGAACGATTCGTGCTCCCGCCCCCTCTCTGTCCTGCTACCATGGTGGCTTCCAGAACCTTTTGTCAATGAAACCATCCAACTTCAGGGGCTATTCGCGCGCGGCAGCGGTTTGGGGACTGTTGCTCGGAGGCCACGCCGTGGCGCTGGCGCAACAGTATACGATCTCGACCGTCGCGGGAGGCGCTCCTCCGGCAACACCCGCCGGCGCCACCAGCACCTCCATCGGCCCGCCCCAGCGCGTCACCACCGACGCTGCCGGGAATCTCTATTTCACCAGTCTGAATTCCGTCTTCAAAGTGAGTACCAGCGGAACCCTCACGCTCATCGCCGGCAATTCCCGGCAGGGATTCGCGGGAGACGGGGGCCCGGCGATCCAGGCGCAGTTCAATGCACCACAGGGGCTGGCAGTCGACGCGGCCGGCGACGTCTTTATCGCCGACACGGGCAACAATCGCGTGCGCGAAGTCACCGCCGACGGCGTCATCCACACGGTAGCCGGTTCCGGTATATCGGGATTCTATGGAAGCGGCGGTCCTGCCACCCAAGCGCAACTCGCCGCACCGGCGGGCGTGGCGGTGGATAAGTCGGGGATTCTGTATATCGCCGACACCGGGAACCATTCCATTCGCAAGGTCACTTCCGACGGAGTCATCAGCCAGGTTGCGGGGAACTCGTATCCCGGCCCGGCCCAAGACGGCGGCACCGCCGTCTACTCCAATCTGTTTGCACCGGAAGACGTGGCCGTCGACAGCAAGGGCGTCGTCTACATCGCCGATACGGGGAACGCGAAAATCCGGATTGTGGATAGCAACGGCAACATCCAGGGCGTGGCCGGCAACGGCGCCATCGGGATTGCGGGCGACTCCGGGGCTGCGACGTCGGCTTCTCTGGACATCCCCTACGCCGTGACGGTGGACGCTTCCGGCAATTTTTACATCGCGGACTATGGCAATGACCGAATCCGCATGGTCACTTCCAAAGGAATCATCACCACCGTGGTAGGCAATGGCCTGATCGGGTTCTCCAGCGACGGCTCCACGGCGACGACAGCGTCCCTGAACCTGCCCACCGGCGTGGCGGTCGACTCCTCCGGCAACGTCTACATTGCCGACCAATGGAACCTGCGCGTCCGCAAGCTGTCCTCCGGCAAAATCTCCACGGTGGCTGGAAACGGCACCCAGAGCTACTCCGGCGACGGGGGGCCGGCCGCGCTCGCGCAGTTGAACGGACCGCAAGGGATCGCCAAAGACCCGTCCGGCAACCTTTATATCTCGGATACGCGGAACGCGGTGATTCGAAAAATCTCAGCGGGGGGCGACATCTCCACCCTCGCGGGGACATCGCTGGTATTTCCCCGCGGCCTCGCCAGCGACGCCTCCGGTAACGTGTATGTGGCCGACTATAAGGACAACAAGGTCAAGAGGATCGCGCCCGACGGAACGACCACCACGGTGGCCGGCAATGGCACGGCGGGATTCTCAGGCGACGGCGGCGCAGCGACCAGCGCCATGTTGCACGGCCCCATCGGCTTGGCCGTGGATGGCAAGGGCAGCCTCTACATCGCGGATTTCAGCAATAACCTGATCCGGCAGGTTTCGCCCGCCGGCGTCATCACCACCGTGGCCGGCAACGGCGCGCAAGGATATTCGGGCGACGGGCAGTCCGCGACGCAAGCCAGCCTGAATGGCCCCTCCGGCGTAGCCACCGACGCGGCCGGCAATCTCTACATCGCGGACACCAACAACAACGTGATCCGCGAAGTCACCGCCAACGGCTTCATCCGCACCATCGCGGGAACGGGCGTCGCCGGCTACGCGGGGGACACGGGACCGCCCCTCCTGGCGCAGATGGTCGCCCCCAGCGGCATCGCCGTGGATTCCGGCGGCGCCGTCTACATCACCGATTCCGCCCGCATCCGAAAGATCTATCCGGGTTCCACCATCCTGACCATCGCCGGAGGCGGCGTATCCGGGTACTCCGGCGATCACGGACTCGCCACCCTCGCAACCGTCAACGGGCCTTCCGGCCTCGCGGTGGACGCGGCGGGCAATCTGTACGTGGCCGACACCGGAAACAACGCGGTCCGCCTGCTGCAGCCGGGCGCGGCTTCCATCACCTTGCAGGCCGTGACCCACGGCGCGACCAATCTGCCCGGGCCGGTGGCGCCCGGCGAGGTGGTGGTCCTCTACGGATCGGGGTTAGGACCGCCGCAACTGACGCTGTATCAGGTGGGAGCCAACGGAACCGTGAGCACGAGCCTGGCCGGAACCCGCGTTTTGATGGGCGGCATCCCGGCGCCGATTCTCTACACGTCGCCGACTCAGGTGGGCGCGGTGGCGCCATTCGGCCTGATCGGGTCGAGTGTGGCAGTGGTAGCCGAATACCTGAACCAGGCGACGGCCCCGCAATCGCTCGCGGTCGTCGCCGCCAATCCCGGCCTGTTCACCTTGAACTACTCGGGCAAGGGGCAAGCCGTGGCCGTGAACCAGACCGGGCAGTTGAACACGTCATCCAGTCCCGCGGCCGTAGGTAGCCAGTTGTTGCTCTATGCCAGCGGGCTGGGGCAGACTTCGCCGACAGGCACCGACGGCCTGCTCGGCACCGCGCCATTGCCGGCCGCCGCGCAGCCGGTCCATGTCACCATCGGAGGCCAGCCGGCGACGGTCATTTCGGCCACCGGAGTCGCCGGGCAGCTGGCCGGGCTCATGCAGGTCACGGTGCAGGTCCCGGCCGGCATTACCACCGGAGCCGCTGTTCCCGTCACCGTGCAGGTCGGCAGCGCGACGTCCGCCAGCGGCGTCACGGTGGCCGTTTCGCCATAGAGCCGGCAGACCACAACTACTGAAGGTCTGCCCCACGGCTACTGCCGTTGAATCGTAATCCCGCCGATCCCCACGCGCAAGAAGACATGGTGCGCCGAGGCGTCGCCGGTATTGATGAATCTCTGGCCCACCAGATTGGAACCGCGGTTCGTGCCTTCCCAGTCGGAGTACACATTTCCCACCGTGCACTTCGCATCCACCGCATACCGGGCCGAGCCCGGAAGCTGCAGGACAATATCGCCGGCCCGATCGCGGGCATCAATGTCCCCCGCTACGCCTTCGACGGTCACGTCGCCCACCTCGTGGCGAATCACCAGTTTGGCGTCGCGCGGCACCTTGATGCGGTAATCCAGGTTGAAGTCCCCGAACCCGCGCAACGCGCGAACCAGCCGGTTTCGGGACGGGAAGTCGGTGGCCACATCCACATCGCCGTTGTTCAGGCGTTTCGCGGAAACTTGGATTCGATCCAGATCCCGCTTGGCCTGCTCCTGCTCTTGCGGCGTGTCATGCCGGAAGGCCGTCCGGGTCACGGTGATCTCGACCGCCGGCTGGTCCCATGCCTCCATGTTGAGATCGCCCGAGGAATGGGTCAGCCGGACCGTGCCGCCCGGCCCCAGATCCACCCGATCGGTGGTCACCACCTGGACGGTCTGCCGGGGCGGAGCCGCCCAGACCGGGAAACCCAATACCACAGCCGCCCGCGCAGACCAGAGAATCAGGGAACGCCTCATTTCTTGCCCTTGGCCTGCTTGTAGGCGTCGCGAACGGCCTGCAACTGGCGGGCGTGCGATTCGGCGTGCTTGGCCGCGCCGTCGACAATCTGAAGCAGCGTGATCGCTCCTCGCTCCGTGTGATTCCCGGTGCGCGCGAACACGCTCTCGGGCAGGCCCTTGAGAAGCTCATAGTTTTCGGCGCGGACCCGCCGGAACGTCTCAAGCGATTGTTTCGGTTTGCGGCGCGCGTAATCCAGATTGCGCGCCCACGCGTCCTGATCGAAGGGCACGATGGTGGGGTTCTCCTCGGCGGCGATCTGCCGCAAGCGGTTGGCGTAGACGCCTTCGGTGTCGGCCAGGTGGGCGATGATCTGGCGGATACTCCACTTGCCGGGAGCGGTGAGGAAGTCCTCTTCTTCTCCGAATACGCCGGTCAGGACCATCGCCAGCACTTCCGGGCCGCGGCGGTATCGTTCGAGGAGCTCTGGGATCTCGGACATGTTCTCAATAATAGTCGGCGCAGCTCAAGTAGTAGCCGCATTTCTCACACAAAAGCTTGCACTTGCGTTCCGTCAGGCGCGTGGAGCAGACGGGACAGTACAACATCGGCTCGTCTTCATTATTGGTACGCGCGGAGGGCCTCTCGGCGTCGGCTTCCATCACGGATGAACCGATTATAGCGCGCCTAACAACGGGCTCGAACTGCAATCGGCGCCCCGATTTCCTACAATGGAAGGCAACGTTTATGAAACTCAAAGCGGTGCTGTTGGCGGTCTTGGCGACGGCGGGCTGGGGGCAGCCGAGGCCCGTCGAACATATGGCGCGGTTGGCCAGCCGGGGGACGCGCGGCGCGGTCGCCGCCGGAACCGACTTTGCCACCGACGCCGCCATGCGCATGTACTACCGGGGCGGCAACGCTGTGGACGCGGGCATCGCGGCCATGCTGGCGGCCTCGGTCGCCGAGTTTTCCCACTTCGGCTTCGGCGGAGAAGCGCCCATCCTGGTGCGCACGCGCGATGGCAAGGTGCATGCCATTGCCGGCGTGGGGCCCATGCCCAAACTGGCAACCGCCGATTTCTTCCGCAACCACAAGCTGCAGCCCGACGAGATGACTTCCCCGCCCGATGAGCACGGCCTGAAGGACTGGGTACCGGTGGCGGGAATCCTGCCCGCGCTAGTGCCAAGCATGCCGGAGGCGGCGCTGGTCACCCTGCGGGAATACGGCACCATCAGTTTCGCCGACGCGGTGGAGCCCGCCATCGAACTGGCCGACGGATTTCCCATCGACGAACAGCGCGCGTCCACCATCCAACGCACGGTCCGGTACCTCGAGAAGTGGCCGACCTCCCGGCACGTTTTTCTGCCCGACGGCCGCCCGCCGCGCGTGGGCGAGATCTTCCATCAGCCCGACCTGGCGCGCACCCTGCGCTCCATGGCGGCGGTAGAGAAAAAAGCTCTGGCCGCCGGGGCGTCCCGGGCCCAGGCCATCGACAAAGTGCGCGACTACTTCTACCGCGGCGACATCGCGCACAAGATCGACGAGTTTTCCAAGCAGAACGGCGGACTTCTGCGTTACGACGACATGGCGGCGTTTCGCCTCGAACCCGAAGAACCGGTCTCCACCACCTTCCACGGCTACACGGTCTACAAGCCCGGGTTCTGGAGCCAGGGGCCGGCCATGATTGAGGCTCTGAACCTTCTCGAGTCGTTTGACCTGCAAGGCATGCGGCTCAATTCGGCGGAATACATCCATACTCTGGTGGAATCGCTCAAGCTGGCATACGCCGACCGCGACACCTATTACGGCGATCCGAAATTCGTGAAGATTCCGGAAGAGCGCCTGCTCTCGAAGGAATACGCGGCCGAGCGGCGGAAACTGATCGGCACGCAAGCTTCCTACGATTTCCGGCCAGGGCAGATCGGGCCGCATCCGCCCCGCCACCCATCCCAACTGGAGATTGCGCGCTACAAGATCGACGACGCGCTGATGGCCAAGGACACCACCTGCGTGGACACGGTGGACAAGGATGGGGTGGCCTTATCGGTGACCCCGTCGGGCGCGTGGCTGCCCTCGGTGATCGCCGGCGACACGGGTATTCCGCTCACCGAACGCGCGCAGAGCTTCCTGCTGGTGCCTGGGCATCCCAACGAATTGGCCGGCGGCAAACGGCCGCGCGTCACGCTCAGCCCCACCCTCGCCATCGGACCGGGGCGGACGATTGTGGCGCTGTCCACGCCCGGGGGCGATAATCAGGAGCAATCGCTGATCCAGGTGCTGTTCAACGCCATCGAGTTCGGGATGAACGCCGAGAACGCGGTGGAAGCGCCGCGGTTCCAGACCGAGCACCTGGTTTCGAGTTTCGACAACCACGCCATGAGCCCCGGCTCCCTGCTGCTGGACGAGCGCACGCCGCCCTCGGTGGTGGCCGAACTGGCCAAGCGCAATCACAAGATCGAGATGCGCTCCCGGTACAACAGCGGGGCCGCGCCCGGAATCGTCCGGCTGAATCCGGACGGCATGATCGAGGCCGGGTCGGATCCGTACTACTACCGGGCCGCCCGCGCGTGGTAGGTCCGCTTTTCGACGAGGCCGGCTCGTTCGACCGTGCCGGCCTGGCGGAGCGGCTGCGTTCGCTGGCCGCCGAAGGCGTGTACATCGGCGGCAGTTCCTGGAAATACGAAGGCTGGCTGGGGCAGATTTATTCGCGCGAGCGCTACCTGACGCGCGGACGCGTTTCGCGCCCGCGTTTCGAAGCCGACTGCCTGCGCGAGTACGCCGAAACCTTCCCCACCGTGTGCGGCGACTTCGCCTTTTACCAATTCCCCAGCGAGGCCTTCTGGCGGAAGCTGTTCGACCAGACTCCCGACGGCTTCCAATTTGCATTCAAGGTGCCGGAGCAGATCACCTGTAAGGTGTTTCCATCGCATCCGCGCTACGGCGGGCAGGCCGGCAAACCCAATGAAACGTTCCTCGACGGCGGCGCGCTGCGCGAGATGTTCCTGCGCCCGCTGCTTCCCTACCGCCAGAAGACGGCGCTGTTGATCTTCGAGTTCGGGGCTTTCGGCCGGCGCAGCTTCGCGGAGTTGCCCGAGTTCCTGGACCGGCTCGACCCGTTCCTGGCCGGCCTGCCGCCGGAGTTCCGGTACGCGGTGGAAATCCGCAACCCCGAGTTTCTGGAGAAGGATTACTTCGGCTGCCTGCGCGCCCACCGCGTGGCGCACGTGTATAACGCGTGGTCGAAGATGCCGGAGCTACGCCATCAAATCGCCATCCCGGATTCGATGACGACGGAGTTCCTGGTATGCCGGGCGCTGCTCCGACGCGGCCGCACGTATGAGGACGCCGTCACCCTGTTTGCTCCCTACCGCGAAACGCAGGACGCCAATCCGGAGGCGCGCGACTCGATGCGCGTGCTGATCGGCCGCGCCCGCGAAGACAAGCGCATGCTGTTCCTGTTCGTCAACAACCGTCTGGAAGGCAACGCGCCGCTGACCATTCTGTCGGTAGTGGAACCGTAAGACTCGGCGAATTGCGCGATCGGATCTGTCACGGCACGCTCGCTCCCTAAAGGGAATCTGCGGTTCCGCCGAACCAGACTGAGGAGACTGTCTTGCGACTCCTCGCGGCCGCTGGTATGGTGGGGCTCCTGGTTGCGGCTTCGGCGGCAGCTCGGGACGCCATCCGGCTCAAATCCCGGACCATCGACACGTCCGCACCACGGGCGGCGACACTGGGCCACCACTACGTGCTGCAGTTTCGCGCCCCTCCCGGGCCGGAGATGCGGGCGGAGTTGGCGCGGCGCGGGATACGCGTGCTGGGCTCTGTGCCGGATGCGGGGTTGATGGTTTCGTCCGAGGCGGCGCCCGCTCTGGCCGGGCTGGGTGTGACCTGGGCCGGCTCGCTGGCCGCGTCCGACAAGCTCAGCGGAGAGCTGGGCCGCGGCCGGTACACCACCTACCTGGTGATTTTCCACGCGGACGTCCCGGCGCAGGAAGCGCTACGCCTGGTGGAGCGGCGCGGATTTTTCATTCTCGATCATCCCGACCTGCTGCCCGGACATCTGCTCGTCAGCGGGGCTTTCCGTCGTCTGCAGGAACTCGCCGCTGACGATGCCGTGGCGTATATCCTGCCGGCTTCGCCGGATTTGGTGGCAGGCCGGCGAGTCCTGGGGTGCGCGGGCGCTCTGACCGAGGCAGGGCCGGTCGGTGAATATGTGGAAGTCAGCCCGGGGTGGGCCAAGAATGGGAACAACCGCGTGGGATTGCAGTACGTTTTTCAATCGTTCACCCCGAAGATCGAGGAGAACACGCTTCGCGGAGAGGTGGCGCGCGCGCTGGCCGAATGGGCCCGCTACACCAACCTCGATTTTTCCTCCCTGGGCGATTCGCAGGATCCTCGCACCCTCAACATTCTGTTTGCTCCCGGCGCGCACGGAGACGCGTACCCGTTCGACGGACCGAGGGGGATGCTGGCCCACACTTTCTATCCAGCGCCGCCCAACCCCGAGCCGATCGCCGGAGACCTGCACCTGGATGCCTCGGAGGACTGGCGGGTGGGCGGCGGCATCGATTTGTTCTCGGTGGTCTTGCACGAAGCCGGACATGCCTTAGGCCTGGGCCATTCCAGCCGGCCGGGGTCGGTGATGTACCCCTACTACCAATTACTCACGGGGCTCACCGCGGATGACATTGCCGGCATCCAAGATCTATACGGCAGCCCGAATCCGGCCGCACCACCGCCCACGCCGCCCTCCCATCCGCCGCCCATAACCCCACCGGCATCGCCCCCGCCTCGCCCGGATCAGACACCACCGGCCATGCGCGTGCTCTCGCCCGCCCTCACCATCGCGGCGACCTCCTCGGCCTCGATCTCGGTGAGCGGCACGGCGGCGGATCCGGCGGGCGTGACCTCCGTTCTGTGGACCACCTCCGCGGGCTTCTCGGGAGCCGCCGCCGGCACCACGCGCTGGTCGGCCCAGGTGCCTTTGCTGGTGGGAACCAATGTGGTGATCGTCCGCGCCTACGACGCTGCGGGCAATTCTGCCTGGCGAGCCCTCACCGTAGTACGCCGGTGAATCAGATCAGACAGTCTGAAATTGAACCTTAGTACCCTGGATCTGGCCCGGGAACCGCCGATACATGCAGTAACTGATGACTCGTGAGTTGCCCGAAATGAACGGCGCGGCTTGGGCACAGGCCACCGGCGGGGAATTCCCGCTCGGCGCCCTGCGGGAGTTGTCCGCGGAGGTTCCCGCCGCCCGCGAGGAAGCCTTACTGAAGGAAACGGAGGCTCTTCTGTACGCCGTGGCACAGGCCGTGGAACAGAGGGATCCGCATACGGCGCGCCACTGCGAGCGCCTGGCGTTCACCAGTGTAGCCCTGGGAATGGCCCTCCATCTGGATCGCCCCAGCCTCTCCGCACTCTATCGGGGGGGCTACCTGCACGACATCGGAAAAGTGGGAATTCCGGACGCGATCCTGTTCAAGCCCGGCCCGCTCACCGCCGAAGAATGGGTGGTGATGCGCAGCCATGCGGTCCGCGGGCAGGAGATCTGCCGTCATGTGAAGTCGCTGGCTCCGGTGCTGCCGATCATCCGGCATCACCACGAACGATGGGATGGTACGGGCTATCCGGACGGGCTGCGCGGCGCGCAGATCCCGCTGCTGCCCCGCGTGCTTCAGGTCGCCGATATCTACGACGCGCTCACCAGCCCGCGCCCCTATAAGCAGGCGTATTCCCCCAAAGAGGCGCTCCAGATCATCTCGGAAGAGACGGAACGCGGCTGGCGCGATCCGGAAATCGTGACGCTCTTCTTCCGGCTGCACGACGGCGTCATTTCAAGGATCGATGAGTACAGCCTGCACGCGGCCCAACTGCCGGAGTCGATGCAGAGGGCGCTGGGCAGCCTCGGCGAAGCCCTCCACTCGAGCGAAGGCGCGCCCGGTCCCGCTAGTGTCCGTACTTTCTTTCCCCCGCTTCAATCCGCACCGCTAACCGGTTCTCCGGCGGCGGCAACGGGCAGGTCGCATACGGAGTGAACGCGCACGGGGGATTGTAGGCCTTGTTGAAATCCAACACCACCTTGCCGTCCTGGGGTGGGTCCGCATCCAGAAACCGGCCGGCGCCGTAGGTCTCCTTGCCGGCTGTCTCATCCTTGAATACGAAAAACAGGCTCTTGGAAGCCGGGTCATCGAATACCGGGGTCAGGCGCAACTGGCGGCCGTGCAGCCGGAAGACCACATAGCCGGGGCTGTCCTCGGGCTCGGTCTGGCCCACAATATTGGCAATCGGAATCTTGCGCGGCTGGGCGATGAACTGCGCCGTCACCCGATACTCCTCCCGCGGGGGGTAGGAATCGAGCCCGTGAAAATCGCGCAGAAACGGGCTCTCCGGGTCCTTCATGCGGATGGCAAAGCGGTCGCTGCGCTGGATGACGTAGAGCCGCAGACGTCCCACCGGCACCATGTCGTCGGTGTCGGGACGAAGTTCCCGAGTCGACCCGTTCAGCGTGACCTGGACCTTGCCCCGGTTGAATTCGAAAGCGCCCGCGTGGGCCGGACCGGCGGGCAGGACGATGTCATTGCCGGCCGCGGTTCCAAACCGGTTCGCGCCGGCGCGGAGCCAGAACAGCCCGGTCACGGTCAGCCAGCCGCCATCGCGGCGCAGCCCGGCTTCCCGCTGCCGCCGCCACTCGGCGATTTCGGTGGGGTAGGTGACCGCCGCCACCAGCGGAACGCAGGCGAGCAGCAGAGGCAGCCTCCAACCCGGCATCACGGCTCTCCCACACCGGCGATGGCTTGTTCCAGCATTCCGGCGAATTGCTCGGACTTGCGATCGACCCGCTCCTTGAGGGCGGTCAGATCCCGCTCCAGAGAACGAAGCTTGTCGGCCAGGTGGAGGCAGGCGAGCACAGCGATCCGGGTGGAATCGGCATTGGGAGCTTTGCCGGCGATGGAGAGCATGAGGTCATTGACGCTCGCGGCGACCTGCTCCACCTCGCGGGTGTCGCCCGAAGCCAGCAAGGTGTACGACCGGCTCAGGATCGTGACGCGGACAGGCTGCTTCTCGCTGGCGTTGGTTTGCATCCAGCTCCCTCCGGACAGACCGGCGCAAAGGCTAGGTTGCGCTTAACTGGTCGATCTGGCCCAACAATTTCTCAATGCGCTGGCGGACTTGTTTGCGCTCGGCTTGCAGGGACTGAACTTCCCCCGCCAGGCGCTGGGCCTCGGCCTTGGCTTCGGAGGCTTGCGCGAGCGCTGCTTCCTTCTCGCCGCGCAGGCGGGCCACCAATTCAATGGCCTGCTCAATGCGCTGCTCCAGGCTGCCCAGCGAATCGACTTCCTGGAGTGCCGGGCTCGGGCTCATGCTTTCTCCAATCCGGCCTTGGCCGCGGCGATCAACTGCTGGAAGGCAGCGTCGTCTTTGAGGGCGACCTCCGCCAACACCTTCCGGTTGAGGTCCATCCCCGACGCCTTCAAGCCATGCATGAACTTGCTATAGGAAATGCCGGCTTCGCGGCAAGCCGCGTTGATGCGCACAATCCACAGCGCGCGGTAGTCGCGTTTCTTGTTCTTGCGGCCGACATAGGCGAACTTGAGGCCGCGCTCCACCGCCTCCTGCGCGGCGCGATAGAGCTTGCTCTTGGTAAGAAAATAGCCTGACGCTTGTTCAAGAACCTTCTTGCGGGACGCCCGGCGGTGGGTTCCTCGTTTGACTCTAGGCACGTTTCATCTCCTTGTGACGGTTTCAAGCTGGCGGATCGGGCACGTGCCACGCGCTCCGTCCGCGCCACTGAGCCACCCCCGCTAATACGGGAGCATGCGTTTGAGAGCGGGCTGATTGGCGTCATCAGCCACCACGCTTTTGTGCAACTTCTTCTTGCGTTTGTGCGGCTTGGAGGTCAGAATGTGACGGCCAAAGGCATGACTGCGAACCACTTTGCCCGTGCCGGTCTTCTTGAACCGCTTAGACGCACCTTTGTGGGTCTTCAACTTCGGCATAAATAAAGATTCCTGGATTCGAACCGGGAAAGACTCACAAAGTATAGCACGTCAACGGCGCGGGCGCGGAGTGGAAACGCCCGACGCTAGCGGAGAATGTTCCCGCAACTGGCGCACAGCCTGCACCACCCGGGCCGCCGCAAAATCCACTTCCTCCTCGGTATTGAACCGGCCCAGACCAAAGCGCACGGAAGAACGCGCCTCCGCCGCCGTCAAACCCAGCGCCTGCAGCACATGGCTGGGTCCGGCGGTTGCCGAACTGCAGGCCGAACCCGTCGAAAGAGCGAGGTCCGGCAGGGCGAGGAGCAGAGACGCCGCCTCCACGGATGCGAACCGGACATTCAGGTTTCCGGGCAGCCGGTACTCCTGGGAACCATTGACGGAGACGCCGTCGAGCTCGGAGAACAGCCGCGATTGCAGACGGTCGCGCAAAGAGCCGACGCGTTCCGCTTCGTCTTGCATTTCGGCCGCGCTGATCTCGCAGGCCGCTCCGAACCCGACGATGGCCGGCACGTTGAGGGTGCCGGACCGGTAGCCCGATTCGTGTCCGCCGCCATCCATCTGAGCCGTCAACGCCACGCGCGGCGCTTGCCGTCGAATATACAGTGCGCCCATCCCCTTCGGCCCATACATCTTGTGTGCGCTCAATGACATCAGATCGATGTTCTGATCTCGTACATGAATCGGGAGCCTGCCCAAAGCCTGGGCCGCATCGCAGTGGAACAGGATCCCGCGCTCTCGGCACAGAGCGCCGATTTCGTGCACCGGCTGCACAACGCCGATCTCGTTGTTCGCCAGCATGACGCTCACCAGCGCCGTGTCCGGCTGGAGGGCGTCACGGATCTGGTCGAGGTCAACCCGTCCATCGGAGCGTGGCGGCAGCACGGTGGCGCGCACGCCTTGCCGCTCCAGGTGCCGGAGCGGGTCGAGCACCGCCCGGTGCTCGGTAGCCAGGGTAACGATGTGAGCGCCGCGGCCCTGGAGAGCCTCGGCCGCTCCCTTGAGCGCCAGGTTGTTGGATTCGGTGGCGCCGCTGGTGAACACGATCTCGCGGGCCTCGGCCCCGAGCAGGGCCGCCACCTGCCGCCGCGCGTGCTCGACCGCTTTCTCCGCTTCCCAGCCGAACCGGTGGGTGCGGCTGGCTGCGTTGCCGAATCTCGGCCCGAAATACGGCAGCATGGCTTCCAGGACCCGCGGGTCGAGGGGTGTGGTGGCGTGGTGATCGAGATAAACCGGCGTCTGCATCTTCCGAAAGCTGCCGAATTCCATTGTGACGCACCCGGCACGGCGATATTGTCCGGCGCGGCGCAATGGCGCATACTGGTTTTGCAGGCCGCGGCCCCTCGTCGCCATGCCGAAACCTACGATTTCTCCAGAGACTGAGATCCTCGAGCGGGAGCAGTTGGTTCCCCTCTACCGCGTCGTGCTGCTCGACGATAACGATCACACCTATGATTACGTGATCGAAATGCTGCAAACGATCTTCATCTTCACCACCGACCAAGCCTACCGGCACGCCGAGGAAGTGGACCGCGCGGGGCGCACCGTATTGATCACGTGTGAGCTGCCTCAGGCCGAATTCGCGCGCGACCAGATCCACGGCTATGGGCCGGACTGGCGGCTGATCCGCTCCCAGGGCTCCATGTCGGCGGTCATCGAACCGGCAGCGTAGCCTCCACTCGTCCGCTCTGGAACTGCTTGTTATTATGGAGAAATGAAGCGGATCTTCTGTCTGATTTTAGCGGCCTCATCCATCTCTTTGGTGGCGCAAACCGTCACGGTGCCGTTGCCCATACCACCAGCGGCGGCGTTTACGCCCGCGGTGCCGGCCGACAAGGTGGTGGTCTCGGTGGGCGATCTGAAAATCACCGCGGCGCAGTTCAACGATCTGATCGAGATGCTGCCCGAGCAGAGCCGTACCGCCGCGCGCGGCGCAGGGCGCCGGCAGTTCGCGGACGAACTGGTGCGGATTCTGACTCTGGTCCAGGAGGGCAAGCGGCTCAAGCTCGATCAAAACCCGGTCTACAAGGCCCAGGCGGAGTTTCAGGCGGAGAATCTGTTGGCGGGCCGGACGTACGCCGAGATCAGCAAGGTGAACGACGCCGACTTGCGGAAATATTACGAAGAGCACAAGGGGGAATTCGAGGAAGTGAAGGCCCGCCACATTCTGATTCGGGCCAAGGGCTCGCCGATGCCGGTCGAGGCGGGCAAGAAAGAACTTTCTGAGGAAGAGGCGCTGGCGAAGGCTCAGGAATTGCGAAAGAAGATCGTGGGCGGGGCTGATTTCGCCGCCTTGGCGGACCAGGAGTCGGACGATACCGGATCGAAAGGCAAGGGCGGCGAGCTCGATTTCTTCCGGCGCGGGCAAATGGTTCCTCCCTTTGAGGAAGCCGCGTTTGCGATGAAAGCGGGGGACTTGAGCGAACCGGTCAAGTCGGCGTTCGGCTACCACTTGATCAAGGTGGAAGCCCGGAAAGAGCCGACCTTTGACGAGGCGAAAGCGGACATCCAGCGCCGCCTGCAACCCCAGAAGTCCAAGGACGCCCTGGAAGATCTGGTCAAGAAAGCCGCCGTCGTGTTGGATCCGGACTTCTTCGGCACGGCCACCAAGTAAAGGTGCAGACGCAAAAGCTGGTGCTGACGTGCCCCGTGTGCGCATCCAAGGATGTGTATTACACCTGCACGCCGGACTGCTGCTTCAACCATGTGTGCGGCGAATGCAGGACCACCTTCGAACCCGTGACCGCGGCGACGGGAGCCAAGGTTTCGGGCGTGGTCCCGCCGGATCCTCTACCGGTGGCCGGGGACCCGACCGTTGCCTGCGCGAAGTGTTACGGCATCGCGGTCTACCGGGCCGGGGACGAAACCCTGGTTTGCGCGGGCTGTGGCGCCGTGCTGGTGCTGGAACTGACCGAAGTTGCACCAGGATAGGGAAGCCGCCCGCCATCGCGGGATTGCCGGATCGCGTTCCCGGTGGTATTGTGAGATCTGACGTGGAATGATTTAGGGCTCCTTCGGGGGCCTAGCTAATTGCAACCACGAAAAAAAGTGCTAAAGGCGAGTCGGTCCGCTGGAAAGCAGTGATGACCCTGGCGCCTTACGGTTCCAGGGTTTTTGTTTTCAGGTGGACGCTTCGCCGGATGCTGGAGGATTTGATGAGCGTCTGGCCCCTTACCCCGGCCGCCGCCCTTTCGGGGAGCGGTGGCGTCCTGGTTTCGATTTCGATTAGCGTGGATCCGCGCTACCTGGAGTCCCTGTTGGAAACGCTGGCGCGCGTCTCGTTTCCCGTGAATCCGCAAATCTATCACGACGCGGCGTTGGTCTACGTGTACCCGGACCAACACGAGGAAACCGAGCCCGTCACCCTGGTGGAGTTCCCGGCCTACACCGGCCAACTGGATGAGGTCCTTAAAGCCCTGGAAGCTTACGGATTCGATCCGGCCATCCTCCACGTGACGAGCATGCTGGATGAGCTTCTGGCGCCCGAAGCGGTCGAGCCGGCGCCCTCGGGAGCCCGGTACGTGGCACGCTACCGCCGGAAGTCGCGGAGCGCAGGGGCGGGCGGCGGTTACAGCCAGCCGTAGCGCTCTTCGGTCCAGGGGTCGCCTCGCATGTGGTAGCCGTTGGCTTCCCAGAAACCCGGCCGGTCCTGATCCAGCAACTGGACCCCGGACACCCATTTCGCGCTTTTCCAGGCGTAGAGACGGGGCACGATGAGGCGTGCCGGACCTCCATGCTCGGGGGTGATCGGCTCCCCGTCGTGGAGCAAGGCGATGAGAGCATCCTCGGCGAGGAAGTCCTCCAGCGGTAAGTTGGTGGTCCAGCCGCGGTCGTAACCGGCAACCAGGACGAAGCGCGCGTCGGGCGGGGCGCCGCCGGCGCGGGCGATCAACTCGCGAGTCGAGACGCCTTCCCAGAGGTTGCCCAGGCGGGACCAGCGGGTGACGCAATGGAAGTCGGCGAAGACCCGGATCCGCGGCAGTTGACCGAACTCCTTCCAATTCCACGCGATGGCCTGGCCTTCCCGACCCTCCACCCGGAAGCGCCAGGTGTCGAGATCGACGGGTGGCGGACCGCTGGCGTCCAACACCGGCCACTTTTTGGTGCGCGACTGGCCGGGCGGAACGCGCTGCGAGCGGAGGGTATCGGGGCTGACCACCACGTCCGAGGGGAGTCCTTCCGGAGTCGGCATGGTGTCACCCTGCGTTTTGGTCTGGTCCATGGCAAACATGTCGGTCTCGCTCCATTCTACCGGCGCAGGCGGGTGCGGGTCGCGCGTGATGTTAAATCCCGAGCTCCAGTACCATGCCGAAAGGCAAGATGTGTTTTTCTACATTTCCAATTGCGGAGAATTGCTCCATAATATGGATCAAGTGTACCGGTGTTTTTTTGGAAACGCCGGTTCGATACGGTACTGATCGAATGGTGACGTTGTTTGGTCCGTTGCTGGGGTTCAGGCGGCGCTACTGGCCCTATGTTGGAGTCAGCCTGTTGCTGATCGTCGCGCAGGCGCTCCGGGCGCAGGGGGTGATGCCGGGGGGCGTGACCCGGCTGTTCATCTCTGACGCCGCCGTCCTGGAATCCGGGGATGCCCGCAAAGACCTGCCTTGCACGGTGACGCCGGTCAAACCCGCTCTGGGCTTCGATCTCAAGTTTCATTCCGGGTACGAAGTCACCATTCCGCTGAGGGATCTGGCGGGGGACAGCAACGAACTCACCATGATCTTCCGGGTGGCCCGCCAAGACCGCGCCGAGGAACCAGTGTATCTGTCGCAGCGCATGTCCGTCCCCCAGATTGAGGAAGATTCCAAAGGCGACGCATATCTGCGGGGCAATTTCGACGTGGGCGAAGGGAAATATCACGTGGACTGGCTGATGCGCGACCGCACCGACCAGTTCTGCTCGTCGAGCTGGGATATCGAAGCGGCGCTCCTGCCGAAAGACAAGGAAATGGCGCTCAATATCGGTCCCAATGTGGTGGAACCGGTGGACAACGAGCCCTTCAAGCAGGAACCGCCGGTGGCACGAGCCCAGCAGGAAACGCCGATCAACGTGAAGGTCATGGTCAACTTCGCGCCGCAGAACTCCCTGTCGGCCACTCTGCAGCCCCTCGATACCGCGGCCTTGATTTCAATTCTGCGGAACATTGCGCGTGAGCCGCGGATCGGCAAATTCTCGATCGTCGCATTCAACATGCAGGAACAGCGGGTGATCTACCGCCAGGACTCGGCCGCGCAGATCGATTTTCCGGCGCTGGGGGATGCTCTGCAGAAACTGAACCTGGGCACGGTCGACCTTAAGAAATTGGAACAGAAGCACGGCGACACCGACTTTTTGACGGGCCTCATGACGCGGGAGATCAAAAGCGACCAGGACCAGCCGGATGCGGTGATCATCGCCGGACCGAAGGTGATGCTGGACAGCTCGG
Organism: Terriglobia bacterium; assembly: GCA_020073145.1. Lineage (GTDB taxonomy): Bacteria > Acidobacteriota > Terriglobia > Bryobacterales > Bryobacteraceae > PSRJ01. Next base: position 38,630 of record JAIQFS010000037.1, read on the forward strand.
TTTCGGCGGATGCCTTGAAAGAGATCGGGGAGCCGAGATTTCCTGTGTTTTACATGAATTACAACCTCAATCCGCAGGTCAATCCATGGCGGGACGCCATCGGCTCGGCGGTAAAATCCCTCCGAGGCGCCGAATTCACGATCAGCCGGCCGCGCGATTTATTTTTCGCCTGGACCGAAATCATGGGCCGTATTGTAAAATTAAAGTTCGGGAGGACGGCCTCAAGCCCGTCCGAACCGTAACTTGATGCGGGCCTTTTCCATCGCGCTGGTAGCAGCAGTCACCTCCCTGGGGGCGTACGGGCAGCAATTTGGCGCTGCCGAGAACCTTGCCCCCTACATTCCCACTCCCCAGGCCATTGTCGAAAGAATGCTGGAAGCCGGACACGTGAAGCCCGGCGATACGGTTTACGACCTGGGCAGCGGAGACGGGCGCGTGGTGATTACAGCGGCCCGGAAGTTCGGAGCCAACGCGGTGGGCGTCGAAGTGCGCGCGGATCTGTGCCGCATCGCGACCGAGCGGATCAAGGCACTGGGGCTCGAGGATCGCGTCCAGATGATGCAGGCCAGCGCCTTGCACGTGGACCTGAGCCCGGCCAACGTGGTGACCATGTTCCTACTCACCAGCTCCAACGAACGGATGAAGCCGCAGCTCGTCAAATACCTGAAGCCGGGAGCGCGGGTGGTTTCCAACCAGTTTCCGATCAAGGGCTGGAAACCGGTCGAGACGGTCAAGGCCAAGGGCGGGACCATGGAGCACACGATCTACGTGTACGAGATCGGGCGCTCGAACGAGTAAGCTGTCCGAGTCATTTTCGCGGCGCGCCGTGGGTGTGGCCTACTTGGTTTTGACGGCCCCGTCGGTGATGCCGCGAGCCAGATAATTTTCCACTTTGGCGTTGTTTCGGGCCATCTCGTAGTAGGCGGTCTTCAGCAGATTATCCTTGCGGTTCATGAGCGTTTCCCGAATGCTCTGCTGCACGCGGGGATCGTTCAGCTCCCGCTGCCCGGCAGGCTCCTTCGAGATGACCTTCAAGATGCGGTAGCCTTCCTGGGTGTGAATCACGGGCGAGACGCCTCCGGGAGGAAGCGCCACTACCATCTTGCGCAGTTCCGGATTGGCGCGTTCCAACGCGGATTCGGGCACGAAGCCCATATCGCCGCCATTGGCCGCGGTGTTGGGGTCCTCGGAGTAGTTCTGAGCCAGCATGGCGAAATCATCGCCGCGCTTCAGGCGAGCCTCAATGTCGAGAATCTTGGTCTTGGCCTCCGTATCGTTTTGCGCCTTGCTGTTCTTCAGATTACGCACGTTGGCGTCGGGAACCGCGGTGGTCACGATTTGCGACAGATGAACCTGCGGCTCGGCTAGATTGAAGCTGGCGCGATTGGCATTGTAAAAATTAGCGACGTCGGCATCGGTGATCGTAATGTGGGACGTGATCTCTTTGTTGATCAGCTTGTCGACCGTGAGCTGGCGGCGCAATTGAGACTTGAGGTCTTCGACCGTCATCTTGCGGGCCGCGAGCTGCCGGTCGAACTCCTCTTTCGTATAAGGCGCCTTCATCTTGTTGAATTCGGTGTCCACGTCGGCATCCACCGCGGTCAGCCCGAGCTTTTCGGCGCGCTGCAGGAGGAGTTCGCTATTGATCAGGCTGCTCAGGACGTCCAACTTCTGCATCATGACCTGATCGTCACTGGAGCCTTCCGCCGGCTGCGGGTACTGGGACGTGTACGTCTTGTCCAACTCGGCGTAGGTGATGGCGTGGTTGTTGACCTCCGCCGCGACATTCGGCGGCGGACTCCTCTTACAGGACAGCGTGACGAACGCGCTCAGCGCGGCAACAGACACCCAAACGATGCGCATGATGTGAGACCTTATTGTAGCGAGAAGCAGCGGATGGCGACACCGAGCCGCGCCCGGCGGAGGAGGAGCGCGCCACCCCGGAGAGGGGACCGATTGGGGCGGGCTCTGTGATGATCCGACCCCGGGGAGGTATTCTGATATGGATGTTACCCGTCGCGATGTCGATTGCCGGGTCCGACCCTAGCGGCGGCGCCGGTATCCAGGCAGATCTCAAGACCTTCCACCAGTTCGGTGTCTACGGCGAGGCCGTCATCACCCTGATCACGGTGCAAAACACGGTGAAGACCGACCGCGTGGAGGTGATGGATCCGGAGCTGGTCTACGAACAGATCCGGGCAGTGCTCGAAGACATCCCGCCGGCGGCGATTAAGACCGGATCGCTGGGATCGGCCGAGGTGGTGCGGGCGGTCGCGAGGGCACTGGAAGGATACAATGTGCCTCTGGTGATCGACCCGGTGCTGGTCGACAAGCACGGAGTGGCGCTGGCGTCGGAAGGGGCTTGGGAGGTTCTTCGAGAAACCCTGCTGCCCCACGCCGCCCTGATCACTCCCAACGTTCCGGAGGCGCAAATCTTCACGGGCATCGAGATCCACAACCCGGAAGACATGCGCCGGGCCGCACTCCGCCTCCGCGAGCTCGGCGCCCGGGACGTGCTGATCAAAGGAGGTCATTTGACCGGGGCTCCCACGGATGTCCTGCTGACCGACGATTCCTGGCACGAGTTCCGGGCTCCGCGCCTGGATACCCTGCAGACCCACGGCACCGGCTGCGCGTATTCCGCGGCCATTGCCGCCGGCCTGGCGCGCGGGTACCGGCTGCGCGACGCCGTGGCGCGAGCCAAGCTGTACATCAATGAAGCCATCCGGACCGCGCCTGGGCTGGGACACGGGTCCGGACCGCTCAATCATCAGGCGTCGCTGCACTAGGCCGCGCCGGCGCACCGCCTCCACGAGCGCGGCGGAACGGGCGCGCTGATATCTTGGTGGGTATGAGCAAGGCGCAGAAGGTGGCTGTTTTTGACACCACGCTCCGGGACGGTGAGCAGGCAGCCGGCACACGGCTGGGCAGCCGGGACAAGCTGACCCTGGCCCGCCAGCTGGCCCGCTTGAAGGTGGACATCATCGAAGCGGGATACCCGGCGTCTTCGCCCGAAGACTTCGAGGCCGTCGAACGGATCGCCCGCGAGATCGAAGGGCCCATCATCTGCGGGTTGTCGCGCGCCGTGCCAGAAGACATCGAAGCCTGCGGCAAGGCGCTGGCCAAGGCAAAGCGGCCGCGCATTCACACCGGCATCGGCGTTTCCGATATTCACATCCAGGGCAAGTTCCGGGACGAAAAATACGGCAAGACGCTCGGCGAGAAGAAGGTCAAGATGGTGCGCATGGCGATAGACGCGGTGAAGCGCGCGCGGACTCACGCCGACGACGTGGAGTTCTACGCCGAGGATTCGGGGCGCGCCGAGCCGCCCTACCTCTACGAGGTGCTGGAGGCGGCCATCGACGCAGGCGCTACGGTGGTGAACATTCCCGACACCACCGGCTACACCGTGCCGGAGCAGTATGGCGCGCTGATTCGCGGCATTCGAGAAAACGTGCCCAACATTCGGAAGGCCACTATCAGCGTCCACTGCCACGATGATTTGGGGATGGCGGTGGCGAACTCACTGGCCGGCATCCTGAACGGCGCCCGCCAGGTGGAAGGCACGATCAATGGAATCGGCGAGCGGGCCGGCAACGCCTCGCTGGAAGAGATTGTCATGGCCCTCCGGACGCGCGGCGACTATTTCGGCGTGACCACCGGGGTGGATGCGCGTGAGCTGTTCCGCACCAGCCGCCTGGTTTCCGATCTGCTCGGCATCGTGGTGCCGCCGAATAAGGCGGTGGTGGGCGCCAACGCCTTCTCCCACAGCTCGGGCATCCACGTGGACGGTTTTCTGAAAGACCGGGAGACGTACGAGATCATGCGGCCCGAAGACGTGGGCCTGACGCAAAGCCGCGTGGTGCTCACGGCGCGCACCGGACGGGCCGGTCTGCGCGCGCGCCTCGAAAAGCTGGGGTATTCGCTCGCCAAAGAGGAGCTGGACGTGACCTACCAGCGGTTCCTGACGGTGGCCGATAAAAAGCAAGAGGTCTTCGATGAAGACCTGGTCGCCATCATGCACGACGAACTGCATCCGGTGCCGGAGGCGTGGCAACTGGAATACCTGCAGGTCTCGAGCGGCTCATCGGCGATTCCGACCGCGACCATCCGCCTGCGGGTCAACGGCGAGGCCAGAGAGACGGCCGCCATCGGCAACGGCCCCGTGGACGCGGTCTATAAAGCGATTGCGGCGCTAGCGGAGAATTCCGCCAAACTGGTGCGTTACGACATTCACGCCGTCACCAGCGGCACCGGCGCGCTGGGCGAGGTCACGGTGCAATTGGAGAAGGGCGACCGGCGAGTCGTGGGCCGCGGAGCGTCCACCGACGTGATTGAAGCAAGCGCCAAGGCCTACCTGGACGGGCTGAACCGGCTGGCGTACGGGGGATAGCATCCCACCCTCGGGCGGCATCGCCTGACAGCATCTGTACGGTGGCCGTGCGGGTCGCGGCGGATCTGTGCGGTGATATCATTGCTGCTTACTACGGAGGAAACCCATGCAATACGCAAAACTCGGAGACACCGGACTCATTGTTTCGCGGATGGCGTTCGGCGCCATGACGTTTGGGAAACCGGAGGGCATTTTCGCCACGGTTTCCAAAGTGGATGCGCAATCACTGGCCAATGAGCTGGTGGCGAAGGCGATGGATGCCGGAATCAACCACTTCAATACGGCCGATGTCTACACCATGGGCCAGTCCGAGGAGATGCTGGGCAAAGCGCTTGCCGGCAAGCGAAAGGACGTGGTGATTTCGACCAAGGTGGGCGGACGTAGCGGCAATGCGCTTCTTCACCAAGGCCTCTCGCGCCAACACATCCTGGCGTCGGCCGAGGATAGCTTGCGGCGGCTGGGCACGGACTACATCGACATTTACCTGGTACACCGCGTGGACCTGAATACCCCGATGGAGGAAACTCTGGAGGCGCTGGACACGCTGGCGCGCAGCGGCAGAGTGCGGTACATCGGATTCTCCAACTGGAACGGGTGGCGCGCGGCCAAGGCCGAGGGAATCCAGAAGGCGAACGGGTGGGCGCGGTTCCGAGCGGCGGAGATGTATTACTCGCTGATCGGGCGCGACCTGGAGCACGAAGTGGTTCCGTACGTCCAAGGGGCTGGCATCGGCGTGCTGGCGTGGAGTCCGCTGGCAGGAGGTCTCCTCAGCGGCAAGTACACGCGCCAAAATCCGAAAGGCGACGGCGGCCGGCTTTCGGCCTTCGATTTTCTACCGCACGACCGCGAGAAGACCTACGACGTGGTGGAACGCGTGCGCGCGGTGGGCGCGGCGCACGGAGCCTCGCCGGCCCAGGTGGCGCTGGCCTGGATGCTGACCAAGCCGTTTGTGTCCTCCATTCTTCTGGGCGCCAACAAGATGGCGCAACTGGAGGACAACCTGGCGGCGGCGCAGGTGCAGCTCTCGGCCGAGGAAATCGCCGAACTGGACCAGCTCACCGCGCCCACCCCGATGTATCCCAACTGGTTTACGGAAAGAATCGCGGACGTGCCCGTGCGCGAGGCGCTGACGGGGAAAGCGAAGGCAGCCGCCGGCTAACGCATGGCAAGCGCGAGCTACGTCTGCGGCGCCAGCAGCGTTCCGCTGATCGGCGAAACCATCGGGGCGCACTTCGACCGGGCGGCCGCGCGCTGGAGCCGGCTGGAGGCCCTGGTGGTCCGGCATCAGCAGATACGCTGGACCTACGCGGAGCTCAAGGAGCGCGTCGACACGCTGGCGGCAGGCTTGCTGGGGCTGGGCCTGGAACCGGGCGACCGCGTTGGCATCTGGTCGCCGAATAACGCCGAGTGGGTGCTCACGCAGTTCGCCACGGCCAAGGCCGGGCTTATCCTGGTCAACATCAATCCGGCATACCGCCTGATGGAAGTGGAGCACGCGCTGCGCAAGTCGGGCTGCAAGGTGCTGATCGCGGCGCCGCGCTTCAAAGACTGCGACTATCTCGGGATGATCCGCACGCTCCTGGCAGAAGGTCGTTCGCCGCAACTGAAGATGGTGATTCCCCTGGGAGGCGATCCGCAGGACGGCATGGTTGCTTTTCGCGAAGTGGCCGGGCACGGCGGCGCGGCCGAACGAGCACGGCTGGAGGACCTGGCCCTGCAATTCGACGATCCCATCAACATCCAGTTCACCAGCGGCACCACCGGCCTGCCCAAAGGCGCCACCCTCACTCACCACAACATCCTGAACAACGGCTTCTTTTCGGGAGAGATGATGGGGCTACGGGAAGGTGACCGGCTGTGCATCCCGGTGCCGCTCTACCACTGCTTCGGCATGGTGCTCTCCAATCTGGCCTGCGTGACGCACGGCGCGGCCATGGTCTTCCCGGGCGAAGGCTTTGCGCCGCTGGCTGTCCTGGAAACCGTGGAAGCCGAGCGCTGCACCGCGTTGCATGGGGTGCCTACCATGTTCATCGCCGAAATGGAACATCCGGAGTTCGCACGATTCGACCTGACGTCGCTGCGCACCGGCATCATGGCAGGCTCGCCCTGCCCGATCGAAGTCATGCGCCGGGCTATTTCGCAGATGAACCTGCGCGAGATCACCATCGCCTACGGCATGACCGAAACCAGCCCCGTGAGTTTCCAGACGTCGGTCGGCGATCCAGTGGAGCGGCGCGTGTCCACGGTCGGGCGCGTTCACCCGCATCTGGAAGTGAAGATTGTCGATGCCGCGGGAAAAGTCGTGCCGCGCGGCACGCCGGGCGAATTGCTCACCCGCGGCTACTCGGTCATGCTCGGATATTGGAACGACCCTGAGCAGACCTCTCACGTGCTCGACGCGGCCGGATGGATGCATACCGGAGACTTAGCCACGGTCGACGAAGAAGGATATTGCAACATCGTGGGGCGGATCAAAGACATGGTCATTCGCGGCGGCGAGAATATCTACCCCCGGGAAATCGAAGAGTTCCTGTTCCGGCATCCCAAGATCGAGTCCGCTCAGGTATTCGGCGTGCCCGACCGGAAATTCGGCGAGGAACTGTGCGCCTGGATCAAGGTGCGCGCCGGAGAGAGTCTCAGCGAACCGGAGGTTCGGTCGTTCTGCGAGGGGCAGATTTCGCGCTACAAAGTGCCGCGGCACATTCGGTTTGTGGACGATTACCCAATGACGGTCACCGGCAAGGTGCAGAAGTTCGCCATGCGGCAGGTCATGATGCGGGAGCTTGGGGTTTCGGAGCCGACCACCGCGTGAAGAACTAGATCGAAGGGCAAAAATCAAAAGGCAAAAGGCAAATGGCAAAAGTGATCGGGTTGCGCCGCGCGCGTCTGGTTTATGCGCCCGCGAGGGCCCGCTCGATCTGGGCCAAATGGTGCTCGTTGTGCGCGGCGACCTTGTCGAACTCGTCCTTCAGCGTCCGGATGCCGGTTTCACTGTGCACGAACTCGCGGTGACCATGCGCCTCGTAGTGGCGGCGGGCGTGGAGGATGACCCCGGCGCGAACCGCTTCGTAGATGCGCCGGGAGACCTCAAGCGGCATCGTGGCGTAGTCCAAGCCCGTGGCCCAGGCGTCCTGATCGAAGGCCCACAGCACTTGCCGGGGCTCGCTGATGGCGCGGCGGATGCGGTCGAACAGAACGGTCTCGGCGTCGGCCAAGTGATGCAGAAGGAACTGGACCGGCCATTTGCCGGGCGCATACCGGCGGGCCAACTGATCCTCACTCAGCTCAAAGTAGCGCAGCGTCTGACTGCGCGTCGTTTCCAGTCTCGATACGATATCCATAAGTTAGCACCTTACTGTAGGTCGAAATCGGCGGTCCGGATGACCGGTTTTCCGGCTGCGTCGGATGCCGTGATTTGGAGTTGATACGAACCCGTCGCGAGCGTGTTGAGGGGCAACCGAGCGGCTGCGGGAATCGAAGCCTTGCCGGGGTTTGCCGGAAGACCGAGCTTCGTGATTCCCGAATCCCATCTGGGCTCACCGGTTTTGCGATCCAGGACCCGGACCTGCACGCGCACCGACGAAGGATCGGAATCGTAGGCCTCAAAGTAAAACACTGCTTCGTCCGCTTTGGTGAAGAGGTGGGACCCGGACGGAACCAACTGAACGCCGTCGGCGATCAGCGGCGTCCGGTCTTCCATCAGAGCGCCGAGACCCAGATCGGCCGCCGGATGGGTTTCCTTGCTGAGGACCAGGCCGCTCAGCCCTAACTCGCCTCCGGTCCAGGGATCGACGGTCAGCGGAAGTTCGATCTTGCCAAAGCTCGCGCCGCCCTGGCTGAAGGCCATGGTAAACGTGTACGGGCCGGGGGCGATTTTGAATTCCTTTTGGTAGTGAAGGAAGCCTCGCCGGCCCGGTGCCGGACTGCCGGCATCGAGCTTGACCGCGTCACTGAAGCGCGCACGCACCGCGCCATCCGGGGCGGCCGCGATGCCCAGCAGATCGATCTCCGATGGGGGCTTGCCCTTTTGACTCTCGAATTTCAGCGTGTCGGACGCGATTTCCATGGCGACATGGACTCGGGCCACGTTGGGGGCAATGTAGAAGTAGGCGAGTTCGACCGACGCGGGCGTGTTGCCCGGTTGCGCACTGGCCGCGCGCCTCTCCAGGTCCTGGGCCGCCGACGTCCCTGCCAGCAGATCCTGCGGTTTTGACACACAATACCTGGTACGCGCCCGGACCGTGGCGCCGCGGCGATCGACCTTCACCCGGAGCGCGTGGCAGCTTCCTTCTTTCGATTCGGGCGGCGAATAGGTGAGGACGTAATATTGGTTCTGTTCCTCCGCGATTCTCTGCAGCCCTCCCAGCAGGTCGCTGGAGTTCCGTATGACGAAGCCGCCGGTTCCGCTGGCAAGTCCCGACAGCAGCTGCTGGCTAGAGGCTCCCAGCGCCTGAGCGAGCGGCGCGGAATCCTCGGAATCGCCTTGAGGACCTCGCGACCGGCGCGGTACCGCCCGCCGGTCCGAAGGGAGAGAGGCTACAGCCACATCGGGTTCGGCTTGATCGGAAACGGGCCGCACGTCGACCGGATAAATGGCGACATCCGACCGGTTGCAGGCCTCCAGGGCCTCCTTCATCTCGAATCTCTGATCGGCCGAGGCGGGAACTTGGCCGGTGAAGACGACCACGATCTTTCGGCCGGGAAGAACGCCCAGACTCTGGCCGAGCTGCGCGACGGAGCGCACCAGGTTGCGCGCGCCGAAATCGGCGGCAGCCGAGTTTCCGGAGGCGCCGGTCGAGGATCTGGCGGAGGATCGTGTCTCGTGGGTCACGTTGAACTCGGGGGACGGCAGGGCCTCTTTCAAGCGCCCCGCGTTGTCGGTGAAGTTCTGGGCCACGCGTAGGGACCCGTTATAATCCACCACGGCCATCCGATGATTGGGACCCGTCTCGGCATCGATGAAGCGGGAAGCCGCTTGCCGGGCCAGGATCTGATCCTGGCTCTCCATGCTGGTTTCATCGAAGAACAGGACCAGCGAGCGCGGCTGCGACACGGCCGATGCCGTTTCCAAAGCGAAGCTCTTCAGAGTCTGTTCCTGGTTGTCTTGCCAGACCCGAAAATCCTTCACGGTCAAATCTCGGACGTACTCGCCGTTCTTCGCGGTCACGACGGCGTCCACCAGCACCACACGCGTCTCGGTCTGAATAACGGGGTTGGGCTGAGCCCGCACCGCGCCGGCCGCCAGGCAAAGGAAGGCGGCGGAAGCCCTGCATCGCGCGGGAATCGTCATGGGATCTCGACGCCCCCATTGCGAGCCGCCATGGTCTGCCCTTCGGCGTCGCGCACCACCAGGCGGACCACATAGCGGCCCGGGGCCACATGAAAGTCCTCCTTGACGACAATCCCCGAGTTGGCGACCGCCGCCAGCGTCTGGTCCCGAAGACGCAACTCCACCACCTTTTGAATTCCGGCAATGTAGTTGCCGTTGGCATCGAACAATCCCGCCACCACGGTCAGGGTATCGTGGTTGCGGTCGCCGGCTTTTCGAAACACCAGACTTTCCGGCTTCAGGCGGACGGAGACCGTGAGTTCGGCTTTTTCATCGGTGGGCTTGAAGAACTCGGTTTGGAGGTCCACGGGAAGGTCCAGGATCTCGTCCCGCGAAAAGACGGTCTCCTGGATTTCCTCCCGGGCCGCCTCGGCAGGGTCGGCCGCGTGCCTGGGAGCCCAGTAGCCGCGGCGCGCCTGCAGGGTGAGATTGGCGGAGTTCCGAAGAGTTACTTTCAGGCCGTGATACGTGCCGTCGAACTTCAGATTCTCGGGCGAGTAACCCAGCACATAGAGATACTCCGGCCGCGCCGCCAACTGATTGAGCCCTTCCTTCAGACGGTTGTCATTGTGAAAGAAAGTGCCGCCGGTGCCGGACGCCAGCTCGGCCAGAATGTCGTCGGCCTGCGTAGCCGCAGTGGCATCGTAGCTTGCCGCTGCGGAGGAAGAGTAGGACCGGGATTGGCTCGCATCGCCGCCGGGTATGGTTGTGAACAAACCTCGCATATCGATGGTATTGACGGTGACGTTGGCGCGAATCGCGCGGTCGAGAACGTCGTACTCCTCGGACTGATGATCTCGAGTCAGGAGGAATCCCGGCGACACCAGGACCAGGTTGCGGCTTCCCGGTATGGCGGAGAGCTTGCGCGCGACGTCTTTCAGAGCACCCAGCGCGCTGGCGGTTTCGCGGTCGCCGTAGGTCAGGGCCTGGCGCGCCGCCACCCTGACGGCGATGATGGCTTGAGTCTGGCAAGCGGAGTCCCCCCCACACGCCATGCAGGCCATCGCCTCAGCGTAGACGCTGCTCAATGCCGCGTCCGCCTTACCACTCGCGATCATCTGCACGAGTTGCGCGTCCGAGAACAGAACCCCATCCAGGTACAAGAGCTTGTTCACCAGCAGATCGGCCAGGTAATAAGTGACGGGCGGACAATCCTGCTGCGGGTCCGGGCCGCTGGTCCACGGCTGAACCCGGCTGACCGCCTGGTGCAGCTTCTCGCGGTCGGCCGTGAAATCGGCCAGCATGAGACCGCTGGTGGTAAAAATCGCAGCCCGAGTCGAAAGATCGATCGACTCGTCCAGATGGCGATTGACGGCCAGCCGCGTTTGCAGCAGATCGCCGCGCTGCAAGTGGATGTCATCGATCAGATAGGCGACGTAGCGCTCGGGCAGTACCGGTGTTGTGGACACCGGGCGCGCCGGCGCCGGCGGTTCCAAAGCCGTTGCTGCGGCGGCAACCGCATCGGCCTTCTCGACGGAGAACTTGGTGATGAGCTGAAGCTTGCCCTTGTCGAAGAGCTGGAAGTCTTCCTGGCGGAGGGTTCCGATCGCCCGCCCGTCGCGGTCGCGGACCACCACGGGCACCGAAACCAGGTTCACCCGGCTGCTGAAGGTCAGGGGCGCTTCTTTGGCCAAGATCTCGGGCTGGGCTGGGGAGGGGGGAGTCTGTGACCAACCGGGCACGGTCCAGCAGGCGAGAGCCAGCAGGGCTCGAAATTTCATTGTTGCCGGGCGCCCCTTTTTCAAAACCCCTCCGCACCATTGTGGCGAATCCCACATGCAGGGTCAAACAGGGAGGCAGGGCCTTCCGGTGCGCGCGTCTCTTGGCCGCCAGCGCTCCGCGCGATGACATATTATGAGGAGGATCAAAACCGAACGGAGGGGACAATGAGGATGGTTCTGTGCGGCATGCTCCTGGCGGCGCCACTGACCGCGGCGACTTGTGACAGCCTGGGCGCGTTGAAACTGGCAAACACCCGGATCACCGCGGCGCAGGTGGTGGCGGCTGGAGCGTTTGCGCCGGCCGCCGCTCCGCAGATCGGACAAGCACCCGCCGATTACAAGAAGCTGCCCGCATTCTGCCGCGTGCAGGGCGTCATTCAGCCCTCCGCGGATTCGCACATTGAATTCGAAGTGTGGTTGCCGGCTTCAGGATGGAATGGCCGGTACGAGGGGCTCGGAAACGGCGGATTTGCGGGGTCGATCGACTATGGCGGGTTGGCTGATTCGGTGGCGAATGGCTACGCCGTCTCGGCTACCGACACCGGCCACCAGGGTAACCCGATTGACGCCCGGTGGGCGCTGGGCCACCCGGAGAAGGTGACGGATTTCGCGTACCGGGCCATCCACGAGACCGCCGGCCAGGCGAAGGCCGTGATCCGCGCTTTCTACGGGAACGCTCCGCGCCACGCCTACTTCAGCTCCTGCTCCAATGGCGGCCGCGAGGCGCTGATGGAAGCTCAGCGATACCCGGCGGACTACGATGGCATCCTGGCCGGGGCGCCGGCCAACTACTGGACGCACCTACTGGCCTCGGCCAGCGCGGAAATTCAGTTTCTGAACAATCCCGCCACCCTGATTCCGGCCGCCAAGCTGCCGGCCATACAGGCCGCCACCCTGGCCGCCTGCGATGCCCAGGATGGCGTCAAAGACGGGATCATCAACGATCCGCCCCGCTGCCGGTTCGATCCTTCCGTGCTTCTGTGCAAGGGCGGCGACGCCGCGAGTTGCCTGACAGCGCCGCAAGTGGCCAGCCTGCAGAAGATTTATGATGGCGCGCACGAATCCGGCGGCAAGCCGATCTTTCCGGGGAGGGTTCCGGGCGGCGAGCTCGGCCCGAACGGGTGGGGCACGTGGGTCACCGGTCCAGCGCCCGGCACCAGCCTGATGTTCGGCTTCGGCACCGGGTTCTTCGGCAACATGGTCTTCGAAAACGCCGCGTGGGATTACCGCACGTTTCAGACGGACCGAGACACCAAGGTGGCCGACGACAAACTAGCCCGCACGCTGAACGCGACCGACCCCGACCTGACGCGTTTTCGCGGCCGCGGCGGCAAGCTGATTGTCTACCACGGCTGGAACGACCCGGCCATTTCGCCGTTGAACTCGATCGACTACGTTCGCAGCGTGCAGGCGAAGATGGGCGGGCAGCAGACGAATGGATTCGTCCGTCTCTTCCTGGCGCCGGGCGTGGCGCACTGCGCGCAGGGACCGGGCCCGGACAACTTCGGCCAGAACACGGTGGCCCCGGCGCCTCCGCAGCACAGCATTTCGAAAGCCCTGGAGGACTGGGTGGAAAAAGGTACAAAACCCGATAAAATCATCGCCACCAAGTACAAATCCGACACGGATCCTTCGAGCGGGGTGGCGCGGACGCGGCCCCTTTGCCCGTATCCCCAGGTGGCGCGCTACGGCGGATCGGGCAGCACCGACGATGCCGCCAGCTTCGCCTGCGTAGCACCGCGGTGAAGCCGCCATTTATAATGGAAACAACAACATGACCAAGATGCAGATTCGCTTTCGCTTGCAGAAACCGCTCGACGACACGATGATGGAACACATCGCGGAAGCTCATTCGATTTACGGGATCCAGCGCGTGCAGGTGGCGCCGGAATTGGACGGCCTGACGGTGGAATACGACGCCACGCGGCTGCGGCCGCCCGAGGTGGAAGCCGCTCTGGCGGGGGCCGGCATCCCGGTAACTGCCCGATAGGACTTTTCCGCCCCAAGGCCTTGACTCTAAGGGGCTAGAGAAACATTTGAGGGGCCGGTAACGGACGGCCAGCGGGCAGCGCCGACACATCAAAGTGAATTTCTCCGAAGGATTCATCAAGCGCCCGATCGCGACCAGCCTGCTGATGCTGGGTATCGCGATGTTTGGTGTGATCGCTTACCGGGCCCTGCCCGTGAGCGACTTGCCGCAGGTCGACTATCCCACCATCCAGGTGGAGGCCAGCCTACCGGGCGCCAATCCACAGACCATGGCGTCGTCGGTGGCGACGGTGCTGGAACGGCAGTTCACCACCATCGCCGGCCTGGACTCGATGATCTCCCAAAGCAGCCAAGGCAATTCCCAGATCACCCTGACCTTCGATCTGAGCCGTGACATTGATGGCGCCGCCGTGGACGTGGAAACGGCGATCGCCTCGGCCATGCCACTGCTGCCTCCGGGCATGCCCACGCCCCCCTCCTTCAACAAGCAGAATCCCGGAGACCAGGCCATCATCCAGCTCGCCATGAGTTCGCCCACCATGCTGCTCTCGGACGTGGACGAATACGCCGAGACGCTAGTGGCGTCGCGCATTTCCATGGTGCCAGGCGTAGCCAAGGTCAACATCTGGGGCTCGGCCAAGTACGCTGTGCGGGTGCAAATGGATCCCAACGCTCTGGCCACTCGCGGCATCGGGCTCAACGAGGTGCAGAGCGCGATTCAGAATTGGAACGTGAACCTGCCCAACGGCACGCTGTTCGGACCGCACACCGCGTACAACGTGCAGGCCAACGGGCAACTCAAGCACGCGGCCGAATACGGTCCCATCATCGTGGCATACCGGAACGGGGCTCCAGTGCGCCTCAACGAAGTGGCCCACGTGATCGACAGCGTCCAAGACGACAAGCAGATCGCACGCATGTACGGACGCGAGTTCGGTAAGGCCGGCCAGGACGTGGTACAACTCCAGGTGACGCGGCAGCCGGGCAGTAATACCATCGAGGTGATCGATCATATCCGCGCACTACTTCCTTTCTTCGCGAAACAAATTCCCCCGAGCGCGCATTTGATGATCCGCGGCGACCGAGGCAAGAACATCCGCGAAGCTTTCCAAGACATCCAGTTCACCATGGTGGCCACGCTCAGCCTGGTCATTCTGGTGATTTTCCTGTTCCTGCGAAACGTGTCCGCCACTCTGATTCCGGCCATGGCCCTGCCGTTCTCGATCTTGGGGACATTCTCGGTCATGTACCTGCTGAACTTCAGCATGAACAACATTTCGATGATGGCCCTCATCCTGTCGGTCGGGTTCGTGGTGGACGACGCGATTGTCATGCTGGAGAACATCGTCCGGCACATCGAGAAGGGCGAGACGCCGAAGGTGGCGGCACTGCTGGGATCGAAGGAAATCGGGTTCACGATCGTTTCCATGACACTCTCGCTGGCGGCGGTGTTCATCCCGATCCTGTTCATGGCGGGCATCCTGGGCCGCCTATTCCGCGAATTTGCGGTGACCATCTGCGCGGCCATTCTGATTTCGGGACTGGTCTCGATCAGCCTGACTCCGATGTTGTGCAGCCGCTTCCTGCGTGAATCACGGCCCGAGCGCCATGGGATCCTGTACCGCACGATTGAGCGTGCCTTCAACAGCACGCGCGACCTGTATGGATCCAGCCTCCACTGGGTACTGGCCCACCGCCCGGTCATGCTGGTGACGTTCCTGGCCGTAATTGGCGCCACGGCGTACCTTTACTTCGCGGTGCCCAAGGGATTCATTCCCGACACCGACAACGACCAATTCAACGTCCAGATGCAAGCGCTTCAAGGTACCTCGTATTACCAGATGATCAAGTACGGGGAGCGCGTGGCCAGCATTGTGGTGCAGGACCCGGACGTCGACAGCTTTTTCATGAGGACGGGTGGAGGCCAGGGCTCCTCGAATGGCGGCTTTCTCGATGTGATGTTGAGACCGCGGCGGGAACGAAAGGCGACGGTCGTCGACATCGTAAGCCGGATCCGGCCCAAGGTTTCTAATATTACCGGGCTGCGCGTCACCACTCGGATTCCCCAGGCCATCCGCGTGGGCGGGCGCAACTCGGCCTCGAGCTACGACTATACGCTCTACGGACCGGACACAGAGGAACTCTACCGCCAAGCCCCCAAACTGGAAGCCGCCATGACCCGGCTTCCCGGGCTGGTGGACGTGATCAGCGATCTGCAGATCAAGAACCCGCAGATCCAGATCACCATCGACCGCGACCGGGCCGCGGCTCTCAACGTCGACTGGAACAATATCTCCAACATGCTGTACGACGCGTTCGGGCCGCAGCTGGTCTCAACCATCTATGGAACCACCAACCAGTACCGGGTGCTGCTGGAGGTATTGCCCCAGTATCAGCGGCAGGAAGACTCACTCAAGCTGCTGTACCTGAAATCGAACAGCGGCCAACTGGTGCCCCTGGACGCCATCGCCAAATTGCGATTGAACGCAGGGCCCAACAGTATCCCGCACTCGGGGCAGTTGCCGTCGGTGACGATTTCTTTCGGCGTTCGCCCTGGCGTCTCCCTGGGTCAGGCCACGGACGAAATCGAGCAGACGGCCCGTGAGGTGCTTCCCGCCACCATCACCGGCACGTTCCAGGGCTCCGCCAAGCTGTTCCAGGATTCCATGAAGAACATGGGCCTGCTGCTGATGATCGCTATCCTGGTGGTGTACATCGTGCTGGGCGTGCTGTACGAGAGCTACATCCATCCGCTCACGATTCTGTCGGGGCTGCCGTCGGCGGGATTCGGGGCGCTGCTGACGCTGCTGCTGTTCAAGATCGACCTCAGCATTTATAGCTTCGTGGGGCTGATTATGCTGATCGGCATCGTCAAGAAGAACGCCATCATGCAGGTGGATTTCGCGCTGGAAGCCCAGCGTGGGGGCAAACCTCCGCTGGAGGCCGTGTATGAAGGCTGCCTCATCCGTTTCCGGCCCATCATGATGACCACTATGGCGGCGCTGCTGGGCGGTATTCCGATCGCGCTGGGCTGGGGCTCGGGCGGCGAAGCGCGCCGGCCGCTGGGCATGGCGGTGGTGGGCGGGCTGGCCTTTTCCCAGCTGATGACGCTGTACCTGACCCCCGTGGTGTACACGTACATGGCATCATTCCTCGAAAGATTCCGGCAGACGCGGAAGCCGCGCCCCGTGTTGCAGCCCGCCATGCAAGGCGACTAGCAGGCTGCTGAAAAGCGACCTCTCGTAAGTCAGTCGGCCGCTTTGTAGTGGTTCTATGTCCCGGCGCAAGTCGCGCCGCCAACGGCCGACGCGCGGTTCACTGGCAGCGAACGCGGCGGTGGGGGTTCGGGCCGATTCTCAGGCGGTCTGGGCCGTCAGATTTCGCATACGAACCAGATTGTAG
>JAIQFS010000038.1 GCA_020073145.1 Terriglobia bacterium
GACTCTCCGCCGAGAAACGCGTGCCTGGAATCGGCGGATGAATCGCGAACGCGTCAAAATCAATTGGGAGTTCGATCGCAAAGCGGCTCGCCGAAAGTTCGGGTACAAAAGGAAATCTTTCACACGGTCAAAGAACTAGCGCGAGATCCGAGGGAAAGCTGGCGGAGCCGGCCAGAGGCTGTGACCAGTGCTGTAAGCGTCACTTCGCCTGCCCGAACTAGTTTCCAAGTCTACTTCCAGTGCGGATTTAAGATTCGGAAAGGTACCTCTACGAGGCGAAGTCGTTCATTTGTTCCCCCGCTATATTGCACGAGGCCATCGGCCGCAGCAAATAAGGTCCAAAAGCAGGCCATACTAGGTAAATAGGGCAAGCGCAAAACAGCCAACCCATTTAAAAATGTGGTGCGGAGAGGGGGACTTGAACCCCCACGAGATGCTCCCGCTAGCACCTCAAGCTGATGCGGCTGCAATTACCGACGATTCAGTAGTAAAGCAAGATTCGACATTTAGCAACTCGACATGGGTCCGGCTACAAACCAGGATCTCGAAGATTGCCGGGAGTAGCAACGCTGGGCAAAGAAATGGGCCAAGTGTGCGGGAATCGATTCGAATCATCACAACTGCCACGGGTTGATTCCATTGCGCGAAACGAATTTGCCGCAATCTAGAATCCCTCGGCTGAAGACGAAAACCCAAGGAACGGATTGCTCGGCATGCAGGCTAAGTTTCTGATTTTATTAGGAGAATCGCTTGCAGCCCTTCGGGTGAGCCACTCGTCCCACGCAGGTGGGCCGTATCTAAGTCATTGATTTGTTTGGCTCCTCAGGTAGGATTCGAACCTACAACCCTTCGGTTAACAGCCGAATGCTCTACCATTGAGCTACTGAGGAGCAATCCTGATTTCTTCTATTTAAACAGACGGTCCTCGCGAGTGTCAATCCATGACTCGCGATGGGCGGAACTCCTACCGGGCGGGTATGATCAGAGATTCCATGATTTCGCTCACGGGGGTGTCCAAGCGCTATGACGGCAAACGCCAGGTGGTGGCGCTCGATGCCATCGATCTTCAGATCGAGCGCGGCGAGATGGTCTCGCTGGTCGGGCCGTCGGGGTCCGGAAAGTCCACGCTGCTCAATTTGATCGGCGGGCTTGACCGGCCGACCTCCGGGGAGATCCGCATCGGCGGGCGCAGCGTGGCGACGCTCTCCGATGACGATCTGACGCGCCTGCGGCGCGAGCAGATTGGGTTCATCTTTCAGTTCTTCAATTTGTTACCCAGTCTCTCGTGTTTGGAAAACGTGGCCCTGCCTCTTCACCTGCAGGGTCTCAAGCGCCGCGTGATTGAGCAGCGCGCTCGCGAGTTGCTGGATCTGGTGCAACTCGCCAGCCGAGTCGACCACCTGCCGGACGAGCTTTCGGGCGGCGAGCGGCAACGCGTCGCCATCGCGCGCGCCCTGGCTTTCCGCCCGCCCATCCTGCTGGCCGATGAGCCGACCGGCAATCTCGACACGCACACCGGCGCCGACATTTTGAACCTCATCCGCGACCTGCACGAACAATTGCACGCCACGGTCCTGATCGTGACGCACGATCCCGGAGTGGCGGAGAGCTGCCCGCGCATGGTGACGCTTCGCGACGCGCGCATCGCGGGAGATGTGCGCCGATGATTCTGCTGCGCCTCATCACCTGGCCGTACGTGCGCAAACACCGGCTGCGGTCGATGTTGACGGTGGCGGGGATCGTGCTGGGGGTGGCGCTGCTGGTGGCGATGCGGACGGCCGACCAGTCGGTGCTGCAGGCGTTCCATCAAACTGTGGATCGCATCGCGGGCAAGGCTCAACTCGAGATTTCCTCCGGCGATACGGGAATCCCGGAAGACGTGCTGGAACGGGTACAGGCCGTGCCCGAGGTGCGCGCGGCCGCGCCGGCGATCGAAGCCGCCGTGGAGAGCGGGCTACCGGGGCAGGGCAAGCTGCTGATCCTCGCCGTGGACATGACGGGCGACCGCAGTTTGCGCGACTACGATTTCGATGGCGGCGAAGAGGACATCATCGACGATCCTCTGGTGTTCCTGGCGCAGCCCGATTCGCTCATCCTCACGCACGAGTTCGCGGATCGCAACGGCTTGCGCACCGGCTCCAAAATCGACCTCGACACCATGGAGGGCAAGAAAGCCTTCACCGTGCGCGGCATTCTGAAGGCGGGCGGGATGGCGGCGGCCTTCGGGGGCAATCTCGGGATCATGGACATCTATGCCGCGCAGAAGGTGTTTGGGCGCGGGCGGCGGTTCGACCGCATCGACGTTGGGCTGCAGGAAGGCCTCACGCTCGAGCAGGGGCAAGCGGCGCTGCGGCGCGCGCTCGGCACCGGCCTCACCATCGAGCCGCCCTCCGGGCGCGGCCGGCAGTTTGACGCGCTGCTCAGTGTATACTCGCTGGCGGTGAACGTCTCCAGCCTGTTCGCCCTATTGATCGGGATGTTCATCATCTACAACTCGTTCGCCATCGCGGTGACGCAGAGGCGTCCGGAGATCGGCATTTTGCGCGCCTTGGGAGCGACCCGGGCGCAGATCCGCTGGCTGTTCCTGACGGAGAGCGCCATGGCGGGGCTGGTGGGATCGGCGCTGGGTATCGCGGCGGGACTGGCGTTCGCTCGCAGCCTGACCGGCATTACCGGGCAACTGCTTGAAAACGTGTTCGGCGTGGCGCAGAACGCGAATACGGTGGAGATCCACTCCTGGTTCCTGCTGTGGGCGGGGGCGCTGGGAATCGCCACCAGTACGATCGCGGGCTTTGTCCCGGCGCGGAACGCGGCGCTGGTGGAGCCGGTGCAGGCGCTGCAGAAAGGCAAGTATCAAGTGCTGGGCGCGGGCGAAAACCGGGTGCGCCGCTGGGCCGCGCTGGGCGCCATCGCGGGCGCGCTCCTCTGCCTGGCTCTATCCGGCTACCGGCCGCTGTTCTATGCAGGGTATGTGCTGGTCCTTCTGGCGGGGCTGTTGCTGGCGCCGACGCTGTCGCTGGCTTTGGCGCGGATGTTGCGGGTGCCGTTGCGGTGGCTGCGGCCGGTGGAAGGAGCGCTGGCGGCAGACAGCCTGATCCAGGCGCCGCGGCGCACCTCGGCCACGGTGGCCGCGCTGATGCTTTCGCTGGCCCTGGTGACCGGCACCGGGGGCGTGGCCCGCGCGAGTTTCCAATCCATCCGTGAATGGATGGCCAGCGCGTTCAATCCCGACCTGTTTGTGACCGCGTCGGAAACCATCGCGGAGCGGGAGTTTCGTTTCCCTGCCGCCGTGGGGAAGGAACTCGAGCAGGTTCCCGGCGTCGATGAGATTCAGCCGGTGCGCATCGCGCGGATCCAGTATCGGGGAGGGCCGGTGATGATTGTCGCGGTGGATCTGGCGAAGCTCGGCAACCGTGTTCATCCCATGGTGGCGGCGGGCGACGCCAAAACCATGTACCCGGTGGCGGGGCAGGGGAAGGGCCTGATCGTGACCGAGAACCTTGCCGGTTTGCAGAAGATCCGACTCGGCGAAACCCTGGAGTTGAACACCCCGGGCGGCCCCTTGCGTCTTCCCGTGGTCGGCATTATCCGCGACTATTCCAATCAGCTGGGCACGCTGTTCGTGGAGCGAAAGACCTACATCAGCAATTTCCAGGATGACAGCGTGGATCTGTTCCGCGTCTATCTCAAGCCGGGCACCACGGCGGAGCAAGCGCGCCGCGAGATCATCGATCGCGTCGGCCGCGGACGGCGTCTGTTTGTGCTCATGAACCAGGAGGTACGGGAGTACGTGATCCGGCTCAGCGACCAGTGGTTCGGCATGAGCTACCTCCAGGTGTTCGTGGCGGTGATGGTGGCGATCCTCGGGATCGTCAACACCCTGACGGTATCGATCGCCGACCGGCGCCGGGAGTTGGGTGTGCTGCGCGCGGTGGGCGGCCTGCGGGCGCAGATCCGCGGCACGATCTGGATGGAAGCCACCGCCATCGGGTTGATCGGGCTCATCCTGGGAGCTGCCATCGGCGCGATCACTCTCTATTACGAATTGCAGGTCATCCAACAGGACCTCACGGGGATGCCGCTGCGCTACGAGTTTCCGCTGGGCCTGACCGCGATCCTGGTTCCGGTGATTCTGGGAGCGGCCTTTGCCGCCGCCGTATTGCCCGCGGAGAATGCGGTTCGCGGCTCCCTGGTTGCGGCGCTGGAATACGAGTAGGATGGTACTGAAGAAGGAGGCCCCTCTATGCTCAAGGGCTTCAGAGAATTTCTGTTTCGCGGCAATGTGGTGGATCTGGCGGTGGCGGTGGTAATTGGCGCCGCCTTTGGCGGGGTCGTTTCAGCATTAGTGAAAGATTTGCTGACGCCGTTGATTGCCGCGCTGGTGGGCAAGCCTGATTTTTCCGCTCTGACCTTCACAGTCAACGGAAGCAAATTCCTCTACGGCGATTTCATTAATGCGATCGTGGCGTTTTTGCTAGTGGGGGCGGCCATCTATTTCTTTGTGGTGATCCCCATGAAGGCGGTATTGTCCCGCGTCACCAAACCCGGGGCTGCGGCGCCGGCCACCACCAAACCGTGTCCCGAATGCCTGAACGAAATCCCGTTGGCTGCACGGCGCTGCGGCCACTGCACCAGCGTCGTCGGCTCCGCGGCTCAAGCCGGGTCCTCCCGCTAAGTAGTCTCTATTTCACAACGGCCGTCTTATCGGTCTCGATCTTGACGGTCTGCGTCGTCGGCTGTCCGGTCGTTGGAACAATCTTGACCGAATAGTCGCCCGGGTTCAGCAGCAGCCCTTGGGCAAAGTTGCTGAATTCGTCCACGTGCCCCATGTACTTGTCGTTCACGTAGACAGCGGCAAACTTGTCCGTGTTCTCCGTACGAAGCCTGCCGAACGGGGGCTTGGCGAGCGGAAGCTCCTTCAACGTTTGCGCGATTGTGGTCTTCTTGCCCGCCGTAACCGTGACCTTGGTGGTGACTTCCTCGTATCGTGGGTCCACCAGCTTGATTTCGTGTTCGCCCGCGGGCACCGCATAGGTGCGGGCGATGCGGAAGTTGGCCGCCGGGCCCACGTATTTCCCATCCACAAACACCCCGGCTCGTCCCGGGTTCGCTTTCACGGTGAGCTTTCCGGTTTCCTCGGCCTGGCAGAGCAGCGGCACGGCCACGGCTGCCAATAGCAACGCCCATGTGCACTTCATGGTTTCTCCTCCATAAGCCGGATTTACAGATGCAAAAATCCGCTCGCAACTACTGTATCAGGAAGCGCAGTAGCGTTATATGTACGAAAACATACAGTGAACGGCGCGGTAAACTGGTGTCTTCCATGAAGAAACTTCAGAGCCACACCATTACTCAGGGCAAGCATCGCGCCGGCGCGCGCTCCATGCTAAAGGCCATCGGGTTCACCGACGAAGATCTCAAGAAGCCGATCATCGGGGTTGCCAACACCTGGATCGAGACCATGCCGTGCAACTACAATCTCCGGGAGCTGGCGGTCAAGGTCAAGGAAGGCATCCGGGCCGCCGGCGGCACTCCCATGGAGTTCAACACCATCGCCATCAGCGACGGGGTCACCATGGGCACCGAGGGAATGAAGGCTTCGCTGGTGAGCCGGGAAGTCATCGCAGACTCGATCGAATTGCTGGTGCGCGGGCACATGTTTGACGGGGTCGTGGCTCTGGTGGCTTGCGACAAGACCATCCCGGGCGCGGCAATGGCGCTTCTGCGGCTCAACATACCTGGCGTGATTTTGTACGGCGGTTCGATTCTGCCTGGCAGGCACAAGGGCCGCGACATCTCCATCATGGAAGTCTATGAGGCCATCGGCGCGAACGATGCCGGCCTGATTTCCGATCAGGAACTGCTGGACATCGAGAACCACGCGTGTCCCGGCGCGGGCGCCTGCGGCGGCCAATACACCGCCAATACCATGGCCACCGTGATGGAGCTGATTGGGCTTTCGCCCATGGGCACGGCCGCCGTGCCGCAGATCGACAAGCGTAAGGACGCCGTATCCTACCGCTGCGGCGAGATCATCATGGACGCCGTCCGCAATGAGCGGCGCGCCCGCGACATCTGCACGCGCGCCGCCTTCGATAACGCTATCGCCGGTGTGGCTGGTACGGGCGGCTCGACCAACGCCGTGCTGCACCTGCTGGCCATGGCGCGCGAAGCAGAAGTGCCCTTGACCATCGATGACTTCAATGCCGTCTGTGCCCGCACCCCTATCTTCGTCGACCTGAAGCCCGCCGGCCGGTTCATGGCGGTGGATATCGACAAGGCCGGCGGCATCGGCGTCATCGCGAATCGACTGGTGGAAGGCAAATTCGTGGATGGTTCGGCGCTGACCGTCACGGGCCGCACCTTCGCGCAGGAAGCCGCGGACGCCAAAGAAGCTCCGGGGCAAGAAGTGATTCGTCCCTTGAACAAGGTGCTCAAGCCCCGCGGCGGCCTGGCCATCTTGCGCGGCAGCCTAGCCCCCGAGGGCTGCGTCATCAAGCTGGCTGGACACGATAAGACCGTGCATCACGGGCCGGCGCGCGTTTTCGAGCGTGAAGAGGAAGCGCAGGCGGCCGTGAAAGCCGGCAAGGTGAAAGCCGGTGACGTGGTGGTGATTCGCTACGAAGGGCCGCGCGGCGGGCCAGGCATGCGCGAGATGCTGCAGGTGACCGGCGCCATTGTCGGCGCGGGCCTCTCCGATAGCGTGGCGCTGGTGACCGATGGCCGCTTCAGCGGCGCCACCCACGGGTTCATGATCGCCCACGTCACCCCCGAGGCTTACGACGGCGGTCCCATCGCGGCCGTGCGCGAAGGCGACCCGATCACGATCGACGCGGACACCGGGGTGATCAACCTCGACATCGCCCCCGCCGAGTTGAAGCGGCGCCTCGCTGCCTGGACGCCGCCTACGCCCCGTTATGCCAACGGCGTCTTCGCCAAATACTGCGCGCTGGTCTCATCGGCATCCGAAGGCGCGGTCACCTCGCGAGTCAACGCCGCGCTGCAGCAGCCCGCCGTGACCTTGGACGTATGAAGCGCATTGCGGTCCTCGGCGCCGGCAATATGGGCGCGGCGCTGATCGGCGGAATTCTCAAAGTCGGCGTGGCCGACCGCGAGCACATCGTCGCCACCGTCCGGACCGCCGAGCGCGCCGAGGAGCTGGCTGCCAAATTCGGCATCCGGGTGACGGCCGGCGGGAATCCGGAAGCCGCGGCGGATGCCGAGATCATCGTATTGGCGGTCAAGCCCGGGACGCTCCCCAAGGTGCTCGAAGAAATTCGGGAAACCCTGCGCCCCTCGCAGATCTTGCTCTCGCTCGCCGCCGCCGTGCCCATCGCGCTGATTGAGAAACTGACCGGCCGCAGCATGCCGGTCTTCCGCGCCATGCCCAATATCCCGGTGGTGGTGGAAGAAGGCGCCACCGCCGTCTCGGCCAATGCGCACTGCACGGCCGAGCAGCGCGCCGCCATCGAAAGTATTTTCCGCGCGGTGGGTGTGGTGGTATTTGTCGAAGAAGAGTTGATGCACGCGGTTACCGCGCTCTCCGGCAGCGGTCCGGCCTATGTCTACATGGTGATCGAAGCCCTGATTGCTGGTGGCCTGAAAATGGGGCTGTCGCGCGAAGTTTCCACGCGTCTGGCCGAGCAGACCGTCCTCGGCGCCGCCAAGCTGGTGAGAGAGACCATGCTGCACCCCGCGATTCTGCGCGATCAGGTGATCACGCCCGGTGGTGTGACCATCTCGGCAATCCACGAACTGGAAAAGCATGGCTTGCGCTCCATGCTGATCAGCGCCATCGAAACTGCTACCCACCACTCCGAAAGCCGCACCCGCGCCCTGCTGGCTAAGTTCGGCGATTCGTAACTCCGCGTTCCGCTAAAATCAACCTGAGGTGGAATTATGTCCGAAGCAGCCATAGCCGCGGCCGCGGGTGCAGCCGCCATTGCCGAGGCCATCAAGGCGTCGGGCGTTCTGGTGCGGGTGGAGCCCGAGGAATTTAGCAAGATCCTGAATCGGATCAAAGACCCGTTGGTGGTGGTTGCGCAAGGCGGGTTCTTCAATTCGAACTATCGATATCTGGTCAGTTACAAAGGCCTGGCCTTCTACACCAAGACCGGAGCGCCTCTGCCGCTGCCGGGCGGGACCGAAGTCGTGCGTTCCAACCGCATCTCGATTCCGGGCTAGGCTCCTGAACACAGAGGGCAGACGAGCGGTTTCCGCCGTCTGCCCTCTGATCGATCCGAATGGACGTTCGCCTTAGCGTCGTCCGCCTCCATGGGAACCGCCGCCACCACCGCCGTGGGAGCCGCCCCCACCGCCACCGTGGAACCCGCCTCCTCCACCACCACCACCGTGGAATCCGCCGCCACCGCCACTACCGTGGAACCCGCCCCCGCCACTGCTGCCGCGAAAGCCCCCGCCGCCGCCCCCAGAGAATCCGCCTCGGCTACTAAAGGAAGGGGCCGATCGGCTCCCGCCGCCGCCGAAGGACGGGCTCGAGCGAGCGCTCGGTGCGGCGCGCCCTGCGAAGTTGCCGCTGTATGCCGGCGCGCGGTTGCCCCCGAACGACGGGCTGGACCGGTAGCTTGGCTGCGCTCCGCCGAAGCGGTTTGCCTGCCCCCCACCGAAGGCGCCGGAACCCCGGCTACCGTTAAATGCCGGCGCACTCCGAGGACTGACCGGGGTTCGTGCCGCTCCCGGCGTGCCAAAACTCCGCCAGCCGCCGGCCTGCGCTCCGCCGCGCGGCGTGGCGAACGAGCTGGAGCCTGCATTCCCCCGGTTGGCGAAGTTGCCGCCGTTGTTCCGGCCGGCTGAGTTCCCACCGGCCGACCCAAACCGCTGGCCCCCCGCCTGCCCGCCGGAGAATCCACGATTTCCCCGGAACCCTCCGCCGAACTGCCCCGCCACGCGGGCATTCGAGTACGGCACTCCCAGCCTGTGCTCGGGACTGTGCGCCCAGTTACCGCCTCGGAATCCTCCATGGTAATAGCCGCCGAAATGATAGCGGTTGAAGAAAAAGGCGTTGGTGTAGATGCTGCCGCCAAACCAGTTCGGTCCCCAGCCCCAGCCTCCCCATCCCAGGCCGCCGAAATAAGTGCCGATGTAGATGCCCGGCCCGAACCCGAATCCATAGCCGTACGCCGGGTAATACAGGGGCGGGTAATAGTCCCATAGCGGCGGCCCCCAGATGTACTCGGGATTATAAACCGGCACGTACACCACCTCGGGGTTCGCCGGCGCAATGTCAATCGCCGTCTGGTCGCCTTGCGTCTGGGTCGTGACCGTTTGCTGGGCGTTGGAATTGAGTTTACCCGCGGCCTGCGCCCGGGCCCGCATCTGCTGCACCGCATTCATGACGTCGGCCTGCTGCGCCAAAAAGGCGTTGCCTAAGTCGGTGGTCCAGCGAATATCCGAGTTCAAGCGGTTCAGGACATCCGGGAAAGCCACCAGTGCCTGAATGCTGGCGTCCCAATTCTGCTGACGGGCCGCGTCAACCAGTTGCGGGCCGCTCAAATTGCGATTCTGCTGCAGCCATTGCGAGGCCTCCGCCACTTCCAGGGGATACGTCGCAGCCACCAGCACCTGGCTCAGCAAAGCATCGGGGTACAACGCGATGGGCGCTACCAGGGTGCCCAGTTGATCCAGCGTGAGGAGCTGAGCCGCCTGTTCCGGTGGAGGAGCAGGCGCGGGTTGTTGCGCCATGAGGAGCGCGCCGGCTGGAAGCAGGAGCAAGCTGCCGACCACGCTCACTGCCTGCCGGAAGAGTCTTCGGACCCTCGGATTCGTCATAACTTCCGCCTCCGTTCGGTCAACGGAATGAGACGCGCGCGGTAGCTGTGCGGTCTTCATCGCTTTCTGCGCCTCATCCACGCCATCCTTAGAGCACAATTCAGGCCAAACCACAACCTGTTGCTTTGACAGGAACTTATGTCGATACCCATCGGCGCCCAAGTGGCCGAAAACCACCACTGCTGATGCATCGCGGCCGGTCCGCTTCGCTCACACGATGAGCATGCAGTCTCCGTATGAGTAGAACCGGTACTTTTGCTCCACCGCGTGCCGATACGCCGCCAGGGCCAGGTCCGTGCCTGCAAAGGCGCACACCAGCAGCAGCAGGGAAGTGCGCGGCAAATGAAAATTGGTGAGGATGGCGCCGGTCCCGCGGAAAGCGAATCCCGGGTAGATGAAGATGTCGGTTTCGCCCTGCTGCCCGCGGATCGGTCCCTGGGCGAGCGCGGCTTCGAGCGTGCGTACGCTGGTCGTTCCCACGGCCACCAAACGGCGCGCTGCCGCCATTCGGGCGGCGTTCTGGTCGTTGATCGAATAGCGTTCGCAATGTAGTCGTGCCTGTTCCACCTGCTCGGCGTGCAGCGGCTGAAAAGTACCCAGGCCGACATGCAGCGTGACTGCCGCCACCTCGGCTCCCCGCGCCCGGCATCGGTCCAGGATCTCGGGAGTGAAGTGCAGCCCGGCGGTGGGCGCGGCCACCGAGCCTTTCTCGCGCGCGAACACGGTCTGGTAGCGCTCGCGATCGGCGGGGCGGTCGGCCCGCTTGATGTAAGGCGGCAAGGGAACGTGCCCGATCTTCTCGAATTCCTGGAACGGATCGGTATCCGTCAGAAACCGGATGGTGCGTTCGCCGAATTCGCCCCGCGCGACAATCTCGCCCTCCAGCCCGCCATCGAACTGGATGCGCTCGCCGGTCCGCATTTTCCGGCCCGGCCGTACCAGGGCCTCCCACTCCTTTCCATCGGCGCTGACCGCGCGCAGCAGAAAGATCTCGACCGCGCCGCTCAGATACTCACGCCGTTTGGGATTCGTTTTGCCAATGGGCAGCGCATGCACGCCAGTCCGGTGTCCGAAAAGACGCGCCGGGAAAACGCGCGAGTCGTTCAAGACCAGGCAGTCACCCGGGCCCAGGAATTCCGGAAAATCGCGAAAGCTGCGGTCTTCCCACCGCTTCTCCTGGCGATACACCACCAGCATGCGCGAGGCCGCCCGGTCCGCCAGCGGTTCTTGCGCGATCAGTTCTTCGGGGAGGTGATAATCGAAGGCTGCCAGATCCATCCAGCCTTCACTCTAGCGGATGCGTCCGCCCGCCTGCGCTTACGCGTAGCGCCGGGCCAGCCACCACTGCTGCGCGACTGCCAGCAGATTACTCGTGACCCAATACAGCATCAGGGTGCTTGGCTGGCTGTAGAACAGAATCCCGAAGAGGAGCGGCATCCACTGCATGAGGCGGTTCATCTGCGGGTCCATGGAGGGGCTCGGAGTGATCTTGCCCAGCAGCCACTGGGTGGCGATGAGGAGCAGCGGTAGCACGCGCATCGGCAACTGCTCTGGAGGGGACAGGTCGGAGATCCACAACCAGCCGGCGCCGTGAAGCTCCGGCATCTGCGCCAGCACGCGATAGAGCGCGGCCAGCACGGCAAACGGTCCGATGGCGGGAATGCACCCGCTGAGCGGATGGGTCTTGTGCTGCTTGTACAGCTCGGAGATCTCGCGCGACTGCCGCGGATCCATTTGCATCCGCGAGGACGTTCCTTTCGACCGGTAACGGGCGTTGATGGCTTCCAGTTGAGGCTACAGCGCGCGCATGGTCTGGGAATTCCGCGCCGCCAGGATGCGAAACGGCAGCAACACCAGGTTGACTAGAAAGGTTGTGACCACAATGGCCCAACCCCAGCCCGACCGTCCCGTGCGATACGTTGCGCGTGTGTGCACCTGGCGGAGGGTCCACTCAAGCGGGCGCGCCACGGGCGCGAGATAGCCGTAGTCCCGAGACTGCGAAACCACCTGCGGCGGCGGTCCCGCAGCGGCCATGGCCTTCCGCGGATATAACAGGCTGAATAGGAGAAACGTGGCGAATAGCAGTACGCCGCTCAGGAGTAGGAACGAGGCGATTCGGATTCCAACGTCTTGCATGACAGACAGCTCCCTCCTTTAGTATAGGTGGGGCGGATGATTCGCCTGCATTGGGCTTGATATGTTTACTGTAACGGGAATAGCGTAGCCTGCTCCTCGCCTTCCCACAATTCCGGGCGATATTCCACCGGTCCTCTGTCCAGCCCGTACCGGTCGCGGATCTTCTGCACACGGGCGCGCAAGGTCTCCTTATACCCGTTGCCAAGGTAGGCGCTCTTTTCGTACTGGGCGCGATAGTGCGGAGCCAGGGCAGGGAAGCGCTCTTCCAGGAACGGGAGGAAGACCTCTTGCGCGGAGGGCATCAGGAACAGCGGCCCGCCGCCGAAGTATCGCGCGCCCGCGTCGCGCGAGGCCTTCGCCAGACGGTCGAGTTGCCGCTCGCTGTCGGTCAGCAGCGGCATGATGGGGTTGGGAAACACGCCCACCACCAGTCCAGCCTGGCTGAGTGTCCTCACCGCGCGCAAGCGAAGCGCTGGCCGCGGCGCGCGGGGCTCCAGCAGCCGCGCCAGCTCTTCGTCCAGCGTGGTGATGGTCATGTTGATGCTGAGAACGTTGGCGCGCGCGACCTCCCGCAGCTGCTCCAAATCGGGTAATTATCCCTTGACAACAAGTAGAACATATGGCAAACTCGTTATATGGGCGACATACAAGGTCGAAACAATATACTCAACCAAGCGCAGAAGTATACGCTGGTTCAGTTCAATGCGGAGTTCCCCGACGATGACGCCTGCTTGGAGTGCATCAAGGAACAGCGCTGGCCGGGTGGCATTACCACCTGCGACAAGTGCAAAGTCGAGCGGAAGCATCACCGCGTGCACGGCCGCACCGCCTATGCCTGCGACTACTGTGGGCATCACATCTACCCGTTAGCCGGGACCATTTTCGAGAAGTCCACCACCAGCCTGAAACTGTGGTTCCATGCCATGTTCCAGATGGGTTCCACCAAGTGCGGGATCTCCGCAAAGCAGATTCAGCGTGAAACTGGCGTCACCTACAAAACCGCGTGGCGCATGTTCCGCCAGATCCGCTCCCTGATGGGTGAGGAACTCAGTCTGGAGGGATCGACGGTGGAGGTAGACGAAACCTATTATGGCGGTGTTCAGAAGTATGGCGCTGGACGAAGGCCCCGCGACAATAAAACCATCGTCATGGGGCTTGCGGAGCGCAAGGGACGCATTGTGGCGCGGACCATACCGGATACCACCGCGAAGACCCTCAAAGGCAAGATCCACGAGTACGTGCTTCCTGGAAGCACCATCTACACTGACGAAGCTCCGAGCTACAACACCGTGGGCGAGAAGCGGCGTTACA
The DNA here is from genome assembly GCA_020073145.1 of Terriglobia bacterium. Taxonomy (GTDB): domain Bacteria; phylum Acidobacteriota; class Terriglobia; order Bryobacterales; family Bryobacteraceae; genus PSRJ01. Next base: position 13,237 of record JAIQFS010000038.1, read on the forward strand.
CTCACCGACGCATCAAACACGCGGCTAGAGTCTACGTGATGGGCGACGTTCACACCAACACAGTGGAAGGGTTCTGGAGCCTAATTAAACGTGGGATTGGCGGGGTCTACCACTCAGTCAGCGCGAAGTTTTTGCAGGAATATTTGAACGAGTACGCCTTCCGCTATAACCGGCGCAATGTTCCAGCGCCGATGTTCAAGCAGATTTTGGAGAAGGTTTCGGAGAAGGCGGAGTAGCGGCCTTTTTCACAAGCTTGAAAAAATCGGCCCGCGTGAACGGCTGGTCCGATTTCTTCGACGTTTTGGGTTTATTCTTCATCTGCCCTATTTTACGTACATCGTGTCGTTTACGAGCAATTGTTTTGGGTCGAGCTTTCCGCTTGCGCCGAGGGTACCGTCTGGCTTTAGGAAATGATGCAAAACCATAACCAACTGGCTCCCATCGTAATACGCATCGACGATGCTCCGAGTCCCTGGCACTTGCTTACTGCTTGGATGGGCGGGTTTATCGTATAGTCTTCTCGTTCGTAAAGTGCTGATTTTTGAAGGGTATCCTCCTTCATTACGATTAAACTTGCCCTGTAGAGCCGTCTCCGATATTCTGACCTTAGGGAACTTGTTCATGAGCGAATCCGAGATCCAGCAGTTATTGTCTGAATATCTGGAAGGGCATTTGGGCCAAGATGAACTCGACTGCCTGTTCGATCTTGATGAATCTGATGAAACAGATCTAAGCCGCCATCTTGTTGGGCTGCTTTCAGAGGCGTCCCATGCACATTGGACAAGAAAAGAGTTGCGCAAGGCGCTTCGCCCTTTTGCCAATATTGTGTGGAGAGAGGCTGAAGGGGTGCCAGTGTCAAAAGGAACTTCATTAGGGTACCGTTCCTCCTCCACTACGCGACCGACTGAGGCTTTACTTCCAGCAGCGTAAACGGCGCCCTCGCTATTTCCTCCCCGTCCAATTGAACAATCCACCAATGGGTGCCTTCCTGTCTCGCTATGACTGCCACTTGTGCAGAAAGGCTGATTCCATGAGGAGCGGAGAGTTTAGGTTGCTCTACCAGCACCTCAATCGGCTGTGGACCCGGACGCCGCTCTCCATTTGGTCGGAGCAGATCGATTTCGATGATATGCTTTCCGAGGGATAGGGCCTGAGACCTAATGACCGCGATTAACTGCATTGGCACAATTTGCTGCTCGATGGGGACATCGGGGGGCCGAACAACGAAGAAAATATCGGCTATGCGAATAGCGCTGAGAACGCCGTCAGCTTCCCGGAGGGCCTTTTCACAAACGAAGGCGGCAACGGATAAATCGTTCGGAAGTGGCATCGGCCAGCCAGTTTAACAGGCTGCAACCGCTACATTGGACAGCACAAATGTTCTAGTGTAGACTGATCGTGGCGGGAGCCGCGATGACAAACTTCGGCTTAGAGGATGAGACGAACGTTGAGCTTATACGCCAAATGCTTTTTCGTCCAGAGACGGCCCCTCGATGGAGGCATACCCTGAGGCGATGGCGTGATAGGGCACGAAAACCGCTATTGTTTTTGGCGCAGTTGGTTTGCCGACCCTTTGGAGTACGGCATTCGTAATCTCCTGGCTGTGAATCCAAAGTCCACCAGCCTTCACACCTAGGAGCTTCACGCGCTGCATCTTCGACGGATGCAACTGCGGGAGAATCAGGACAATCTCTTGGTCAACGAAGTCGCTGAATTGCATCCCGCCAGCTTATCACGTGTACTTGTGGTGACGGGATAATTACCGCCACATCTCTATATTCGCCTTTTCTTCGCCATATTGCAAGGGCGGCTGGTAGGCTATGGTGGAAAGGTGAAGGCACTGGTAAAGAGCAGGCGGGAGCCGGGGTTATGGCTCGAGGACGTGGAAACGCCCGCGGTGGGCATCGACGACGTGTTGATTCGAGTGCTGCGAACCGGGATCTGCGGCACCGATGTCCACATTTACCATTGGGACGCGTGGGCGCAGCAGACCATCCCGGTGCCCATGGCGATCGGCCACGAATTTGTTGGCCGGATCGTCCAGGTTGGCTCGAACGTGAATGATTTCTTCCCAGGCGATCTGGTCAGCGGGGAAGGGCACGTGGTCTGCGGCCGGTGCCGGAACTGTCTGGCGGGCCGACGGCAGCTTTGCGCTCGCACGCAAGGAGTGGGCGTCAACCGGCCCGGCGCATTCGCCGAATACATTGTGCTGCCGATGGCGAACGTGTGGCGGCACAGCGAGTCCGTTTTGCTCGACATCGCCGCGATTTTCGATCCTTTTGGCAACGCGGTCCATACCGCCCTGGCGTTTCCAGTGCTGGGGGAAGACGTGCTCATCACCGGCGCCGGGCCGATCGGCATCATGGCTGCCGCCGTGGCGCGTCACGCCGGCGCTCGATTCACCGTAATCACCGATGTCAATCCGCACCGGCTCGAACTGGCGCGGAACATGGGGGTCACCCTGGCTGTGGACGCCCGCTCCACGAAGCTGCCGGATGTCCAAAAGCAATTGGGCATGACCGAGGGCTTCGATGTCGGCCTGGAAATGTCCGGCAACCCGGCCGCTTTCCGCGACATGATTGCCAACATGAGCCACGGCGGGAAAATCGCGATGCTCGGCATTCCGTCGCAAGAGATCTCCGTGGATTGGCACGCCGTGATTTTTAACATGCTCACTCTTCGCGGGATCTATGGCCGGGAGATGTACGAAACCTGGTACAAGATGACCGTCATGCTGCAATCGGGGCTCGACATCACCCCGGTCATCACCCATCGCTTCCCCTACCAGGAATACGAAAAGGCTTTCGAGGTGATGGCTTCCGGCAATTCCGGCAAAGTGATTTTGAATTGGGAGTAGGGGGTAACGCTGCCAACTAACCCAATCAATAAGTAGCTATTGCTATTGGATTTAGGAGAGAAATCCGAGAATCCGGATGAGGCCCACCGTTGCCGGTTTACTTCTTGGCCGGTTCCTTGTAGCCCTGGAGCGAGTACTTGTGATCCCGATAGTATTTGCCCGCGTCGTTGAGCTGCCAGGAGTTCGCTGGATGGCAGAACGAGCATTCCTTCCTGGTCCGCCTTCCGTACTCCGGCTTGGCGAAGCTGGCGGTGGAGTTGACCATCAGAGCGGCCCCGAGGATCGCCGCCGGCACGATTAGTTTCGCGAAACTGGACATTTCTCTCGTCTCTCAGTGAGCAGACGCTCTCCTTGGTCTCATTGTTACACGGCTCAGGCAGGGCGCCGGACTACCCGATTTCGTAGTGCTGCAGGATCTCTCCCCACCGATCCTGAGCCTTGAGCAGCAGTTCCGCCACTTCGCGGACGGCGCCTTGCCCACCGCTCGATTTGGTTACGTAGTGCGCCGCACGCTTCACTTCGTCGCGCGCATTTGCCGTGGCAATCGCCAGGCCCACGCGCCGCAAGACGACGACATCGGTCAAATCATCTCCGGCGTAGGCCACCGCGCTTGCGTCGATTCCGGCGTCAGCCAGAATCTTCTCGAGAATCGGCACCTTCTCGATGTGACCCTGGTAGACGTACGTCATCTTCACCTGGCGCGCGCGCTCGGCGGTGGCGGGCGACTCCCGACCGCTGATGACTCCGGTCTGAATTCCTTTCCAATTGAGCCACTGCAAGGCGATGCCGTCTTGGGAATCGAAACCCTTGGTTTCGACGACACCACCCTGACCGTCAGGCACGTTGTACAATTTGCCGTCGGTGAGGACGCCGTCCACGTCCATGAGCAGGAGCCGGACCTGCGATGCGCGTCGGGTAATTTCGTCGGTCATAGGGAACTCCTACCATAACCCACTGCGTACAATGAGAGAGGGGGGGAACTTGGTCGATCGCATCGCACGGACCATTGCGCGGCACGGCATGTTTGAAGCCGGTGACACGGTAGGATTGGCCGTGTCCGGCGGTGCGGACTCGGTCTGCCTGCTTCACGTCTTGCGCGAACTGGCCTCACGATGGGACCTGCGCCTCCAGGTGCTTCACGTGAACCACCATCTGCGCGGCGCTGAGTCGGACGCGGATGCCGAATTCGTCCGCGCGATCGCCTCCGGGTTCGGCTTGCCGTTCGCCATCCGGGAGGTTGATCTCACGGGGTGTGCCGGCAACCTGGAGCAGGCGGCGCGGCAGGCGCGGCTGGCATTTTTCGCGGAGGTCATCGGGGGCGGCCCAGTCCGGCGGGTGGCCACCGGCCACACCCGCTCCGATCAGGCGGAGACGGTGCTCTTCCGCTTCTTGCGCGGCGCGGGAAGTGCGGGGTTGGCCGGCATTCGTCCGGTCACCCGCGAAGGCATCGTGCGGCCGCTGCTGGAAGTGGATCGCGCCGAGGTGCTCGAGTTCCTGCGCCGGCGAGATATTTCTTGGCGGGACGATTCCACCAACCTGAGCCTGGAATTCACCCGCAACCGGATTCGGCACGAACTCTTGCCGCAATTGACCCGGGATTGGAGCCCGGCCCTGACCCAGACGCTGGCCCAGACCGCCGAGTGGGCCTTGGCCGAAGAGGCGTATTGGGAGGCTGAGATCGATCGGCTGGCTCCGGTACACCTGATGCCGGGACCAGGCTGCATTTTGCTGAAAACCAGCGCTTTGAAGGAGTTGCCGTCCGCTGCCGCGCGCCGCCTGGTGCGGCGGGCCATGGGACGGGTCAAGGGAGACCTGCGGGGCATCGAGTTCGTCCACGTCCAAGCGGTCCTGGAGTTGGCCGACAGCACCGAGGGCCACGGCCGCCTACAGGCCCCAGGACTGGACATCATGCGGTCCTTTGACTGGTTGCGGTTTGGCCGGCCCACGCTCAATGGCCCGGCGACCCGGAATTACGGCTACCCTGCACCCGTCCCAGGGGTTATCCGGATACCGGGTACAGAACTGGAAATATGCCTGGAACTAGTTGAAAAACCGGAGACTTCCAGAACGCCAATTTCCGGATATAATAATATGATGGTTGGTGTAGACTGGCAACGGGTGTCGGGTCCTTTGGAGTTGCGAAATTGGCGGCCCGGCGATCAGTACCAACCGCGGGGAACCGTCGGCGCGGAAAAGATCAAAACGCTTTTCCAGGAGTTCCGGATTCCGTTATGGGAGCGGCGTCATTGGCCGGTTCTGACGGACGGATCTTCGATTGTATGGACGCGCCGCTTTGGCCCGGCCGCGCAGTTTGCGGAGGAACCCGAAAGTCCGGTTGTTTTAAAAATCCGGGAAATGCGAGTCGTGCCAGAGCAAAGCGGCGTCTATAACAGTGAATAGGCCGGTAGGGAGGACTAGTGAATTCTAATATAAAGACCGCGGTTTTTTGGGTAGTTCTGATCTGCGTGGCGGTGTTGTTATTTGCCGTTGTGCGGACCGGTGGCAGCCGCAAGGAAGACCCCATTACCTTCACCACTTTCATGGACAAGGTCCAGCAGGGGCAGGTGAAAGACGTCAACATCAGTGGGAACGACGTCCACGGCACCTATCAAAACCCCAACCAAGGCTTCCACACGCTCATCCCTACGAACTATCCTGATGTTTATAAGCTGCTGCAAGACAAAGGGGTTAACGTCGAAATTAAGGACACCAGTTCGGGCAACTGGATCTCCATCCTGCTCAACGCGTCCCCGTTTATCGTCCTGATCGCCTTCTGGATTTTCATGATGCGGCAGATGCAGAGCGGCGGCAACAAGGCCCTCAGCTTCGGCAAGAGCCGCGCGCGGCTCCATTCCACCCAGCAGAAGAAGGTCACGTTTAAGGATGTGGCGGGGGTGGAAGAGGCAAAAGAAGAGTTGCAGGAGATCATCGAGTTTCTCCGCGAGCCGCAGAAGTTCCAGAAGCTCGGCGGCCGCATTCCCAAGGGCGTGCTGCTGATCGGCCCTCCCGGAACGGGCAAGACCCTGCTGGCCCGCGCCATCGCCGGCGAAGCCAGCGTGCCGTTCTTCTCGATCTCCGGCTCCGACTTCGTCGAGATGTTCGTGGGCGTGGGCGCCAGCCGTGTCCGCGACCTATTCGAGCAAGGCAAGAAAAACGCGCCGTGCATCATCTTTATCGATGAAATCGACGCCGTCGGACGGCATCGCGGCGCCGGCCTGGGCGGTGGTCACGATGAGCGCGAGCAGACCCTCAACCAGTTGCTGGTCGAGATGGATGGTTTTGAATCGAACGAGGGCGTAATCCTGGTGGCCGCCACCAACCGCCCCGACGTGCTCGACCCCGCGCTCCTGCGCCCTGGCCGTTTCGATCGCCGCGTGGTGGTGGGCCGTCCCGATGTCGGGGGGCGCGAAGCCATTCTGCGCGTGCACACCAAGAAGATTCCGCTGGGCGATAACGTCGAGCTGTCCGTCCTCGCACGAGGCACACCTGGCTTGGCCGGCGCCGACCTTGCCAACCTGGTCAATGAAGCGGCCCTCAACGCCGCCCGTCAGAATCGCAAAGTGGTCATGATGACCGACTTTGAAACCGCCAAGGACAAGATCCTGATGGGCGCGGAACGCAAATCGATGATCCTCAGCGACGCCGAAAAGAAGAACACGGCGTATCACGAGGCCGGCCATGCTCTAGTGGCGGCGATTCTGCCCAACGCCGATCCGCTGCACAAGGTGACGATCATTCCGCGCGGCATGGCGCTGGGCGTCACCATGCAGTTGCCCATCGACGACAAACACTCCTACAACCGCGACTATCTGCTGTCGCAGCTCGCCATCCTGATGGGCGGCCGCATCGCGGAAGAGAAGTTCATGCACCACATGACCACCGGCGCCGGTAACGACATCGAGCGCGCCACCGATATGGCCCGCAAGATGGTGTGCGAGTGGGGCATGAGCGAGCTCGGTCCGCTCAGCTTCGGCAAGAAGGAAGAGCAGATCTTCCTGGGCCGCGAAATCGCGCAGCACCGCGATTACAGCGAAGAGACCGCCATTCGCATCGATGAACAGGTGAAGAAGTTTGTGCAGGGTGGCTATGATACGGCCGCCGGCATCATCCAGGAGCGCGCCGACGCGCTCATCCGCATAGCCGAGGCGCTGCTCGTGCGCGAAATCCTCGACGGCAGCGAGGTCCTGCAGATCATCAAAGGCGAAACGCTGCCGCCGCTGCCGGCCTCGGGCTCCAAGGATTCCGAGGACCACACCCAGCAGGTGCTCCGCCCCGAAGGTGGCCGCCGCGCACCGGGCTTCTCCGAAGGGGAGCGCCCGCAACCGGCGTGATCCCATCGTTTCCCGTCTACCTGTTCGATATTGACGGCACCTTGCTGGACTCCGCCGAAGACATTTGCGGCGCAGTCCAGCAGGTGCTCGAAACCACCGAAGCCCGCCCCGTCACCTTCGAGTATTTGAAGACCTTTATCGGCCTGCACCTCAACGACTGCTTCCAGGAAGTGCTGCCTCACTGTACTCTCGAACGGGCCCACGAACTGGTCGAGCAATACCGTGGCCTCTACCGCGGCCGCGGCCACCAGCGCACCCGCGTCTTTCCGGGCGTTTGCGAAGGCCTAGCCGCATTGGGCGGCCGCAAGTCCACCGCCACCACCAAAGGCAGCCCCTCCAGCCGCGCCATCCTGGAACAGTTCGGGCTCCTGTCCTATTTCGAGCACGTGCAAGGCACGGATGGCTTCCCCAGCAAGCCCGCCCCCGACGTGATTCTGGCCGCGCTGGCTGCGCTCGGCGCCAAGCCCGAGGACTGTCTCTTCGTCGGTGACTCCCCGGCCGACATGGAGGCCGGCCGGAGAGCCGGAGTCAAAACCTGCGCCGTCCGCTACGGCTACGGCAACCCGGAAGAAATGGCCCGCTTCAACCCCGACTATTGGGTCGACGACCTGCGCGCCCTGGCGCCGTCGCCGTTCGATTCATACGTGTCATCAGCCTCCTGAAGCTGTGCATGAATTGGGCAGGCAGGTCTCCAAACCGGCCCGGTCGGGTGCCGATTGGCTCAGTGAATGGACAGCACGGTCAGCCTGCCTTCGTCTTCAACGCCGCTGACCTTGGCCGGAATCGGTTTCCCGCTGGATGCCGTCTGCTCCCAATTCTTCTTCTGTTTCAGCGCTTCTTGTGCTCTCAGGTTGCCGACTGAATCGAATGTCAGCACCCTGCCGTCTTTCGTCCGCAGTGCGAACTCGGTGGTGCCTGCCGAAAGACCGCATCCGGACTTGGCGGCATCCCCACCCGCTGCGCGATCGGCCTCTCCCGAAGGCTGGGTGGACGGTTTGTTGGACGCCGTCTCGGTGCCGGGTTCGGAACAGGCGGCTCCCACCAGGTCGCCCTTGTAGTTTCGCGTCTTTACTTTACTATCGGCCCCCGGTGCATTGCCGGCCGGTGCCGCAGCCTTTGCCGATGCCGCGGTATCAGGAGTCTGCGCCTGCGTTGCCTGCGTGGGCGGAGTCTCGGTCTTCGGTTCTTGACCCCACGCCAGAGTTGCTCCCAGGACGAGACCCGCGCCGGTTACGATTCTCAAAATATTCATGACACCCTCCAGACACCCCGGAGTAACAGACCGACTGCCAAACTGAATGCCTTTCCAGGGTGGATGTCAGGAACCGCACTGTGCCGGGCTCAGAGTCGTCGTTGCCGCACTCTACGGCGGCCGGAACGTCCACTTCCTCACGGCCGCGATGCGCATCTTCGCCCGCATCCCGAATCGACTGGAATTTTTTTCCGAGTCACGCGCGGCGCGAATCCGTTCACGGTTGAAAAAATACCCGGCCATCGCGGGAACAGCCGGTCACTGCTCGGAGCGCCTCAGTACTTCGGCACGCTTGAGTCCACCCGGTCGCTCCACGCCAAAATGCCGCCCTTCATGTTGCGCACGTGCGGAAAGCCGGCGTTGCGCAGAATGCCGCAAGCCTTCGCGCTGCGCATTCCGCTTTTGCAATGGACTACGATGTCGGCATTCTGATCGAGTTCGTGCAACCGCTGCGGCACCTCGCCTAGCGGGATCAGCTTCGCGCCCGGAATGTTGCAAATCTTGTATTCGTGCGGTTCGCGCACGTCGATCAGCAAGAACTGGTCGCCGCGATCCAGCATGGCCTTCACTTCGGTCACTTCGATTTCGCCTTCGGTCACTTTTGCCTCCGCAACGGGCGCGGCGTTGGGGCTCGGCACGCCACAGAACTGATGATAGTCGATCAGCTTGGTGATCGTGCGATGCTCGCCGCACATCGGGCATTCCGGGTTCTTGCGCAGCTTCAACTCGCGGAACCGCATCCCCAGCGCGTCGTACAGGAGCAGCCGCCCTACCAGCGGCTCGCCAATCCCCAGAATCAGTTTCACCGTTTCCGTCGCCTGGATCAGCCCGATGGTCCCCGGTAGAATCCCCAGCACCCCGCCCTCGGCGCAGCTCGGCACCAGCCCCGGCGGTGGCGGCTCAGGATAGAGGCACCGGTAGCACGGGCCGCCTTCGTACGCGAACACGGTCGACTGCCCCTCGAACCGGAATATGGAGCCGTACACGTTCGGCTTCCCTAGTAGCACGCACGCGTCGTTCACCAGGTAGCGCGTCGGAAAGTTATCGGTCCCATCGACAATGAAATCGTAATCCTTGAAAATCTCCAGCGCGTTCTCGCTCGATAGCGCCGTCTCGTGCTTCACAATCTTCAGGTATGGATTGATGCCCTGCATCTTCTCCGCGGCCGAGTCCAGCTTCTTGCGCCCTACGTCGGCCGTCGAGTGGATCACCTGCCGCTGCAGGTTGGTGAAGTCGACCACGTCGAAATCCACGATCCCGATCTTGCCCACGCCCGCCGCCGCCAGATACAGGCCGAGCGGCGCGCCCAGCCCGCCCGCGCCCACCAGCAACACCTTCGCCGCCTTCAGCTTCTGCTGTCCTTCGATCCCGACTTCCGGGATGATCAGATGCCGGCTGTACCGCAGAATCTCGTCTTTCGAGAGCTCGGCGGTCTCGGGCGGCGCTGCCACCGTCGAGCCGCCCGCAATCGACGGCACCAGCGAAATCGTGTCGCCGTCCTTCGCCGCCGTCGCGTCCTTTTTCAGATACCGGATGTCTTCATCGTTCAGATACACATTGACGAAGCTGCGCAGCTTGCCCTCGTCGTTAAAAATCTGCTTGCGCAGGTCGGGGAACTGCAACGTGAGCGCGGCCAGCACCTCGCCCACCGTTCCGCCGGACGCGGTCACCGCGTCCTGCTTCCCCGTGAACTGCCGCAGCGGCGTAGGAATTAAGACTTTTGCCATATCAATAAATCAGCTCCTCTGGGGCTGCCTCGGTCTGCTCGAAGTTCGGCAGCCAGCTATTGGCGTGGTGAAATTCGCCCTTCTGGATCGAGAGCACCACGAACGAATACCACGGACAGGAATTCTGCAAATCCGTTTTCGAAAAATACGCATCGCAGTCCGGGTGCGAATGGTAGATCCCGATCAGGTCCATCTTCCTCTCGCGCGCCGCTTTGTCGGCGGCCAGCAGGTCTTCCGGCCGCAGTTCGTACCGTGCTGCCTGCGCGCCTTGAAAGGCATTCTTCAACTCCAGCGCCACCCGCACCACCTTGGCGCCATCGTCGGCCGAGCCCAGCATGGCCCCGCAACATTCGTTTGGATAGGTTGCGCGGGCGTGCGACACCATCGCCGCCCACGGTTCAGATTCGATTCGGATCATTCCTCGTCCCAGAAATGCTCGCTCAAGTATTTTTCGGCGCTGTCGCACAGCATGGTCACGATCGTAGCCGCCTCGCCCCGCTCCGCCAGTTCGCGCGCCAGCAGCGTCGCCGCGTGTACATTGCAGCCCGAGGAAATCCCCACCAGGATGCCTTCCTCTCGCGCCATCCGCCGCACTCGGGTGTACGCGTCCTCGGTCTCGATCCACAAATTGCCATCCGCAATCTGATCGTCATAAATGCCCGGCACGATGGCCGTCGGCATGTGCTTCAATCCTTCCAGCCCGTGGAATCCGCTCGAGGGCTGCGCCGAATAGCACTTCACGTGCGGCATGTCGCGCCGCAGACGCCGGCTCACCCCCATGAACGTGCCGCTGGTCCCCATGGCCGTCACAAAGTGCGTGATCCGCCCACCGGTCTGTTGGATGATCTCCGGCCCCGTGTGCTCGAAGTGCGCTTTCCAATTCGCCGGGTTGTTGTACTGGTCGGGATAAAAATAAATGTCGGGGTCGGCGTTGTAAATCTCGCGGCACAGCCGGATTGCCCCGTCGGAGCCTTCCCCCGCGTCGCTGAATACCATCTCAGCCCCGTAGGCCTTCAGGATTCGCTTGCGCTCGATCGATGCATTGGCCGGCAGCACCAGCTTGATCTTGTAGCCGCGCACCGCGCCGATCATGGCATACGCAATGCCCGTGTTCCCGCTCGTTGCGTCCAGCAACGTTCGCTGATGGTTGAGCTTGCCCGAGCGCTCGCCGTCCAGAATCATGTTCATCGCCGCCCGGTCTTTCACCGAGCCGCCCGGATTGTAGAACTCGGCCTTTCCCAGAATCTCGATTCCCGGGTATGGTTGCGACGTCTTCTCCAGACGCACCAGCGGCGTATTGCCGATGGTCGCCAGCAGCGGCTCGGCTTCCGGCCGTCTCGGATTGGGAACAGGCAGAACTTGCGCCATGAGTACCTTTTTGGATTCACTCCTCCGCCGCACCGATGCAAACATCGCATCCTTCTGCAACTAAAGGAATTATCGACTCTCTGGGTGCTTTCTCATTCTACCATTGCGTCCGTCGCTGTCAATGAACCAAAAGCCGGCCAACCTGCCCGCACTCCGAGGCCGGTGCCGGCCCCCAGTCGCCGCTCTCCGCGCCTCTCCTAACTTTCCGAAACCACCGGCAGTTTGGCCGCCTCCCACGCGGCCATGCCGCCCGCCATCTCCATCAGATTCGTGATCCCGTACTGGTGCAGAATGCTGGCCGCGATGGAGGAGCGGTACCCGCCCGCGCAATGCACCGCAATGCGGCGGTCCCGCGGAATCTCGGCGACGCGCTCTTGCAGATGGTTGAGCGGTAGGTTCACGCTGCCGCGCACATGCTTGGTGGCCCACTCGCGCGGTGAACGCACATCCAGCAGCAGGGGCGGGTCGGCCGCACTCAATTCCTCAGCCACGATCGGCACCCCGGCCCGCTCCGTCGGCCACACTAAGTCCGGCCGGTCGGCCAGCGCCGCCATCCCTCCCGGCAGGTAGCCTGTCACGTGATCGAAACCAATCCGGCCCAGGCGCAACGCGGCTTCCTGCTCTCGCCCCGGCTCCGCGATGATCACGATCGGCTTGGCTCGGTCGAGCACCGTCCCCGCCCACGTTGCGTACTGGCAGCCGAGCCCGATATTGATGCTGCCCGCCAGGTGCCCTTGTCCGTACTCGGCGGCGTCACGGACGTCCAGAATCTGTGCGCCCGCATCCCCCATCCGCAGAACCTCGTCCAGTTCGATGGGCCGCAAAACCTGTTCGAGGTTCTTGTCCAGCGTGGTCCGCTCGCGTGTGTTGAGGATGGCGTCGTAGGTGAAGTACGCCGGGGCGTCTGGTTGGTCGGCCGTGACCAGGCGGATGAATTCCTCCTTCGACATCGGCTGCAGCGCGTAGTTCAACAGGCGTTGATCTCCCAGCGAAGACACCGTGTCGGAGGAAAGCTTCTTGCCGCAGAGCGAGCCGGCGCCGTGAGCCGGGTAGACCAGCGTCTGGTCGGGTAGCGGCAAGAGCTGCTTGTGCAGCGAGTCGTACAAGTGCGCGCCCAGGTCACTGGCGGTCCAGCCCAGCGAAGCGCGCAGGTCCGGACGGCCCACGTCACCGATAAAGAGAGTGTCTCCGGTGAGCACGGCATAGGGTTTTACCCGGTCCTGATTGAGGTCGAAGACCAAAATGGAGATGGACTCGATGGTGTGGCCCGGAGTCTCGAGAACCTGCAGGCGCAGCCCTGGAAAATCCAGCGTGTCGCCGTTCTGCATCGCCACGAAGGCGTATTCCGCCTGAGCGCGCGCGCCCAAGTGCAGCATCGCCCCGCACCGGTCGCGCAATTCCAGGTGGCCCGCCACGAAGTCGGCGTGGAAGTGGCTAAGGAAGACGTGGCGGATCTGGAGCCCCTGCTTCTCCGCATCGGCCACATACTGCTGGATGTCGCGCTGGGGATCGACAATAATGGCGGTCGCGCTGGCCTCGTCTCCAACCAGATACGACGCGTGGGCCAGGCAGCCCAGGTAGTACTGTTGCAGGATCATGAGCTCTATAAGTGTAACGCCCGCGAGTGCAATCGTCCGCCGGAGGGCGTCGCGGCATGCTAAAATTCCAGTAAGCAATGCTCACCGACCTGAAGTTGGTGGTTCGCCTCCAGGAAATTGACCTGCGGCTGGCGGATCTCTCGCGGGAAATCACCGCGCTCCCCAAACACATCGCTGAAATCGAAAAAAAACTGGGTTCGCACGAACGCAAGCTCGAGGCCGACCGCGCCGCGCTGGCCGGCAACCAGAAAGAGCGTAAGCAGTGCGAGGCCGAAATCCAGATCCAGGAGCAGAAGATCTCCAAGCTCAAGGATCAAATGCTCCAGGCCAAGACCAACGAGCAATACCGCGCTTTCCAGCATGAGATCGAATTCTGCGAAAAGGAAATCCGCAAGTCCGAGGACCGCATTCTCGAGTTGATGTCCGAATCCGAGCCGCTGGACAAAAATGTCAAAGCGGCGGAAGCCGCGCTCAAGGCCGAGCGGGCGCAGGTCGAAAGCGAGAAGCAGGAAGCGCGAGCCCGCACCGCGGTGGATGAAAAAGCCGCCGCCGAATTGCAGCAGGAGCGCGCCGGCATGGTGGCGCAGATTGCTCCTCCCCACTACCAGCTCTACGAAAAGGCCCGCAAGGCCCGCCGCGGAATTGGCGTCGCCGAAGCCGTCGCCGGCCGTTGCAGCGCGTGCCAGATGGCTTTGCGCCCCCAGTTCGCGCAGGAGCTCAAAAGAGGCGACAAGGTGATGTCCTGCGAAAGCTGCCAGCGCATCCTCTACTACAACCCGCCGCAATCCTTTGAAGACTTGGCCAGCCAGGCCGCCCCCGCCGTCCAGCAGTAGCGTGAGGTTTTGCCGGCCTTCGCCGGCTCCTGCGGGAAATTTTTAGCCAGGTAGTCCACAACCGTCGCCAGTTCTTCCTTCGTGCCCCCGGCGCCGCGCACCACCATCGTGTCCACGATCGACGCCCAACCGTCTCTGGTGGCATGCTGCGTCGTGATCGTCTGCGTATCGTGGCATTCCACGCACAGGCGCAGAACCAGATCCTTGCCAGTACCAGCGGGCAGATCCTGCGCGTACGCCAGGCCCCAGACGCTGATTCCCGCCAGCAGAGCGACGCGCCACATGCATTCCATCATAATGGAAACCATGCGTCTCGAAGGAAAACAAGTCGTCGTGACCGCCGCCGCCCAGGGCATCGGGCGGGCAACCGCCGAAGCCTTTGCGCGCGCCGGAGCGCAGGTCTGGGCTACCGATATCAACGGCGCCAGGCTCGCCGAGTTGCAGTCCCTTCCTCGCATCACCACCCGGGTGCTCGATGTCCGCGATAGCGCCGCTGTGACCCGCTTTGCCGCCGAAACCGGGCCCATCGGCGTGCTGTTCAACTGCGCCGGCTTCGTCCACAACGGCACGGTGCTGGACTGCACCGAAACCGATTTCGATTTCGCCATTGACCTCAACGTCAAATCCATGGTCCGCACCATCGCCGCCTTTCTGCCCGGCATGCTGGCCAAGGCCGATGGCGTCATCCTCAATATGTCGTCGGTGGCCAGCAGCATCAAAGGCGTGCCTTCGCGTTTTGTCTACAGCCTGACCAAGGCCGCTGTCATCGGTCTCACCAAGTCGGTGGCGGCCGACTACGTCGGTAAGGGCATCCGCTGCAACGCCATCTGCCCCGGCACGGTGGATTCGCCATCGCTCCACGACCGCCTCCGCGCCCAGGGCGATTACGACACGGCGCGCGCCGCTTTCATCGCCCGCCAGCCCATCGGCCGCATCGGCAAGCCCGAAGAAATTGCGGACCTGGCCGTGTACCTCGCCACCGCCGCCTACACTACCGGCCAGATCCACGTCATCGACGGCGGCTGGAGCCTGTAGGGCCTATCAGTAGATACTCTCTTGAAAATTTTGCGAACTAAATCCCATCTCGCACGTATTATCTTTGTGTTGACAGGTCGATCATCGAGTGGAGTATACTGACCCCATGCCGCGACGTGAATCTCCCCTCCAGAGTGAAATGCTCCAGGGAACTCTCGATATGTTGATCCTGCAGACATTGGTTCTGGGCGCGGCCCATGGTCACACCATCGCCCATGCCATCGAGCGCGGTTCCGAGGACGTCCTCCAGATCGAACACGGTTCTCTCTATCCCGCGCTCCATCGCCTGGAGGATCGGCGCTGGATCGCATCGTTTTGGGGGACTTCTGAAAACAATCGCAAGGCTAAGTACTACCGGCTGACCCCGGCGGGCCGAAAACAGTTGCTGGCCCAGACCACCCGCTGGGACGAGGTGGTTCGCGCCATCGGTCGCATCCTCAAGCCGGCCGCGGAGTAGCGATATGAGATGGTGGCGTTTCTTTCGGCGAGCGCACTGGGATCGAGAACGGTCCGCGGAGATCGACTCGTATGTCCAGATCGAGACCGATGAAAACCTCGCGCGCGGCATGCTGCCGGATGATGCTCGCGCCGCCGCCCGCCGCAAGTTCGGCAATCGCACGCACGTTCGAGAGGAGATCTACCGCATGAACACCGTCGCCTTTTTCGATTTGTTCGCCCGTGACGTGCGCCACGGCCTGCGCGCGCTGCGCCACAACCCCGGCTTCACCATCGTGGCGCTACTGACGCTCGCCATCGGCATCGGCGCCAATACGGCGGTGTTCAGCGTGGTGAACAGCGTGCTCCTGAACCCGCTGCGCTATCCCAAGCCGGAGCAACTCGTGGCGCTCCGGCAACTGGCGCCCGGCGCGGCCGGTCTGGCCGGCTTCCAGGACGGCCTCCCTCTTTCCGCGTCCATGTACTTCACCTACTCCGAGCACAACCGCTCCTTCCAATCGATGGGCGTGTGGATCACGGGCACGGCCAGCGTGACGGGCCTCGCGGAGCCGGAGCAGGTGCGTGTAGCCGTCATGAGCGACGGAGTGTTGCAGACGCTCGGTGTTCCGCCGGCAGCCGGTCGATGGCTATCTACCGCCGACCAAATCCCGCGCGGGCCCGACCCCATGAGCGTTTCGGGGCGCACTGCTACCGTGATGCTCAGCTACGCATACTGGCAGCGGCACTTCGGAGGAGACCGGTCCGTCATCGGGCGCAACCTCACGGTCGATGCGCGCCCCCGCGAGATTGTCGGGGTGATGCCTCGGGGTTTCCGCGTCGTCAATCAGGAGTTCGATCTCATCGGCCCATTCGCTCTAGATCGCAGCCGCGCAACTCTGGCCGGCTTTGGCCTTCAAGGGATCGCCCGCCTGAAACCCGGAGTCCCCATAGCGCGCGCCAACGCGGACCTGGCCCGCCTGATTCCGATTTGGATGGACTCCTGGACCAACGGGCCCGGTACCAACGGGAAAATTTACGCGACGTGGAGGATCACGCCGGCGATTCGCCCTCTCAAACAAGAGGTCGTCGGCGAGATCAGCGACGTGCTGTGGGTGGTGATGGCGACTATCGGACTGGTAATGCTGATCGCCAGCGCCAACGTCGCGAACTTGCTGCTGGTGCGGGCGGAGGTACGGCAGCAGGAACTGGCATTGCGCTCCGCGTTGGGCGCCGGGCGTGGACGGATTGTCGGAAGCCTGCTGGTGGAGAGCGTGATGCTGGGCCTCATGGGCGGCGTGCTCGGGGTTGGGCTTGCCTACGCTGGCGTGCGGCTGCTCTTGAACATTGGCCCCGCGAATTTGCCTCGCTTGAGCGAAATCTCCATCGATGGGCCCACGCTCGCCTTCACGCTGCTGCTTTCCGTGCTATCGGGTCTGCTCTTCGGACTGATTCCGGCCTTGAAGTACGCCGGCCCCCGCATCTCCGCGATCCTCCGCACCGCCGGGCGGACGGCCAGCCTCAGCCGCGAGCGGCATCGTTGGCGCAATGTTTTGGTTGTCGCCCAGGTAGCCATGGCGCTAGTGTTGCTGGTGAGCGCCGGGTTGATGATCCGCACGTTCCAGTCCTTACGAACCGTCGATCCGGGATTCTCCGACGCCGGGCATCTGCAGACCCTGCGCATCGCCATTCCGGATTCATTGGTGACGGACCGCGAGCGCGTGGTCCGCATGCAGAACGAAATTGTGGACAAGTTCTCGGCGATTCCGGGCGCGGCTTCCGCCGGGTTCGCGAGCCAGATGCCAACCGAGAGCAACTGCTCCAATTCCAACTGGGACGTGATTTTCGCCCAGGATCACACCTACCCTCCAGGCGAGATTCCGCCGCTCTACTGCTTCGAATATGTTTCTCCGGGCTTGTTTCGCGCGGCGGGAACACGGGTGATGCTGGGACGTGAGTTCACCTGGAGCGAGGTTTACAGCCGCAGATCGGTCGCGATCTTGTCTGAGGGTCTGGCCCGCGAGTTGTGGGGCTCTGCATCCGTGGCTCTGGGCAAGCACATCCGGCAGCGCCCCGCCGGTCCGTGGTCGGAAGTGGTGGGTATCGTCCAGGATGTCCGCGAGAACGGGGTCGCGGAAAAAGCGCCCGCGATCGTATACTGGCCTTCGCTGGCAGACAACGCGTTCGGCGGGGTGATCCGTGCGGCAACCTTCGTCATCCGCAGCGACCGTGCGGGTACGGAGAGCTTTCTCAACCAGCTCAGGCAGGCGGTCTGGTCGGTAAACGCCAGCCTCCCAGTTGCCTCTGTGCGGACCATGGAGGCGATCTACGAGGAGTCTCTCGCGCGCACTTCCTTCACCCTGGTGATGTTGGCGATCGCGGGCACGATGGCATTGCTGCTCGGGATCATCGGTATCTACGGCGTGATCTCGTACGCGGTCTCGCAACGGCGGCGCGAAATTGGGATCCGGTTGGCGCTCGGAGCACAGGAAGGCGCACTCCGTCGGATGTTCGTGCGCCACGCGCTGAAGTTGGCCGGCATCGGTGTAGCCCTCGGGCTGGCGGCGTCCGCCGGGCTAACGCGGCTGATGAAGTCGCTGCTGTTCGGCATCAGTCCGCTCGATCCGCTGACCTATGCTGTGGTGCCGTTGGTTCTGGTGTCGGCGGCGTTGCTCGCCAGTTACTTGCCGGCGCGCCGCGCGGCGGCGGTCGACCCGGTCGAAAGTCTCCGGGCGGAGTGACGCGATGAGTTGGTGCCGTTTTCTGCGGCGGGCGCGATGGGATCAAGAGCGCCGCGAAGAGATCGAGTCGTATGTCCAGATGGAATCGGACGACAACATCGCCCGCGGCATGCCGCCGGATGACGCTCGCGCCGCCGCCCGCCGCAAGTTCGGCAACCCCACTCGGGTGCAGGAGGAGATTTACCGCATGAACACGATCACGTTCCTCGATACGCTGGTTCGCGATCTGCGTTACGCCCTGCGCATGTTGGCGCGCAGTCCAATGTTTACGGCCGCGGCGCTGCTGACGCTGGCTCTCGGGATCGGCGGGAGCACGGCGATCTTTGGCGTGATCGACAGCATCTTGATCCGGCCGCTCGCGTACCCGCATTCGGAGGCCCTGGTAGGCGTCTGGCACACGGCGCCTGGCCTGAAAGGCCTCGGCGAGAATCTCGAGTGTACTCCCTCCATGTATTTCACGTATCGCGAAGGGAACCGGACGTTTCAGCAGTTCGGAGTGTGGAACTCCAACGGAGCGAGCGTGACCGGGACTGCTGAACCGGAGCTGCCCCGCGCGCTGTTCGTTACCTATGGCGTACTGGACGCACTTGACGTCCAGCCTCTTCTGGGCCGCTGGTTTTCGCAGGAGGACGACACGCCAGGTTCAGCCGAGACCGTGATCCTCACTTACGGCTATTGGCACCGGCGCTTCGCGGGCGACCGATTCATCGTCGGGCGCACCCTGACGATCAATGCCACGCCACACACCGTCATCGGCGTGATGCCGAGGGAATTCCGCTTTCAACGCGATCCTGAGCTGATCCTTCCCCAGCGGTTCGATCGGACGAAGGTCTACCTGGGAGATTTCAGCTATCAAGGGATTGCGCGGCTCAAGCCCGGGGTCACCATGGCGCAAGCCAATGCGGATGTGGCTCGCATGCTGGGAATCTGGTTGACGGCCTGGGCCCCGACCCCGGGTTTCGATTTTACTGTATTTAAGAATGCCCGGCTGGGACCCAAGGTCCAGCCACTGAGTCAGGAAATCGTAGGGGACGTCGGCGCCACCCTCTGGGTTGTCATGGGGACGCTGATTCTGGTTCTCCTGATCGCCTGCGCAAATGTGGCCAATCTACTGCTCGTGCGCGGCGAAGGCCGTCAGCAGGAACTCGCGATCCGGGCCGCGCTGGGCGCCGGATGGGGACGAATCGCGCGGGAAATGCTGCTGGAAAGCATGATGCTGGGAGTACTGGGCGGCGCGGCGGGTCTCGGGCTTGCGTTTGCGGGTTTGCGGATCCTGGTAGCGAAGGGTCCGGCCACGCTGCCGCGGCTGGGCGAAATTGGAATCGATCCATGGGTGCTGGCGTTCGCCCTCGGGGTGTCTTTGCTTTCGGGTGCCCTGTTCGGCGTCATTCCGGTCTGGAAGTATGCGGGGCCGCGTGTCGCTAACGCGCTGCGGGGCGTCGGCCGCACCTTTAGCCAAGGCCGGGAACGCCACCGGGCGCGCAATGTCCTGGTGGTGGTACAAGTGGCGCTCGCGCTGGTGCTGTTGGTCTGCTCCGGCCTGATGATTCGCACGTTTCAGCACTTGCGGAACCTGCGCCCAGGATTCGCGCAGCCCGAACAGATCCAGATCTTGCATTCCATGGCCCCGCAAGCAATTGCGGACCAGCCTGAGCGCGTGATGCGAATGCACAACGAGATTCTGGACAAACTCGCGGCCCTTCCAGGCGTCACCTCGGTCGGATTTGCCAACGCGGCGCCGCTGGAATCATTCTTAAGTCCCAACAATCCGATCTATGCCCAGGACAAGCCCCTCGCAAAGGGCCAAATCCCTGCCACCCGGCGATTCCGCATGACTGCGCCCGGATTCTTCAAGACGATGGGAACGCGCATCGTCGCGGGACGCGATTTTACCTGGACCGACCTTTATGAAAAGCGGCACGTGGCCATGGTTTCAGAGAATCTAGCACGGGGGCTGTGGGGCGATGCGAACGCTGCCCTGGGAAAGCGGATTCGCGTGGGCAACTCCGATGCGTGGCGCGAAGTTGTCGGCGTGGTCGAAGACGTTTACGACAACGGCATGCAGGTGAAGCCGCCCGAGATCGCCTACTGGCCCGCCATGATGGACGGATGGCTATTTGGCGGCGAACACGGATTCGTCACAGGCTTCGGCATGTACGCGATCCGCTCCAACCGGGCTGGGACAGAGAACCTCCTCAAGGAGGTGCGGCAAGTCATCTGGTCCATGAATGGAAGGCAGCCGGTGTTTCTCGTCAGCACGCTCAAGGAACTCTACGATCAGTCGATGGAGCGGACCTCGTTCACGTTGGTGATGCTGGCGATCGCCGGTGGGATGGCGCTGCTGCTCGGCATCGTGGGGATCTACGGAGTGATCGCCTACGCGGTTTCGCAGCGGACTCGCGAGATTGGCATCCGCATCGCGGTGGGTGCGCAGCCGGCTGGATTATCGAGGATGTTCGTGCGTCAGGGACTGCAACTCGCTGGAGTCGGCGCCGCTTGCGGACTGGCGGCTGCCGCCGGGCTCACACGTCTGATGTCGGCTCTGTTGTTTGGGGTGACCGCGCTTGACCCGGTGACGTATGCGGCAGTCTCGGCGCTCCTGATCTTGGCCGCCGCGCTGGCCAGCTATCTTCCCGCGCGCCGGGCGGCTGCGGTCGATCCCGTCGAGGCCCTGCGGGTCGAATAGATTCGGAGCTTCCGGGGCTTTCTGAATCCGGCCCCGGAGGGACGCTACGTCAGCACCTTCATCGAATCCAGGCTGAAGGGCTGCAGGTCCGTGGTGCGGCCGTCGCGGATCTTGGCGGCCCAGGCGGGATCGTGGAGCAGCGCGCGGCCGACGGCCACTAGATCCACCTCGTCGCGCTCGATCATTTCGACGAGCCGCCCGATGCCCGCGACCCCCGCGCCTTTGCCTTCGCGAAAGGCGGTCATCAAGTCGTTATCGAGGCCCACCGAGCCCACCGTGATGGTGGGCTTGCCAGTCAGCTTTTTGGTCCAGCCGGCCAGATTGAGGCCGGAGCCCTCAAATTCCGGTTCCCAGAAGCGGCGCGTCGAGCAGTGGAAGACATCAACGCCCGCCTCGGCCAGCGGCGCCAGAAAGGTTCCGAGCGCATCCGGCGTGGACGCCAGCCGCGCCGTGAAGTCCTGAATCTTCCATTGCGAGAAGCGCAGCAGAATCGGAAAGTCCGGGCCGACGGCGCGGCGGCAGGCGGCGACGGCTTCGGCGGCGAAGCGCGTGCGGCCGACCAGATCGCCGCCATAGCGGTCGGTGCGCTGGTTGGTAGTCTCCCAGAAAAACTGATCGATGAGGTAGCCGTGGGCGCCGTGCAGTTCGACCCCGTCGAAGCCCAGCCGCTGCGCATCGGCGGCGCCCTGTGCGTAGGCGGCGATCAGGTTCGCGATCTCGCGCTCCGTCATCGGCTCGGACAGTTTGCCGGCGGGCACCGCAATGCCCGAGGGACCGATGGGAGGCGCTTCGGGATTCGGCAGGTCGCCGGGCTTGCGCATCATGCCGACGTGCCATAACTGCGGCATGATGCGGCCGCCCGCGGAATGGACCTCGGCCAGCACGCGCGCCCAGCCGGCCAGCGCATCCTCACCGTGAAAGCGCGGTACCTTGGAATCGTTGACCGCCGCGGGGTGCGCGATCGCCGTGCCCTCGGTCAGGATTAGGCCGACTCCATTCTCGGCGCGCCGGCGATAATACGCGGCGACGTCCGGCCCCGGCACGCCGCCGGGCGAAAAACTGCGAGTCATCGGCGCCATCACGATGCGGTTGGCGAGCGTCAAATTTCGCAAGCGGGCTGGGCGAAATAGGGGTTTTGTGGAGAGCATGGGCCTGCATTTAGAATAGTTCCTAAGCACATGGCGACGGAAAGCAGGCCCCGAACGGGGACCGAGAACGGGCGGCTGTGGGGAACGCGCTCGGAGGATTGGGCGCGGTTTCAGGAAGGGCAGGTCCGCGGAGTTTATGAAACGGTGATGACGCGCTGCGCGGTGGGGCCGGGCACCGAGTACCTGGATGCCGGCTGCGGGGCGGGCCTGGCTGTGCAGATGGCCGCCGAGCGCGGCGCGCTCGTTTCCGGCTTCGATGCCGCCGCGGGTATGCTGGCGGTGGCGCGCAGCCGCGTTCCGCATGGCGATTTCCGCCAGGCGGAACTGGAAGAGCCGCCGTATGACGCGCACACGTTCGACGTCGTCACGGGCTTCAATTCCTTCCAGTTCGCGGCCAATCCCACGGCGGCGCTGGCTCAGGCGAAGCGCGTGGCCAAGCCGGGGGGAACGGTGGTGGTGATGACCTGGAGCACGCCTGACGGGATGGAAGCCGCGGCGATTGTGCGGGCGTTGAGGCCGCTGCTGCCGGCGGAGCCACACCAGCCTGGACCATTCTCGCTCTCGGACGAGATGGCGCTGCGCGCTTTTGCCGCAGATGCGGGACTGCAAGTCACCGAGGTCGCTGATGTGGACTGCCCCTGGGCCTATGCGGATCTGGAGACGGCGCTCCGCGCCCTGAGTTCCGCGGGTCCTTCACTGCGCGCGGCGGAACTCTTCGGCCAGGAAGCGGTGCATGAGGCGCACCGCCAGGCGCTCGCGCCGTTTCGCTTACCGGATGGCAGCTACCGGATCGGCGCCCGCTTCCGCTGTCTGTTCACGCGCGCCTGAACCGCATGCTCACCGCCATCACACGCGCCGTCAGTCCGGAGATCAACCGCTGCGAACTGGGATATCTGCCGCGCGTGCCGATCGATGTGGCGAAGGCCATCGAGCAGCACCGGCAGTATGAGGCCTGTCTCGAAGATCTGGGGGTGAAGGTGATCTCGCTGCCCGCCGAGCCCTCACTGCCGGATTGCATGTTCGTGGAGGACCCGGCGGTGCTGGTGGACGAAATCGCGGTGATGACGCGCATGGGCGCGGAATCCAGGCGGCGGGAAGTCGAACGCTTGTCGACCGTGCTGGCGCGGTTTCGCCGGCTGCGCTGGATGCGCGAGCCGGCCACCCTCGAAGGCGGCGATGTGCTGCGCATGGGCCGCGTGCTGTACGTAGGGTTATCGGCGCGGACCAACCAGGCGGGGATCGATCAACTGGCCGTGGCCGTCGAACCGCTTGGGTATTCGGTTCGCGTGGTCCCGGTTCGGGGCTGTCTACATCTGAAATCCGGCTGCAGCGCGCTCGACGACAGAACCATCCTGGCGAATCGCGAGTGGATCGATGCCGGCGCTTTCTCCGGCGTGGAGATTGTCGACGTGGCGCCGGAGGAACCGGGGGCTGCGAATGTGCTGACGATTGGCGACACGGCGCTGGTTCCGGCGGCCTTTCCGCTTACCGCCGGACGCATCGCGGCGCGGGGCTGGAGGGTGCGGCGGCTCGACATTTCGGAGCTGCAGAAGGCCGAAGCCGGCCTCACCTGTTCCAGCATTCTGTTCGAGACGGGAGAATCGGGATGAAGCCTGTGGCCCTGGTGACGGGGGCGTCCGCGGGGATTGGCGCGGTATTTGCCCGAAGACTGGCGAAGACTGGCTACGGGCTGATCCTGGTGGCGCGGCGGCGCGACCGGCTGGAGGCGCTGGCGCGGGAGCTGGGCGACGCGGAAGTCATCGAGGCCGATTTGACCCGGGATGACGATCTGCGGCGCGTCGCGGAGCGCATCGCGGCCGAGCCGAATTTGGAACTGCTGGTGAACAACGCCGGCTTCGGTATCCTGGGCCGGTTCTGTGAAGTGCCGGTGGAAGGCCAGGAGCAGATGCACCGGCTCCATGTGATGGCCACGCTGCGGCTGACGCACGCGGCGCTCGGCGGAATGGTAGCGCGGAAAAAGGGCGCCATCATCAACGTGTCGTCAGTAGCGGCGTTCGGGCAGAGTCCGAGCAGCGTGAGCTACAGCGCGACCAAATCGTGGATGAACAGCTTCACCGAAGGCGTGGATCTGGAATTGCGGGGCGCTGGCTCGCCGGTGAAGGTGCAGGCGCTCTGCCCGGGGTTCACGCTTTCGGAATTCCACGACGTGGCCCAAGTGGACCGCAAGACCATTCCGGCGCGGCTGTGGATGCGGGCCGAAGATGTGGTGGAGGCGTCGCTGGCGGGGCTGGCGCGCGGCAAGGTGATCGTGGTGCCGGGGAGACTGTACCAGGTGATGGCCGCGGTGATGCGGTGGACTCCGAAGTGGGCTTATCGGGCCGGCGCACAGCGATACGCGCGCGCCACCAAGCGGGACGCAGCGCCTCAAAAGCTGTAGCGCAGGATCAACGCCAAATTGGAATTGCGGCGGTACTGGCCGAGGAAGTCGGCGGGGTTGCCGTGGATCCAGGTGATGGACGGGGTGGCGCGCCAGTGCTGCCCGAAGGCCTGGGAATATTCGAGCTTCAGCCACACGCCATCGCCATTCTGGCGGACCGCGCCCTGGAAGGCCAGGCTGCGGTTGGCGTCGAGTGTATAGGCGGCGCGGCCGAGGAAGGCGCGGGCGAGGCCGCGGTCGGGAGCAAACTCGAGGAGCGAGCGGGGGCTGGTGATTTTCTGGCCAGCGTATCCGGCGGTGAAACTCCACTCGCCGGACTGGCGCTCCATCTGAATCACGTACAGCAAATACTCGTCAGCCAGGGGATTGGGCGACGTAAAGTAGGCGGCTTCGCTCTTGACCGTGAACCAGGGCAGCGGGATGGCGGCTTCCGCGCCGTAAGTTCGGATCTGGGGATAGAAGCGCTGGAGGCCGGCCGAGGCAGGGCCCAGCGGAGTCGGCGTGAAGAGGGGCAGGGGATTGAAGCCGTCGAAGAACGAAGCCGAATACTCCACAGCGCGGCCGATGTGGTTCCAGCGGGCGCCGTACTGGCCGCCACCGGGAAAGCGAGCGCCGAGATCGAGCAGTTGCACGCCTGCGGGAACGGGCGCCCAGCGCTGATCGAGAAGCGGAACGCGGCTGGGGGTGAAGCGCGGGGTGTAGACCAACTCGACGGTATCGGACTGGCCGCCGTAGGTGAGGTGTGCCGCGGTGACCGGCAGGTAATCGGTCTGCAGGACGTTGAGGTAATCCTGGGGGGCGAAGCGGTCGGTGGGGTTGAGCAGATCGGCTTTGCCCCAGCGAATCAACTGCTTGCCGAGTTCGAGAGTCAGGCGGCCCCGCGTGTACTTGGCGCTGAGGCGACGGAAGGCGAAGGCGGGGCGCTGGGTTTCGCGATCCCACCAGGAGACGTGGAACTGGCGTTCGACTTCGCGGTGGGTATCGGCGCGGGCATCAAAGGCGCCGGAAAAACTGAAGCCGGTGTTGGTGCGGTAGGAGGCCTCGTAGCGGAGCAGCTCATCGGCGACAGCGGGGCCGCTATCGCCGGGAGCGGACTGAGGATAGAAGAACGAACCCGTTTCGAGAAAACCGCGCTGGGTAAAATCCTGGGCGCAGACCAGGCTGGCGAAGAAGAACAGAGCCGTGAGTTTCACCGGGGACCCTGGAGCATGGCGGCGGTGAACGCCAGCAGGTCGCCGTCCTGACGTGCGAGAGCGCGGAGGCGCGGGTAGTCGCCGGCCATCTGGCATAACTGAACGGCGGAGAGGCAAGTGCTGCCGGCTTCGCCCGCGAGGTGATCGACCGAGACATCGACGGCCTCGGCGTAGCGGCCCAGACGGGTGAGCAGGCCGACCAGAATCTCAGCCGAGCCGGGCACGGAGTTCGCGACTTTTTGGCGGAAGTGAATCAGGCCGGTTTCGTCCCCAAGCAAGGCGCGGAGGTATGCGCCGAAATCGACGTAGGTATCGGCGAAGGGGGGATTGCTGGGGAAGGCGAACATGGGGTCGAGGCGGCGGCCGTACTCGGTGAGCTCCCAGGCGAACTGGAGCGATTCGCGATCCGGGAGGTCGGGACTGGCCTGTACGAGCGACGTGAGGTGCGAGTTCTCGATGTAGAAGCGCGCGCCGGCGAAGAGCCAGTCGCGGCCGGTAAGCAGAGTGGCGACACTGGCGGTCTCAGGGGCGCGGCCTTCGGCGGTGGCGATGGCCGCTTTGAGGTTGGCCGCGAGGTCGCGGGTGAGTGTGCGGACCAGGGCCTGGAGAAACTGGACGCGGGCATCGCGATCGGGATAGGAGGCGGCGAACCCGATGGCGGCGCAGAGGCCCTGCTGCTCGAGCAAGGCTTCGAAACCCTTGCGGGGATGGACGCGTTCCTGGAGCGCGATTTGGAGAACAGGCTCGGTGATCTGGGCGGCGGGGAGGCGTTCGATAGCTTCGGCGACGGGAGCGGGATTGCTGATGGCGCGAAAATACGGCCAGGAGCGGACGATGTCGCCGTCGCCGAGGAAGAGCTCTCCGGCTTCGCGGGCGGCGTCGCGGAGGGCGGCTTGATAGGCAGCCTGGTGCTCCGCGGGGAGATCGCCGATGGCGCCGGACGGGAAGAGCGGAAGGCCGTTTGCGTGTCGGTGGCACATGAGACGGGCTTCCAGGAGGAGAGGGTAGTTTTTCTGTTCGCGCAGGAGGATCAGGAGGCGGTCGAAGACAGCATTGGGGCCTTCTTCGGCAAGGGAGTTCTTGAGGAGATCGAATGGATCCATCATGAGAGGTCCCTTCCAGGCTACGACGAAGGGGGGAAGGAAGAAGCAGTCAAAAAGGGAAAAGTCATGGGGCAAAAGGCAAAAGCGGGGAGGAGCGAGTTGCCTGCAGCGCCGAGGGCTTTGATGTGCCGACGGCAGATGGGGCGGAACGAAGCGCATTGGGGCGGGGGCCGGGGGTGGAAACTGGGTCTTCGCCGGCGATGACTAGAGCCGGGGCCTCAATTCCGGTCTTCGGAGCTGTGCGCGGGGCTCCGTCAGTGAGGTTGGTAGTCGACATTTCTTCTCTCGATTCTGAGGATGCCTGAGAAGCTTGGGGAATACATGAGGATGGAACGCGTAAATCATTACAGGGGAATCGGATATCGTTGAGGTGGGGATGCTCGCCGCCGCCTGCCGGTCGGTGGGCTTGACGGTGCCGGTTACGCCCCCGGGGTCTTCATTGTGAGAAGGCGTTGTTCCGCCGTTGGGTCCCACAGACTGGTCCAATGTGGAGCGGTTGCCGGAAGGTGGACCTCGATGGGGCATCCAAAGACCGGTTTGAGGCATAGTAGTGAATGTCGCTGCATCGGGGAGACCTACACGGATCAAGCCGTCTCGGCTGCGGACGCCAACCGGCGGTCTGAGAACTGGTACGGGCCGTGCAGAGAAGCCGGAGCGTCATGGTGATGGGCCGACAGGGACGATTGTGCTGCGGGGGCTGACGGTTGCGAACAGAAACCATGGATGTTTTAAGACAACTATTTGAGCGCCATTTTCTCGTTCCCGTGGAGCGAATAACGCCGTTGCAGGGCGAACTGGGAGGGTCAGGGCGGACGATCCTGCGGCTTACCCACCAGGATCGGAGCGCGGTGGGGATCCTCTATCACGTGCGCGAGGAGAACATCGCTTTCCTGGAATTCTCGCGGCACTTTCGCGGCCGCGGCCTGCCCGTGCCCGAGATTTACGGATCGGAGCTGGATGCGGGCGCTTACTTGGAAGAAGACCTGGGTGATATCACGCTATTTCAATTTCTCTCAAGAAACAGGCTAGGAGACGGCGTCGCACCCGAGGTGGTGGAGGCTTACCGTAAGGTGGTGGCGCAATTGCCACGCTTTCAGATTGAAGCTTCGCGGGGCCTGAACTACAAAGTCTGTTATCCGAGGCCGAGCTTTGACGGCCAGTCGATCGCGTGGGACTTGAATTACTTCAAGTATTACTTTCTCAAGCTGGCGGGAATTCCGTACAACGAGCAGGAGCTGGAAAACGACTTTGGCCGCCTGACGAAATTTCTGCTGAGCGCCAGCCGCGACTATTTTCTCTATCGCGACTTCCAGTCGCGGAACGTGATGCTGCGCGACGGCGCGCCCTATTTCCTGGACTATCAGGGCGGGCGCAAAGGAGCGTTGCACTACGATATTGCTTCCTTGCTGTATGACGCGAAGGCCGACCTGCCCCCCGGGCTGCGGCATGATCTGCTGGACCACTACCTGGCCACTCTTGCGCGCTTTGCCAAGCTGACGCAGGAAGAGTTCATGCGTCATTACTACGCGTTTGTCTATGTACGGATCATGCAGGCGATGGGAGCGTATGGGTTCCGCGGCTTCTATGAGCGAAAGCCGCATTTCCTGCAAAGCGTACCGTTCGCGCTCAAGAACCTGCGCTGGCTGCTCGACCACGTCACGCTGCCCATTGCGCTACCGACGCTGCTCGGGGCGTTTGAGCACATGACTGAGTCGGAGGCGCTGCGGCAGTTGATCACGCCGGCGAAAGCGGACGGGAAGGGAGAAATTGCGGAATCCGTTGCTGCGCCGGCTTCGCGCGGCGCCACCTTGGCGTTGAGGATTTTCAGCTTTTCCTTTCACCAGAGCGCCCCGCCGAAGGACGAGAGCGGACATGGCGGCGGTTTCATTTTTGATGCTCGCGGACTGCCGAATCCGGGGCGCGAAGAGCGCTTCAAATCCCTCACGGGCAAGGACGCGGCGGTCATCGATTATCTGAGCGGGCAGGCCAGCGTGCGCGAGTTTCTGGCCAGCGCCACGTCGATGGTGGAAGCGAGCGTGAAAAGCTACCAGGCGCGCGGCTTCACCAGCCTGATGGTGGGGTTTGGCTGCACCGGCGGCCAGCATCGCTCGGTGTACCTGGCGGAGGTGCTGGGCCGGCATTTCCGCGGCCGGCAGCGCCTGGACGTGACGGTGCGGCACGTGGAAATGGAGAGGCCGCGTTAAATGAAGGCTATGATTCTTGCCGCCGGGCTGGGCACGCGGCTGCGTCCTCTGACTGATAACCGGCCTAAGGCGCTGGTTGAAGTGGCGGGGCGCACGTTGTTGGAGATCGTGATCGCACGCCTGCGTGAGTTCGGCGTGCGTGAACTCATCGTCAATGCGCACCATTTTGCCGGAATGGTTACCGAGTATCTGCGCGAGAAGAACAACTTCGGAATGCGGATCGAGATCTCCCAAGAGGACATCTTGCTCGATACCGGTGGCGGCTTAAAAAAAGCGGAGTGGTTCTTCGGCGAAGAGGATCCGGCGCCGTTTATCCTGCATAACGTGGACGTGATCAGCACCATCGATCTGCGGCGAATGATCGACTTCCACACCGAGAGCCAGGCGCTGGCGACACTGGCGGTGCAGCAACGCCAGACGTCCCGATATCTCTTGTTCGACGAGCAAATGCGGCTTTGCGGGCGGCGGCTGGTCAAAGAGCAGAAGACGGAACTCGTGAGGCCGTCACCGCAACTGCAAGAGCTGGCGTTCTCTGGAATTCATGTAATCTCGCCACGCTTCCTCAGGTTGATGACCGAAGAAGGGGCATTCTCCATCATTCAGAGTTATCTGCGTCTGGCAGGCCAAGGAGAGAGGATTGCGGCTTATCGCGCTGACGGTGATTCGTGGCGCGACGTGGGCAAGCCGGAGAGCATTGCACGCGCCGCGGAGGATTTGAAGAAATAGGCCCCGCTCCGGGGCGGCCCTTAAGCCGGATTCTTCGGCGGAGAGAGCCGGTGTTTGTGGCCAGGATTCTCGCAGACGGACGCGGCAGCGGGATCGGCGGGCCCCTATCATGTGGGCAGCCGTTGCAGCGGACTTTGATATGCTACTGGGTGCAATTCTGGGAGGTGCTGCGATGAGAGTAGGGTTGAGGGCGCTGGCGGGTTTGCTGGGGGCTTGGCTGCTGCTGGCAACGCCGGGCTGGGCGCACCACAGTAATGTCGCCTTTGAGGTGACGAAGGTGGTCACGATCAAAGGCGTCGTGAAGGATTTTCAGTGGCGGAACCCGCACACCTGGGTCACTCTGACCGTCGATAACGGGAAGGGCGGGACCGAGGAATGGGCGGTGGAGGGGCGCGCGCCGGGAGTGTTGTCGCGGGCGGGATGGACGCCGAAGTCGCTCAAGGCCGGTGATGTCGTGACCATTGACATGAGTCCGGCGCGGGATGGGTCGAAGACGGGGCTGATCGCGCGCGTGACGAAAGTGGATGGGACCATTCTGCCCAATGCGCCGCCTGCGACGCAGTAGCGAAGAAAGGACGGCGATATGCGGAAGATCGTGATTTCGGTGTTGGGGCTCTCGATCGGGCTTTGCGCGCAATCGGCGGCGCCGCCGGATTTTTCGGGGGTGTATGACCCGATCAATCCGTTTGGAGCTGCGTTCGGTGGGCGTCGCGGCGGACCGCCTCCGGGTCCGCGGACTGGAGCGCCGCCGCGGCCGACGATTTCGGCGCCGATCTCCGATGGGCGGGATGGGCGGCGACCGGATGAGCCGTCGTTGACGCCGGAATATCTGGCGAAGTGGGAAGTGATGCGGAAGTCGCGGATGTCGGGCTCGTCGGAGTATGACTACACGGAACAGTGCCTGCCTCCGGGAATGCCGGCCATGATGGTGATGGCGTACGGGATGGAGGTTCTGCAGACGAAGGACAAGATCATTTTCTTCAGCGAGCTGAATGACGCGCTGCGGCGGGTGTATCTGGATGGGCGCACGGCGTCACAGAAAGTGCTGGACGATCCGACGTACGCCGGGTACTCGACGGGGCACTGGGAAGGGGACACGCTGGTGGTGGACACGGTCGCGATTCGCGGGGACAACAGCTTCATCGAAGGGTTCACGCCGCATAGCGATCAAATGACCGTGCGTGAGCGGATCCGGTTCACGAGTCCGGGTCTGCTGGAGGACCAGATAACGGTGACGGATCCGAAGGCGCTGACGAAGCCGTGGGAGACGACGCATCGGTATCGTAAGCTGGCCAAGGGGAAGGATGAGCTGCGGGAGTTTGCTTGTCCGGAGGGGCTAGGGAGCGTGAAGTGAGGGGGATGCGCCGGTTCAAGTCGGGCCGGTGAAGAGGACAGACGGCGGGGATGTAATGGCAGCCAATAGGAGGACACTCATGAGACGAATTGCGATTGCGGCAGCGGTGGCGCTGACCTGCACGTGGGCACTGGCGGCGGAGAGCCAAAAGAAGGACGTCGATATCCAAGCGGCGGACGGGACGAATCTGAAGGGCTCGTATTTCACGCCGGGACGGCCGGGGCCCGCGATTCTGCTGCTCCACCAGTGCAACATGGACCGGCATGCGTGGGACGGGCTGGCGCAGGATCTGGCGGACGCGGGGTTCCATGTGCTGACGTTCGACTTCCGCGGGTTTGGAGACAGCGGCGGGAAGAGCACGGATGCGGCGGAACGGCGCAAGGTGATGCAGGAGAAGTGGCCTGGGGATGTGGATACGGCTTACGCCTATTTATTGCAGCAGAAGGGTGTGGACCAAGCGCGCGTGGTGGCGGGCGGGGCGAGCTGCGGTGTGACGCAATCGTCGGACCTGGCGGCGCGGCGTCATGAGATCCACACGCTGATGCTGCTCTCGGGACAGGCGAGCGCGGCGACGAAGGAATACCTGACGGCGACGCCGGAGTGGCGGTGTTCGGCGCGGCGAGCGCGGGGGACACGGGCGCTGCCAAGGGGATTGAGGAGGCGGTGGGCGCGTCCAAGAATCCGCATTCGACGCTCAAGATTTACGACGGGACCGAACACGGGGTGCCGATGTTTGCCAAGCATGCGGAGCTGGAGCCGATGATTGTGTCGTGGTTGAAGACGCAGGTGGCGGGGCACAGCGGGCACTAGGGGGCGCGTCCCAGCCATGGGTTGATTCAGGGGCGGATTGCCAATCCGCCGCAGGTTGCCTGCCTGCCCCACCGCGTGCGACTACTCGTGGCGGAGGGAGCTCGCGGGGTCGACTCTGGTGGCGCGCGAGGCGGGAATGTAGCTGGCGAGGCCGACCGCAGCCAGTAACACCGCGGCGGTGACGGCAAAGGTCACGGGGTCGAAGGGACTGATCGCGAAGAGTTCGCTGCGCAGCCAGCGGCTGAGGCCGAAGGACGCGATCAGCCCGAGCAAGCCTCCGGCGACCGAGAGGCGCAGCCCTTGAGCAATCACGAGGTGCAGCACCTGGCGCGGACGCGCGCCTAAGGCCATGCGGATGCCGATTTCCTGAGTGCGTTGGGTGACGGCATAACTGATCACGCCATAGAGGCCGAGCGCGGCCATCAGCAACGCCAAGACGGCGAAGAGTCCCAGCAGAGTGACAACGAAGCGGCGGGCGCCGAGAGACGCGGCGACGCGGGAGTCCATGGTGACGAGATCGTAGACGGGCTGTTGGGGGTCGACCGACTGCACGGCCTGGCGGATGGAGGCGGCGAGAGAGACGGGGTCGCGTGCGCTGCGGACTAACAGATACCCAAGTGGAAGGCGGCCGAAGGCCATGGGGATGTAATAGGTTCCTTTGCCGGTGTCGGCGGCCAGGCTATCGTGCTTGACGTGTCCGACGATGCCGACGATGGTAGACCAGTTGGGCCCGACGCGCATGCGATGGCCGAGGGGGTTTTCGTTGGGCCAATACTGGCGGGCGAGGTTCTCATCGATGATCATGACAGGCAGGCTGCCGATGCGGTCGCTGGGGGTAAAAAAGCGGCCGGCGCGGAGGGGGATGCGGAGGGCGACGAAGTACTCGGAAGAGATGTAGCGGAGGTCGCCGTGCGGGCCGGGGTCGCCGGGTGGCTGGGGACGGCCTTCGATTTGGAAGGAAGCGGAGTTGTCGTCGGTGAAGGGAACCGGGTACCCAACGGCGGCGGAGCGAACGCCGGGAAGGTGGGAGAGGCGGTCCTGGACGGCCGTAAAGAACGCAGCGCGTTTGTCGGGCGTGTCATATTGCGCTTGCGGGAGGGAGAGCATGGCGGTCACGACACCACGGGTGTCAAAGCCGGGGCTGACGTCGGCCAAGCGGGCGAGGCTACGCAGGAAGAGGCCGGCCCCTGCCAGGAGCACGAGCGCCAAGGCCACTTCGCCCACCACTAATGCGGAACGGAGGCGCTGGCGGGCGAGGCTGGAAGCGCCGCCGCGACCGCCTTCGCGCAACGCCGTCAGACGTCCCATGCGAATGACCTGAAACGTGGGGACGAGACTGAAGAGGATGGCGGAGAGGGCGGCGGCCAGCACGGCGAAGGCGAGGACGGGGAGGTCGAGGCGGACAGCGAGGGTGACGGGGGCCTTGCCGGGTGCGAGTTGCAGGAGGGCGCGGGCAGCGGCCGCGGCAATGGCTAAGCCAAGGACCGCGCCGGCGGTGGCGAGCAGGAGGCTTTCGGCAAGGGTCTGGCGGACGAGGCTCCAGCGGCCGGCGCCGAGGGCGGAGCGGATAGCGATTTCGCGCGCGCGTCCAGAGGCGCGGGCGAGCATGAGGCCGGCGATGTTGGAGCAGGCGATCAGGAGGACAAAGCCTACGGCGACGAGCAGGATGAGCAGGGGCGTGCGGGTGTCACCGGCGATGAAACTGGTAAAGGGGACGAGGAACATGCCCCAGGCGGAAGCGCGGGCGTAGGCCGCGGCCTGGGCATTGCCGGACGAGACACGGTTGTTCAAACCCTGCACGAAAGAAGTGGCGCGAGCCAGGGGGACGCCGGGCTGCAAGCGGGCGAAGCACGTCATCGATTCGTTGAAGCGGTTGTTGGGGTCGTATGCAGTGAGCGGCAGGCCCTGTGGGACCCAGACATCGGCGCGGGCCGGCCAGCGGAAGTCGGGGCCCATGACGCCGATGATGCGGTAGGGAATCTGGTTCAATTCGAAGGCGCGGCCGAGGACGGAGGGGTCGCGGCCGAAAATGCGGGTCCAGGCAGGGTCGCTGAGGACGGCGACGTGATTGGCTCCGGGCTTGTCTTCTTCGGGGGAGAAGACCCGGCCGAGGGCTGGCCGGGCGCCGAACACTTCAAACCAACGATAAGTCACGGTGGCGCCTTCCAGGCGTTCGGGCGCGCCGTGGCCGGTGGAGTTCAAGCCGGCGTTGCGCAGGATGGCGGCGGACTGGAAGACGGCGCGGCTGGATTCGATATCGGCGAAATCGGGGACGGAGAGGGGGATGCTGCTGAGCGCGAGTTTGTCATAGCGGGCGCGGACGGCGACGACGCGGTCGGGGCCGGAGACGCCGGCGGGGTTGAGAAGCACCTGATTGACCACGCTGAAGATGGCGGTGTTGGCGCCGATGCCGAGGGCGAGGGTGGCGACGGCGGTGAGGGCAAAGGCGGGGTGTTTGGCGAGAGTGCGGGCGGCGAGGCGGAATTCGGATGTCATGATTAGTCTAAGACGAAAGGGAAAGGTTCCGGAGGTTCTCGGGGGACGCCTAGCCGAAGCGGCGGGCGGAGATGGGGGAGATCGGGGAGCATGAGTGGTCAAAGGCCGTTCCGCGAATATCCGGGGCAGGAGTATAACGACTTTCCGGTTCCGCCGGATTTCGCGGAGAAAACCGAGTTCGTCTTCGCGCGGATGATGTATCCGGACGGATACGGCGGGTTTGGATTCCGGCGGCGCTCAGCGGACTGGCGGGAAGGCTACACCAACTGGACCAATGATTATCCACGGTCGGACCGGCACCTGATGGTGGCGCTGCGGCGGCTGACGCGGATTCATAACCGGTCGGTGGAGCAACCGGTGAACCTGGAGGATGGCGGAGACGTCTTCAACTATCCCTTGCTGTATATGGTGCGGGCAGGACTGGCGCGCTTGACCGAGGAACAGTCGGACAAGCTGCGCGAGTATCTGGCACGCGGGGGGTTCCTGATCGCGGATGACATTTGGGGAGACGACGAGTTCGAGAACTTTCGGGAAACGATCGAGCGCGTGGTGCCGGGGCATCCTATCGTGGAGGTGACGGACGCGGACCCGGCGTTCCACACCGTGTACGACCTGGATCATCGGTTCCAGATTTCGGGCCAGTGGTCGCTGCGGTCGGGAGTGCCGTACCTGAACGGCGGGGTGGTGCCGCATTGGCGCGGGATCTACGACGACCAGAAGCGGCTGCAGGTGGCGGTTTGGGTGAACAACGACACGGGGGATTCGTGGGAGTGGGCGGATGCGCCGGAGTATCCGGAGCGGTACTCGGCGCTGGGCATCCGGCTGGCCGTGAACTACGTGACGTATGCGATGACGCACTGACGGCGTCTCGGCGGTGAACGTCGCTACTTCTGCGGCTGTTCGCTGGTTTGGGCGTCGGGCAGGGGATCGGGGGTGTCGTACTTGATTTCAGATTCCGTGGAGTATTTGTGATAGAGGCGGAATTCGTTATCGTTGCGGGCCAGCACGTCGCCGGTGCTCATACGCACTTCGCCTTTGAGCGGCAGCAGGAACTCGTGGTCGCCGAGGGTCTGGAAATCATAATCGAGAATGTCTTCGGCGGAGTGAATGGGGAAGGCGCCCGGAATGTCAGTAGCGACGACGGTAATGCGAAGCACCTCGCGGGTCTGCTGGTCCACGTAGACGAGACCCTGGTAGGCGGTGATGATAGTGTTTTCGCGGTCGCTGATGTGCCACTGGGAGCGGGCTCCGGCCACGTGGTAGGCGAAGACGTACGACAGCCGGCCGCGCATGGTGGCCCAGTGGCTCCACTCAAAGTGGGTCTCGGTGGCGGGCTCGAAGATCTGGCGCAGCATGGTACCGAAATCACCGGTGGCGACGGTGCCGGAGAGCTTGGTGTAGTCTCCCTGGGTTAAGGTATTGTTCACCAGGATCAGCTTGTAGTCTTCTTTCTGCTCGAAGTAACTGAGGCGGATGGTGAGGGTATCCTGCAATTGCCAGGAGGGGTCGCTGCCGCCGGAGCGGGCTGCATAGCGGCCACCGGGCGCCGCGGCGAGGTAACGGCGGGTCACTTGAGTGCAAATGTAGTCCGGAAGGCTCTTGCTGTAATTCAGGGCATAGTCACGGACATCGGTGATGATGGCGGCCTGTTCTTCGGAAGAAGGAGGCGGCTTGGGCGCGGGTTTGGCGTCGGGAGCGATGGGGCTGGCGGTCTGGAGTCCTTCCGACTGGTCGCGCAGGGCATGGAGGGCGGCCAGTGTTTTGGGGCCGATACCGAGGCTTTCGAGTTGTTCGATGGCGCGGTCGTCGAGCTTCTCATTCAACTTGGCGTGGGAGAGATACCCGGCGACTTCCTTGTCGGTCTGTTTGAGCCGTACGGAAGATTCCAGAAAGATCATCAACTGGCGGATGGACAGAGTCTGAGCGCCCGCAGCGAGCGCAAACGCGAACAGCACGGCCCCGAGGCGAAAGCGCATGGACCCATTTTCGCACGAGCCGGAGCGCCGGTCACCGGTCTTGCGGATGTGGGCCGGTGCGGCGCAATGCCGCTAAGCTGTTGGCCTGTCAGGGCTATTGACACACCCAGAACGAGATGCTACACTTTGCCACGGTTGTCGCGACGGGGCATGGTCTCAGTTTTTTTTTGGAGGTTCGGAAGTGAAATATCGGTATAACCATAGTTTGACCGCCGTCGCAGGTGTGTTTGCGTTCTTATCGTTGACTCTAATTCCCGCATTTGCCCAGGAACCGGCAACTGGCCCAGGCGCGCCCCCGGCGGAAGGCCGCGGTGCCGGACGAGGAGGGGCTCGCGGACGCCGGGCCAACCGGCCGCCCTCCGGGCCGACACCCCGCCTGCCCGACAATCCGTTTTACGGCGTGAACGCCGGCAAGCCGGATCTGGGCGGAAAAGGCATGTGGCAGGTTCCCTACGTGATCGACATGGCCAGCGCGCGGTACACAGCCGACCGTAAGGACGTGCAAGTGCCGTTCACGGCCG
Source organism: Terriglobia bacterium (assembly GCA_020073145.1). Classification (GTDB taxonomy): domain Bacteria; phylum Acidobacteriota; class Terriglobia; order Bryobacterales; family Bryobacteraceae; genus PSRJ01. Next base: position 50,026 of record JAIQFS010000038.1, read on the forward strand.
AGGCGCAGAAGATATTTGATGAGCGCACGGCGGACCACTCGAAGGACGACCCGGAAGGGTTCTGCCTGCCGCCGGGGGTACCGCGCATGATGTACACGCCGTACCCGGCGCAGATTTATCAAATGGCCGACCGCATCCTCTTTATCTTCGAGGGCGGGGCGCACGTCTGGCGGCTGATCTGGATGGACGGCCGCAAGCATCCTGCGGACCCGAATCCCACGTACCTGGGCGACTCGATCGGGCACTGGGAAGGGGACACGCTGGTGGTGGACACGGTCGGCTTCAATGACCGGACATGGCTGGACGCGGCTGGGCATATGCACGGGGAGAAGCTGCACGTGACGGAAAAGTTCACGCGGCCGGACATGGACACGCTGCGGCTGGAAGCCACCATCGACGATCCGGACTACTACACCAAGCCGTGGACGACGGTGACGACCTCGACCTGGGCGCCGGGGCAGGAACTGCTGGAGTACATTTGCCAGGAAAACAACAAGGATTTGAAGCATCTGGTAGGGAAATGAAGCGATGTCGGGTAACCTTGGAAGGGCTACCGAACATCAAGTATTTGTTGCATAATAGGGTGGATCGGATCTGTGGTTGGTTCGACAAAAACAACGAAAGAGAAGGATGGAGGTTTTTGCATGAAGGCTAGTTTGCTGTGTGGTTTAGCGGTCGTTCTCGGGTTAGCGGCCGTGCCGGCGCTTGCCCATCATTCGTTCGCGGCGGAGTATGACGGCCAAAAGCCGGTCACAATGACGGGAACGGTCACGAAAGTAGAGTGGATGAATCCCCACGCGCGGTTCTACATCGACGTGAAGGACGAGAGCGGGAAAGTGACCAATTGGGAACTCGAGCTCGGGAGTCCGAACGGCCTCATGCGTCGCGGCTGGACGCGGCACTCGATGAAAGAGGGCGATGTGGTCACGGTCAACGGCTCGCTGGCCAAAGACGGTTCGAACCTCGCCAATGCGCGGACGGTGAAACTGGCGGACGGCAAGTCTCTGTTCGCGGGCTCAGCCAGCGAAACGGGCGAGGCCAAAGCCGGACAGTAGTCGGAACGGACGTCCATCCAAATTGACTCAAGAAGCCGGTGTTGGAGCTGTCACGCTCGAACACCGGCTATTCTATTTCACGACCGCCGGCCGGTCACTCACAATTAGGGAGGATAGAACATGAAGTTTCGGTGCAAGCGGCTGGTGGTTGCAGTCGCTGGAATGGCAGTCGTGTGGCTGACCGGGATGACGATGGTCAACCGAGCCACGGCACAAGGCCAGCCAGCGGCCGCAGCGAAAGTGCAGACCGCGGGAGAGGCCTTCAAGAACGTCACCACGAGCACGCTCAAGGGTCTGACGGTGGACGATTTTCTAGGAGCCATGGGGGTCATGGCGGGCGCGCTGGGGTATGATTGCGCGGACTGCCACCCCGGAGCCGGCTCCGACAAAGTGGACTGGGTAATCGACACTCCCAAGAAGAGGACGGCGCGCAAGATGGTGGAGATGGTTGCCACGATCAACCGCACGAACTTCAATGGCGTGCAGAATGTCACGTGCTTTACATGCCATCACGGCCGCGACCTACCATCGACCACGCTGGCTCTGGACAAACTGTACGGTCCGCCCAACGAAGAGCAGCCGGACATTATCCAGGTGGGACAGGGACAACCGTCCGCGGCCCAGATTCTGGACAAATACATTGCGGCGATGGGCGGAGCGCAGCGGCTAGCCGGTTTGAAGAGCTTTGCGGCCACCGGGACCAGTCTGGGATATGAGGGACTGGGGGGCGGCGGTTCGTTCCAGATCTACGCGCAGTCTCCGGATCAACGCTCGGTGATCATCGAGTTCAAGGATCACCCGGAACGCGGGGATAGCACCCGAGCCTTCAATGGGAAGACCGGTTGGGTGAAATCGCCGCGCGGCTTGTTAACCGAATACGAAGTCACCGGAAACGAGCTGGAGGGGATGCGGCTGGACGCAGAGCTGGCCTTCCCCGCGCAGATCCAAAAAACGCTGACCAACTGGCGCGTTGGGGTAGACGATGTCGTCAACGGCCAGGATGTTCACGTGCTGCAGGGACGCGGTCCCAAGGGGCTTCTGGCGACGTTCTATTTCGATACGAAGTCGGGCCTGCTGGTGCGGCTGCTGCGGTACAGCGCGTCGCCGATCGGCCGGATTCCCACGCAGGTGGACTATTCGGACTATCGCGACGTGGGCGGCATCAAGTTCCCGTTCAAGTACACGTTCTCCTGGCTAGACGGCCGGGATAACTTCCAGTTGAGCGAAGTGAAGACGAACGTGCCGGTTGACGCTGCGAAGTTCGGCAAGCCGTAATCGAAGTCTGGCCGGTGTTCGAGCCGCAGGGTTCGAACGCCGGCCAGGCTGTCCGTCCCGACGCGGCTCGTGAGACCTACCAGAGTCGGCGTGCCCCGTTTCCAAACTCCCTCCTTTCGCACCCTTTCCCAGTGTCCGCGGAACCCCGAGCGTTTGAAATCTTATAGTGGTCGCACGATGCGAATTTATTCGTCGATCCGGCGGGGTATCAGGCGAACCTGGACCGGCAGGGGAAGGCGTTTCTAGCAAAGTGGGAGGAGCAGAAGAAGGCGGGTGGGCCGTAGGTCCGGGCGGGCGAATCGCCGGCCGTTATGCCACGGTTTTAAGCGATTTGAGGCGGTCGCGGAGCTGGGCGGCCTTTTCGAATTCGAATTTGCGGGCGGCTTCGCGCATGCGTTCTTCGAGTTCGCCGATGAACTTCTGCTTCTGCTCGGGGGACAGGCTCTCGATTTCCTCGTCGGTTTCGAGCGGCACCGTGACATAATCGCCTTCGGCCACGGCCACCAGACTCATGTCGATGGGTTTGATGATGGACTGCGGGATGATGTGGTTGCGCTCGTTGTACTCGACCTGGACGCGGCGGCGGCGGGCGGTTTCATCGAGAGCCTTCTTCATGCTGTCGGTCATGACGTCGGCGTAGAGGATGGCGCGGCCTTCGACGTGGCGGGCGGCGCGGCCGATGGTCTGGATGAGGGAACCGGCGGAGCGCAGGAAGCCTTCTTTGTCGGCATCGAGGATGGCAACGAGCGAGACTTCGGGCAGGTCGAGGCCTTCGCGCAGGAGATTGATGCCAATCAAGACGTCGAATTCACCGCGGCGGAGATCGCGCAGGATCTTGATGCGCTCGAGGGTCTCGATTTCCGAATGCAGGTAGCGGCAGCGCACGCCGACCTCGGAATAATACTCCGAAAGATCCTCAGCCATGCGCTTGGTGAGGGTGGTGACGAGGATGCGCTGGCCGGCGTCGACGCGCTGGCGGATCTGGCCCAGTAGATCGTCCACCTGCCCTTTGACGGGCCGGATTTCCACTTCGGGATCGATCAAGCCGGTAGGCCGGATGATCTGCTCGACCACCACGCCGGCGGCTTTGGTGAACTCGTAGGGGCCGGGAGTCGCCGAAACATAAATCAACTGATTGACGCGATGCTCAAATTCCTCGAAGGTGAGAGGGCGGTTGTCGAGCGCGCTGGGCAGGCGGAAGCCGTGCGAGACGAGCACTTCCTTACGGGAGCGATCGCCGTGATACATGCCGTGTAATTGCGGGACAGTCTGGTGGCTCTCATCGAGGAACAGCACCGAATCGTTGGGGAGGTAGTCGAGCAGAGTGGGCGGCGCTTCGCCCGGAAGGCGCCCGGAGAAATGGCGCGAGTAGTTTTCGATGCCGTGGCAATAGCCGATCTCTTTCATCATTTCGAGATCGAACATGGTGCGCTGGTAGAGGCGCTGGGCTTCAATAGTCTTGCCTTGTTTCTCGAGTTCCTTACGCCACCACTCGAGCTCTTCGCGGATGCCGTCCATGGCGGATTGCTTGGTGGCGTCGGACATGACGTAGTGGGTCTTGGGATAGATGGGGAGGCGCAGGTAGGTCTGCTTGACCTGGCCGAGCAAGGGGTCGATCTGGGCGAGGCTTTCGATTTCATCGCCAAACAACTCGATGCGGTAGGCGTTGTCGTCGTAGGTGGGATAGATTTCGATGACGTCGCCGCGCACGCGGAAAGTGCCGCGGCGGAAGTCGGTCTCATTACGGTCGTAGAGGATGTCGACCAGCTTGGAGACGATCTGGTTGCGCGAGATCTTCTGGCCTTTTTCGAGCATGAGGAGCATGCCGTAGTAGGCTTCGGGCGAACCGAGGCCGTAGATGCAGCTCACGCTGGCGATGATGACGCAATCGCGGCGCTCGAACAGGGACTTGGTGGCCGAGAGGCGGAGCTTGTCGAGCTCATCGTTGATGGTGGCTTCCTTCTCGATGTAGACGTCACTGGAGGGGATATAGGCTTCGGGCTGGTAGTAATCGTAGTAGCTGACGAAGTACTCGACGGCGTTGTCGGGGAAGAAGGATTTGAACTCGTGATAGAGCTGGGCGGCTAGGGTTTTGTTGTGCGCCAGGACGAGCGCCGGGCGGCCGATGGCTTCGATGACCTTGGCCATAGTGAAGGTTTTGCCGGAACCGGTGACGCCGAGCAGCACCTGGTGCTGTTCGCCATCGCGAATGCCGCGGATCAGTTCGGCGATGGCGTTTTCCTGATCTCCGCGCGGACGGTAGTTGACCGCCAGACGAAAGGCCATTTCTTCAGTATACGGGGGGCGGGAAGACACTACGGCTCGGCAGGGGCGTTGCGGCCGGCCCGGCTACGAGACCCGGTCTCGCGGACCTATCGCCGTGCGTTGCGGGCTGCTCAATGGTTCAAATCGCACCTACGAGGTCATTGAATCGCTAAATGGCGCTACTTATGAACGCTCGTTCGGATAATCGGTAATTCATTGAATTCCGAAGTGAAATTGGTTGTGACCGCCGCAGCCCTTGTGGGGGCTGAAACCTCGGGCCTTCACTTCCTCAACCCCGCCGTCCAGTTCAGCACCACCGTGATGGGCGAGGGCGGCGCGTTCGAGGCGACCAAGGCCACTGCAAACCGGACGAACTTCTGGCCGTCACCGCTCACATCGTAAGGATTGGGGCCGGCCGCAAAGGCGAACAGCGTGCGGGCGACGCCGGCCTGGAAGTTGGGGCCGGGCGTCACCTCCACCGACATCAGGTTATTGCCAGCTGAATCCAGATAGTAAAGCTCTTTGCCGTCGCGCCGCCAGCGTGGCATCAGACCGCCGCCCTTCGACACCATCCATTTGCCGCCCGTGGGGTTGGGGAACGGCTGGACATAGATCTCGTTACTTCCGGAAGCGTTGGACTGGTAGGCTACGAAGCGGCCGTCCGGAGAGAAGCGCCCCTCGGTTTCGTTGAACTCGGTTTGCAGATACACCGCCGGCTTGCGTTCTCCGGTCATCGGCATCACCCAAAGATCCGCGCCGGTCTTGGGATCGGTGCTGGTGAACAGAAGATACCGGCCGTCGCGGGACCAGTCGGTCGGGATCTTGCTCTGGCCGGACTTAAACAACGGTTCTTCGCTGCCGGCTCCGGTTGCCACCTTCAAGTAAAGATCGCGGTCCGAGGCATAGGCAATGCGGGTGCTGTCCGGCGACCAGACAGGCGCGGTATCCACGGCGGCAGCAAACGTGAACCGCGCGCTGGTGGTCCGGACCACGTCGTAGAGCCACAGATCCAGGTTCGCCTGGGTATCGGCGCGGAAGGCCACGCGCGTGCCATCGGGCGAGAGCGCAGGGGTGTTGAACGTCCCTGGGGCACCGCCAGCAGAGGCGCTTACCTGCTTGCCCTGCCGGTCAAACCAGGTGAGACGCAGGGCCCCGCCTCCGAAACTGGTTCCCGTCCGGTACGCCAGAACGCCGGTCGGGGAGGCCGAGAAATATCCCCCGATCGCCAGGGGGCCGCTGCTTACTTGCTCGGCAATGGGAATCGCGTCACCTGCCAGTTCCAGCCGCCCGGCATCGAAGGGTTGGGCGATCAGGGCACCTTCCCGCAGGAAGAGCAGGAAGCCTGCCGGGCCGTCGGGCGAAGGCACATACACCGCGCCCGACTGAGTGGCCAGCAGACGCTTGTCGCTCTGCTGCTCGGGCTTGGTATCGAGCGACCCGATGTAGAGGCCGGTGACTTCCGGGCGGCTGGAGACCCGCTGGTAAACAAAATGGCGGCCGTCGGGCAAGAAATACGGAAACCGGTGAAACGACTCTCCCTTGGAGGTGTTCAGCACGGTCACCGGGGTGCAGTCGCCGCCCGCCGCCGCGACGCGCAACAGCCCGGTCGCCGATAGGACCACCACTCCTTCCCGGCTCCAGGAGCCCGTCGGCACTCCGGTGGAGGGTTCGCACAGCGTCTGAGGCGGCTCCCCCGCGACATCCACGCGCTTGAGCTTGAGCGGCAACGGTCCCGCTCCAAAGGCGAGGGAGCGGCTGTCCGGAGACCAGAACAACGCGCCCCCCGCGTTCTCGGTCCCGGGCAGCATCCGCGCTTCGAGCGTGTCCAGCGAGCGAACCCAGATTTGACCGAGGCCGCCCCCGTCGCCGTTGGCGAAAAAAGCCAGCCGGCGGCCATCCGGCGAGATCACCGGCGGCGCTGTGAACGTAAAGTTCATCTTTTCCGGCGGCGGCACCTGGAACCGCATTACCTCCCGCGCGGGCGGCGTGCGCCACGGCGCCCACACGGCTACTCCCACCGCGAGGACCAGCGCGGCCACGGTTGCGACCCAGGCCACCAGACGTTTTTGCGGTGCCGCCGCGGCCCCTGGCGCCAATGGTTCCGGCGGCACGGGATTGGCCAGCACGATCCGTGCTTCTCCCATCGCCTGCAAGCGGATCCTCGGGTCTCGTTCCAGGCATCGCTTCAACAGGTGTCGGATGCCGGGCGGCGTGTTGGCCGGCAGTGCGTCCAGCTTGACGTCCTTCAGGATGACCGACGCCATGGTTTCCGCCACGGTCTCGCCTTCGTGCAGCGGTTTGCCCGCCAGCATCTCGTACAACACGACCCCGAAGGCCCAGATGTCCGCCCGCCGGTCGACTGGTTTCCCTTTCGCCTGTTCCGGCGACATGTAGGCTGCGGTACCCAGCACCACGCCCGCGCGCGTGGCGGTCATCGTCAAGGTCGGCGAGTTGCGCGGATCGCTCAGATCCGGCTCATCGGCCAACGCCTTGGCCAAGCCGAAATCCAGCACCTTTACCGTGCCCTCTGGCGTCACCTTCACATTTGCGGGCTTCAGATCGCGATGGATCACGTTGTGGTCGTGAGCGTACTCCACCGCATCGGCGATCTGCGCCGCGATCGGCAGGGCTTCGTCCAACGGAATCGGCCCGCCAGCAATGCGATCGGCCAGCGTCGGCCCGGGCACCAGCTCCATCACGAGTGCCCGCTCTTCCACGCCGTAGATATGCGCGATACCCGGATGATTCAACGAGGCCAGCAGCAGGGCCTCACGCGTAAACCGCACGATCCGGTCCGCGTCGGTAGCGAAGGCATCCGGCAGAACCTTAACGGCCACCTCGCGCTGCAGCTTGGTATCGCGCGCGCGGTAGACCTCTCCCATCCCGCCTGCGCCGATGGGTGCGAGGATTTCGTAAGGGCCGATTTTGGAGCCCGGAGCCAAAGACATGCGATTTGCCCAATTCTACTCCAAACCGAGGTTAGGTCCTGAAGTGCGACTATCCGGAGACTGTGCAAAGTGGGAACGAGCCAGAGGTCCGGTCACTCGAAGAGGGCTTGGATGCCATCATGCCGGGCCAGTCCGCTTCCGCCACACGTGGCGCACACGCCAGTGCCTTTGCAATACGGGCACTTGGGCTGGGCTGAGTCGAGTTGCGTATTGACTCCGGTGCCGTTGCATTGGCTGCACTTACCGTTTCCTTCGAAAAGCCCTTCGGCGCAATCGGGGCAACGACCTCGGCCATGCATCAGCGGCCAGTATACCAAGAGTTCGACGGCCCGCTGGTATGCTAGGGGACGGTGGCTTTCAATCCATCTTCGGTATCGAGCGTGATGGTGCGCGCGACGAACTGGCTGGGCGACGCGGTGATGTCGCTGCCGGCAGTGCGCGTGATCCGGCAGGTGTTTTCCCACGCGCAGCTCACGGTGGTGGCGCGGCCTGGAGTGGCCGAATTATACGGGCGCGAAACTGGCATCGATCGCGTGATTGAGTATAGGGCGAAGGGGCTCGGGGAAAAACGCGAGTTCGCCCATGGGTTGCGGAAGGAGCGGTTCGATTGCGCGATTCTGCTGCAGAATGCGTTTGACGCGGCGCTGATGGCATGGATGGCGGACATCCCGGAACGCATCGGGTACCGGAGGGACGGGCGGGGAGTTTTGTTGACGCGGGCCATTGGGGTGCCGGAGCCGGGCGAGATTCCCCGCCACGAACGGTTCTATTATTTGGAATTGCTGCGGCGGGCGGGACTGATGGAGCATTTTCCTCCGACGGAGCCGATCCGCCTGGACGGCATTCCTGCGGCGCGCGAGGCGGGGATGCGGCGGTTGGCGGAACTGGGGATTCACGGGCCGGCGATCGGGATCAGCCCGGGTGCGGCGTACGGCAACGCCAAGCGCTGGCTGCCGGAACGGTTTGCGGAGACGGCGCGGAGACTGGCGGGCTCGGTGCTGGTGTTTGGGTCGGGCGGGGAACGCGAACTATGCGGGCAGGTGGCGGCGGGCGTGGGCGGCCGGAACCTGGCGGGCGAGACCACGCTTGGCGAGTTCATCGACCTGGCGGCGGCCTGCCGGTTGTTTCTGACGAACGATTCCGGGGCGATGCATGTGGCCTCGGCGCTGGGAGTGCCGACGGTGGCGGTGTTCGGCGCCACCGACGACACCACCACCGGGCCTACGGGGCCGTTGGCGCGAGTGATCCGGGAGCACGCGGAATGCAGCCCGTGCCTGCGGCGCGAGTGTCCGATCGACCATCGCTGCATGACGGGCGTGACTGTAGACCGGGTGGCCGCGGCCGCGCTTCAATTGTGGGAGGAATCCGCGTCGGCGTGGACACAAGAAGCAAGCTCGTGAGCGTGGAGGCCGCATCGCGCCTCCTCGGCCCGCTCGTGCTGGTGGCAGGGTGGTTCGACGTGCTGCGCGCGGCGGACGCGCGAGAACTGGAACAGGCAGGCCGGCCCCTGCTGGTGGTGGTTTTACCGCACGCGGACGAGACGCTGGCAGCGGCCGCTCGAGCGGAAATGGTGGCGGCGATCCGCGTGGTAGACTACGTGGTGACTGCCGACCATGACGCTCTGGAGGGCCTGATCGAACGGCTTCAACCAGCGACCGTGGCGCGGCTGGAAGCGGTCCACGCTGACCGCGCACGCCGATTGATGGAAGATGTCCAACGGAGCCAAACCCGCTAGCGGCCGCATTTTGGTGGTACGGCTGGGCGCGCTGGGCGACATCATTCATGCGCTACCCGCGGTAGCGACGCTCAAACACAGTTTTGCGGGCGGACATGTGAGCTGGGCGGTGGAACCACGGTGGGCGCCGCTGCTGGAAGAGAATCCGTTTGTGGATCGCGTGGTGCTGTTGCGGCGCGGCTCGCTGGGCGGATTGGCCGAGAGCTGGCGGGATCTGCGCGCGGCGCGGTACGAGTTCGCAGTCGACTTTCAGGGGTTGCTCAAATCGGCGCTGGTGGCCTCGGCGGCGCGACCCGAGCGGATTTTTGGATTCCATCAAAGCCAGGTACGGGAACGCGCGGCGGCGCTGTTCTATTCCAATAAAACGATCAGCCGGTCGGCGCACGTGGTGGACCGGAACTTGGAATTGGCGGCGGCCGCCGGCGGTGCGAACGCGATGCTCAAGTTTCCTCTGCCTCCGGGCCGCGCGGAAAGCGAATTGCCGGATGGCGAATTCGTGCTGGCGTCTCCGTTGGCGGGTTGGCGCGCGAAGCAGTGGCCGCTCGAGCACTACCGCGCGCTGGCGGGTCTGCTGAAGCGGGAACTCGGAGTGCGGCTGGTGCTGGACGGGCCGGCTTCGGCTGCGCCGGTATTGGCACAAGCGGAGGACGCGATACCGCATGCCTCCAGCCTGGCGGGGCTGATCTATGCCACGCGGCGCGCGGCTGCGGTGGTGGGAGTGGACAGCGGGCCGCTCCACGTGGCGGCGGCTCTCGGCAAACCGGGGGTTGCGATCTACGGACCCACCGATCCGGCGCGCAATGGGCCGTACGGCGATTCGATGCGCGTGATGCGCAGCGAGAGCGCGGTGACCACGTACCAGCGCGGTTCTTCGATCGATGTGAGCATGGCGCGCATCACTCCGGAGCAGGTGTTTGAAGAGTTGCGTTCCGTGCTGGGGAAGCGCTACCGGTCGGCCGGCTGCCGGAACTGATGCTGACGTTTCCGAAGCGCTACGCCGATACGGTGGCGCGTCTGCGCGTACCCAGCGGGTTCCTGCTGGTGGCGGCGTTTGCGTGGTTTTCGCAGCCTTCGCCGGCATCGCTGGCGGTGGGGCTTCCGGTTGGGTTGCTGGGGCTGGTGTTGCGGGCGTGGGCGGCCGGGTGTCTGGCCAAGAATCAGCAACTGGCGACCAGCGGGCCGTACGCGTACACGCGCAATCCGCTCTACCTGGGAACGCTGCTGGTGGCGGCGGGGCTGGCAGTGGCGTCGCGCAGCGCCGGGCTGGGGCTGCTGTTTGCGGCCGTATTCGGGTTGGTTTATCTGCCGGTGATTCAGCTCGAGGAGCAGCACTTGCGCAGCCTATTCCCGGTCTATCCGGAGTACGCAGCGAGGGTGCCCGCGCTGTGGCCGCGATGGAGCGGAGGGTCGGCGGGCGGTTCGTTCCGCTGGGCGCTCTATGTGAAGAACCAGGAGTATCAGGCGGGCGCGGGGCTGGCGGTGGGAGTAGCGTTGCTGGTGTGGAAGGCGCTGCGGTAGGGAGCGCGGTCATTCCCATCGCAGGGTCCGGACGGGGTCGATGCGGGCGGCGCGGCGGGCGGGGATCCAGGCGGCGGCGAGCGAGATGGCTGCCACAAAGAGCGCGACAGCGGAAAAGGTGGCGGCATCGCGAGGGGAGACGCCCTGGAGCTGAGAAGCGATGAAACGGGTGAGAGCCCAGCTGACCAATGAGCCGGCCGCGATGCCGATGGCCGTCAGCGACAAGGCGCGGCGCAGCACCTGGCGCACGACGAATTGCGGGCGCGCGCCGATGGCGATACGAATGCCGATTTCGCGCGTGCGCTCGGTGACGGAATGGGCCATGGCGGCATACAGGCCAATGGCCGCGAGCAGCAGGGCCAGGAGAGCGAAGCCGGCGATGAGGCCGGCCGCGGCGCGCTGGGGGGCCAGAGAACGGTTTACCTGATCCTCACCCGTGTGAATTTCCAGAAGCGGCACGCCGGGGGCGATGCGATCCCATTGGCTGCGGATTGATGGGGTGATGAGCTGCGGATTGATACGGGTGCGGGCGATGACGGTGGCACCGGGAGTGCGGGCCTGGAGCATGTCCAAATACAGGTGAGGTTGCGGCCGGTCCCACACGGAGTGGTATTTCGAATCTCCGACGACGCCCACGATCTCGGCCGGAGGTCCTTGAGATAACTTGACGATGCGCCCCACGATGTCGGCGTCCGGAGCGAGGAAGCGGGCCATCGCCTGGTTGACGAGGGCAACTCGGGGCGAATCCAAGCGGTCATCCGGAGCGAATTCTCTGCCGCGGATCACCGGAATTCCCAGGGTACGGAAGAAGTTGGGGCCGACGATATCGAACTCGGCGGTCAGCGCGCCGGCGATCGACATGGTGGCGCGAAACGAGGTGAGGGGAGGAGTGGCCAGGGAAGCGGAGTCGATTCCCGAAAGGCCGGAAAGGTGCCGCACGACGTTTTGCTTGAAGCTTTGCACGCGCCCGGCCGAGGTGGTCTGGGACTGGGGAAAGTTGTAAGCGATCATCAGCAGGTTTTGGGGGCGAAAGCCGAGGTCCGTGGCATAGGCCTTCCACAGGCTGCGCGCGAACAATCCGCCGCCCACCAGCAAAACGAAACAGAACGTGACCTGGAGGACGACCAGGGCGTGCCGCAGTCCGTCGCGCCGCGCCGCGGAGAACGCTCCGGAAGGCTCCTTGAGGGAAGGCCAAACGTCGGGGCGAGTGGCCTGGAGGGCGGGAGCGAGACCGAATAGCAAGGCCGTGCCGAGGGAAAGTGCGGCGGAGAAGGCAAGGACGCGGCTTTCGATCGACAGGTCGAGAGTGAGGTCCAGCCCGAGTGCGCCCGGGAACTGGAGCAGGACTTTGCCAAGGGCTTGGGCGACGATGAGGGCGAACACGAAGCTGGGAAGGATCAACAGGAGGCTTTCGGCGATCAACTGGCGGACGAGGCGGGCTCGGCCGGCGCCGAGGGCAAGACGGATGGCGAATTCGCGGCGGCGGCCGAGGGCGCGCTGCAGCAGCAGGTTCGAGATATTGGCGCAGCCCAGCAACAGAACCAGGCCGGCGGCGGCCGCCAGGACCAGGAGGGAGAGGGTCACGGTTCCACGGTAGGACGGCCAGAATTTGGAGCGGCTGAGGTCGAAGACGACGGCGGTGAGATCGCGGTTGGTGGCGGGGTCGGATTGGGCGAGGGCGGCGGCGATGGTTTTCAACTCGGCCTCAGCGCGGCCCGGGGAGACGCCGGGACGCAGGCGACCCGCCACGGGCACAAACTGCATCGACCGATGGTGAAAGACATCAGCGGCGCCGAATCCGGGCACGACCAGGGGGGTGGCGTGGATGGCGATCCAGATCTGCGGAGTCTCATCCCAATTCAGATTAATGCCGGTATAGCGGCTGGGAACAATGCCGACGATGCGAAAGAGGCGGTCTTCGATATCGATGGGCTTACCGAGAATGGCGGGATCAGACTGGAAGCGTTCGCGCCAGAAGGTTTCACCGATCATGGCGACGGGAGGGGCACCCGGCAGATCGTCTTCGAGGCTGAGGGTGCGACCGGCCAGAGCGGGGAGCTCAAGCATGGCGAAATAGTTGTCGGTCACGCCTTCGACCGTGATCCGCTCCGTATGGACGCCGGTGGTGATGTTGAGCGGCAATCGCACATACGCGGAAAGCTGCTGGAATGATCGGGAGAGGCGGCGGAAGTCTTCGTAGTCGGGATAGGAAGTGGAGACGAAACGATTGGTCCGCCGGTTGAAGCTGTACACCTGGGCCAATTGATGCGGAGAGGGGAGGGGGAAGGGCCGCAGCAACGCATCGTCGATGGCGCTGAAGATAGCGGTGTTGGCGCCAATGCCAAGGGCAAGGGTGAGGACGGCTGCGGCGGCGAAGCCGGGACCGCGGCGGAGGGAGCGGGCGGCGAAGCGGAGATCCTGAAGGAAGTGGTCGCCCCACAACCAGCGGCGGCTTTCGTAGAAACGCTCCCGGGCGGCCGTGGGGCTGCCGAAGGCCCGGCGGGCGAAGGTTCGGGCTTCGGCTTCGGGGAGGCCGTTCGCGCGCAGCGCGTCCTGTTCCAGGTCGAGGTGAGACTGGATCTCGGCGGCGAAATCGGGATCTTTGCGTCGGCGACGGAACATGCGGTTATGCTTTAGCGCCTTCCGGGCCGAGGACGCGCCCGATGGCGGCGGTAAGGCGAAGCCAGCGACTGGTCTCGCTTGCCAGTTGTTTGCGGCCGGTTCGCGTCAGGCGGTAGAAGCGGGCCTTGCGGTTGTTGGTGGAAGTGCCCCAGTCGGCGGCGATCCAGCCCTGGGCTTCGAGACGCTGGAGGGCGGGATAAAGAGCGCCGTGGTCGACGAGCAACTCGTCCGCGGAGGTCTGTTGGATGGCACGCGCGATGCCTTGTCCGTGCTGCAAGCCGAAGACCAGAGTGCGGAGGATTAGAAGGTCCAGGGTACCTTGCAGGAGGGCGAGGCGGTCTTTTTCTTCTCGGGTTGACATTTTACCCGAGGATACGGTGCGGACAGGTTAGATGTCAACCCAAGGGATCAATTCGGGGAGGGCTTTTCGGCGTGGTCGACGATCAGGACTTCGGTCGGAACCTTGCGCGATTCCAATTTGAGTCCGAGCTTCTCAATGGCCTGAAGAAAGAAATAGAGACGGTCGACGGGGTCCGCGGCCACTGGATCGCGGCTCCATTCCACCTTGTAATCGTAGCGTCCCTTGAGGCCGGTCTGATCGTCCACCGGGGATCGCTTATCAGCTCGCAAGCCGTCAAAGGGCCGTGGGTGCGGGATTCTGAGGAACGATGGCAGAACCGGGCGCTTCGCGGGCGCTGCGCCAGACGGAGCGGATTCTGTTAGCCGGTTGCGAACTCGACCACCAGATCGAGACCGGCAGATTCGCCAAACACGCGGAAATCCCGATCTCGCGTGAGAAAAGAGATCCCGCGATCGATGCAGCTTTGGGCGATCAGGGCGTCGCCGAGACGCGCCTTGCGCCGTTTCGCCAGAACCTTGGCCCGCAAGGCGCCAGCGCGTTCCCAGTAGCCCGGACCGATTTCGATCAACGGGATCTCCGAGAGAGTTCGCGCCACATCGAACGGAAGCTTCGGATCGCTCAATAGCTCGGTAAGCACGACCGGCGCCATCAACACCTGCCGGTCTTCGAGTGCGCGATCCAGGAGGTCCGTATCCTGACTGCGATCTCCTCCCAGGAAGGCGATCCAGGTGCTGGTATCGGCCGCGATCATCGATCGGTTTTCAAGTTAGCCAGCGTACGCGAGAAACGGACCTTACCTCGGAATCGGCGGAGCCGCGCATAGGTTTGCGAGGCCGCAACCAACTGCAAGCCGGTACGGACGGTTTGCGTGATGCCGGCGCCGGTCGATTCCTGCGCTTTTTCGAGCAGCTCGGCCGGCACTTCGACGGTGATTTTGCGCGCGGTCTCCACCTCATCCACGATACCATACGCGATACCAGCATTGGGTATGGTAAAGGGCTTAGGCAATCTCGGTGAAGCCAGATGATGCCGTCGTCGATGGGCAGGCAGTCCGGGGCGAAGGCCGCGTAGCCGAGCTTCCGCGGGCGCGGTCAAACAAGGTACATTGGTTCTGGAAGCCTCGCATGCGCCATCCGCAGCCTTATTCCGACACTAGTCCCGAAGCCATGGCAGCTGGGTGAACATCCTGCGCGCGAAATCCGTTAACGAAAGACTGGCGGGGGTTTTGGACTTGATGGCTTTTGCGTGGGAACTGGCGGAGACAGGAGTTCGCTCTCGTTATCCCAATGCAAATGATCGCGAGGTGTTCCTGCGTACAGCAGCCCTACACCTCAGCCGCGACGAGATGGTCCGCGCGTATCAATGGGATCCGCTGGAGCATGAGTAGGCCGGCGGTCGCCCTGAAGCGCATGGTTGAGTCGCTCGACCGGCTGGGAATCGGTGATTGCGTTGTCGGCTCGGTGGCCAGTTCTGTCTACGGAACGCCCCGGACGACGATGGACATCGATATGGTCACCGACATTCGTCAGGACCAACTCCCGGCCCTGGCCGCGGAACTTCAAGGGGCGTTCTACGCGGACGTGGACATGATGCAAGACTCATGGAAACATGGCCGGGCTTTCAACGTGATCCACTTCGCCAGCTCCCATAAAATTGGCATCTTTCCGCTCAGCGGAGACGAGTATAGCCAGGAGGCTTTTGGCCGCCGCGTTCCGGGAACACAAGACGGACCGGGACTACCCTATGCGATCGCGACGGCTGAAGATACTATCTTGAATAAGCTCCGGTGGTATCGGTCAGGCGGTGAGAACTCAGAGGTGCAGTGGAACGACCTGCGCGGCATGCTCCGCGTGACAGGCTCGCGCGTGGACCGCGAGTACCTCAGCCGGTGGGCGCCGCAGATTGGCGTTGCGGATCTGCTGGAACGCTTGCTGAACGAGTAGCGGCTACGCTATCCCCAAGACTCAAATTCGGAGGCTGCGTAGCCCGTCACGAAGAAAAAGTTAATCCCCCGACACGGTTTCGTACTCTTCCGGCGCCGGAGCCGGTTTCGAGGCCGCTAACTGGCCGATGCTGACGTGGATCTGCGGCATGGAGCCGGTTTCGAAGGATTCGCGGACCAGATTGTTGCCGTCGAGTTTTTCGCGGAGCACCTGGCGGCGGAGACGGGCTTCGAACTCGCGGAGCTGCTCGTCGACACGGGTGGCCTTCTGCTTGTTCTTGACCATGTCCTCGCGGTAGCGCTTGAGGAAGTAGCCGATGGTCTCGACGCGGATCCGGATCGAGCCGGTCGGCTTGTTTTCGTCAATATCTTTGAAGCAGAAGTACGGGGTGCCGGAGTGCTCGACAATTTCCTCGACCACCGAATAGATCGGCGCGTCGTGGCCGCACTTGAAGCTCGATAACTCCAGGGCCACCAGGTTGGGATGGCGCGCGGTGTACTTCGCGGCCCAAACCTTGCGGCTGGTGTTCTCGCTGTAGGAATTCTTCCAGACGTCATCGATCGACATCGGATGCGGAGTCTCGCCGGATTCCACTTCGGGGCCGAACAGACGCCAGATGATGTCGTCGTCGATCGGCAGGCAATCCTGGGCGAAAACCGGGTAGCCGAGTTTCTGGAACTCTTCCAGAATTTCGTGGTTGACGCCGGGGTCGTTGTGATACGGACGGCCGAGCAGCACCACGCCCAAGCGGTCTTCGCGCTCGAGCTGTTCCAGGACCTCGCGGGCCGCGCCGCGCATGATGACGTTGTCGAAATAGCGGAGCGCGCGATAGCCTTCTTCCACCGCTCGTTTGTTCTCCTCGGGCGACAACCCGAAAATGTCTTTGAACTGCTCAAAGAGCTGCCGCTCAAGGAGGTCGGGCTTGGAGAGGTTGACGAAGGTGTCCAGGAACGTCACGCCTTTTTCTTTGAAAAGATCGCCTTCCTTGACGAACGCCGCCTTCACCGCCGCGGGCGTGGTGGCCACGGTGGGGCAGGAGCGGCTGGCCTGCACGTTGTGCAGGTCCGTGGTGAGGCAATCGATCATCGGGAAGAAGATGATGTCGAGCGGCTTCTTGGCGTGCACCTTGTACAGCAGGTTGTGCACGTGCGGAATGCCGAGCTTGGAGGGGAAGCACGGGTCGATGGCGCCGCGCTTGGCGCCTTCCTTGTACAACTCCTCGCTGGTGAAATCGGAGTAGACGATGTTCTCGGCCTGGATCCCCAGAGACGCTAAGTAGCCCGTGAAGATCGGGGTCTGCGAGTACATGTTGAGCACGCGCGGCATCCCGATGCGGATCGTAGCGCGTTTTTTCATGAGCTCGGCGCGCTTCTTCTGCGCGGCGGTGATCTGGAACTTAGGCGGCGCGTCGGCCACGAGCGGCACGTCCTGCACGCGGAACACGGCCTTGGCCGCGATCTCGACGAAGTTCGGATTTTCTTTCTTGATCTTGTCGAGGTTGCCCTTGATGCCGCGCATTTCCTCGATGTTCTCGACCGTGCCCTTTTCGCAAGTGGCGATGATCAGCCGCTGCGCGCCCGCTTCGAGCGGAACCTTGGTCTTCACCGGCGGCTTGTAGTCGATGTTCACGATGTTAGTTTTGACATCGATGAACGTGCGCAGGCACTTGTTCTTGCAGAAGTAGCAGCGGGTGGCTTCGTTGCGCGTGGTCTTGTACTCGATGTGGGCGGCGGCGTCGAGACCGATGAAGGTAGACTGACGTCCGTTGTCCCAGAGGCGGCCGGCTTCGAGGGCTCCACCGATGGCGCCGGCTTCGCCGCAGTGCTCGTGCACAATGACGTCGGCCGGTGTCTCCTTGCCTTTGAATCGCGATTCAATGAAGTCGACCTGCGCCTTCACCGCGGCCAGGTTGTACTGCGTGCCGCCTTGCAGCAGGAAGCGCGTGCCGATGGCCGAGAGGTTCGGAATCTGCGACACGTACAGCCAGATGTTCTTCGGCAGCACGTTGCACAGGCCGGCCATGATCTCTTCCGGCTTCCAGCCCTGGCGTTGGAAATCGACGATGTCGGACTGCATGAACACGGCGCAGCCGTAGCCGAAGGACGGGAAGCCCTTGGCGCCGAATGCGGTATCCGCGTACTGCTCCACCGGCACATTGAAGCCCTGCGCGGTGGATTGCAGGAAGTAGCCGTTGCCGGCCGAGCACTGCGTGTTCAGCTTGAAATCTTTGACGCGGCCGTTCTTGAGGATGATGATCTTGATGTCCTGGCCGCCTACGTCGCAGATGACATCCACGTCGTCGTAGAAGTGCAGGCCGGCTTCCGTGTGGGCCACGGTTTCGACCAGCGCGGCGTCCGCGCCCACCACGTCCTTGAGAATGTCCTTAGCGTAGCCAGTGGTGCCGACACCCAGGATCTTCAGCTCCGCGCCTTGATCGCGAATCTGGCGGTCGAGCTTCTGCAGCACTTCGATCGTGTCTTCGATCGGGTTGCCCTTGGAGAGCTGATAGGTCTTGGCGAGGATGCGGCGCTCCGGGTCCTTGGAGAGCAGCACGGCCTTGGTGGAGGTGGAGCCGCCATCGATGCCGACGAAGCCTTCCACCAGCTCACCTGGCTGGAAGCTCACGGGCGTGAACTTCTTGGTGCGGTATTTTTCCTTGAACGCGGCGAGGTCCGCCTCGTCCTTGGCCAGACCGCCACCGCCGCCGCGCTTGGTTTTCTCTTCCTCGCGGCCGACGTTGACATACCATTCCAGCTTTTCCATGCCTAGGTATTGGCCGATATTGTCTTCTTCGGACTTGCCGAATTCGACCGCGCCAATGGCGGCAAAGTACTGGGCGTTGTCGGGAGTCTTGATGAGGTCTTCGGGCGGAACGCCTTCGGGCAGCGGGGTGCCGCGCTCTTCCCAGATCTTCGGGATATTGCTCTTCCAGCAATCGCGCATGCCCTTGATGTAACAGTTCGGGCCGCCGAGCAGCAGCACCACGGGCAGCAGCGTATTGCCGCGCGTCAGCACCGAGAGGTTCTGCATGACGATGGCTTCAAACAGCGAGGCCATCAGCTCGTCCGGAGGCACACCCATTTTCTGGAGGCCGTTGATATCGGTTTCGGCGAAGACGCCGCACTTGCCAGCTACCGGATGCAGCTTGACGCCCTTGTAGCCCATCTCGCAGAGCTGATCTGCCGGAATGCGCAGCTTGGCGTTGATCTTGTCGATCACGGCGCCGGTGCCGCCCGCGCACTTGTCGTTCATCGACGGGATCTTCTTCTTGCGGCCGGTTTCCGGATCCTTCTTAAAGATGATGATCTTGGCGTCTTGTCCGCCGAGCTCGATCACTGAGCCGCACTCAGGGTACATCTTCTCCACGGCGAGCGAAACGGCGTTGACTTCCTGAACGAACTTCGCGCCCAGAAACTTGACCATGCCGTTGCCGCCCGAACCGGTAATGAACATGCGGCTGTTCTTGGCGGAGAAGCCCTCGACTTCAGTCTCGAAACGCTTGAGGAACTCCAGCACCTTTTCCGGCTGCTTGGTATCGTGCCGCTGGTAATCCTGCCAGAGGATCTGGTCGGTAGCGGCGTCAATCACCACGGATTTCACCGTGGTGGAGCCGACGTCCATGCCGATGAGAAAGTTTCTGTCCATGTTAATTGGCCCGAGCCTGTTCCGACTTCATGCGCTCTGAAATATGGATCACGAAATTCGCTGCTCCGCCGACGAAACCCTTGGTGTGAGGCACCTGGTAGAGCGGCCGCTTGGTTTCGGGATGCGCTTCGACGAACGCGCGGCACTGGTCGAGCGTGAGGCCCGATTGCTCGAGCGCGGCCGCGAATTCCTTCTTGGCCTTGTTCTTGGCCTCGCCGAGAGCCATCTGCACGCGGCTGTGAGCGTTGATCTCGCCTTCGCCCGAGGTCTCGATCGGAATGTAGATCATGTCTTTGAACTGCGACACGACGGCCGATTGCGCGCCATCCGATTGCGTGGACGGCATGCAGCCGAACGGCTTCACCGACAGCACCATGTGGGCCAGGTCTTTGTTCGAGTAGTAAATGTTCTTAGCGACTTCCAGGTGGCCTTCGCCGCCACCCGCGCGCGAGTTGTAGAAGGGATGGCCGAGGCGCTGCAATTCGTACTGGTCGGTGAGGTGGTGCGCGATGCCGCCGAGCGCGTTGACGATCTTGTGATACTCGCCCTTGAAGATGGCCTCCGCGAGCTTCAGCTTGGCCACCTTCTGGCGGAAGCCGAACTCGATCTTGGCGCGGGTCCCGATCTTCCACAGAGAAGGCAGCACGGCGCCTTCTTCGAGGCCCTTGAAGTCTTTGTACTTCTGCACCACCTGGTGGATCATGTACATGATCCAGGTGCCGATGGGCTCGACCAGCACCTGCGCGCCTTCGCGCTGCAGGAAGTTGAACATGTTGAAGTTGCCGTCGCCCTCAGTGGTCTGCGCCCAGAACTCGCCGGTGATCTTGACGATGGGCTTCACGCGCAGGCGGTCGATTTCGATTTCGTTGAAGCGGTCGCGGCAGCGCTCGAGCGCCGGCACGTATTCGTCGCCCTTCACCTGCTTGACGAACTTGCCGATGTACTCGGCGGTATCGGAGAAGCCGCCCAGATACTTGCCCAGGCCCTTGTCCAGCTTCCACGGCTGCTTCTTGCGGAAGACCTCGTGGAGGTAGTCCATGGTCTCATCCAGGATCTGGTCGGTCTGCCCGGCGGTGATCTCGTACGGCCGCAGCGCGTAGGCCACTTCGTTCATGACGTCGCCGCAGTTGAGCGCGTTGAGAATCCCCAGGAAGAAGTCTAGATTCATCTCGAGGCCGGCTTCGGCGTCCGACTGGCTCAACCCGCCGGACTGCTGGAAGAGCAGTACGCGGAAGCCATCGAAACCGGAATTCCGCAGAGCCAGGCGGTACTCGGCTTCGTACATGCCGAAACGGCACGGGCCGCAGGCTCCGGCGGTGAAGAAGACGTAGCGGTCGATGATTTCCTGCTTGGTCAGCCCCTGCTCTTCGAGCGTCTGCAAGTACTGCACCAGGTTGCCGACGGTGAAGTAGGTGGGGTTGCACTGGCCGTTGTTGCCATACTCCTTGCCCGTCTGGAACGCCTTGACGTTGGGGGTGGGCACGGCCTCGGCGCGATAGCCGAGTCCTTCGAGAGCACCATGCACCAGTTTTTCGTGCTTCCACGTCAAGCCACCGAACAGCAGCGTGGTATTGGGCCGCTGGTCCGCGGTGAACGGCTTCTCCACCGGCTTCTTGAACTGGTGGACTTCGCGTTTGACCAGCCCGGCTTCGTGCTCCAGCCGCGCGCGTTCTTCGGCAAGCCGTTGCTGAATCACGTCTTCAACGGAGGTACCAATCTGGACCAGCCCTTCGGGCGGTGCGGCTTTCGGATGGATAGACTGAGTGCTCATCGTTTTAGAAATCTCCGATTTTAGGCCATCTTCTCCGTTTAACCGATTGAAAGAAATAGGTTTCCATCGAATGGCGACTTTCCTGGCGCAATGGGGGAATTCGGGGGGTGAGCGGGTGGCTGGAAATCAGCGGGGGAAACCGCTAAGACCGTGATAATCCCTCCGTTTGGGCGGGGTGACGCAGCCCAGCGGGGCGATGGCTTCGGAGGCGCTGGCTCCGTGGGAATTTCGTATAATTGTCGCCACCTGTGCCGCTGGAGCCGAATACCCGTCTGGGCCCTTATGAGATCCTCGCACCCATTGGCGCTGGCGGTATGGGCGAAGTGTATCGGGGACGCGACACGCGACTGGACCGCAGCGTCGCTATCAAGGTTCTCTCCGCCCGGATCGACAGCCCGGCTGCCCGCGAGCGCTTTGAGCGCGAGGCTGTGTCCGGCTTAAGCCATCCCCACATCTGCACGCTGTACGACGTGGGCAGTCAGGACGGCCTCGAATACCTGGTGAGGGAGTAAATGGAAGGTGAGTCCCTGGCCGACCGATTGCGCCAGGGCCCGCTGCGCTCGCCAGCGCCCTGGTATACTCCGTGCAGATCGCCGCCGCGCTGGCGGCGGCGCACCGCAAGGGCGTGATTCATCGCGACCTCAAGCCGGGGAACATCATGATCACCAAGGCCGGCGCGAAGCTGCTCGATTTCGGCTTGGCCAAGATGGGAAAGGCCCCGGCGACTCCGGTTGCTACCGTAACGCTCACCCGCGCGCTCACTGCCGAGGGCTCCATCCTGGGCACCCTGCAGTACATGTCGCCGGAACAGCTCGAGGGGCAGAGCAGACGCACGCTCCGGCCTGCGCCCTGTTCGATTCCGGATACGTCAACATCCCCAACGGTCACACGGGCAACTGGAAACGTTTGCCGTTTCCTCCGATGGCCAGCGGTTCCTCATTCCGCGTCCCGAGGCGGGCGCTGCCCAAGCGCAGGCGGGAAGCCCAATCACGGTGGTGCTCAACTGGACGGCGGGGCTGAAAAAGTGAGCGAGAAGGTAAAGAAACGGAAATCCTGGTAAGCTCGGAGCATTACCGCTCGAGGAGGGTGCCCAGGCGGATGACAAAACGTCTGTCGACCGACGGAGGTTCTTGAAAGGCGCTGCTACGGGAGCTATGGCGGCGACGGTTCCCACTTCCATGCACGCACAAGATCACGAACACGATCATGACCATCAGGTGGTCCCGTCCGACCCGGCGCTGCGGACCAAGGCGCTGGAGTCGTTGCTGGTAGAAAAGGGCCTGGTGGATCCGGCTGCGCTGGATGCGCTGGTGGACGCGTACGAAAACAAGATCGGACCGCGCAACGGCGCCCGCGTGGTGGCGCGGGCTTGGATAGATCCGGCGTACAAGAAACGGCTGCTCAGCGATGGCGGCGCGGCGATCGCGGAATTCGGCTATGCCGGTGGGCAGGGCGAACATATGGTCGTGGTTGAAAACACGCCCAAGGTGCACAACCTGGTGGTCTGTACGCTGTGCTCCTGCTACCCGTGGCCGGTGCTCGGATTGCCGCCGGTCTGGTACAAGTCGGCGCCGTACCGATCGCGGGCGGTGATCGATCCGCGCGGCGTCTTGCACGAGTTCGGGCTGGACTTGCCTGAGGACGTGGAAGTGCAAGTGTGGGACAGCACGGCGGAGATCCGCTACCTGGTGCTGCCGGAGCGGCCGGCCGGTACGGAGAAGATGACCGAAGACGAGGTTGCGGCTCTGGTCACGCGGGACGCCATGGTCGGCGTGGCCAAGGTCGCGGCGCCTGCGGGAGGCAAGGCATGAACGGGATCCACGACATGGGGGGGATGCACGGCATGGGTCTCATCCAGCACGAGAAGAACGAACCGGTATTTCACGAGGCGTGGGAAGGCCGGGTGTACGCGATGAACCGCGCGCTGGGTGCGTTTGGCAAGTGGAACATCGACGCCAGCCGCCATGGGATTGAGCTGCTCCCGCCGGCCGATTATCTGCGGATGAGCTATTACGAGAAGTGGCTGACGCGGAACATCGCCCTGCTGGTACAGCACGGCCTGGTGACGCGCGAGGAGATGGAAACTTCCAAGCCCGCGCCGGGATCTCCGAAGGCGACACCGCCTCTGACGGCCGCCGCCGCAACCGCCGCGGCCGCGAACCGCGGCGGTTATCTGCGGCCGGACTCACCGGCGAAAGCCCGCTTCAAAGTCGGGCAGCATGTGCGCGCCCGAAACATCAATCCGGAGGGTCACACGCGTCTGCCTCGCTACGCGAGAGGCAAGCAGGGTACGGTCGTCCGCCACCACGGCATTTTCGTTTTTCCGGATACCAACGCACATTTCGAGGGCGAGCAGCCGCAGCACCTGTATTCGATCCGTTTCACAGCGCGGGAGTTATGGGGAGATCACGCCTCGCCCCGCGATTCGGTTCACCTCGACATGTGGGATAGCTACCTTGCGCACGCCTGACTTGCATTCCGATTCCGAGCGGCTGGCTTTCCTTCCCTCGATGCCCCGCGACGAAGGCGGCCCGGTGTTTGCCGAGCCGTGGCAAGCGCAGGCCTTCGCGCTGGCCGTGCGGCTTTCCGCGCAAGGCCACTTCACGTGGAAAGAATGGGCGGCCGCGCTCGCCGAGGAACTGAAGTCCGCGGCGGACCGCAGCGAACCCGACGACGGCTCCCGTTACTACGACCACTGGCTGGCGGCGCTGGAACGTCTGGTCGCCGCGAAGGCTCTTTCGAATCCAGCCGAAATGCTGGCCCGTAAAGAAGCCTGGGCCGATGCGTACCGCCACACGCCGCACGGAAAGCCGGTTGCATTGCGGAAGGTTTCCGAGAAGTAGTCCCAACAAGGCACTCCGTGTCCGAGACTAGTTGGGGTGTTCCGGACGCTCCTGCGCCCTAGGGCTGGTCTACTTGATCGCCTGGCGCAATGGGGGAATTCGGGTGTGAGCGGAGGGGGCAGCAATGCGCAGGTAAAGTGCTGAAACTGTTACGATGCAGACGTTTCGGGCGGGCGGGTCCGGAGTGGCCGGGACGGTCGACTAGACTGAGGAGATGATTCGGACGCTGCTACGGGCACTGGGGCTGGTCTACTTCATCGCCTTCGTGTCCTTTGGGACGCAGGCGGCGGGGCTGATCGGGTCGCATGGCATTTTGCCGTTCGGCGACTATTTAAAGGAGGCGCGCGTATCGCTGGGGGCGGCGGCGTATTGGGAGGTGCCCAGCGTCCTATGGGCGAGGGGGAGCGACGGCGCGCTGACCGCGGTCTGGGTGCTAGGCGCCTCATGCGCGCTAGTGGCGATTGCCGGCTATCGCCTGCGGATCGCGCTGGCCGCGTGCCTAGTGCTGTGGCTTTCACTGTGCTCGGTCGGCCAGGATTTTCTCTCGTATCAATGGGACGTGCTGCTGCTCGAAGCGGGATTTCTGGCGATTTTTGCAGACGACTCACCGGCGCGGGTGTGGCTGTTCCGGTGGCTGATTTTCCGGCTCATGTTTTTCTCGGGCGCGGGGAAGCTGCTGACCGGCGACCCGACCTGGCGCAACCTGACCGCGCTCCACTTTCACTACGAAACGCAGCCGCTGCCCACGCCGGTGGCCTGGTATCTGGACCAGTTGCCGCTTTGGTTTCAGAAGATCTCGACGGCGTTTGTGCTGGCGGCGGAGGAGGCGGTGCCGTTCCTGTTCTTCGCGCCGCGGCGTCTGCGGCAGGCGGGAGCCGGGATCACGATTTTGCTGCAACTGCTGATCCTGATTGCCGGCAATTACACGTTCTTCAATTTCCTGACGATTTTGCTCGCGTTGTTCTTGCTGGTGGAGACGAAGCGGGCTTCCCAAAGCCGCACGCACCGCATCGTCAGTGCGGGGCTGGTGACGTTTGTGGGGGTGACCAGCGCCTTGCTTTTTCTCGAACTGTTCCGAGTAGACTTGCCGCGGGGCGGCGCTGCGATTCTGCGCGGGATCGCTCCGATGAAGATCGTAAACTCGTATGGCTTGTTCACCGTGATGACGGTGAGGCGGCCGGAGATCGTCGTGGAAGGGTCCCAGGACGGCGAAACCTGGAGGGCATACGAATTTCCGTACAAGCCCGGCAACGTGATGCGCGCACCGCCGGTGGTCGCGCCGCTGCAGCCGCGGCTCGACTGGCAAATGTGGTTCGCGGCTCTGGGCACTCGTCAGGAGAATCCGTGGTTCACCAACTTCATGATCCGGCTGCTCGAAGGCGAGCCGAGCGTTTTGCGACTGCTATCGTACAATCCGTTCCCCACGGCTCCCCCGCAATACATTCGCGCGCGCATCTTCCTCTACCACTTCACCCACTTCGGCGAGCGCGCCTGGTGGCGGCGCGAAGAAGAGGGAACGTACTTCCCGGTCGTGAGCCTCAAGCAGGCGCAGTAGGACAGAATCGGTTCAACCGTACTGAAACTGACATTCCGGAGAGATCAAGAGTCCCTGATTTTCGCCTAGCCCTCCAAAAAAGATAGAATCGGCCTGTGGGCCACCAAGCCCCGAACGGAGTAGGTCGCCGCGCCTGAGGGGCTGGCCCTTTCCATGATCAAGACTCTTTTCCGGCGGGCGAAGCCGGCTCTGCAACTCGGCGCAATGAAATACACCAACTTGGGCCGCAGCGGGCTCAAGGTCTCGCGGATCTGTCTGGGGGCCATGTCCTTTGGAAGCCCGGAGTGGCAGGCCTGGACTATTCCTGAAGATCAGGCCGGCTCCTGGTCAAACGAGCGCTGGAGCTAGGCATCAACTTTTTCGATACGGCCGACGTTTACTCCAACGGGCTCAGCGAAGAGATCCTGGGCCGGGCGTTGGCTGACTTTGCCCCACGCCACCAGATCGTGCTGGCCACGAAAGTCAACGGACCGATGGGCGAGGGGCCCAACGATCGGGGACTGTCTCGCAAAGTCTCGCAAGCACATCATGCATGCCGTGGACGCGTCCCTCCGCCGCCTCCGCACCGACTATATCGACCTGTACCAGATTCATCGATGGGATTATGAGGTACCCATCGAAGAGACCCTGGAAGCGTTGAACGACCTGATTCGCTCCGGGAAGGTCCTCTATATGGGGGCTTCCAGCATGTTCGCCTGGGAATTTTCCGAGGCGCTCCACCTCTGCGAGCGGCATGGGTGGACCGGCTTCGTGTCGATGCAGAATCACTACAACCTGGCCTATCGCGAAGAAGAACGGGAGATGCTGCCTCTGTGCCGTCATCATGGGATCGCGGTGCTGCCGTGGAGTCCTCTCGCCCGCGGGTTGTTGGCGGGGACGCGACGAAACGGCGATGCGGGTTTGACACCGCGAGCCAGGACTGATGAATACTCGCGGCGCCTGTACTACGAGCCCCACGATTTCGAGGTTGCGAAGCGTGCGGCAGAAATCGCTCGGGCCCGCGGCGAAGAGCCCGCCCAAATCGCCATGGCATGGCTGCTTGCGCAGCCCGCAGTGACAGCTCCGGTGTTGGGAGCCACGCGCCTCGATCACGTGGAAGAAGCCGTGGCCGCCCTCAACATTGTCCTGGACCCGGGCGAAATGCAGCGCCTGGAGGAGTTGTACCGGCCGCATCCCGTCCTCGGCCACGAAGGTCCGCGATGAAACTGGCGTCCATCCAGCTTCCCATCTGGAAGCCGCGGTCCATCTCAACCCCCGGGGCGTTCGACGTCGATCCCGAATTCATGACGGCGCCGATGCCGAAGATTCTTTGGATCGAGCTGACGTCCAAGTGCCCCTTCGACTGCGCCTTCTGCACGCGCAAGGTGCGCTTCGGCGCTGGCCGGCATCTGGATTTCGACCTCTATGGTCGCCTGATTGCCGAGCTGGATTCGCCCGACTTCATCGGCCTCAATTATTCCGGAGAATCCATTTACTATCCGAAGCTGCTGGAGGCGATCGCGCTGGCTACCTCGACGGGCGCAGCCACCGAGTTGGTCACGGCGTTCTCCACGATCTCGGAGCCTCTCCTGCGCGGGATTGTGGAAAGCGGTCTCGACCGCCTGGCCATCTCGCTCCACACCATGGACCCGCAGCAATACCAGCGGATTTACCGGTTCGGCTCGCTCGAACTGCTGAAGCGGCGCGTGGCCGATTTCCTGGAGTGGAAGGCGAAGCTCGGCGTGCAGAAGCCACGCCTCGATTTTTGTTTTGTCGCCATGAGCGAGAATCTCGACCAGCTTCAGGCGGTGGCCGAATACGCAATTGCCGCGGGAGTTCCCGAGCTTTCAATCCATCCCATTATCGGGCGTCATCTGGTGCCGCACGATTTCTCCACGGAATTGGTGAAGAGCCGGCTCCGGGACGAATTCAAGGGCGCACTGCGCGACGCGATCCATGCAGTCCGGGGGCCGCATCCGGGGTTTACTCTGAACGTGCTCAATCCCGATCTGGATCCGGAGCCCCGGCTCAGCCGCGCACCGGCATACTACGCCCCGGCTCTCCCCACACAGGCGCGAATCTACAGCTGCGATCAGTCGCCGTTTGAAAGCGTCCATATTCTATCCAGCGGAAACGTAGTGGTCTGCGAAGTCCACGATGAGGTTTCGCTCGGGAATCTCGCGACACAGTCTTTGCGGGAGATCTGGACTGGGGAGCGCTATCACGAATTTCGGCGCCGCTACGTCAGTGCTTCGGTGCCCGAATGCCGCACTTGCGTCTGGAAGTTGGCGTACGAGCCGCAGCAATGGACATCCGGAGTGATCGTCGCGGACGGAATGAGCCCGCAACTGCTCCGGGGATGGCACAGCCACGAAGGCGCCGATCTCATTTGGGGCAAGAAGGAGGCTCTGGTCGCGATCGCAAACCCGTACCGACGGAAACGGGTTCGGATTGCCGGTGTGCTACCGCACGCCAATGGTGGCGAGTCGAACCACCTGGCCGTCAGCTGCAATCATCGGCAGATCGGCGGCTTTGACAATCGCTCGGCGGCCTTTGCTTCCTTCGATGTCGTCCTGAGCCTGCCCGAGGAATGGGATCGTCTTTACCTCGTGCTCTGGACTTCTCACCTGCACTGTCCTTCTCTGCACACCTCTACCAGCGATTCTCGAGACTTGGGTGTCGGGTTGACACGCGTCGAGGTCTGCGACTGAATGCAGGCGATCGGCCCCATCCGCCATCCTGCACGAAGCCGTCTTCTATACCTGGCTTTGCGTTTGGCCGAAAGGTCCGGTCATCGATGGAAGACTCTCGCGCCGCGGCCTAGCCCCGAGTTGAAGCCCGTTCAACCCGGAGTTTCGGTCGTAATTCCCGAGCGTGATAATCCCGGTGTGCTGAGGGAGTGCCTGGAGCGGGTTGCTATCGCACGGCGGCAGCTTTCCGAGCCTTGCGAGGTGATTGTGGTGGTCAACGGGTCGCCGCCCTCGCGCTACCGGCCGCTAGTCGAAGCCCATCCGCAGGTCCGCTGGCTTTTTTCAAAAAAGCCGCTTTGGTATTGCGGCGCTGTGCGGCGCGGCATCAGGGTCGCCCGATACGACTGGGTGTATCTGTTGAACAGCGACATGATTCTGGATGCCTCCGCGCTGGCGTCGGTTGTGAAATGGCGGTCGCCTCGTGTGTTTGCCGTAGCTTCTCAAGTCTTCTTTCGAGATCCCAACAAACGCCGTGAGGAGACCGGCTGGACGCTGTTTCGCGAGACGGGCGGGCCGATCGAGATTCTGGACGAGGTGCCGGAAGATGACCGCCGCGTGCGCGGCACTCTATACGCGGGCGGCGGCGCCTCGCTCTTCCGGCGCTGCCTCCTCGAAGAATTGGCGCGCGACTCCGCGGCCTATGTTCCGTTCTATTGGGAAGACGTGGAATGGGGCGCCCGAGCCTGGATGCTGGGGTACGAGAGCCTGTACTGCCCCTCGTCCCGGGCCTGGCACGGGCACCGGATGACCAATCGCTTGTTTTTTTCGGAACCAGACATCGACCGGATTCTCGCTCGAAACCGCTTGGTGTTTCATCTTCGAAACGCTCCTCTGGCTGGACCGTTCGACGCTTTTGCGGGCATGCTCAACCACTTGGATGACACATCCCTAGAAGAGATCCTGGAGTTCGGCCGGATGGCCCGGATTGTGTGCGGACACTTTCAGAGCTGTCTGCTGCCAGCAGACTACTCGGCGCTGGAGGGCACCTGGGAGAGGCGCTACGGCGAGGTTGACGAGTGCGTCTCGTGACCTTTCCCGGCACGGATGACGGCTACGCGAACAAGGAACAGGCGGCCAGCGCCACCTGTACAGACTCCGGCAATGCCCGCCGCTCGTCCACGGACTGAAGGTACCGCGCCACGTCCGGCGACATGGGGGGAACCGGATTCTCTTCGCAACTGAGACAGTACGGAGAGGGTCCTGCCACACTTCCATCCGGTCTGCGGCCCCTACGGCACTGGCGGCGGGCCAGCATCGCATCGGACGAATTGACCACCTCGCCCGTGTTTTCGCCGTTGAATTTCGCGTACACCAGATGGCGCGGCTCCGGTGCGCCCATAGGGGGCAGGCAGCAAGGCGTGATGCGCCGGGCGGCGTCCATCGTCAAGCTGTAGTAAAGCCAGTTGCAGGTGGATTTAGCGGCGGAGGGCTCGCGCTGCCCACCACCGACCGCGTTGTAACGATCGGCCCAGGATTCACCGAAGACGGAGTCGATTCGATCGGCATTGCGATTCAGCGAGGCCCGCTCCGCGGCTCCACACCAGTTATAAGGTTCGGAAAACAGCGTTGACCCAAAAGGAGCGGTCTCGGCCACCTTGATGCTCGGGTCATCGTGTTCCACTGAATTGGGCTTCGCGATTACCAGCTGGTCGATGCCGATCTGGCGCGCTAATTTGGCGGCGGCCTCCACTTCGTGCGCGTTGTGTTCGAAAGCCAGGAACTGCCAAACCAACCAAGGCTTCCGGCTCGACTGTGCCGCGCGCGCCCGCACCATCGCCCGAAGGTTCTCGATGACCAAGTCGAAGTCGCCACCGCGTCGATACCGGCTGTACGTGGCTACACTAGCCCCGTCGATGGCTGCCACCAGCCGATCCAACCCCGAAGCAACCAACGATTCCGCGTCGAGCCGCATCGACAGACTCGTTGAGGTCAGCGTATACAGGAGGTGGCTTTTGGCTGGCTTCACAAACTCCGGAAACCGGCGGTGCAGCAGCGGTTCTCCGTCGCGGAATAGAGCGATGTTGATTGCGAACGGGCCGAATTCACGGCAGAAGTCATCGAAGGCCTCGACACCTAAGGTGGCTGACGGCCAATCAAATCTTGACGCCCAATCGGCGTTAGCGCTATGGAGACAACTCGGGCATCGCAAGTGGCAGGCGTTGGTGGGATCGATCTGCAATTGGAGGGGACGCGATGCCAACGCCGAGTCGCGATTCCGGAAGTGATAGTCAGCGGTAAAAGCATTGGCCGCCTTCAACGCCACCAGCTTACAGAAGGAGTCGTTGCCGGGCTCCGGGTAGCGACTCCGCAGCCGGCGAAAGGCGTTCTGCTGAAACTGGTCGAGCGCGGAGAAAAAAGCCGGCGGATCGGACAAGTGGCGTGAGGGTGCCAGTAATTCGGGATTGAGACCCAGGAATCGGCCAACAGCCCCCCAGAGGCTGGACCGTGACAGCGCCTGCCCGGCCATTCCATGAGTCTATCAGGACGAAAAAGGAGCGACTGGCTTTCAGAACCGCGATGGCCTTGAGACTGTGAGGGTTGACACAGCCGGCCAGCGTTCCAACCTCAGAATGATCAGGACGCGTGGCCTACGCCGCCGTCAGCAGAATCGGAGCGCACTTAGTGATCACTAGAGTGTGCTCGTAGTGCGCTGCCAGACTGCCGTCTGCGGTGCGGACGGTCCAGCGGTCCGGTTGCAGGACGCCGCGGCCTGTGCCGGCGGCGATGATAGGCTCGATGGTGATGACCAGGCCTTCCGTGAGGCGCGTGCGAGAGCGCGGATCGTGATAGTTGGGAACGCTGGGTGGTTCGTGGATGGTGCGGCCGACTCCGTGGCCGCAGAGATCGCGGATGACATGGAAGCCGCAGCGGCGGGTTTCCTGCTCGACAGCGCGGCCGATATCGGAGACGCGGTTGCCGGCACGCGCCGTGCGCACGGCTTGATGGAATGCACTCTCGGCGCAGCGAACCAGGGCGGCAGCGGTTTCGCTGACCTCACCCACCTGGATGGTGACCGCGGCGTCGGCATAGTAGCCGTTTTTCTCGGCGACCAGGTCGAGCTTGACCAAATCACCGGTTTCTAGCGCGCGCGAACCGGGGATTCCATGGATGGCTTCGTCATTCACGCTGATGCACAGCGCACCCGGAAATCCGTAAACCTTGGGTGGGGCCGATTGGGCGCCGTGCTGGGCCAGCACACGCGCGCCGATTTCGTCCAGCTCGCCAGTGGTGATGCCGGGCCGCACGGCGGCAGCGGCGCCGTCGAGCGCCAAGCGGACGATTCGGCCAATGATTCGGAGCTTCTCGAGCTCCGCGTGAGAACGGATGGACACCGTCTCTCCATTATACTGAGTAGGCGGCGGAAGAGGGCTTTGGGCAGGCTGAAAGCTGCCCCACAAGCATGGGCGAACGGGCCACGATCGACGTCTCCGAGATCATCGAGCGGCAGAAGCTGACCGGGTTTCTGATCGGGCTGGCCGTCATTTCGTGGATCATCACGTTCTTCGACGGACTTGACTCGAACCTGATCAGCTTTGCGTCACCCTACTTCGCTTCGGAATTCCATCTCAATAAGGTGCAGACCGGCAACATCTTCAGCATGGGGCTGCTGGGAACGTTGATCGGCGGATTCATTCTCGGCTATGTGGGAGACCGGATCGGGCGGCGGCCGACGATGATTCTGGCCACGGCGGGTTTTGGCGTTCTCACTTTGGGATTTTATCTGGCGAACAGCTACGGCTCTCTGTGGGCGCTGCGGCTGGCCAACGGAATTCCGCTGGGAGGGATGCTGCCGCTAGCCTGGGCGCTGAACATCGAGTACGCGCCGAAACGCTACCGGGCCACCATTGTCACGGTCATTATGATGGGCTACTCACTGGGTACCGCGGTGGGCGGGCCGGTGGCCATCTGGTTGATTCCGATGTTCGGGTGGAGAGCGGTCTTCGTTTTCGGCGGCATCGCGGCGATCGCCAGCGCGATGGTGCTGTTCGTATTGCTACCGGAATCGATCCGGTTCCTGGCGAGCAAGGGGCAGCAGCCGGAACGCATCGCGGCGGTCATCCAGCGCATCGAAGAGAATCGCGTGGTCCCGGCAGGCGCCGAATTCGTGGTGGGCGATGAAGCGGGGCACGCCAAGAATTTCAAGCCGTCACTCCTGTTCTTGGGAGAGCTGCGCTGGATCACACCGCTGATCTGGGTGGCGTACATCTTCAGTTCGATGGCGGTGTTCTTTATTGTGAACTGGACGCCGCTGGTGTTCGAGGCGCTGAAGTTCACGCGGACCGAGGCGGCCGCGGCGGCTTCGATGAACTCGGCGATGGGCGCGCTGGGCGGGTTGCTGTTGATGCGCTTCACGGACAAGCGGGGCGCCATCGCCATCACGGCAATGCCCGTGATCACCGGGGGACTGCTGCTGTTCGCGGGTTTCGTGACCATCGGACACGACGCGTTTCTGGTGCTGAGCGCGCTGATCGGCGGATTTCTGATCGGCGGGCATTTCGGATTGCACAGCATTTGCGGGATCTTCTATCCCAGCGCGTATCGCGGCAACGGCGCGGGGTGGGCGACGTCGGTAGCGAAGATCGGCTCGGTGGCGGGTCCGTACCTGGGAGGGATGATCCTGTCGACCAGCCTGCCGGTGCGGCATATTTACGCGGTGCTGGCGGTGTGCCCGGCGGTGTTCGCCCTCTGCATCTTCGTGGTCGGCCGCAAGCACAGCCGCATTCTCGGGCGAGAGGCGCTGGCGGCGGAGGCGGCCGGCATCGCGCCCGCCGCCCAGCGAGTTGGATAGACTCTTACCACAGCAGCTTCAAACCTAACTGGATCTGCCGCGAGGCGGTAGAGGTCGACGTGATCACACCGGCGGTCGAGGACGGCACCGCCGATGCGGAGGCGAAGACCACGGCGTTGGGAGATCCGAGATTGGCGCTGTTAAAGAGATTGAAGAACTCGGCGCGGAATTGGAGCCTTACTCTTTCCGAAAAGGCTGTGTTCTTGGCGAGGGAGAGATCCGTGGTAGCGAGACCCGGACCATAGAGGACGTTCCGGCCAGCATTGCCATAAGTCCCCGGGGGCGGCAGAGTAAACGCATTCGGATTGAAATACTGGTCGGGGCCGCCGAGAACCACGGGCCCCGTGAAGGCCGGATTCCAGGAAGGCCGAATGGGGTTGCGAGTATCGCCATTGTTGGTCGGGTTGAATCCCAGTTGCGGGGTGAAAGGGAGGCCGGACTGCAGAGTCTCGACGCCGCTCACCGTCCAACCGCCTACCAGCTTCTGGGTTAGGCCGTGTTGACTGTTCAGAAACTTCTTTCCGACGCCGAAGGGCAGCTCGTAACTGGAATTGACGACGGCGATATTCCGCGCGTCTGAGGTGGATGGGCTCCAATCCAGCTTCGGGTTCAACGGGAACATCACGAACCCCGGGGCATTGGCTCCCACGCTGCTGTTGAGAGCGGTGCCGTCGTCGAGGCTTTGCGACCATGTGTAAACGCCGCGAATCTGGAGGCCTTGGCTGACGCGGCGGTTGACGTCGACTTGCAAGGCGTTGTAGGAGCTGAGCCCCTCGGAGAACCAGGTGGTGGTATTGGCCAGATTCGGATTCGCCAGTGGCGCTCCGGAGGGATAGTAGACCATGCCGGCGGCCAGGCTAGAGGGGCAGGACGCCGCCGGGCAGATGGTGGGGGCCGGCTCATTGGCGTCGAGCGACAGCAGTTCGTGATAGCCGTGTGAGCCGACGTATCCCACGCCGAGCGACGTGCGGGCGTCAATCTGCTGCTCGATTTTGAAGGTCCAGGTGAGGACGGTCGGGGTATACAGATCGGGTTGGGAGCCGCTGGGGGAGATCCTGGTGTCGGCCGGGAGCGGGGAGCCCGGCACAATCTGCAGGCCGGCGAGCGGAATATTTTTCAGCGACTCGGTGGCATTGAAGGGAGCGGTCTGATCCAGGCGGTAGTCCAGGTTGTCGAGGAGGGCGCGGTAGATTCCGAAACCCGCATGAACCACGGTTTTGCTCTTACCGAATGGATCCCAGGCGAGACCCACGCGCGGCTCGGGCAAGAATCTGGCGCGGTTCACGGCGAAGGCGGAATTGCCTACGAAAGGATTGGTCTGAATGACACCGTTCGAGTCAAAGGCGTAGTTGGCGGCGCGGCCTGCCCCTTCGTTCCAGCCGGTGGTGGATTCGAAGCGGAAGCCCACACGGAGATCGAAGTTGGGACGCAGCTTGATCGCGTCCTGAACGAAACCGGCGAACTCGAGCGAACGCCAACCCAAAGGAGTTGGCGATGGCACGACCGTAAACGTGGAGATCGTGCCTTGCAGAAAGGAAGTCAGGCTTCCAAACGATGCCTGGCCGTACTGGTTTTGCGCCAGAAGATCGTTGGCTTGCACGCGCTGCGCCCAGAAGCCGGCCTCAATCTGGTGGATTCCGTGGAACACGGCCAGGTGATCGTCATAAGTAAACAGGTTGCGGACAGCCCGCAAATTGCTGCCTGCATTGGAGCCGGCGGCCGTGATCGAGGATTGCGCATTTAAGGCCGTGCCACCACCGATGACGACGGCGCCGATGGGCGCGCCGGAGACCCAACCCGGCAGGTTCACCGGGACTTGACCGGTGAAGAAATAACTGGCTCGCGAAAACCCGAAACGGGCGGTGTTGAGCACACTCGGCGAGAAGACGTGCTGCTCCTGAACGCTGGCAACCTGGGCGCGCAGCCCTTCCAACACCGAACTGAGCGGATTGGCTGACGGAGTATTCGCGACACTGTCGTCGATGGTATAGACGCCGAACAGGGTGTCCTTTTGAGAAGGGTTATAGTCGAGCCGCGTAGTCCCGAAATCCTCGGGAATAGTTTGCAGAGGGTGGCTGAAGGCTACCGCAATCCCGCCGCCGAGCTCGGGCCCATTTTGCACCGGCCAAAGAGCGAGCAACGGCTGGACGGCCGGAGCGACTCCGATGTTGGCGGCGCCGACGAATCCGGCACGAGCAGCATTGTCCGGAACCAGCGTCACGGCGCTCACGCCCAGTCGCTGGCGAAAGGCCTCTTCGTTTCCAAATAGGAAGAGCTTGTCCTTCTTGATGGGCCCGCCGAGCGTGCCGCCAAAGCTGTTGCGCTCGAATGGCGGCCTGTTTCCCTGGTCGAAGAAGTTGCGGGCGTCGAGTGCGCTATTGCGGAGAAATTCGTAAAGCGTGCCGTGCAGCTGGTTCGTGCCGGAGGCAGTCACGATGCTGACCTGGCCGCCCGGACGCTTGCCAAATTCGGCGCCATAAGTGTCGGTCACGACGTTGAACTCGCGGACCGCGTCGACTCCCAGGAGCTGGCCGCTGGCGCCGCCCGGAGTGTTGTTGATCACCGAGGCGCCGGTGTACTCAACGCCATTCAGCAGAAACAGGTTTTCCTGAGGCCGTCGTCCGGAGATGGCAAACATGTTGCCCACCGAGGAATTCGAGGTGCCTACTCCACCCGACCGTTCCGCGGTATAGTTCACGATTCCCGGGTTCAGGGTGACGAGTTGGTCGTAGCTGCGGCCGTTGAGCGGAAGCTCCTTGACCTGGCGTTCGGAAATGGATGGACAGGTTGACGGGGGAGGCGTTGGCTTCAACGGTGAGGACTTGCTTGATTTCTCCGACCGACAAGGTGAGATCGACGACGGTGGTCTGGCCCACCACGAGATCGATGCCGGTTTTCCGTTGCGTGGTAAAACCCGCCTTGTCGGCCGAAACCTGATATCTACCGATGGCCACGGACGGGGCGGAATAGCGGCCGGCCTCGTCGGTGACGAGTTGTCGCTGCGCGCCGGTCTCGCTGTTTTTGACGGAAACGGTAGCCCCGGGCAGGGCGGCACCGGTGTCATCTCTTACCGTCCCGGATAGGGAAGCGCCCACGACTTGGCTCCAGAGGAGCGGCGTGGCGAGAATGTAGAGAACTAGAAATCGGGCTGTTGGCCGGATGGTTAAGTTCATGCCTATTTCTGCTGTAACTGATTGATACAAAGTGGTTACTTGGATGCTGGGGGCCGCTTGAGGAGGCTTCTACAGAGATCAGCCGTTGACCCTGGGAAGGCATATATACTATTCTCTATAGAGAATAAGTAGATTTCTGGAAGATGTCGAGAAAAATCGGAACTCGGGGTTGATGCAGACTCCTCGACACGGGAACTTGGGGTTTGCTACAATGTGCTCAGATCTTACCGTGGTCTCTCTCTCTAGTCCCTCACCCCATGCGCCAGGGCCGGCAGTGATCGTGAGGAGAAAACTCTAGGAACAATATGGCTTCCAACACTTTTTCGCAGGGCGCGCAAGTAGAGCACCAGAAGTTCGGACTGGGCACCGTCCTGTCGAGCAGCGAAGAACGCATCGTGATCAAATTTGACGATCATGGCGAGAAGAAGTTCGTCACCAACCTGGTGATGGGCAGTCTGAAAAAGAGCGACCGGCAGCCGCCTGCCGAAAAGAAAGGCTCCCGCCGGAAGAAGGCTACGCCGGTCACGGCATAGCGGGCTCGGGATCGAGGTTCATTCGTTTTGAACGCACGCCAAAAGCGATTATTCGAGGAGGCCCGGAAGCGCAATCCGGACCTCAAAATTCCCACCGAGACACAACCCCCCTCCGACTGGACGGAAGCCGATCTGGCGCTGATCAAGCAAGGCGTGGGGGACAAGAGCGGTCGGCCCCACGGTGGTGGGGAATCGGGCGATTCCGGCGGGGACGCGCCGACCGGCGAGCAAGCGGGCAGCGTGGTGACCTACTTCGAGGCCAAGGGCTTCGGGTTTCTGCGTCCGGACGACGGCGGCCGCGACATTTTCTTCCACGTCTCGCGGCTGGCGGAGGGTCTGGCAACCGATTTGCGGCCGGGCACGCGGGTGATGTACGAACTGGGCATGGACCGTACGGGGAAGATGGCGGCGAGCAGCATCCGCATTCCTCCTCCTCCCGCGACATAACCGGATATAATAGGAAAACCGCACTGGACAGGCTGCAAACCTGTCCCACGCATTGTTCTCATGTTCGACAACCTATCGGAAAAACTGCAGCGGGTCTTTAGGAACCTGCGCGGGGAAGGCAAACTCTCGGCCGAGAACATGGAGGCCGCGCTGCGCGAGATCCGCCTGGCGCTGCTCGAGGCCGACGTCAATTTCCGAGTTGTCAAGCAACTGATCGAGAACATCAAGCAGAAGGCGATGGGCGAGGAAGTGCTCGCGGCGCTGTCACCTTCGCAGCAAGTTATCAAGATCGTTCACGAGGAACTGATCAAGATTCTGGGCAGCCACGAGTCGAAGCTGCGGTTCGCCAACGAGCCGCCCAGCGTGTTTCTGATCGTGGGGCTGCAGGGTTCGGGCAAGACCACATCGACGGGGAAGCTGGCGCGGTGGCTTTCGAAGAACGGGCACCGGCCGCTGGTGGTTTCGGTGGACGTGTACCGGCCGGCCGCGCGCGAGCAATTGAAGGTGATCGCGCGCGACATCGGCCAGCCCATTTTTGAAGGAGAGCCTGGGGAAGCGCAGCCGCTCGAACTGGCTAAAGGCGCGCGGCGCGAGAGCGCGCAATCGGGCCGGGACGTGCTTCTGGTGGACACTGCCGGACGCCTGCATATCGACGACCAGCTTATGACCGAGTTGCAGCAGCTCAAGGAGCAGCTCAATCCGGTGGAGATCCTGTTTGTGGCCGACGCCATGACGGGGCAGGATGCGGTCAAGTCGGCGGATGAATTTCACAAGCGGTTGGGGATCACGGGGGTGATTCTCACCAAGATGGACGGCGACGCCCGCGGAGGTGCAGCGCTTTCCATCCGCAACGTGACCGGGCAGCCGCTGAAGTTCGTGGGCGTGGGCGAAAAATTCGATGCGCTCGAGCCGTTTCACCCGGACCGCGCGGCCAACCGCATTCTCGGCATGGGCGACATCCTGTCGTTCATCGAGAAAGCCGAAGAGGCGATCGACAAGAAAAAAGCAGTGGAAATGCAGCGGAAGCTGATCGAGAACGAATTCACCCTCGAGGACTTCCGCGACCAACTCCGCCAGATCCGCAAGCTGGGGCCGCTCGGTTCGCTGCTCGACATGATGCCCAAGGTCGGGATGCTGAAGGATCTCAAGGACGTTAAGATCGAAGAGAAAGAGATCAACCGGGTGGTGGCGATCATCGATTCGATGACCCCCCGCGAACGGGACAATCACATGATCATCAACGGCAGCCGCCGGCGGCGGATCGCCAAGGGCAGCGGCACGTCGGTGCAGGATGTGAACCAGTTGTTGAAGCAGTATGCGCAGGCCAAGAAAATGATGAAGACGTTCTCGGGCGGCATACTGGGGAAAAAGTTCGGGAAAATGAAGTTACCGGCCGGGTTTCCGTTCGGGGAAATGCGCGGCTAGAGTAAGGCAGGTCTCGGACCCGCCTGGAAAAAATGATGGAGTGCAGATGCTGATGATTCGTCTGGCGCGGTTTGGCGCCAAAAAGAAGCCGTTCTATCGCGTGGTGGTGATCGAAAAAGAGCGAGCCCGCAACGGCCGCAACCTGGAAGTGGTAGGACATTACAATCCGGTTTCAAGCCCGGCACAGGTGCTGCTGAAACATGAGCGGCTGGATTACTGGACCAAGAATGGCGCCCAGATGTCGGAAACGGTGAAACGCCTGGTGGCCTCTCACCCGGCGGGGGCCGCTCCTCCTGCGGCCTAACTGTAAGAAATACAACCACTACCGGCCGGCAATCGGGTGATTCCAGATGCCCCCCGTTCGGATCGCGCTACCATGACAATGAGGAGGCGGGATGGATGAAACAGTTAATCGAAGACATCGCGAAAGCTCTGGTTGACATCCCGGAGGAGGTTTCCGTGCGCCTGGTGGAGGGCGAACAAGTGACTGTCCTGGAGTTGAAAGTGGCCCCGAGCGACCTCGGCAAAGTGATCGGCAAGCAGGGCCGCACGGCCCGATCCATTCGCACCATCCTGGGAGCGGCGGGCATGAAACTAAATCGCCGCTTTACGCTGGAAATCCTGGAGTGAGCCCGTCCACCACCGATTGGGTAACGGTTGCGCTCTTGGGGAAAACGCGGGGCAACCGGGGCGAGATCACGGCGCTGCCCTTGAGCAGCAATCCGGAACGATACCAGCAGCTCCGGGAAGTCCATCTGTTCGGCTCGGGACAGCGCTGCGAAGTGGAATCCACCTGGTTTCACAACGGCACGCTGATCTTCAAGTTTCGGGGGATCGACAGCATTTCGGCCGCGGAGTTGCTGAATGGCGCCGAAGTGCGGATTCCCATGAGCGAGCGGGCTCCCTTGGAGCCGGGCGAGTTCTACCAGGAGGACCTGGTGGGCTGTGAAGTGGTCGACCGGCGGACCGGCGCCTTGCTGGGACGGGTCTTGGGTTGGCAGGATTCGGGTGGACCGGGCTTGCTGGTGGTGGAAGGCGGCTTGTTGATTCCATTTGCGCGGACAATCTGCGTGGAGATCAACCCGGCGGCCAAGCGCATTGGGGTGGAGCTGCCCGAAGGATTGAAGGACTTGAACCCGTCGTGATTTTTCATGTGCTGACGATCTTCCCCGAGTTTTTCGAGGGGCCGTTCGCGCATGGCGTGGTCAAGCGGGGCAGGGAAGCCGGCCTGTTGGACATCCGGATCCACAACCTGCGCGACTGGACCTCCGACGCGCATCGCACGGTAGACGACCGGCCGTTCGGCGGCGGCGAGGGCATGGTGCTCAAGCCGGAGCCGGTGTTTCAGGCGGTGGAGTCGATCTGGCCCGAACGGCGATCGGACCAGAAAGTGGCGCTACTTTCGGCGCAAGGTCGCTTGTTCGACCAGGCGATGGCGAACCGGCTCAGCCGGGATGCCGAAATCCTGCTGATTTGTGGGCGGTACGAGGGTGTGGACGAGCGTGTGGCCGAACACCTGGCGGACAAAGAGATTTCGATTGGGAACTACGTGCTAAGCGGCGGAGAACTGGCAGCGGCGGTAGTGATTGACGCGGTAGCGCGCTTGTTGCCGGGAGTGCTGGGCAATGACAACTCGACCGCCTTCGAATCGTTTCAGGACACGGGGCACGGCGGCGGGCTCCTGGATTGTCCGCATTGGACGCGTCCGGCGGAATTTCGGGGCTGGAAGGCGCCGGAGGTGCTGCTCAACGGCAATCACGAAGAGATCCGGCGGTTTCGCCAGCGCGCGGCGCGGGAGAAGACGATCCGGCTGCGGCCGGACCTGGTCGGGGGGCAGGAGCCGGGGACCTAGGGGCCCGGAGCCGGGGGCCACGACGGATTTGAACCGTGGCAGGCGAATCGCCTGCCTCACGGAGTAAGATAGAAGATTAAGGAAATTGTCATGCAGAACGCGTTGTTGACCAAGTTTATTCAGAAGAACCGGCGTGCCGACCTTCCGGAGTTCCGTCCGGGCGATACCATCCGGGTTCACGTGAAGATCAAAGAAGGCGACAAAGAACGCCTGCAGGCGTTCGAAGGGACCGTAATCGCGCGCAATAATACGGGGCTGGGGGAATCGATCACGGTCCGGAAGGTCAGCTTTGGGCAGGGAGTGGAGCGTATTTTTCCAGTTCATGCCAGGGTCATTGACCATATCGACGTGGTGCGCACTGGTCGCGTGCGGCGCGCCAAGCTGTATTACCTGCGGAGCCTGAAGGGCAAGGCCGCGCGACTCCGCGAGCGCGAATAGCCGGCGGCGCCTTCTCATGCGGCCCGAGGCGGCGGGTGGCCCATTCCGTTGTGATTCCTCCCGGGAGCGCGAATTGCGAGCCCGGGGTTTCCGTGCCGTCGCCGGCGTGGATGAAGTGGGCCGGGGGGCGCTCTTCGGTCCCGTGGTCGCGGCGGCGGTGATTCTGGCGCCCGATCGGCCGGTCCGGGGACTCAATGACAGCAAACTGCTCGAGCCGGAACGCCGCGAGGTGTTGGCGGAGCGCATCCGGGAGCGGGCCGTGGCCTGGGCCGTGGCCGCGGTGGATGCCGCCACCATCGATTGCGTCAACATCTATAATGCTTCGCGAACGGCCATGCGGCTGGCGGTCGGCCGGTTAAGCCCGGCGCCCGACTTCGTACTGGTGGACGCGGTGCCGCTCGACATTGCCATTCCGCAGCGGCCGCTCATCAAGGGTGACGCGCGCTGCCATTCCATCGCCGCGGCCTCGATTGTCGCCAAGGTATATCGCGACGCCTGCATGCGAGTCTGGGCGGAAGTTTTCCCACAATACGGATTGGACGCCCACAAGGGCTACGCGACCGCCGAGCACAGGCGCGCCATCGAACAACACGGCCTGACACCTTTGCACCGCTTAAGCTTTGAACCGGTGCGGGCGCACTCCCTGTTTCCGTTGGACACGAGACTGCAACTGGAACTGTTCGATACGGTAGGCGCCGCGTGATGCCGACCAGTCCCAGCCCGGAGTCCGACGGGCCGGCGGAGACAGCCCGGCCAGCGCCCGCGCCGGTCCCAATGCCCGTCTATCGCTGGTATCACAAAGCGTCGGCGTTGATGCTGGTGACGATTTGCGTGTACATCGGACTCTTCCTGACCGTTTTTCCGTGGACGTATTATTGGGACATCAACTTTTTCTCTCAAGTGGTGCCGGAGTGGCATGCCTACTGGGGCAATACTTACCTTCGCGGCGCCGTGAGCGGCTTAGGGGTTCTGAACTTATACCTGGCGCTGGTGGAGGTCTTCCGGCTGCGCCGTTTTTCCAAACGCCGCTGACCCGGGCTCCCTTGCAGACAAAAGGCGCGGCCGGCCTTTTGGGAGGGATGTTGCACCAAAGGGCGGCCGCCATAAATCGGCGCGCTTTGGGAGCGCGCCGGACGACCGGTATCTATACTATTAGATTGTGAAATCGGCTCAAGTTTATCTTTTGGATAGTGCTGGCTTAGCCGCTACAGTTCGCCAGTGATGAGAATCGTGGGAACCGGAGACGGCCGGAGTTTTGGCCGCACCCTTCCGGCCGCTCGCGACCAAGGAGTGAATGGATGCACCTGTCATGGAAACGCGCGCCGCTGGCATTTGCGCTCTGGGCGGCCCTGCCCCTCTTCGCGCAGCCGGGGAACTTCATCCCGGTCACTGATCCGATGCTGCAAAGCCCCGACCCGGCGGATTGGCTGATGTGGCGCCGCACGCTCAATAGCTGGGGCTTCAGCCCGCTCGACCAGATCAACCGCGCCAATGTCCGGAACCTGAAGATGATCTGGACCCGCGGCATGGGCCCCGGAGTCCAGGAAGCCACGCCTCTGGTCTATCACGGCATGATGTTTCTGCCCAACCCCAGCGACCTGGTGCAGGCCATCAACGCCGCCACCGGCGACCTGATTTGGGAGTACAAGCGCAAGCTTCCCGACGACGTGGGCAGGCATCTGCTGGTGCCCAGCATCAACCGCAACATCGCCATTTACGGCGACCTGATCATCGACACGAGCGTGGATGATTTCGTGTACGCCCTGGACGCCAAGACCGGGAAACTGGCCTGGGAGAACCGCATCGTCGACTATCGCGAGGATTCGGCGCAGGAGACTTCGGGACCGATTATCGCCAACGGAAAGATCATTTCCGGACGCGGCTGCGAGTTCAAGGCCACGCCCAACGGCTGCGTCATCACCGCGCACGACGCCAGGACAGGCAAAGAAATCTGGCGGACGCGCACCATCCCCAAACCCGGCGAGCCGGGCGACGAAACCTGGGGCGGAATTCCGGACGGAGAGCGCCGCCACGTAGGCACGTGGATGGTTCCCAGCTTCGATCCGGAGCTGAATATGATCTACATCGGGACGTCGGTCACGTCGCCCGCGCCGAAGTTTCTGCTGGCCGGGAATGACAAGAAGTATCTCTATCACAACTCGACCCTGGCGTTGAACGGCGACACCGGCAAGATGGTCTGGTACTATCAGCACGTCGTCGATCACTGGGATTTCGATCATCCGTTCGAGCGCCTGCTCATCGACACGCCGGTGAGTCCGGATCCGAAGACGGTGAGTTGGATCAATCCGCGGATCAAGCCGGGCGAGCGCCGCAAGGTGGTGACGGGCATCCCGGGCAAGACCGGCATCGTCTACACGCTCGATCGCCAGACGGGCGAGTTTCTCTGGGCGACCCCCACGGTGCGGCAGAACGTCGTCTCTAAGATCGACGGCGCCACCGGCGAGGTCACCGTGAATCCCGAAACCGTTTTCACCAAAGTTGGAGATGAGCGTTACGTGTGCCCCACCGCCAACGGCGGCAAAGATTTTCCGGCCGGCGCCTATAGTCCCGTCACGCGAACCATGTATTACCCGCTGCAAAACACCTGCGGCACCATCACGGCACTGGACGTGAAACCGTTCACTACTTCTCCGTACGTGATCCGCTCCCGAAATGAGATCACGCCCGGCACCGACAAAATCGGCACGGTGCAGGCCATCAACGTGGAGACCGGCCGGATCACGTGGAAGTTCGAGCGGCGGGCGGGCATGATGTCGCTGGTTGCCACTGGCGGAGGTCTGATTTTTGGCGGCGATACCAACGGCCACTTCCTGGCGCTCGATCAGGAGTCCGGCAAGCTACTGTGGGAAGTGAATCTGGGCTCGCCGGTGACCGGCTATCCCATCACGTATGCGGTGAACGGGAAACAGTATGTCGCGGTGAGCACCGGCAACTCTCTGGTCAGTTCCGGGCTGAATACGCTGGCGCCGGAATTGCACCCCAGCAATGCCAGCAACGTGTTCGTGTTCGCGCTACCGTAGTTGGCGGGGGAGATTCGCGCAACCGGTATGTCCCGAAGCGGCCTTCGTGTGCTAACGGATCAATCTGCGGGTTGGGCGTTACACGGCCATGTGACTGCCGA
Source organism: Terriglobia bacterium (assembly GCA_020073145.1). Classification (GTDB taxonomy): domain Bacteria; phylum Acidobacteriota; class Terriglobia; order Bryobacterales; family Bryobacteraceae; genus PSRJ01. The sequence continues at coordinate 94,090 of JAIQFS010000038.1, forward strand.
TATATGCTGCGCGACTTGTCGTTACTCTACCTTTCTCCCAGACGCGAGTGTCTTTTGTGTCAACTTCGGTATGGCTGGCGATCCCGGAGTCGGCCTGAGAGAGGGAGCGGCTAGTGTCTCACTACGCGAGGGGGGATACGTTCACTCAGCGAGCGGCCGTACGTGCCGGCGGAGTGCTTTGACGAATTCCATCGGGTTTGTGAAGCAGGCGTAGTGCCCCCCTACTATCGGAATGAACGCCTTCTTCGGGGCACGAACCTCCTCCAGGTAGGCCTGGGCCACATTGAAGGGCGCGATGTGATCCTCCCGGCCCTGGATCACGAAGAAGGGGATGGGAATGTCGAGTCCGAGCTTGCGAGCGTCAAGCGAGGTTTCGACCGGCGAAAGCCTGGCGCTGGTGAATTCACTGCCTGCGACCCAATCTGCCGCGTCACCCGGGGGCGGCGTCGACGGAAAATCGATGAATGTGCCCATCATTTTGACGTAGTCGAGATCGCTGGGGGAGAGAGTGTATTTGCGTGATGCATTCACCCGTGCCCTGTCATTCATTGGCAGGGATGCCGTATCGGCGAGCGCTTTCAACGTCTCGTTGTCACCGACGGCCGTCGCTTGCGCTTTCGCCCATCGTTCCTGAGCTTCTATCTTGAGGCTCCAACTAACCGGCTGACCGGTTCCGACAAAGGCGTAGAACAGCTCCGGCCAGAGTTTGACGACGTGCAATCCTAGTTCCGCTCCCCAGCTTTGACCGACCAGAATGATCTTCTTCTTGGAGAGTCGTTTGCGCACGTACTCGGCGACCTCTCGTGCGTCAAGGCGCAGTCGATCGAGCGCCAAATCCGGCGTTGACATGCCAGGTGTAGCTGACCCGTTCTTGCCATAGGTCCGGCCACTGCCCCGTTGATCCCAGTTGACCACTGTGAAGTCCGCCTCCCAGGGGATAAACTGCTTCAGGAAAGGTGACTGGGCCTCGGCCGGTCCACCATGGAGGTAGAGAATGACCGGATTGCGGGCATCATTGCCTTGAATCCCGATCCACTGGTCGATTTCACCAATCCTGACGAAGCCAGTCTCATCAACTCCGCGGGCATTGGCACTTGCTGGGGCAGAGAGGAGGGCCGGCACCGCAGCTACGAGACCGATGGCATGCCGCCGCGTCATGTTTGCAACCATGGTGATGCTCCTTTTCCCCGCACCGTTGGCGGTTATTGATAGATACGCGTCAGCACGGCACTAGGACGCAGTTAATCGACAATGAACCGCGGATTGAGGCCGGCACGGAGTTGCCGGGACGACTCCCGAGTAACGCCGACGCTGATTTGTGCGGTTCCGCGGCCCGGAAACGCGTTGCATTCGTTTTGGCGTCGCGCGGCAGCGCGTTACGCGCGATGTCGGTGGCTGGAGGAAGGCGCCCAACCCCTGGGCACGAACAACTTGCTGGTCAGATCGAGCCTCAAACACGCTGGCGCTGGAGCTGCACCCCTGCAACGTCCTTGTGTTCGCGCTGCCGGAATTGGCGCGATAGGCCGGCTGGGAACCGGCCCATGGGATCCTACTTTAGGCCGAGCTTCTTGCCCGCCGCCAGCAGAGCGATCGACTCGTTCAGACGCTTCCGGCGCGTTTCCGGGCGCTTGGCGGTGTGGATCCACAGCACATAGTGTTTCCGGCGAGAGGGAGGCAGACTCTGAAAATGGCTCCACGCTCTTGAATTGGCTTCGAACGCTTGGGCAATGTAGGAGGGGAGTATCGGGACGATGGGCTTTGGCGCGTAGTGGTTGTCCGTGGGTGTAGCGGCCTGGCCCGCCGCGGCTAGCCGTCCGGCCTCCTGCAGTTCGGCCCATCGCTTTCGATTGCTGTCGGACCATTTGCTGGTAGGTTTGCGCGGCGTGAATTTGCGAGCGTAGCGCTCGTCGTCGAGCCGCCTAATGAGGCTGTCGACCCATCCGAAGCACAGCGCCTCGCGGACGGAATCGTCGTAATCGATGGATTTCACGCCGGTGTGGTCCTTATGGTAGACGAGCCAGACTCCGGGACTCGACGCATGGTTCTTCGCCAGCCACGCGCGCCATCGCGAGGCGGTCCGAAGATCGAGGGGCGGCAGCTCCGGCATGACCGCTTCAATCCCAATCGGAAGGTGAGCCTACCGGCACATTGTCATGGCAAGGGGGGCGGATTTCACAGCGAACTCCGGTCCGTCAACCTAGCATAACTTGAACCCGAACGACCCGCAGGTGTAGACTGCACCTATGAAATCGAATTCAGGTTCCTACCGAATCCAGGTGACATTGCTCTCGGCTGCGTGCGCCTTTCTGCTGGCGCAAACCACCGCACACGCGCAGACGGGCGCCGAGAAGAAAGGCACCGTCGAGACCATCAAGGTGCACGGCAAGTCGCTCGAAGGGAACCTGGAGGGCGATTCACCGGATCGCGACGTCTTCGTGTACCTGCCGCCGAGCTACCAGACGGACCAGAATCGACGCTATCCGGTGGTGTATTTCCTGCACGGCTACGGCGTCAAGGCCGAAGCCTACTGGAACCTGATGACCGTTCCCGCCACGGCGGATAAAGAAATGAATGGCGGCACCGCGCACGAGATGATCCTGGTGAATCCGGACGCGTACACTATCTACAATGGCAGCATGTACTCCAACTCGCCCACCACGGGCGATTGGGAAACGTATTTGACGCACGATCTGGTGCAGTACATCGATAGTCACTACCGCACGCTGGCCACGCGCGAGAGCCGCGGCCTGGCGGGGCACTCGATGGGTGGTTATGGAACCATGCGCCTGGCCATGAAGTATCCGGAAGTGTATTCGAGCGTGTACGCGATGAGCTCGTGCTGCCTGATGAACAACCCGGGCGCGCCGCGTCCGGCTCCGGCACGGGCCGCGGCGCCGCCACCACCCCCGCCGCCAGCCGCGCCAGGCGAGAACAACGGCCGGGGCGGACGAGCGGGCCGGGGAGGACGCGGGGGCGGATTCGGCAACGTGCTCTCAGCCGAGGGCGCGGCCTGGTCGCCGAACCCGCAGAACCCGCCCAAGTTCTTCGACCTGCCGAACGAGAATGGCGCGGTGCGGCAGGAGATCGCGGCCAAGTGGGTGGCTAATTCGCCGCTGGCCATGGTCGATCAATATGTTTCCAATCTCAAGAAATATCGCGCGGTGATGCTGGATGTGGGCCTGCAGGACGGCCTGGCGGCGTCCAACAAAGAAATGGACGAATCGCTCACGCGCCTGGGAGTGCCGCACACGTTCGAGACGTACGAAGGCGACCACATGAACCATGTGAAGGACCGGTTCGAGACTCGGGTACTGCCGTTCTTCTCGGAACATCTGCAAACGACCGAAACCAAGGGATCCCATCGCTGATGCGAGACGAACCAGGAGGTTCGACGATGCCGACGAATCCGGGCGGCACGCGCCGCCACTTATTGCAACAGACGGCCCTGGCAGCCGGCGCCGCGGCGTTGGCTCCCAAGCTGTACGCCCAAACCAGTGAGGAGCCGGCATGGAAGCACTTGTTCCCGGCCGGTTTCCGCAACGAACGGATCAAAACGTCCGGCGCCGAGATCAACACGGTGATCGGCGGGTCCGGGCCGCCCGTTCTGCTGTTCCACGGCGCTCCGCAATCATTGATCACGTGGCGCCTGGTCGCGCCGGATCTGGCCAAGGACTATACGCTGGTGATGTGCGACCTGCGCGGTTACGGCGATTCGAGCAAGCCGGAGGACCAGCCGGACCACTCCAGCCAATCCAAGCGGCCGATGGCGCTGGATGGCGTCGAGGTCATGCAGCATCTGGGCTACAGCCAGTTCCGGATGGTGGGCCATGACCGCGGCGGCCGCGTGGGCCGGCGGATGGCGCTGGATCATCCCGACAAGGTCTTGAAGCTCGCGGTGCTGGATATCGTTCCCGCGCACTATCTGTATTCGCACTTCAGCATCGAGTTCGTGCAGGCTTACCCTCACTGGTTCATTTACCTGCAGAGACCGCCCATTCCGGAGAACCAACTGAAGGCGCAGAATGACGCGCAAGCCGCCCGCGCGACCAACGACGTCCAAAAAGAGTATCTGCGCCACACCACCGACATCCGAATGCTTCACGGCATGTGTGAAGACTACCGTGCGTCGGCGTCCATCGATTTGAAGAATGACGAAGCGGACATCAAGGCCGGCAAAAAGATCCAATGCCCGGTACTGGCTCTGTGGGCCGCCGCCGGCGCCATGGGCAAGCTCTACGACGTGCTTTCCATCTGGAAGGAAGAAGGCGTCAACGTGACGGGCAAGGGCTTGCCGGGCAACCACTCGCTGCAGGAAAGCGCGCCCAAGGAAACGCTGGCGGAACTGCAAGCCTTCCTGCGCGGCTGAGTTCCCGTTACCGTTTGGGCCCCGCTGTGTATTCCTGGTCGGTGACCGCGCCGAGCCAGTGGGTTTGGCCGTCACTGACGTCGACGGAAAACAGAGTGGTCGCCCGATCGGCGGCAGCGCCATGCCAGTGCGGCACGCCGCCGGGGACGAATGCGGTTTCGCCGGGATTCAGTTCCTGCACCGGATGCCCTTGCACCTGTGTGCGAGCCACGCCTTCCTCGCAAAGCAGGATCTGACCGCGCTCGTGCACGTGCCACTTGGTGCGAGCGCCGGGTTCAAAGCGGATGCGCGCCGCGCGGACCCGGATATTGGATTCGAGGCGGGTGACGGTTCCGGTGAAGTTGGCGTTGGGCTCGGCGGCTTGCTTCTGCTGAGCGGACGAGGTCCATACCGTCAGCAATGCAGCGCAAAGCCACAGCAGGGAGCTAGGCCTCATGGTTCCACCGCGAAGGCCAGTAAGACATTGCCTGGCATGCTGCCGCGCGCCGGATAACCCGAGACGGTGAACAGCATGCCCCCGGCCACCACCGGCCCGGCGACGTCGATGGCACCCCCGCGGCCCGGCACGCCGTTCACGGTCTTGTACTCGTGGGCGGTATCGAAGTCCCAGAGAATTTTTCCGTCAGAGGTGGAATACCCCCGCAAGTGGCCGTCTTCCGCGCCGGACCAGACGACTCCCGGAATGGCCGTGACTGCCGCGGATTGCGCGGGGCTGCACGGGCGGCGGTCGCCACAGCCCGGCGGCGGCGTCTGCCAGATGCGCTCGCCGTTGTCGATGCGAAACGCGAACAGGCCGCCGCCCTTGGTGGGATCGAGATTGTAGCCGCGGTCGTTGCTGCCGGGTTTGAGCTTCACATCAAACCGGATATCGGAGAGAGCCACGTAGACGTTGCGGCCGTCGGTGGCGGAACCCCACTCAATCCCGCCCACAGTGCCGCCTTCGCCGATCCGCGACTGCCAGAGAATCTGCCCGCGGCGGTCGGGATCAGCCGCATAAATCACGGCGGATTTCTGTCCCAACAAGAGCGCTCGCTTGCCGCTGGGCAGGGAAACCAGAATTGCTGAAGACGCGAAATCGAAGTCAGGGCCGTTGGAGTCCGGGCAATTCACCTTGCCGGGAAGCTGGCAGGAACTGTTCCAGGCATCCTTGGCCGTGAATTGCTTGGACCACAGAATGTCGCCGCTCGACATGCGCAAGGCCACCAGGGCGTCGCTGAGCGCGGTGGGCGGATCGGAGTAGTTATCGCCGGTGGTGACATACATGGTGTCGCGATCGGGATCGAGTACGGGAGCAGTCCAGACGCCGACGCCGGATGGGCCCAAGGGGGCTGTACCTTGCTGGGTCTTCGGCCGGGATTTCGCCACCTCCGCGATCATGTACCGCTTCCAGAGCACTTTGCCGGTGGCGGCATCGAGGGCCGATTCGCTGCCGCGGAAGGTGCAGCACACGTAACCGCGAGCCACCGAGAGCGCTTCTTCGCGGGAGGCTGCGCCGACATAGAGGCGGCCCTGGTGGAATACGGGCGTGGCGGTGACGGTGGATGCCGGATGTTCGTCGAGGCGCGCCTTCCACAACTGCTTTCCGTTGGCGGCATCGAGCGCATACACGTATCCGGCGGAATCTCCGAAGAACACTGCCGGATTGCCGCCAGCCTCTCCCACGGTAATGCCAGACCGGACCTGAGACTGCACCACGGTGACCCAATGCACGCATCCGGTGGCCGCGTCGAGGGAGTACAGACTGCCGTCCTGACCGCCGGCGAAGATTCTTCCGCGATAGACGGCGGGCTGGGACCGCAACGTGGAGGTATCCGAAAAAGCGAACGCCCACTTAAGCTTCAGCCGGGGTACATCCGCCGCCCGCAGCCCGGCATCTTTGGCGGACTGGAACCGGGTATTGGTCAAACCGCCGCCCCAACTAGCCCAGGCCGGACCGTCGCTCCATCGGGCGCCGGGGGGACAGGCGTTGGCGATCTCCTCGCGCTTGCGTTCCACGGTGACTGCCGTCCCGAGAAAGGTGGCGATCTTCAGGCGTTCGTCCGCGGACAGGGGCGTGGCTTGCGCCTTCATGATTCCGCTTTCAAGGGTCTTCTGAATGGCCGCGGGGGTCATGGTCTTCAGCACCGACACCTGCGGAATGCGGCCGCCGGCTCCGGTGGCGGAATCGTGGCAGGAGGCGCAGTGCTTTTGAAAAAGCTGCGCGGCGTACGGATCGTCAGCAGCGAGGATCGTCATGGGCACGATCGCGAAAAGGAAGCAGAGTCTCATTGGGTCCCGCTCCGGCGCCTGGTTGGCGTATCCAGGGAGTATATCAAGAGAGCGCTGCGCTTACTCTTCGCCGGAGCGTGTCGGTCACGAGTATCCAAACCACGGCGTGCCCAGCCCGGAGGTGAATTTGAGAAGGAGTGGCCCCGAATCGGGGCGTGCGGCAGCGAAAACGGTTATTCCGATTCCCGGCGCATTTTTTTGCGATTTCGCTTGCGGGCCAGCGCCTGCTTGACGCGGCGCTTCTGGCCAGGCTTCAAATAGAACGCGTGGCGCTTGACTTCCCGAATGATGTCTTCTTGCAGGACTTTCCGTTTAAACCGGCGCAGGGCGTTTTCAAGGGTCTCACCCTCCTGCAGCCTCACTTCCGCCATGGCATCTACCTCCCAATTCGAAATTCGCGCAAACCGCGAATAGTTTGCATCAGGCAAAAGCAAGCGAATTCTGGAAATCGCCCCATCAGCACAGGTGCTCTACCAGTATAAGGGGTCTGAGGAGGAATTGCGACTCTCTGAGGGACTGACCGGGACCCGCGGGTTCCGACTTCAAGCGCAGACCGGAAATCCAACACCTTGGGTGGCGGCGGGCCCGACCCCGGGGGGCGGGCCCAGTGGCGGGCCGACCCAGATTTCGCCGGCGTTGGCGCAAGCCTCCGTGCCAGCCGGGGATGGATGATATACTTCACACTTCGCGTCAGCAGGAGGACCGTTTCATGAAGCTTTCCCGCTCGAGGCCTCTCCAGGCCGTGTCGCCCGTGGTGGCGTTCGCGGCTTGTCTGGCGTGGACGGCTCTCAGTGGCGGTCATACCGTGAAGGCCCAGGAAACCAACAGCACGGCGCCTCCAGCTCCCGCCCCACCAACGGCCACGCCGGCGGCTGGCGCGCCCCAAGGCGCCGGTGGCGGGCAGGTGCGTGCGGCAGGCCGCGGGCGAGGTCGCGCGCCCGTGGTGGACACGCTCGGGCAAGGCCCCTGGGATCTCAAATCGGAGCTGGTGAATATCCACGTGACGGTGGTCACCAAAGGGCTCGATCATCCTTGGGGACTAGCGATTCTTCCCGATGGCGACATGCTGGTGACGGAGCGGCCGGGCCGCCTGCGGATGATTCGTAAAGGCGTGCTGGATCCAACGCCCATCGGGTGGCTGCCCGAAATCCGAGCGGCTGTTCTCGGCGGCCTGATGGATATTGCGCTGCATCCGAAGTTCGCCGAGAACCACCTGATCTACTTCACCTACTCGAAGCCAGGCAAGGAAGACGCGGCGCACGCCGCCACGGCGGTGGCGCGCGGACGGTGGGACGGCGGGTCTACGCTGGCGGACGTAAAGGACATTTTTGTTGCCGACTACTTTGGCGGGCAGGGCGCGCCGCGAGGCTGCTGCGGGCAAGGTCCGTCGGACGGCAGCTACGGGTCGCGGCTGGTGTTTGACCGGGCCGGCTTCCTGTACGTCACGATCGGCGACCGGAATTACGGGGAATTGGCGCAGGACTCGTCCTCGAATATCGGCAAGATTGTGCGGCTGCGGGACGACGGCACTGTACCGCCGGACAATCCGTTCGTGGGCGAGTCCGGATACAGGCCAGAGATCTACACGGTGGGGCACCGCAATCCGCTCGGGCTCACCATTCATCCGGTGACGGGTGAGATCTGGGAGACGGAATTCGGACCGCGAGGGGGCGACGAACTCAACCGGATCCAGGGCGGCAAGAACTACGGGTGGATCAAAGTGACCAAGGGCGAGCACTACAACGGGGAGCCGAGCGAGAAATCTCTGCCGGGTATGGAGGAGCCGGTGCTGTATTGGGTTCCGGTGATCAACCCGGGGAACCCGATCTTCTACAAGGGCGATAGGTTCCGATGTGGAAGGGCAACCTGGTGATGGGCGACATGACTCGGTCGGTGCTGCGCGCGACCTTCGATGCCCAAGGCAAGCCCACCGGGCAGGAGCGGATGCTGACCGAGCTAAAGCAGCGATTCCGCGACACCCGGGAGGGCCCGGACGGAACCATCTACCTGCTGACGGACGAAACCTTTGGTGCAGTGCTCCGGATGGAGCCGGCGCCCTAGCAGCCCGTGTCTAAAAACACTTCCTTGGTGGAATGTTTCGCCGTAAAATCAGGCATGGCGATGGGAACGAAGCGAGCCAGACAGAAGCAGGAAGAGTTGTTCTACGCCAGCGAGCAGGCCGAAGCGCCGGGGC
>JAIQFS010000008.1 GCA_020073145.1 Terriglobia bacterium
TTCACGAGTTCTTCCAAATACTGCTTGCGCGCGTTCATGTCCACCTTTCATGGGTGTCATGCTTCGCGCCTTCTTGGGTTACATTCTCATTTGACCCATCCGAGTCTCCTCTGGTGACATTTTAGGTGACCCAATTCGGACCGCCCACAACCGGCGGCGGGAGGTGGTATACTCTTGGCTCGACGGCGGTCGTCGATTTTTCCGGGTTCCCAGGGCAGCCATGCAAGGTTCTTCCGATCCTGTACCTACCCTGAGGGGGTGCTCGCTTGCTCGATCTAGCTATCGTTCGGTTGGTTTTCATCCTGGTTCTGGCAGTTGCGGCGTATGCATTACATCCGTTTCAGACTTCCCCTTGGGTCGCGGCCGGGGGCGGCCTGATCCTTGGCGTCGGCATCATTTTCTTTGAGATCCGCCTGGAACGGGTCAGCCTCAAACGCCTGATTGGCGCGGCTGTCGGCAGCGTGCTGGGAATCTTCGGCGCGTTCCTGATGTCGTTGGTTCTCGGTAAGGCGACTTCGGAGCCGTTCCTCCAACTGGTGCTGCTGCTGTTGATGACCTACGTCGGCCTCGTCGTAGGCGCCAAGAAAGGCGACTTGCTCAACCTGGCCGCTCTGGGCGGTGTCTTTGGCGGCGAGAAGTCCTCTAAGAAGACGTTCAAGATCCTCGACACCAGTGTCATCATCGACGGTCGAATCGCCGACATCGCCGAAACCGGTTTCCTGGACGGAGTGCTGGTGATTCCCCAGTTCGTTCTCCGTGAATTGCAGCTGGTGGCCGATTCGTCCGACTCCATGAAACGAAATCGCGGCCGCCGCGGCCTGGACATCCTCCAGCGTATCCAGAAGATGGCCCACCTCCATGTGCAGATCGTGGAGGAAGACTTCCCTCACGTCCGTGAGGTCGACATGAAGCTCATCGAACTGGCCAAGGTTTACGACTGTAAAGTCATTACTAACGACTTCAACCTCAATAAAGTCGCCCAGCTCCACGGCGTCGACGTGCTGAATATCAACGAGCTGGCCAATTCGCTCAAGCCCATCGTGTTGCCGGGCGAAACCATGCGCGTCTTCATCCTCAAAGAAGGCAAGGAATACAACCAGGGCGTGGCCTATCTGGACGACGGCACCATGGTGGTGGTGGACAACGCCAAGAAGCTGATTTCCAAAACCATCGACGTCTCAGTCACCAGCGTGCTTCAGACCACCGCGGGAAAGATGATTTTCGGCAAGTACGACGAGCGCGGGCACGCCGCCGCCGCGGAGCGCACGGATCGCGGCCCCGAACGGCACGACCGCCCTGTGCGGCGTCCCGAATCTCAGTCCGCTGCCAATCTCGGGTCCGAGAAAACCACGATAGAATCGTAGTTCGCATGAAAATTGCCGTCATCGTGCCGGCCGCGGGTCTGGGCACCCGTATGGGCAGGAGCTCCGCTGAGAAGACCGGCACCAGCCGCAAGCAGTTCATGTTGCTAAACGGCGCGCCCATCCTGGTGCACACGGTCCGCAAATTCGCGGCTTCCGGCCGCGTGCGCGACATCGTAGTGGCGGTGCGCGCCGAAGACCTGGACTGGGTCCGCGAGGTGGTCGCCCGCGAATTCCCGGGCCGGCGCGTGCGCGTAGTGGAAGGCGGCAACAGCCGGCAGCAGTCGGTGGAGAATGCGCTGGCCTCACTTGATCGCGACACCGACCTGGTGGCCGTCCACGACGCCGTGCGTCCCTTCATCGACCTGGACACCATCCACAAGGTTCTCGACGAAGCCGCCGAAAGCGGCGCGGCCATCGTGGCCGTAGCTCCGGTCGATACCGTCAAACAGGTCAACCGCGGCACCGGCCGCGTGCGCGTGCGCACCACCCTGCCGCGCGACCGGCTGGTGCTGGCCCAGACTCCACAAGTCTTTCGCTATGATGTGCTCACCCGCGCCTTTCAATCCGCGCGAGACGATGGCTTTATTGGGACTGACGAAGCCAGCCTGGTCGAACGCCTGGATATCGAAGTGACGGTGGTGCTGGGAAGTGACCGCAATATCAAGATCACCAAGCCCGCCGATATGGATCTGGCGCGTCTGTTTCTGCAAGAACAAACGGCCGGAGAAGCCCGCTCTTGAGCGAAATCCGCGTCGGCCAGGGCTGGGACACGCACCGCCTGGCGCCCGGACGCCCGCTGATCCTGGGCGGTGTGACCGTGCCCTCGGAATTCGGTTTGGAAGGCCACTCCGACGCCGACGTGCTGGCGCACGCCATTACGGACGCCATCCTCGGTGCTGCCGCACTCGGCGACATCGGCATGCATTTTCCCGATTCCGACCCCCGCTGGAAAGGCTGTGACAGCCTGGTCTTCCTGCGCCACGCCAAGGACCTTGCCGAAGCGCAAGGCTACCGCATCGTGAATGTCGATTCCACCGTCATTCTGGAACGCCCCAAGTTGAAGGATTATCGCGAGGCCATGCGGGACAAAATTGCCGCCACCCTGGGGCTGGCCCCCGGCCGGGTGTCGGTGAAATTCAAGACCGCTGAACAGATGGGACCCGTGGGCGAGCACCGCTCAGCCGAGTCCCAGGCCTTAGTGACGCTGGCTACCGAGAATCCCGCCTAGCCGGCGGCTTTCAGCAGGCACCTTTGGCCGGTACGCCAGCGTCGAACTCTGCTTCAGACCGGTTTGGCCCACCCGCGCTCGATCCAGTCGGCCGCTTCGGAACCCGAGAGTTGGAGGATTTGGCCCGGATGGTAGGTCTCCACGGTCTCGCCGATCCGCTCGATCGTAGCCAGAGCCTGGACCAACTGCGCACGCATGCTCTCCATCTGCGCAGCCGGAATCCCGTAGCCCTCGCCGATGCGATCGAGCTGAGCCCGGGCTTCATCGAATTCCTTCTTCGAGATCCGGACCTGTTCCACCAGCAGCCGGTTCTGCATCTGCAGCTTGCGGTACAGCCAGCGTGTTTCGAGCAGGTTGTGGACGCGTAGCGTGGCTTCAGTAGTGTCGATGGGCTTGGTCAGGAAGTCCTTGGCGCCCAGAGAGAGAGCCTTCTGCTTGGCGCCGCGCGAGACATCGGCGGTGATCACCAGAATCGGAAGATAGACATCGTCTGGAATCCAGCCCCGGAGTTGAGACATGACCGCGTACCCGTCGAGTCTGGGCATCATCAGGTCGAGCAAGATCAAGTCCGGCTTGAAGATCCGGAACTGCTCCACCACCTCTCTCGAGTCCGTGAGGCACACCAACTGCGTAAAGCCTGCCTGCTGGAGCATACGCTCGATCAGCAGGACGCCGGGCGGCTGATCGTCTACGATCAGGATCCGGCTGTTCTCTCGAATCTCTTTATCCATCTTACGGAACCTCTATTCCAAGTGTTTCATCGATGAATCTCAGCAGTTCTTTGACATCGAGCGGCTTGGAGAAGAACGCCTGGGCGCCGGCGGCGCGCAGGCGTACGCCCTGCGCGGGCATGGCATCGGCAGTAATCATAGCCACCGGGATGTGAGCCGTTTGGGGATCTGCTTGCAGAACGCGCAGCACCTCATCGCCCGGCAGATCGGGCAGATGCAGGTCCAAAAGGATGAGGCGGGGCTGGTGGTGGTGCGCCAGTTCCACACCCAGCCGCCCTTGTCCTGCCGACACCAGCTTGATATCGCTCCGGTTGGCGAGAATCCGCTCCATCAGGAGGGTGTTGGAGGGGTTGTCTTCGACATACAAGATGACTTTTGCTTCGGGAACACAGACCGGCGCCTCGAATGGTCTACTTCCCGCGAGCCGGTCATACGCGGTTATCGGATCTTCATGGAGCGGGAGTTCCACCCAGAACGTGCTGCCCACACCAACTTCGGTTTCGAAATCGAGGGTGCCCCCCATGGCTTCGGCAAGTCGCCGGCTCAACACCAATCCGATGCCGGTGCCTTGGATACCGGTAGACTCGGCGCCCAAGCGTTCGAACGGGCGGAACAGCAGGCCCACTTTGCCGGCGGGGATTCCGGTCCCGGTGTCGCGCACTTCCAGCCGCAGGCGGCCCGGCCGCGAGTATGCGCCAGATACGGTAACGCGGCCTCCCTCGAGGTTATACTTGACCGCGTTGGAAAGCAGGTTGAGAAGGACCTGCTGTAAACGCGGCCGATCCGCCAGGACATACTCCCTCCAACACGGCGAAGGTTGAATCCGCAAGAGGATTCCCTTCTGCGCCGCCAGGGGCTGAATGAGCGAGACCGCTGTCTCCACTGCTTCGTGTGCGAGAACAGGCTCGGTAGACAGCGTGAGACGCCCGGACTCGATTCGCGCGATGTCCAAGACCTCGTCCACCAGGGTTAGCAAGTGCCGGCCGCCCTTCAGGATCTGATCGACGCTTTCCCGATGATCTTCCGGCAGGTTGTCGAGCTCCAGAATCTGCGCGAACCCCAAAATGGCGTTCAGCGGAGTGCGCAGTTCGTGGCTCATGCGCGAAAGGAATTCACTCTTGGCCCGATTGGCGGCCTCGGCCTCCAAGGCGGTTTGCGCAGCTTTTTCGGCGCGCTTGGCGTCGCTGATATCGCGAATGACTAAGATGCCGGCGGAAGCTCCTTTGTGTTCTTCGTGAAGGGGCCGCGCCCAGGCGCTGAGCCATACACCTTCCGGTCGTTTCGCGTTCCGGACAAACACTTCGGCATGATCCACGGCTTCACCGCGGATCGCGCGCGCGAGGGGCAAGTCGCGGGGCGGGTAGGGAGTGACCATGTCGGGCAGGAAGATTCCGTACTCTTCCGACCAGCGTTCCGGCGGCGTTTCCACAGGGCCCAAGCCGAGCATGACCTCCGCCGGTTCGTTGAAAAGAACGGCCTTGCCGTCCGCGTTGGCCACAATGACGCCGTCGGCGATGCTATTCAAAATGCGTTGCAGAACACCGGCTTGCTCGCGGTAGCTCATTTTGGCACGCTCTTGCTCTTCGCCCTGCTTCATCAACGCCTCGGCGGCCAGTTTCTGTTCGGTGATGTCGGTGCGGATCACCACGTACCGCCGCGGCTTGCCGTTTGCGTCCAGTGAAGGCACGATAGTCGTCTGGACCCAGTAAGTCGATCCGTCTTTGGCCCGGTTCTTGACCTCTCCTTTCCACACTTTTCCTTCGGCGATCGTGCGCCACAGCTCCTCAAAAAACACCTTCGAGTGATGCCCGGAGTTGACCAGGCGGTGATTCTGGCCGATCAGGTCTTCACGGGCATATTTTGAAACCTCGCAGAATTTGTCGTTCGCGTAAATGATGGCGCCATCGATATTGGTGACTTCCAGAAGCGCGTGCTCGTCCAGAGCATCCTTCAATTGCGTGATCTCTAGCAGAGCTTCGGTCATCTGCCGATACGCCCGCCGCTGCGCGGTCACATCGCGAGCGATTTTTGAGGCCGCGATTACGCGGCCGCCCTCGTCATAAACCGGGGACACGGTGAGCGACACTTCGACCAGGGTCCCGTCTTTCCGCCGCCGCACAGTTTCAAGATTCTGGAAAGTTTCACCCCGTCCGACGCGCCCCAGAACCTCCGCCTCCTCGTCCACTCGGTCGAGTGGGATCAGGGCTTCCATTTTTCTCCCGATCACCTCTGGAGCGGTATAGCCGAACATCCGCTCGGCCGCCGGATTCCAACTGATGATGAGGCCGTCGAGCGCTCGGGCGATGATCACATCCTCGGACGATTCGATGATCGCTGCGTAGTGCCGAAATCGATCTTCGGCGTCAACGCCAGAACCAGGTAAGGCGTTCGGAAGGCCCGGATGCCTGCCGGTGGCCGAAAGCGCCGCTGGCCTTTGATCTGGAGTGATCGGCGTGGGAGTCATGACGGCTTCGCGAGAACGGTTCGCAACCTGTTATTGCGGAAACCAACGGACTTGTTGACTTCCGCACTATTCCCCATCGAGGTTACCAACACTTTTTCAATATCAAATACTAAATAAGGTGTATAGGGTTTTACTTTCGGGATCAATGAGAGAGTAACCACATTTACTATTTGCGACCCGGGACTGGAACGCGGCCCGGCGGAGACGGCACGCCAGGCTAGCGCCAGAGTTCCCAGGTAAAGCGCGATCCCAATTCCGTGCATCATTGTCAAAAACGGGAGGCGGCTCCAGGAAGTGGCGGTAGACAACCGAGAGCCGCTTCCATCAGAAACTCCCGATCCAACCGTAGTTCGGATTCAGCGGAAAGACTACGGCTGCCTTGGTGGCTAGGAGACTGCGAACATCCGTTCGCCGCGATCTCCCGCAAATGAAGGCGCCGGTCAGACCACTTTGCGGGTATCCTGCCCGTCCCGAGTTGCAAGCTCGAGCCCCCCAAGTTGCAGGATTATCGCGAGGCCATGCGGGACAAAATTGCCGCCACCCTGGGGCTGGCCCCCGGCCGGGTGTCGGTAAAATTCAAGACCGCTGAAAAGTTGGGACCCGTGGGCGAAGGCCGCTCAGCCGAGTCCCAGGCCCTGGTGACGCTGGCTACCGCGAACTCCGGCTAGCTGGCGGCCTTCAGCAGGCACATGCGCCGGGCGGCGCGCCGGGCCTTTAGCCGTTCATTGGCCTTCTTCTGCTTCTCCGCGGAAACAATAGTCTGACAGGCGTCGCAGCGCTTCCGGATCCGGGATCGTGTGACGAATTCGGCGCCGCAGCGGCGGCACTGTTTCGTCATCGTCTCCTCCAACGGAAGGATTCCCGGCTTTTTCGGCAACAGATGAGAATAATGAAAATCGCAGCGATTCATGTCAGGCACCTCTTGCACTTAACCATGGTATTAGGATCAAAATGGTATTAGGACCAAAATAACCCAAATTGGGTGTTGTGGCGCAGAATCCACCATTGGGGATTCCCCTGATCCGACCCCTCCGACTCACAACGGCACTCCCTTCCAGGTGTGGCATGTATTTCCGTTGCAGTCACTTCCAGGCCGCAAGCAGGCCTCGTCGGGGATCGGAAGTATAATTCGGTCGCGTGAAACGGTCATGCTTCGTACAGTTCTATGCACGCCGCGCGCCGAAATCATTGGGGGCTCGGCGAAGCGGGCCGGTAGGGCTCGGCAGCGCCCAGCAGTTCCCACCGCAAGTGATTGATATAGAAAATGAGTATGGTTTCCGGATAGGTTTCTCTGAATTTTCCGAGAGCCCGTTCCTCCCAGCCTTCCGTGAAATACTGTTTCGCGTCCAGGTCCTTGGCAAAGAAGCCGTTCTCGTGCGGCACGCCCAGGAAGTCCAGCATTGCCGTGATCATGTCCAGGTGCGACACCAGCACCGCCTGCGCCAGGTCTCGGGCAAACTCTTCGTCATGCTCTCCCAACCGCGTCCAGAACCGCGGAATGGCCTTGCGCAGAATCTCGGTATTGACTTTGTGCAGATGCGCGCGCACCTTGAAACCCTCATAGATCTGATAGGTTTTCAGCTTGCCAATGGAGATGCCGCGCACGAGTTGACCGAAGGCGTCCTGGCCGAGACCCAGGTAGACTTCTGAAAGCTGCATAGTTCAGGGTAAAGTCCAGCGTACCACGGGCTGCGG
This sequence comes from Terriglobia bacterium, assembly GCA_020073145.1. Lineage (GTDB taxonomy): Bacteria > Acidobacteriota > Terriglobia > Bryobacterales > Bryobacteraceae > PSRJ01. The sequence continues at coordinate 7,483 of JAIQFS010000008.1, forward strand.
CTTCTGGACGCGGCGGTCTGGATGCCTGACTACGGTACAATGGATCGGTTTGCCCAAAATGCGGAACGTGATTGTCCTGGGATCCCAGTGGGGAGACGAAGGCAAGGGGAAGATGGTCGACCTCTTCTCCGAGCGCTTCGACATTGTGGCGCGCTATCAAGGCGGCCACAACGCGGGCCATACCGTCTTCATTGGCGAGAAGAAGTTCGTTCTGAAGCTGATCCCGGGCGGCATCCTGCGTCCCGGAAAGCAGGCCGTGATCGGCAATGGCCTGGTGATCGATCCGGCGGCGCTGCTGACGGAAATCGATTCGCTGGAGGCCGCGGGCATCCCGGTTGCTAAGGCTTTGTCGATCAGCAACCGCGCCCACGTCCTGCTGCCGGCCCATCGCATGATGGAAAAGATGTCGGAAGGGCGCGCCGGACGCGTCTCCATCGGCACCACCTCCCGCGGCATCGGCCCGTGTTATGAGGACAAAATCGCGCGCCGGGGGATCCGCATCGCCGATCTGCTGGATCGCGACAGTTTTCGCGCGCAATACGCTACCTTGATGGAAGAAAAGACCACCATCGCCACCGCGCTGGGGATCGCCGAGGAGCTCGACTACAACCGCATCCGCGACGACTACGAACGCTTCGCCGAGCGGGTCCGCCCCATGGTGCGCGACACCGCCCTGCTGCTCAACCAAGCCATCGCCGATGGAAAGTCCGTGCTCTTTGAAGGCGCGCAGGGCACCATGCTGGATATCGACCACGGCACCTACCCGTTCGTCACGTCTTCTAGCGCCAGCGCCGGCGGCGCCTGTACCGGCACCGGTGTCGCTCCTACCCGCATCACCGGCATCATCGGCGTCTCCAAGGCCTACATCACGCGCGTGGGAGCCGGCCCGTTTCCCACCGAGTCGCTGGACGGCGCGGGGGAGCAGATCCGTCAGCGCGGCAAGGAATTCGGCGCGGTCACCGGGCGGCCCCGCCGCTGCGGCTGGTTCGACGTGCCGCTGCTGCGCTACTCCGCCGCCATCAACGGCTTCGACAGCCTGGTGATCACCAAGCTCGATGTACTCGACGAGTTCGACAACATTCCGGTCTGCGTCCGCTATCGCATCGGTCAGCAGGAAGTCACGGATATGCCGCCCACCGTGGCCGGGATCGCCCAGCTCGAGGCGGTCTATGAGTGTCTGCCGGGCTGGAAGCAATCCACCTTCGGGATGACTTCGTACGAGCAGTTGCCCGCCAAGGCGAAGGACTACCTGGCCTTTCTGGAAAGCCGCACCGGCGTCGAAGCCGGCTGCATTTCCACCGGCCCGGAGCGCAACCAGACCATTGTGAAACCGGGATCGCGGTTCCAGAGTCTCATGTCATAATGCTGTTGCGCGCGTTCACGTGCGTTCCCCTGCTTTGTGCCGCCGGGCTGCTTCCGGCGCAGGACGCCCGCGAGATCATCCGCCGCGCCGTGGAACAGAGCGACCGGAATACGAAGGCCGCGCTCACCTACACCTATCTGCAACGGCAGGAAGTGCGCGAACTCGATGGTTCCGGCCACGTCAAAAAGCGCACCATCCAGACCTGGGACATCACTCCAATTCAAGGCTCGCCCTACCGGCGTCTGGTAGCTCGCGACGACCAGCCGCTTCCTGCCGCGGAACAGAAGACCGAAGACGAGAAGCTGCGTTGGAACAACGAGCAGCGCCGAAAGGAAACCAGCGAGGAGCGCGCGCGCCGCGTGGCCGAATGGCAGCTCCGTCAGGAGCGCGAGCGCGAGCCCGTCCGGGAGTTGCCCGACGCTTTCACCTTCACGCTAGCCGGCGAAGAGCAGGTCGCGGGCCGCCCCGTCTACCGGATCGACGCCACTCCCAAGCCCGGTTACAAACCGAAATCGCAGCTTGCGAACTTTTTCCCAAAGGTGAAACTCCGTCTCTGGATCGACCAGCAGGACCTCCAAGGCGCCCGGATCGAGATGGAGGTCCTGGATACGATTTCCTTCGGAGGCTTCGTCCTGCGGCTCTCCAAAGGCACGCGCCTGACGATCGAGCAGACCCGCCTGGGCGATGCGGTATGGCTTCCCAAGCAAGTCGCCTTGACCGCGACGGGGCGCATCCTGCTGGTCAAAGGCCTGAACCGCGAGTTCCGCTATACCTTCTCCGATTACAAGAAATTTCAGGTTGACTCACATGTGCTGGCGATCGCGGAAGAACCGTAACGCGGCTGTGTTTTTCGCCTTGTCTTCGCCTGCGCTACACTAAACCCAATGCGGCTCCTGACGGGTCCGGCTGGGTCGGGTAAGACTTCCTACGTGTTAGAGCGTTTCACCGAGGCTCTGCGCGCGAACAACCACGCGGTCCGCCTGCTGGTGCCCACTGCCACCTTGGCGCAGCATCTGCAAAATCGCGTGGCGCGCGAGGGCTTCGTCTTCCGCCGCACCCTGATTCAGACGCTCTCCAGCTTCATCGAATCCTGGGCGGGTGACCGGGCGCAGGCGTCCGGGCCGGTGCTGTACCTGTTGGTCGAGCAGGCCGTGGCCCGCGCCAACCGCTCCGAGTTCCGCCGCGTAGCGCAGTTGCCGGGGTTCTGCGCGGCAGCGGCCCGCACCATCGCCGAGTTCTCTTCCGCCGGCTGCGACAGCGCGCGTCTTGCCGCCCACCTTCCGGACGCGCCGCTCGCCGCTGCCTTTCTTGCTGTGTACCGCGAAGTCGACCGCGACCTTGGCCGCCGCGGGCTGGCCTTGCGCGGCCAGCGGCTCGAACGCGCGGCCGCGCGAATCCGCGCCGAGGGTCTCGAACAGATCCAGACCATCTGGCTCGATGGGTTCCACGTTCTGCCGGACCCCGAGATGGCTGTCATCGAAGCGCTTGCGCAGCATGCCGAGATCACGCTCACATTGGCGGACACCGATGCCGGCGAGGACGTGCGCGCGCGGCTGTGGGCCATGGGTTTCGAAGAGGAGCGCGCCCCGGGGTTCCCGCCGGCGCCGGATCTCCGGCTGGTGCGCGCGACCGGCATCGAGCGCGAGGCCGATGAGATCGCCCGCCGGATCGTGGAGCAGGCCGCGGCCGGCCGTCCGTTTCGCGAGATCGGAATTATCGTCCGGTCTCCCGAAACCTACGTTCCCATCCTGCGCGCCACCCTGGAGCGGTTCGGCATCCCCGCGCGCTTCTATTTCGATGCCGAACTGGAACGCCAGCCGGCTGTCCGCTTTCTGGAAGCGGCGGTGGACGCCATGCTGGGAGGGTGGGATCATTCCGCGACCCTCGCCGCCCTGCGGCTCGCGCCCCGCTTTGCCGGCTCGACCGCCATGGATCGCTTCGATTTCGACGTCCGCGAGCAGGCGCCGGATCGCGGCCTGGGCAGTCTGAAGGCGCTGCTGGGCGACCTCGAAAGCCCGCTGTCCAAGCTCATCGATTCGCTGGCCGCACTCGAAGAGTGGCGTTCGTTCGAAATGAATCCCGCCGACTGGGCCGCGCGCTTTCACACTCTGCGGAACGTCTTCCGCCCCGCCGGGCCGGTGGAAGACGCGGATCACGAGCTCACGTTGCTCGGGAGTAGCCAGGCCGCGGCCCTGGGCGCCTTCGAGGAAGCGGCGCGCGATGCCGCCCAGGCGCTCGATCCGGCTCTGCCGCTGGGAATCGTCGAATTCTGGAGAGCGTTGAAGTCCGTGCTCCGTCTGACGGCGTTGCGCGCGGAGGACGGCCGCCGTAACGTGGTCCAGGTCTTGAGCGCCCATGAGGCCCGCCAGTGGGTCCTGCCCGTGGTCTTCGTTTGCGGGATGGTGGAGAAGCAGTTCCCGCAGTTCCATCCGCAGGATCCGTTCTTTCCGGATGCGGCCCGCAACGCCCTGGACGCCGCCGGAATTCGTGTGCGCACCGGCGCCCAATTCGAGCGCGAAGAGCGGGCCTTGTTCGATTCCGCCGTCACGCGAGGGACGGTCGAGGTGACGCTTTCGTACCCGGAGTCCGACGCGCGCAGCGAGCGCAACCTGCCGTCGCTCTACTTGGAAGATCTGCGCTTGCCGGCCGAGCCGGCCCGAGTCGTGCAGCCGTGCCCGCGCGCGGTTCCCTCGCGCCCCGTGCCCGGAGTGATTCGCGCTCCCGAGTTGCTGACCCGGCTGAGAGAAAAAACGGAGCGGCTTTCGCCGACCGGGCTGGAATCCTTTCTCCAATGCCCGTTCCAATACTTCGCCCTCAAGATTCTACGCCTGAAGACCGCGCCCCTTCTCCCGAAGGAGCGGCTGAATTTCATGGAACAGGGTCGCCTGATTCACTCGGTCCTGGCCGAATGGGTTGCCGCGCCTCAAGACATCGGCGCGCTCTTCGACCGCGCTTTTGACGACTTCCGCGAGGAACACCGCCTCCCGCCGGGATATCACACCGAGCGGCTGCGCCAGGCCATGCGCGCCGACCTCCAGCGTTTCGCGGACCGAGACACCTGGCCGCGCGCCCGATTCCAGACCCGCGTCGAACAGCCATTCGAGTTTCCGCTCGACGAGTCGGTGCGCATCGCGGGGCGCATCGACCGCCTCGACATCGACGCCGATGGCCGCGCCTACATCATCGACTACAAATACAGCGGCGCGCAGCGCATGAAGAAGGTGATGGGCGGCGACCGCCTGCAAGCCCCCCTCTACTGGATGGCCGCCGAGCGCGTCTTCGGGGCCAAACCCGCCGCCATGTTCTACGTCCGGTTGAAGAAGAAACTCGAGTACGCGGGATGGAGCGAAGATCCTGCCTTGATGGACGGCGAACCCATTCCGGAAGGCTGGCCCGCCGCGGCCGTTCCGCGTATGCTGGCGATGGTGGAACAGATGCGGCAGGGCCGCCTGGCGCCCGCTCCCGCCGACGCCGGTGAGTGCCGCCTGTGCGATGCGTGCGATGTCTGCCGCATCGAGGTACAAGCGCCCGCCGTCTTCGCGGAGGGCGAGTGAAGACCGTCTCTTTCACCGAGAGCCAGCAAGCGGCGATCGACGTCTCCCAGCGGCATCGCGATGCCTGCGTGGTGGCCGGGCCGGGCTCCGGCAAAACCACCGTCCTGGTGGAGTATTTTCGCCGCCTCGTGGAAGTGGATGTCGATCCAGGGCGCATCCTGGCCATCACCTTCACGGAGAAGGCGGCTGGCAACATGCGCGCCAAACTGGCGGAAGCGTTTCAAGAAGACCCGGTCGTGCGCGCTAAGCTGGAGCGCGCCTGGGTCTCCACCGTCCATGGCTTCTGCGCGCGGTTGCTCAAGGAAAACGCCGTGCTCGCCGGCGTGGATCCGCAATTCGTGGTGGCCGATGATCTTGAATCCGCCCGCCTCCGGCAGCAGGCCATCGACCGGGCCGTGGCTGTGCTTTTCGAGGAACATCCCGCCACAGTTCGCAACTTGATCCGCGGGCTGTCCTCGTTCGAGTTCGAGACAGCCGTTCTTTCGGCTTACGACGGCATGCGCGGGGCCGGGATGGACATCGAGCAGCTGGCGGCGATTCCGCCGCCGCCCGGAGTTACCCGCCGGGAAGTCGCCGAAGCCGTCGAAGCGCTGCGCCTCGACCCGCTCGACGGATGGAAGCCGGAGCAGAAGCATTACCGGAAGACCGTGCTGGAGCAGGCCGACCGGATCGTCGCGGCGCGCGGGCCGCGCGAGACCCTGCTCGCCATCGGAGCCTTCTCCGTCAACCTGACGAAATGCAAGCAGGGAACTCCGGCTCGTGAGCTAGTAAGACGCCTGCGCGATGATCTCATCGAAAGATTCCAGTATTCGCTCATTTCTGAGCTCTACCACGCCGAGCGCGAAACGCTCCTCGAGATCCTCCGCCGTTTCGATCGCACGTACCGGGAACTGAAGCGGCAGGCCGGGGCGCTCGATTTCGCCGACCTCGAGGAAAGCGCCGTGCGATTGCTCGAACAGAGTCCGGAAACGCGGGCCCGGTTGCAGTCGCAGTTCGAGCACATCGTCATGGACGAATTCCAGGACACCAACGGCCAGCAGGCCCGGCTGCTGCGGCTGCTCCGGCGTCCCGGCCGCTTTTACGCCGTGGGCGACATCAATCAATCCATCTTCGGGTTCCGCCATGCCGAGCCGGACGTGTTTCGCGAGTACCGCGACCAAGTCGAGCGGCGAGTGGATCTGGATGACAACTTCCGCAGCCGGCCTCCCATTCTGAGCGCGGTGGAGACCATCGCGGAGGGCGCTGCCGGCATAGAATCGCGCCCGCTCACGGCCCGGCGCGAATTCGATGATTGGCGCGAGGTGTGCGTCGAGGCCATCGCCGCCTTGGCCGGCCAAGTCGATGCGGCCTTGGAGATCGAGGCCCAGTGGGTCGCCCGCCGCATTCTCGAGCTGACCGGACAACCCGAGCGCCCCTTCGCCTTCCGCGACATCGCGGTGCTGGTTCGCAATACCGAGGTGCTGGGCGCGTTCACCGGCGCGTTCGATGCAGCCGGGATTCCCTGCGTCGTCAGCCGCGGCAAGGGCTTTTACGAGGCGCGCGAGGTCAAGGATTTGACCCATCTGCTCCGCGTGATCGCCAACCCGCGCGACGAGATGAGCCTTGCTGCCGTTCTGCGCTCGCCTCTCGTCCAGGTGTCGGACGAGGCGCTTCTGCGCCTGAAGATGCAAGACGGGAACCTGGGAGCCGCTCTGGCGCATCTCTCATCGGCCGCCTCGGATTTCGACGCCGGGGATTTTGCGAAGTTGTGTCGCTTCCGTGATCGTCTGCGCGGCTGGCGCGCGAGGCGCGAACACGTCTCCTTCGACCGCCTGTTGCTTGCTGCCATCGATGACTGCGGCTATCCCGCCGAGCCGGGCACACGCGCTTGGGCCAATATCGAAAAGCTCCTGGCCCAAGCCCGCCGCGTTACGGGCCGTCTGTCGCTCGATCAATTCGTGGAGGAACTGGCCGCGGTCCGCGCCTCTGATCCGCGTGAGCCCGATGCGCCGCCGGAAGATTCCGCCAATGCCGTGAACGTCATGACCGTGCACGCCGCCAAAGGCCTCGAGTTCCCCGTGGTGTTCGTGTCCGCGCTCCACAAGGGTGTACAGACTAACCCGCCCGTGATCGCATTTTCGCGGCGCTTCGGCTTGGGCGCCCACTGGCGTCACCCGGCCAGCGGCGAAGAAGTAGACGACCTGTTCCAGAGCGCGATTCGCGAGGAGCGCAAGAAGCTGGAAGACGAGGAAAGCAGCCGCCTGCTGTACGTGGCCATGACGCGCGCCGAGCAGCATCTGGCGCTGAGTTTCTCGGTGGTGGGCAAGCGGCGCGAGAACTGGGTCAAGCTGGTTGTGCCCAAATTAGGAATCGGCCTGGACCAGCCGCGCGAGGAAACTCAGACGCACACAGCGCCCGATGGGAAGGAGTGGAAGCTTCACCTGCGGGTCGTGGACCGGCCGCCCGGCCCGATGTCGCGGCCGCTGTTGGAAGAAATCGCGCCGCCCGTGGAGCGCATCGCGCCGCCCAAGGTCGGCGAGCAGCAGGATACCAACGCCAACGTGACCGGCGTCAACGCCTTCGCCACCTGCCCGCGCCAGTATTACATCGGCCACTACCTCGGATGGGAAGGCCGCCCGCGCCGGCTGCGGGACTCCGGCGAACTCCCCGCGGCCGAACTCGGCACCCAGGTCCACGCCCTGCTGGCCGGCGTCGCGGTGCCCGATCCCGATCCGGAGGCGCTCCGCTTGGCCGACGTGTTTCGCCAGAGCCCGCTCGGCCGGCGCGCCGCGCGGGCCGCGCGCGTCGAGCGCGAGTTTGACTTTTTGATGGCGCTCGAGGGACTGGTTCTCCGCGGCCAAGTCGACCTCTGGTTCGAAGAGGGCGGCGACTTGGTGATTGTCGATTACAAAACCGATTCGGTCACTGCCCACGAAGCGCACCAGCGCGCGCAGGATTACACCATGCAACTGCGGCTCTACGCCCTGGCCTTGGAACGCGCCACCGGCCGCGCGCCCAACCGGGCCTGGCTGCATTTCCTGCGGCCGAACACGGCGATCGAAGTGGACTTGCGCCCATCGCTATTGGACGCCCCTGAGCAGATCGTACGCGATTTCCAGGATGCCCAATCGCGGCTGGATTTTCCGCTCGTCGAAGCCGAGCACTGCCAACGGTGCGCGTTCTTCCACGACCTGTGCCCGTCCAAGTACTCGTCGTCGGGGACTGGATCATAAGGTGAGTTAGGCATGATTTTCAAAGAACTAGCCAACACGGGCGTCCGCATCCCCGAAATCGGCATCGGGACGTACGACTATCACGGCGGCCCCGAGCCGTTACGGCGCGGCTTGGAGAGCGGCGCGCTCTTCATCGACACGGCGGAATTGTATGGCACCGAACCCGTGGTCGGTGAAGCCGTGCGGGGCATGCGGGACCGCGTCTTTCTTGCCACTAAAGTATCGCCGGAGCACTTCCGTCCGGAAGAATTTCGCCAGTCGGTGGACGCGAGTCTGCTCCGGATGGGCGTCGATGCTGTTGACCTGCTCCAGTTGCATTACCCCAATCCGGCCATTCCGATTGCGGACACCATGGGCGCGCTCGCGGGCCTCATTGACGCCGGCAAGGTCCGGTTTGGCGGCGTGAGCAATTTTTCCGTCAAACAAATGGAGGACGCGCAGCGCGCTTTCGGCAAGCACCCCATCGTCTCCAATCAGATTCGCTATAACCTCATCGATCGCACCATCGAAGCCGACTTGTTGCCGTATTGCCAGGCGCGCGGGATTGCGGTCATCGCGTACAGCCCGCTCGCCAAGTCGTTGAGCCGATTTCTGGACTGCGACCCGGCGGGCATCATCGCCCGGATCGCGCGGGAGACCGGAAAGACGCCCGCCCAGATCGTCATCAACTGGTGTCTGTGCAAAGATGGCGTTTTTGCAATTCCCAAGGGCGGGTCGGTGGAACACATCCTGGAGAACTGCGCTGCGTCGGACTGGCGCTTATCGCCCGAACAGATCACCCTGCTCGACACCAAGATTCAATATCGCCGCCGGAGTCGCCTGGACCGGTTGGTCCGCACGCGGATGCCGCACTCGCTCCAACGCCTCGCCAAATGGACGGCGGACCGTCTGCCGCGGAGTGTGCGCCGCCGGTTCTTCTGAATCTGGAAAATGGTAGGCCCGGCTGGACTCGAACCAGCGACCCTCAGCTTAGAAGGCTGATGCTCTATCCACCTGAGCTACGGGCCCGTACCTCACTTCCCAAACTCTAGCATGGCCCGGTCGCTGGGCAGGGAGATCACCGCCGCTCCTCTCTAAATCGACAGACCAGGGGCTGGCCGCTCACCTCCGTCAATATTGTTTTTCCCCTTCAATCCGCCTACCCTATGGCTGGCAGGGCTATCCCTATGGACATTCGGTCAATCCTCGAGCCACGGCGAACCGTCCTGATCCTGTTGACCGGCCTCCTGGTGATCCCGGTGTTGTCCGCGAAGAAATCACGGACCGTCCTCGACTGGAAAACCGGGTACGTGTGGGAGTCGCCCGACGCTTGTATCGATACGTGGGGTCTCAATCGGGAGACCTTTCTCATTTTCGGGGAGGACACTCTGTATCATGTGTCCCATCGCCTTCTGATCGGCCACAAAGCCGGCGTGATGGAACGCTCCACCGTGAAATATGCCCTCGCCGGTGGGGGCTTCTACCTTCAGGATGAGGCCGGGCGGGTGTTCAAACTGGCCGTTGTGAAGACCGAGTTCGACCCCAACGCAATGGCGCGTATTAACAGCGGGAGACAGCCATGCCAGCCAGCGGGCGTGGCGGGGCTCTGACCGCGCGCGGCCTCCAGCTTTGGTGGGATATACTGTCCGCAGTCGATCATGAAGTGGGTTCCACGCGCACTCTTGGTTCTGGCGGCGTTCGCGGCGGCCGCGCAGCCGGTCCCACCGGCCAATCTGGCGGCCACCATGCAGGACATCTCGCATGCCTTGGGCGTGAGCTGCGGCTACTGCCACTCGGCTGAACGCGGCAGCGGACAGCCGGAGCCGAAAAAAGAGATCGCGCGCGCCATGATGGCGATGACGCGCGACATCAACGCCCGAATCGAAGCCGCCGTGGGCAAGACCGCCGCGGAGACCGCTCGCGTCGATTGCGTCACCTGCCATCGCGGCGTGGCCGTTCCCCGGCAACTGTCCGACGTCCTCATGCAAACCCTGCGGGAGAAGGGCGCCGCCGCGGCCGTGGCGCAGTACCGCGACCTGTACGACCGCTACTCCGGCCGCGGCGCTTACGATTTCGGCGAGGACACGCTCCTCGGCATTGCCCAGACCCTGGCCAACTCACGGCCCGATGACGCGATCGCGCTGTTGCAGCTCAATCTCGAGTTCCATCCCAAGTCGGCGCAAAGTTATGTCGTCCTGGCCTATGCCTACACCCGGAAAATCGACGACGCCTCCGCCATGGCCGCGCTGGAAAAAGCTCTCACGATAGAGCCCGATAACGGAGTCGCCCGGGGCCAACTGGAGCAACTCAAGTCCTACCACCGCAAACGGTAACGGAACAGGCGACCCGCGGTGAGGCGAATGATGCGCAGAATGCCCCACGGAGCACGCACAATCGCGGTATTTCCGAAACACTCCGCTACCGCGGTCTACCGCCTACCCGCAGAAACACTTCGCCGACCGCCTGGTTTAGCCGTGTGTCCCCTTCCACGTCCGGCGTCGCAGCCAGGATGATGCCCTTGCCCGTTTGCGCGAAATTGGAAGGACCGGAAAAGATGACCAGCGAGCCGCCTAGCGCGATGGCTTGGATGGCAATCGACCGCGGAGTCTGGTCGCGAGTCAGCAGGCCGTGCTCCTGGTCCACCATCTGAAGAGCCGAACGCATGTAGCCGCCCACGGTGTCGCCGGCCGGAATCGTGCAGGCGCCCAGCGAAGCCGTGGCCGAAAGGGCAACCAGGCAGTGTCCGTCTGATCCGGAAACCGTCAGCCGCCCATTGCCGTACATCAGGTAGGCCGACTGCAGCTTGCCCAGCGCCGCGCCGATTGCGGTGAGCGCGTCCTGCGGCGCGGGCGGACCGCCGGCCACCGAATAAATCAGCAGGTCGGCGCGCTCCAGTTTGTAGTCTTTGATGGCCTGGGCCGCGATCGAATCGGCTACCGAGAGGGGCACATCGAACCCTGCCATCGCGATCACGGCGCGGTGGCCGCGGCGATCTTCCACCGCCAGCGCCTTCACGTCGCCGTAGGGCGCATACCCCGCTTTGTAGCTGTATCCGGCTGCGAACGCGCTCAGCGCGCACGTGAGCTCAATAACGAGCCAGCCAACGAGCCTTGTCCATGACTTTTTCGGCATTGGGTAAGAAAGCCTCTTCCAGAGGCGGGCTGAACGGCACCGGCGTATCGGGCGCCGTCACGCGCACAATCGGGCCGTCCAGATACTCCCACACGCTCTCCGTGAGCGTTGCGGCCAATTCGCCGGCCATGCCGCCCGTGCGCGTGTCTTCGTGCAGCAGCAGCACCTTCGCCGTCTTCTTGGCGCTCGCGCACACCGTCTCCCGATCGAGCGGCAGCAGCGTCCGCAAGTCCACCACTTCGATTTCGATGTCTTCCGCGGCTAGTTTCTCGGCCGCATCGAGAGCCACCCACACCATCGCGCCATACGTAATGATGCTGAGGTCGCGGCCCTCCCGCGCGATCCTCGCCTTGCCGATGGGAACCGTGTACTCCGCCTCCGGCAGTTCCTCTTTGATGCGGCGGTACAGGCCCTTGTGCTCGAAAAAGAGCACGGGGTCGTTGTCGCGGATGGCAGATTTGATCAGCCCCTTGGCGTCGTAGGGGGTGGCCGGCGCCACCACTTTCAGACCGGGGGTCCGCACAAACCACATCTCGGGGTTCTGCGAATGGTACGGGCCTCCGTGAATGCCGCCTCCCGAGGGCGCGCGCACCACCATCGGCACCGGCGCGTTCCAGCGGTAGCGGCACTTGGCGGCGAAGTTGACAATCTGGTCGAAGCCGCAGGTGATGAAGTCGGAGAACTGCATCTCGGCCACCGCGCGCAACCCCATGAGGCTGGCGCCGATGGATGCGCCCACAATGGCCGATTCGGAAATGGGCGTATCCACCACGCGCTTCTCGCCGAATTTTTCCAGAAAGCCCGCGGTCACTTTGAACGCGCCGCCGTATGCGCCGATGTCTTCGCCGATCAGGAAGACGTTGGAGTCGCGCTCCATCTCTTCCCACAAGCCTTCGCGGATGGCTTCCAGATAGGTGGTCGGCATGGGTTACAGGTTCTCGTACACGTCGTCGAGCAGCGTCGCCGGATCGGGGTACGGGCTCTGCTCGGCCCACGCCACGGCTTCGTCCACTTCGGCCTTCACGCGCGCCCGCAGTTGGTCGAATTCGGCCTGGGTGCCCCATCCCTTATCGCGCATGCGGACTTCCAGCCGGGTGATCGGATCGAGCTTGGCCCACTCGTCCCAGAGGTTCTTGGGGACGTAGTCGGCGGCGTCGTTCGCGGAGTGGCCGGTCATGCGAAACGTCTTGCACTCGATCAGGTAGGGGCCTTTGCCGGCGCGGGCGTGCTCCATGGCCCGTTTGCCGGCTTCCTGAACGGCGAGGATATCGTTGCCGTCCACGATCTCCGCCGGAATGCCGTAGGCCGGCCCGCGGTCGGCCACATTGGCGCAGCTCATCTGCCGCGAGATCGGTGTGGAATACGCGTATTGATTGTTGTTGCAGATAAAGACAACCGGCAGCTTCTGCACGGCGGCGAAGTTGAGGCCTTCGTGCCAATCGCCGCGGCTGGTGGCGCCGTCGCCGAAGTAACAGAGCACCACATTGTTCTTGCCTTGGTAGCGGAGCGCCAGGGCCGCGCCCGCGGCCACTGGCACGCAGGCCGCCATGGCGCTGATGATGGAGACCACGTTCAGCTTGAGGTCGCCCATGTGCATGTTGCCGTCTTTGCCGCGCGTCACGCCGCCCACGCGCCCCATGTACTGAGCCAGAATCTGCCCCGCCGTCACGCCGCGAATCAGCAGCACGCCCATGTCGCGGTGCGACGGGAATAGAACGTCACCCGGCGCGGCCAGCAGTGCCGTCCCCACCGAGATGGCCTCCTGCCCGCGGCCCACGTACACGCCGCCCACGATCTTCCCCTGCCGGTACAGCTTGCGCTCGATGCGGTCTTCCACTTCCCGCATCAGCGACATGTAGTACAGGCATTGCCGCGCCGCTTGGGCCGGTTCGCCGCCTTCCAACGCTGTGTGAGGAATTGTCAGCTCAGCCGCACCCATGGTTGCCCTCACCGGAGTAGCCACAATCGGCTAGTATAACGCCTTTGGGGATGGGTGTTCGGGGGGATCCGGTACCTGGGAAAAGTCCGGCGCGGCCCGGTCACCGCCACTTCCTGGCGGCCCAGTCCTCCACGGCGGCCTCGGTGAGCCGCGCCAGGTCGGCGAGCGCCTCGGGCCCGGGTTCATCCTTGAAGTTGAAGCAGCTCTTGCCCTGCATGCGTTTCTTGAGAGCCGGGGACACCGCCTTCTGCAGCCCTTCGTGCCTGTAGATCGGCATCAGGTGGTAGCTGACATAGGCTTTTCCCACTTTCACCGCCCCGAACCACATCGGTTGTCCCTTGTGCTGCGGAAATGGCGATGCGGCTTTGGTGATCACTGTGTATTCGCCCGGCGGATCGGTCTTCACGGCCAGACGCCGGGCGTGCTGGGCGAGCAGCGGCTTCAGCGCCGCGAATACGGATGGAAAATCGGCGGCCGCGAGAGCCAGTGTACACGACCAGCGGACGCAAGCGGGGGCACGGTTCGGTAAGGTACGGTAATAGTACTCTCGGTTCCGGCCGCGGCTGACTGCGCCAATCTTTAGTATGATTGGAACGTGACGTCCCAGCGGGAATCCACGATCGCCCCGGCTGGATTCTCCCTACAAACTCTGCCCAAGTTGGCCGAGCTCGAGACCGCTCTCGGTTCGGTGCTCCGCGGCAAACCGGAAGTGGTGAGGCTGTCCCTCGTGTGCCTGCTCGGCCGCGGGCACCTCCTCATCGAAGATGTGCCGGGTGTCGGCAAGACCACGCTCGCCCAGGCGCTGGCGCGGGCCGTCTCCTGCCGCTTCCACCGCCTGCAGTTCACCAGTGACATGCTGCCCAGCGACGTGCTCGGCGTCACCATTTATAACGCTCATTCCGAGGCCTTCGAATTCAAGCCCGGGCCGATCTTCTCCAACTTCCTGCTGGCCGACGAGATCAACCGCACCACGCCCAAGACGCAATCGGCGCTGCTCGAGGCCATGAACGAAAGCCAGGTCACCATCGACGGCAAGTCTCACTCGCTGCCGCGCCCGTTCATGGTCATCGCTACCCAGAACCCCGTGGAACATCACGGCACCTATCCGCTGCCGGAATCACAGCTCGATCGCTTCCTGATGCGGCTGCGCATCGGGTATCCCGATGCCGCCAGCGAGCGCCTGATCGTCCGCCAGCTGGATCGCGCGCTGCCCGAAGTGGCGGCTTCGGCGCTCACGGCCGAAGATGTCCTCCACCTGCAGGATGCGGTGCACTCCGTCAAGGTGGAAGAGTCGCTGGTCGAGTACATGCTCGCCATCGTCGAGAAAACACGCAACCACGAGGCTCTCGCCCTCGGGGTCAGCCCGCGCGGCTCGCAGGCGCTGTTCCGGACCGTGCAGGCGCTCGCGCTGGTGGAGGGCCGCGACTACGCCCTCCCCGACGACGTGAAGCGGCTGGTCGTCCCCATCTTCGCGCACCGCGTCGTCATCAATACCCGCACCACGCTGGTTCCGCGCCGCCTCGACACCAGCGAGCGGATCATTGAAGAAATCCTCAGCCAGATGGAAGTGCCCCTGTAGATTACCTCCTCTATGAAGACAGCCATTATCGGCTTGCCCATGGTGGGCAAGACCTCGTTGTTCACGATCCTGACCGGCGTCCACCAGGAGACCCACATCGGTTCCACCGCCGCGCGCGTCGGTATCGCCAAAGTCCCCGACGGGCGCCTGGACGAGCTGGCGCAGCTGTTTGAGCCGCCCAAAATCACCCACGCCACCGTCGAGTACGTGGATATGCCGGCCATCTCGAAGGAAAACCTGCGCGACCCCAGTTACCTCGCCAGCCTGCGCGTGGTGGATGCTTTCGCGCACGTGCTCCGCTTGTTTCCCGACGAGACCGTGCCGCACGAGAAGGGATCGGTCGATCCGCTTCGCGACCTAGGCGACGTGGAGACCGAGCTGATCCTCAGCGACCTGGTAGTGGTGGAGAAACGCCTGGAGCGCGTCGACAAAGACCGCAAGAAGATCAAGAATCCCGAGCTCGATCACGAATTCGCCCTGCTCGAGAAATGCAAGGCCATGCTGGAGGCCGACCAGCCCCTGCGCCAGATGGAGCTCGATGCCGAGGAAGAGAAGCGCATCCGCGGCTTCCAGTTCCTCTCGCAGAAGCCCATGCTCTACGTGCTGAACCTGGGCGAAGCCGACGCCGCCAAGCTGCACGAGCGCGAAAAAGAGTACCGCGAAGGCCCCCTCGCCGGGCGCAAGCACACCTCAGCCACCGCCGTCTGCGGCAAGATCGAAGCCGAGCTGGCCGAGCTGCCGCCCGACGACCAGCGCGAGTACCTGGCCAGCTACGGGCTCACCGAATCGGGCCTCGTCCGTCTGATCTCGGCGACCTACGCGCTGCTCGGCCTGATGAGCTTTCTCACCGCCGGCGAAACCGAAGTCCGCGCCTGGACCATCCCCATGCACAGCACGGCCGTAAAGGCCGCCGGCGCCATCCATTCGGATTTCGAAAAGAAATTCATCCGCGCCGAAGTCGTGAACTGGAAGGCGCTCATGGACCACAACGGCTATCCCGGCGTTCGTGAAAAAGGCCTGCTCCGCCTGGAAGGCAAAGAGTACATCGTCAAGGATGGCGACGTCCTCGTCATCCGGCACGGATAACGCAGGCCTACCGCGCCGTGTACGTCTGGCTGTACCCGTTTCGTCCGTTGGTCAGCGTGAACTTGCCGTCCTTGGCGACCGACGCCTTCAGCCAGTTGCCTTTGCACTCGGCCGTGGCTTCCAGGTTCGCGATCTGCCGTTCGTCGGTGTTGTGCGCCCGGTCGGTGGCCAGCGCCAGATGCGACTGCCACACGCCTTCCAGGCCCTGAATCTTCTGGATGGTCTCCCACGCCGACACCTGCAGGCCTTTGCGCGGCCCGTCGTTCACCACCACCACTTGCGGCTTCAGCGACCAGTACAGTGCCGGAGCGCCCGAAAAATCGTTGACGAAACCGTGATGCGTGGCTTGCAGCAGCGTGATCGTGCCCAGCTGGTTCACCGGACACGCCAGCTCCATTTCTTTGTCCCAGGTCAGGTCGCCAATATCCAGGAACTTGACCTTGCCGTACGTGAGCAGGAATCCCGCGCTACGCTGGTTCTCGGTTTTGTCGGGATCGTGCGCCTTTGCGTCCGCACAGAACGGATTCGGCCCGCCGCCGTGGATCGGTTTGGACAGCACCGCGCCATTGGCGGAGACCACTTCGACGCTGACGCCGGAAAGCGGGATGCGGTCTCCGGGCTTCACCGTCGTTCGTTTTCCCTCGGCCACTGCCTGGTACGCGTGGAACAGCTGCACGGCGGCAGGGGTGGTTTCGATGGAATCGCCGTGATCGAAATACCGCCCGATCGGAATCATCTTCGAGAGCGCCGGAGTGCCGCCCACGTGATCGCCATGGAAGTGCGTCGTCAGCACCATGTCGATCTTCGTCAAGCCCGCCATCTGCGCCACCGCGAACACGCGCTTGGCGTCGCGGTCGTCCGGCCCGGGATTGCCGGCATCCACCAGCAGCGATTGGCCGGAGGGCGACACGATCAGCGTCGCCCCTCCCCCCTCCACGTCGATCCAGTAAATATCGAGCGTCCGGCTCTGCGCGGCGAGCAGGCCCGCCGCGCACGCCATCAGAAGAATCCCGCGAATCACTTCCCCACCACCAGGATCGAAAACGAATCCGCCGTCATCGGCCCGCGGCCGCGCCCGCGCGCTCCCGGCGGCGGAGTCGTCGCGGGCGCATCGTACTCCGCGGCGATCAGCAGGATGCGGTTCGTCTTGCTGTCCAGCGTCAGGGTCTTGGCGCTCACCATTGTCTGCACGGTCTGCTCCACGGTGAAGCTGGTGGGGCTCTCTTCCTTCACGATGGTCAGCGTGCCGTCGCCCTGCGAGCTGAACGCCTCCATCGTTGCTGGGTTGAAGACCGCGCCGTCCGTCCCCTGCCCGATCGGCAGCGTGGTGATGATGTTGCCATCCGCGGCGTTGAGCACCACCATGGCTTGCGGATTGCGGCAGGTGGCGAACAGGATGTTGTTCTTCACATCCATCGCCAGCCCGGCGCACGCCCCGCCCTTGCCCGCCAGATCGTAGTGGGCGGTGACCATCATGGTCTTGGTGTCGACCACCGCGATCTGGTTCTTGTCTTCCAGATCCACATACAGATGGCCCTTGCCGTCGCTGGCCGCCTGTTCCGGGGCTCCGCCCAGGTCGATGGTTCCCACCACCGACCCGTCGGCTGCGTTGATCACGGTGGCGTTCGGCGCGATGTGGCTGAGCACATAGACCCGGTCGTTGAACGCATCGTACATAATGCCGTCCGGGCCTCCCTGCACGTCGATCGTCTTGATCGGAGCCAGCGTCTTTGCATCCCACATGGTGATGGGCCTGCTGCTTCCAAAGCCGTGATCGGATTTGGGCGAGACGGCAGCGCCGCGGGCGTTGGCCATGGGGATTTCGCCCGCCGGCTCGAGCGTATCCAGATTGAACACGGTGATGCGCGCCCCTGGGCCCGTGCGCGGAATGTAAAGGCGGCGTCCGGCCGCATCCGCGTAAACGTAATCAAAGCCGCCGGCGCCGCCAACCTTGACCCTCTTCTGCACTTGATAGGGCCCGCTTTGCGCTGCGGCGCTGCCCACGAAGGCCGCCAGAGCCATCGCCAGAGCGGAAACAAACGTACGTCGTCGTTGCATAGCCGATCTCCTCCCAAACTGAATTCTCACTTGCGAATCATTTTCCAACCACCAGGACATGGAAACTATCCGGCAGCACCGAAGGCCGGCCCTTCTTCTCGCCCGCCGCCGGCGGCCCGTATTCGGCGGCCAGCAGATAGACGCGATGCGTTCTCGGGTCCACCGTCATGGTGCGCGCGCCGCGCTCGGTCTGCACCGTGTCCACTGTATCCCATTTGCCGCCCGTGTTCTTCACAATCGTCAGGGTTCCGTCGCCATTCGAGCTGAACGCCAGGCCCGTGCCGGCGTCGAAGCCCGCGGCATCCGGTCCCGCTCCGATGGCCGGCGTCGCCACCACTTTCAGGCTCTTCAGATCCGTGACCGCCATCATCTTGTTGTCGCAGACCGAAAACAGCACGCCATCCTTGCTATCCAGCGCCAGCCCCGACGGCGAGTCGCAGGGCGCGAGCGACGCCGTCCGCAGCACCGCCGGCTTGGCCGCGTCAATCTCCACGATCGAGCTCTTATCTTCCAGGTTCACGTACAGCTTGCCCGTGCCGTCCGCCACGCAGAACTCCGGCTTCCCTCCCACCGCGAAGGTCATCAGCGCCTCGCCCGTCTTGGCGTCGATGGCGGTCGAGTCATTGGAGCGTCCGTTGAATGTGAACACCCGCTGCGTCTTCGGCTCGTAGCAGATCGAGTCCGGATTCATTCCCGTGGCCGGCTCGCCCGTCTTGGCCAGCGTCTTCAAATCGAAGATGGTCACGCTCTGCGATTGCCCGTTGCTGATGAATCCCTTGTTGAGCGCCGGCGCGAGCGCCACCCCGTGAACGCCATGCAGTTGCGGAATCTGTCCCACCGGTTTCCCGGCATCGAGATCCACCACTTCGACGATCGTTCCATGCGTCGCATAGAGGCGATGCGCGTTGCTATCCACGGTCACGTAATCCCAGCCGCCCGTGCCGCCAATTTTGATCTTGTTGAGAACGTGATAGCCCTCGGCCGCAAAGGCCGCGCTGACCACCAGAGCCACCGTCATGAGCTTCTTCATCTTCTTTACTCCTTGGTCCGGACAGACCCGGATGTTATCCAATTCAATCTCGGCCGCCGAGGTAATAGCGCACGGCCGGTGTCACCACCAGAGAGAGAACCATCGAGGCCAAGATGCCGCCGATCACCGCAATCGCCAGCGGTTGCAGCATCTGCGATCCCGCGCCCAGCCCCAGCGACAGCGGAATCATCCCCGCCACCGTGGCCAGCGCCGTCATCATGATCGGCCGCAGCCGGCGCTCTCCCGCCTGCAGCATGCTGTCTTCGGCCGCATTCCCTTGCGCCCGGAACTTCTGATCCGCATCCAGCAGCAGAATGCCGTTCTTGGCCACGATCCCGATCACCATGATCAGCCCCATGAACGACGACAGGTTAAAACTGGTCTGCGTCACCAGCAGCGCCACGAACACGCCCGAGGTCGAGAGCAGCGCCGAACACAACACCGCCACCGGCGCGGCGAAATTGCCGAACTCGAACAACAGCACAATGAACACCAGCACAATCGCAAGAATCAGCACCAGCGCCAGATCGCGGAATGATTTCTGCTGCTCCTGGAACTGCCCGCCGTAGCTGACGCGAATCGAAGGCGGCAGGTTCAGGTCATTCACCACCTGCTGCACCTTCTGCATGCCCTCCCCCAGGCTCATGCCTTCGAAGCGCGCCGTCACCTGCACATCGCGCTGCAGGTTCTCGCGGCGGATTTCGGTCTCGCCCGGAACTTCCACCACGTTGGCCAGCGCGCCCAACGTCGCCGTCTTGCCGGTGGAGCTGACCAGCGGGGTGTTGCGGATCGCGTCCAGGGTGGCCCGGGTCTCCCCGGGGAAGCGCACACGAATGGGGTAAACCCGGTCATTCAAGACCACCGGTGTCGGCGCCGGCTCGCCTTGCAGGATGGCGCTGACATCCAGCTCGACCTCCTGCGGGGTGAACCCGGCGCGCGCCGTGACTCCCGGATCGACGTTGAAAATACGGGCCGGGCCGCTGATGGTGTTTTCGATGCCGTTGAGCTCGTCCACGACCCCAGGAATCTTCTTGATGGCATCGCCCACGCGCGGCGCCCACTGGGCCAGTACCGCGGCGTCTTGGGAAAACAGCTTGATCACGCAGGGCTCCGGCGCGCCCTGCAGGTCGCCGATCATATCCTGCAACAGCTGCGGGAATTCCACGTCCAGAACCGGCTCCGCCTTGTTGATGCGGCCGCGGATATCGGCGATGACTTCCTCCACGCTGCGCTTGCGGTCGCGCTTCAGCTTCACCGAGATGTCGCCGGTATTCGCTTCCGTGACGAAGAAAATGCCGAGTTGCAGTCCGGTGCGGCGCGAGGTGCTTTCCACCTCCGGCGTCGCCCGCAGCATTTTTTCCACGCGAGTGATCACCCGGTTGGTCTCTTCCAGCGACGAGCCCGCCGGCATGATGTAGTCGATAATGAATCCGCCTTCGTCCATCGCCGGCAGAAGGTCGCTGCCCAGCGCCTGGAAACACGCGTACGACGCGCCGATGAGCAGCACCACGAAAACCGCCAGCACGGCCTTGTGCTCCAGCGTGAAACGCAACACCGCCGCGTACGGCCGGAACAGCCAGTTCGGCACGCCGCTGTGCGCCGCGCCGCCGTCGCCGTGCTGGCTGCGAATCAGGTAGTGGCTCAGGGTGGGAGTCCACGTGAGCGCCAGCGCGAGAGAAGTGAAGAGCGCCGTCCCCACCGTGATGGCCAGCGCGCGAAAGAAGACGCCCGTCACCCCGGTGATCGAAATCAGCGGCAGGAAGACCACGATGGGGGTGAGCGTGGAGCCCACCAGCGGCACCCGGATCTCCCGCAACGCGCTGCGGATCGCCTCCGCCCTCGTCTGGCCGGAGTCGCGGTGCATCACGATGTTTTCCACCACCACGATGGCGTCGTCGATCACCAGCCCCACCGCCGCCGCCAGCCCGCCGAGCGTCATCAGGTTGAACGTCTGGCCGAGCGTCTTCATCACCACGAACGTCACCGCGATCGTCGCCGGAATCACCAGCCCCGCCACCAGCGACGTGCCCCAGTCGCGCAGGAACAGCACCATGATCAGCGAAGCCAGGATCAGCCCGATCAGGATCGCGTCGCGAACGCTCTTGATGGAATCGGTGACGATCTCCGATTGGTCGTAGAACGGCCGCAGGTCGATGTTCTTCGGCAGGGTCTTGCGGATCTGCGCGATCTCCGCGCGCACCGCGTCCGCCACCTCCACCGTGTTGCTGTCCGGCTGCCTCAGGATGTTCAGCAGCACCGCCGGTTTTCCGTTCGCCGTGACCACCGTGTACACCGGCATCACCGAGGGGGTCACGCCCGCGATGTCGCCGATCCGGACCGGGTTTCCATTGGGCGCGGTCTTCACCACGATGTTGGAGATTTGCTCCGGCGTGCGCGCCTGCCCGCTCACCAGGCTCAGCACCAGCTGGTGCTGCATTTCGATCAGCCCCGGCGAATCGATCATGTTGCTGCGGCCGATGGCGTCCAGGATGTTCGGAATCGTGGTGCCGGTCTGGATCAGCTTCGAGGGGTCGGGCTGCACTTGGAACTCGGGCTGCTGCCCGCCCTGCACCACTACGCTGGAGACGCCCGGCTGCCGGTTCAACCGCGGCTTCAGCTCGTAGTTGGCCGTCTCCCAGATCTGCGTCTGCGGCACCACGTCCGACGTCAGGCTGTAGCCCATCACCGGAAACGCCGCGAACGTCTGGCGGTTGGCGGTGACTTTGGCGGTAGGGGGCAGAGAGGTCTGCACCCGCGCCACCGCGGCGTTGACCAGCTCCAGCGTCCGGTACATGTCCACGTTCCATTTGAAGAACAGGTCGATTTCGGCCGTGCCGCGGCTGGTAACGGACCAGATCGTATCCAGCCCCTGCACCGTGTTCACCGCCTCTTCAATCGGCCGCGTGACCGTGACCTGCATCTGGTCGATGGGCGAGACCCCGTTATCCACGCCGATAATGATGCGGGGAAAGTTGGTATCGGGGAACACCGCGATGGGGATGGTGAGCGCCAGGTAGATGCCCACCGCCACCAGCGTGAGAATCACGAAAATGATCGGCTTGCCGTGCCGCGCGGTCCAGTGCTGTTCTTCGCCTTCGGCGGCCCCCGGCGGGTTGGCGGAGAGCGGACTCATTTCTTGGGAGCGCCCTCTTTGGCATCGGGCGGCGGCGGTGTGTCGTCCTCGTCATCCGCCTTCTCTTCCGCGGCGCCTACGATCTTGACCTTCGCTTTATCGTCCACGCCCAGGCCGCCCACCACCACCACTTCGTCGCCGGGATTCACCCCGCTGACGATCTGCACCTTGTCGCCGAAGCGCACTCCCACTTCGACCGCCCGCAGGTGCGCCGTGGAATCGGAGCTCACCGTCAGTACGGCGGTGCCGCCTTCTTCCCCGGGAAGAATCGCAGCGGCCGGCACGATGGACGCGTTCCGGATGGCTTCGATGAGGATCACCGCGTGCACCGCCGCGCCCGGCTTGAACCGTTCGCCCGGATTCGCGGCGGCGATCCAGACTTGCACGGTGGTGGTGTTGGGATCGGTGGCGGGACTCACCACCGTGACCGTGCCCTCCAGCGCTTCGCCGTTACCGGTCTGCGTGACGGTGGCGGTTTGCCCCACCTTCACCGCGGTGGCCTGAGCCTGCGGCACGTTGACCCGCGCCACCACGCGCCCGATGTCCATCACGGTCAGCAGCGGCGTGCCGGCGCTGGCCATTTCGCCGGCATAGATCGGCCGGTCGGCGATCACCCCGTTGATCGGGCTGTGCACTTCCGAGTAGCTGACCTGCGCCTCGGCCGATTGCAGATGCCCGCGCGCGGCTTCCACCTGCGCCTGCGCGGTCTTCACCTGCTCTTCCTTGCCGACGCTCTGCAGCGCCCGCAGATGTTCCTGGGCCGCGGCCAGCTGGCTCTTCGCCTGCACGTAACTCAGCTGCGCCTCATCCACCAGCCGGCGGGCCAGCGCGCCCTCCTCCAGCAGCTTCTGGCGCGACTCCGCGATTTTTTGCGCCGCGTCCACTGCCTGCTGCGCCGCCTGGACATCGGTTTGCGCTTTGATGACCTGCTCGGGAACCGCCGCCGCCGAAATACTGCGGAGGTTCGATTCCGCTTGGTCCAGCTGTCCGCGGCTTTCCGCCACCGCCGCCGTGAGGTCGCGGTTCTCGAGCACTGCCAGCAGCTGCCCGGCCTTCACACGGTCGCCGCGGTTCACCAGAAACTTCTGGACCGGCGCGCTGATCTTGGGCATCACGCTGGCCTGGTCCTGCGGGTACAACACGCCGTCGGCCTCCACCGTGCGGCGGATGGTATCCTGCGTGACCGCCGTCACCTGGACGGGCGCGGGGGCTTCGGTCTTCTTGGCGTCGTCGTCGCTATCCTTCCGGGAGCACCCGGCCAGCGCTAGCAGGCACGCCAGCAGCGGCACAAGGGTCCCGCACGCGGGACCGAATCGGGCCGGACACCTCCGGCGCCTCCCGGCGTTCACGGAGTCCGCGGCCACTAAAACCCTCCCGTCACGG
Organism: Terriglobia bacterium; assembly: GCA_020073145.1. Lineage (GTDB taxonomy): Bacteria > Acidobacteriota > Terriglobia > Bryobacterales > Bryobacteraceae > PSRJ01. The sequence goes on from JAIQFS010000008.1 coordinate 30,931, forward strand.
TCTGCAGTTCCGCCAGCGCCACCCGGTACCGCGCCAGCCCGTCATCCAGCGCGTTGCGCGCCTGCGTCAGGGTATTCTGGGCGTCCACCAGCTCCAGAATGGTCGCCTCTCCGGCCTGGTACCGCAGCGTGTTCAGCCGCAGGTTCTCGCCCGCCAAATCGCTCGATTGCCGCAGCAGGTCCGCCTCTTCGCGCGCCGTCTGCGCCTCCTGGTAAAACCCCGTCAAGTTCCGCAGCAGTTGCCGCTGCGCGGCGTTCAACTCCACGGTGGCCTGCTCGCGCCGCACCTCCGCTTGCCGCAGCCGGCTCTTGCGCGCGCCCCAGTCCCACACCGGGAGGTTCAACGACGCCGTCAGAAAATACCCCACCGACGGCACCTTGCCGCGCGCCGGGTCCCCCGCCACCACCGTATTCCATCCCAGCTGGTTGGCCTCCAGCCCGTAATCCATGTCCACCGTGAGTGTCGGGAGAAACGCCTGGTGCGCCAGCGTCACCTCCAGACCGGCCCCCCGCACCGTCTCCAGCGCCGCCCGCAGATCCGGATTCTCCCGCCGCGCCATCGCCTGCACGTCCGCATACGCCGGCAGTGCCGCCGCCAGATGGAGATCGTCCACCACCTGGAAATTTTCATCGAACGTGCTCGAGAGCAGCACCGTCAGGTCCAGACGCGCGTTCTCCATCCCCAGCCGCGCGTCGCGCAGCGTCTGGTCCTGCGCATTGGATTGCAGCTGCGCCTTGATCGTATCGCTGTGCGGCGCTTCCCCGCCGCGCTCCAACTCCTGCGTGATGGTCACAAACTGCTGCGCCTGCGTCAGCGCCAGTTGCGCGGTGGCGTACTTCCGCTGCGCGATCACTAGCCCGTAGTACGTGCGCGTCACCGTCAGCGCCAGCCCGCGGCGCGCGATTTCCGCCTTCGCCTGGGCCACCGCTTCGGCCGCCGTGGCGCGGTGGTAGCCCGATTTCGTGAGCGTGCCCGCTGAAAGGTCCTGGTGCGCCACGCCCCATTCGCGGTACAGGTGGACGCCGTCGTTGCTGACGTACCGCCCCGAGGGAAATACGCCATTCCCCTGCGTATTGAGAAAGTCCGACCGCAGCCCCGCCGAAGGCAGCAGCGCCGCCCGCGCCTGGAGACTGTCTTCGTGAGCCAGCCGGGCGCCGTTGACCGCTGCGAGAAACGAGGGTTCATTCTGCTGCGCCCGCGCCAGCGCATCCTGCAAGGTGAGGGTCGCCGGCGCCGCCGGACGGGCCGCGCCCTCCGCCGTCTGCGGCTGGACCAGCGCGGCCAGCCCCGAAGCCCCCCGGTTCTGTGCCATCCCCGGCGACGCCCCCGCGCCCAGCGCCAGGACGATCGCCGCGCACCGCCCCAGCGAGTTCTTCACAGTGTAAGGATGCGTACGCAAGGTTCCTCCTAGGAGCGCGGCCCCAAACAGACAGGCAGACCGCCTCCCAGTATAGGCCCCGCGAAATGAACGCACGATGAACGGAGGGGTTAGGAGCTAGAGGCCTCCAAAACTGCACTGCTATAAGGGAAATTTAATCGAGAAGGCGACAGCACGATAAGGAATATTCATGGGCGAGAACTGGAAGCTCGGAGCGCGTGGGGTGGGACTAGAGCAGCCCGGTACAGCTTGACTAGAAGGTAGTGTCCTAATTTGCGTAGTTTGGATATGTGCCTTCCGGGCACCCGCCAAAATTGTTGCCGCCGTTAGATACTCCACAGTAGCTAGTGGTGTGGTGTCTTCCAAATACGTCCTTGTACCCGAAGCGTCCGTAGATGTATATCCACAAAAGCGGCGGCTTTGCATTGAAGGCGGCAATGTCTTTGCCTTCAACCAATCTACTAGCCCCACCCATTGCGCTAGTGACTGGGTCAGGTCCGTAAACAATGCCAGGAAAGATCATTCCGACTCGATTCTGATGTTCTCCGGGAATGTCCTCAAGGTGGCGGACTGGAAACCCGCTTACCATTATAAACACTGGGCCTTCAGACGGAGTAGCTGGGGTCTTCCCTTCGTTCTTAAACCAGAGTTCAGCAACAAAAGGCTCACCGAGTATCAGTGGTTTCAAATTCAAGCCACTGATGTATATCCATGGTCGTTCGTCAAGTTGCAAGGCATTAATGCTGGCGTTAAGGGCCTTTTCACTTTGTTCCCTGCTGGCATCCACAGCCTCCTTGTTCGCCTTGAACGCTTTAGAAATCGCACCACGGCTGTCGGACAGGGTTGTGTTCATGACATCCACAATGCCACCGGCCTTGGTCGTGAGTTTATCGATCTGGGTGCCAGTGGCTTCCGATTCCTTATAGAAGATGTAGACGTTCAGGCCGGTAGCCACCGCAATAATGGCAGTAAGCGCGATCATCCACACGTCAGAAGGGCCTATGCGTTTCTTGTCTTCAGTGCTCATTGTGCGTTGGCTCTGTGTTTTATGTACTGCGGGATCTTCTGCATTACCATGAGCGGCAGGGAGATTCTAACAGTACCCAGGCTGGGCTGCTAATAGGCTCTTGTCCGCCCCTCCAATGTGCGCCTCTCCAATTCGTATGTCAGTCGGCCCGCAATCCTGTCAATCGGGGGGCGACCAGAAGGGCCGCGCAGATGCATGTCCAAGATCAGCTCGGCAACGCCAACATCTGCATCTGATAGGTGATAACCCATCGCAATAAACCGGCTTGCGGTCGTTCCACGTGAAAGGCGAGCGTTGAGAATCTCGAACACGTGGTGTGGTGAAGGGAGAATCTGACCAGTGAACAGTTCGAAAAGTGTAATGCCGAAGGAGTATATGTCACTTCGCACCGTTACGTCCCTGGGGGCTATTGCTTGCTCGGGAGACATATACTTCAGGGTTCCTAGACCCCGCTGGCTCGTCATCGTCAGCGTCCCGCTGGTGACCGACGCTTGAAAATCACCCCACTTCATGATCCCGAAATCGCCCAGCTTCGCACGAGGTAATGAGCCCATTGGGTTTTCGGACGGCAAGAAAACATTGGCGGGTTTCACGTCGCGATGGACGAGCTTCTTCTGATGGAGATATTTCAATGCTTCGGCAACGTGCACCGCAATCGAGAGCCGCTCGGGATTTAGGGCAAACACCCTCAATCCGCTTCTGCCAGCATGCGACCCTTCCTCACGCCTGATATGATCCTCCAATGTCCGGCCCTTTACCGCCTCCATGAGGATGAATGGGTTGCTCGGCCCCGCTCCAAGAAACGCTACTCCTTTGGCGTTCCCCTCGTAAGCATGGATGGTAACCAGACCATAGTGCCTCAGCTGAGTGCCGCGCTGGCCTTCCCGTTGGAACCGGGCTGCTACCTCATCGAAAACGGATTCGTCGATGTAATTCGGATCGGGCGCGAGAAACTTGATTGCAAATTCGGTTCCGTCATTGACCCTCATAGCCTTGCGCACAAGTCCCGCAGCGCCGTCCCCGAGCTTTCCGGCAAGGCGGTACGTCGTGCCATTGATAAGGAATTTCTGACCATTTTCTGGACTGCATAGGCTGCGACTTAGAGGGTGTTCCATGGCTGCCCAAGATTATCGGGAAGACTCCCAACTCCGCAGATCGAGCGTGACCTTTCTCAACTGCATCAGAGTATACCTACAAATGAGTCTACCCGGGTGGGAAGGTGCTTCAAGTCTGGACCGCGAAAAAAACTAGCATCGCAGCGGCCCGGTGCGGCCAATCCGACTAGCGCGGGCCGGGATGACCTGCCTTCAATAATCTCTACTAGCCAGAATTGAGAAGTGCCCAGAATTTCCAGTGACCCATGGCTGAGGTTTTTGGGGGGCTCCGCTCACCAACCCCGAATGGAACGCACGCCGAACAGACGGGTGCACTCGTGGTGCAGGCCCAGCCGCCCAATCGCAAGGGCGGAGGGAGAGGCGGGTTCGCCCCCAAGAACCTCCAGGTGCTCGATCCAGCCATCGAATGGGCCCAGCACTTCGATAAGGATCCGGTCACGCGATCGAACGAAGTCGAGCCTGTACTCCCTCTGCGGACTTCCCGGGGTTTTCGAGACCCCCCGGCAAGTCCAGTCACCTCCCTTTTCCGTCCCAACCCCCTGTGTTTCCACCAAGCCGCGCCGCTCAATTTCAGACTCCAGCCCGCCGGGGTGCTACCTCTGGAATCAGAAGAGGTCTCCCCTTGTCGCTTCCCCACCATCCCTTCTCTGAGAAGCAGCGCGCTGCGAACCGCGCGAATGCCCAGCACTCCACCGGACCGCGTACCGCCGAAGGCCTGGCGCGCTCCGCGCAGAACGCCCGCAAGCACGGCTTCACCGCCTCCACCTTTGCCGTCGTGCGCCTCGAAGAGCTCGACGAAGTCGCCCGCCTCAATGACGACCTCCTCCACGTCTGCCCGCCGGTCTCCTCCCAGGAACTCTACGACCTCGAGCGCATCGCCCTCTCCCAGCAGGCCCTCCTCCGCGCGGCCCGCCTCGAAGCCGGCCTCTTCACCACCGCCCTCGATGCCACCCTCTGTCGCGACGGCACGCCCTTCATCCCCATGTCCCAGGAGCTCGCCGGCAATGGCGATATCGAAATCACCCGCGCCCAGAACCGCAATTACGCCCTCGGGGAAGGCTTCCACCGCATGGCCCAACGCTCCAATAGTTGGTCGCTGTTCCTGCGCTATCAGGCCCAGTCCGACCGGCTGTACCGCCGCGCCGTGGAGGACTTCGAGCGCCTGAAGCGCCTCCGCCCCTCCCTGCCCGGCGAGGATTTCCCAAACGAACCCACCGATGGCGCCCAACCCGCTGGAAACGAAAGCGCTTCGCCTGTTGACGAAACGAACCCATTTCCGCCCGCCAACCCGCCGGATCCGCCGGCGCCCGAAGCTCCCGCCGCTCAGGCCGGTGCGCGGCTTGCCTTACCCCGGCAGCCGCACCGTGAACGTGCTGCCCGCGCCGGGTTCGCTCGCCAGTTCCACCGCCCCGTGGTGCGATTCCGCGATCCACTTCACAATGGCGAGCCCCAGCCCGAACCCGTCCTGCTGCCGCGAGCGCGCCGGGTCTGCTCGGTAAAACCGCTCGAAGATGTGCCGCGAGGCTTCCGGCCCGATCCCCACCCCGGTGTCGGCGATTCGGATCCGCACATCCGCCCCCTGGGCCTCCAGCGTGGCCGAAACCGTCCCGCCCGGCGGCGTGTAGCGCACCGCGTTGTCCAGCAGGTTGGCCACCATGCGGCGCAGCAGCCCTTCGTCCCCGCGGAACGGCACGTCTTCCGCGCACCGGCACTGCACGTCGATCTGCCGCGCCGCCGCCAGCGGCTGCACCGCCCGGCAGCATTCCGTCAACAGGTCGTTCAGATACAGCTCCTCCACCCGCAATTGCACCCTCCCGGCGTCGGCCCGCGCCAGGTTCAACAAATCGTCCACCAGCCGCGAGAGCCGCTGCGACTCCAGCTGAATCGTGGCCAGCGACTCCCGGTACTCGGCGGCCGTCCGCTCCCGCGACAACGCCACATCGGCTTCCCCGCGGATCACCGCCAGCGGCGTCCGCAGCTCGTGCGACGCGTCCTGCACGAAGCGCCGCATGGTGTCGAACGATTGATCCAGGCGCGAGAGCAGCTCATTGAACGACGCCGCCAGCAGCGTCAGTTCTTCCGCCGCGCGCCCGATTTCCAGCCGCGCGTCCAGATTCTGGCTGCTGATGCGCCGCGCCTGCTCCGCCATCCAGCCCAGCGGGGCCAGCCCGCGCCGCGTCAGCCCGTAGCCCCCCGCGCCCGCCACCAGCAGCAGCAGCGGGAGCGCAATCGCTAGCGTGCGCCGCACCACCCGCAAATCGGCGGCCACCGAATCCAGCGGCTCCACCGCCAGCACCGTAAACGTGCGGCCCTGGAACAAGAACCGGCGGGCCGCCGCGCGCGCGCCATTCGGTCCCCACTGCGGCAGTGCGAACGCGCTCTCCGTGCGCGCCACGTGCGCCGCCGCTGCCAGCGCCGCCCTCTCCCCCGCCGCGCCGCCCGCCAGCCACCGGACGTCCTCCAGAAGCGCCACCACGTTGCCCCGCGGCTTCATCTCGGAAAGCACGTCCTCGGCGGCGTTGGGCGCGTCCCCATGCATCTCTTCCAGTTCCTCCGCCAGCAGCGCGGCCGCCGTGCCCGCCTGCGACGCCAGCGTCTCATCCAGCCGCCGCTCCAGCGAGCGCGCCAGCATCCCGTACAGCGCCAGGCACAGCACCAGAAACAGCAGCGAGAAGAATGCCAGATACCAGGCCGTCAGCCGCAGCCGCAGGCTTCTCATCACGGCCGCTCTCCCGCGCCCGTTCCCCGCGCCGCCGCCAGCAGGTAGCCTTCGCCGCGCCGCGTGTGGATCAGACGCCGCTCCGCGTTCGCGTCCAGCTTGGCGCGCAGCCGCTTGATGTAAACATCGATCACGTTCGAGAACGGATCGAAGTTTTCGTCCCACACGTGCTGCGCAATCTGTTCCCGTCCCACCACCCGGCCTTCATTGAAGACCAGGAATTCCAGCAGCGCATACTCCTTCGCCGTGAGGGTCACCGGCCGGCCTCCGCGCGCCACCGCGTGGCTGGCGGTGTTGAGCGTGAGGTCGGCCACCTGCAGCGTGGCTGGCCGAAGCGCCGCCGAGCGGCGCAACAGCGCCCGGATGCGCGCCAGCAGTTCCTTGAAGTCGAAGGGCTTGGTGAGATAGTCGTCGGCTCCGCAGTCCAGCCCCGCCACCCGGTCATCCACGCTGCCGCGCGCCGTCAGCATCAGGATCGGAATGCGCCGGCCCAGGCCGCGCAGTTCCCGGCAGACCGCGTGTCCGTCCTTGCGCGGCAGCATCACGTCCAGAATCACCAGGTCGTATTCGTTCACCGACCCCAGGTGCAGCCCTTCCTCGCCGTCGCGCGCCAGGTCCACCGCGTAGGTCTGCTCGCGCAGGCCCTTGGCCAGGAACCCCGCCACCCGGGCTTCGTCCTCCACCAGCAGAATCCGCACCTCTCCTATTGTGCGCGACCGGACGGGAACGCACAATGAACCGCGATTTCACAACATGTTTACACGGCCTGCTGCGGGGCCGCCGCTAAGATCGAGGTAGGTATCCGTGGCATCCGTTCCGCTCCTCCGTCAAGCCGCCCCCGCGGTTCCAGTCGCTTCGCCCGCCGCCGACTTCTGGGAAAGATTGGCCTCCGCCGCGGCGTTGATCGCGGTGAGTCCGGTGTTGTGCGCGAGTGCGGCGACGCTGGCGATCCTATCGGGACGCAGCCCGCTCATCGCCCACCGCCGCGTTGGCTGGCACGGCTCCGACCTGTGGATGCTGAAGCTGCGAACGATGTGGGACCGCGACAGTGGCCCCCATTCCGGCTGGATCGAGTACATCGATGACGAAACCGGCCCTCTCCGCAAACACGACCGGGACCCGCGCGTTCCCAGCGCCTTCGCCCGTTTCTGCCGGCGCCATTCCATCGATGAGTTGCCGCAGTTGATCCACGTCATCCGCGGCGAGATGTCGCTGGTCGGTCCGCGCCCCCTGACCGCCCGCGAATTGCGCAGCCATTACGGCCCGGATGCGGAGGAGGTCCTCGAAGCCAAGCCCGGCATCGCCGGCCTCTGGCAGGTCTCCGGACGCAACCGCCTCACCTACGCCGAGCGCCGGGAGTTCGACTTGCAGTTGGTGCGCGCCCGTTCTCTCCGAATGGTTCTGCGGATTCTGTTCCGCACCGTGGCTGAAGTCTGGACCGGCGCCAACTCCTGGTAGCCGGAGTGTTGGCTCCGGGCCGCCCCTAAAGGTAGAGGCGGCCCCTCGATCCTATTGACCCGCTAACGGCGTCGCGTCCGGCAGATCGCCCGGAGGCAGCGACGAGAACACCGGGAAGTCTTCGGCGTTGATCGCCAGGCTCAGGATCGGCACCGTCGAGGTCACCTCCACCGAACCGTTGAAGCTCGGCAACCCCAGGAGCGAGGAAACCAGCTGCGATCCGTGCGCATTCGGCGCCAGTTGGAAGCTCGTGCTGCCCAGAACCGTTCCCGTCGTATCGAGCGCCGTGATCGTCACCGTCGCGGCTTGCGCCGACGGGTTCCCGTACGTCACCCCCGTCAGCGTCTGCCCAAAGGTCACGAACTCGGTGGCCGGAGCCGTCACGGCGTTCACCGCCGCTTCTCCCTGCGGCACGCCATTACTGTAGAAGCGGAAGATCAGGCTGGCCTTCACCGGCTGGGTGCATTGCGCCACGGCCCAGCCTCCCACGTTGGCGGAGTTCGCAGCGGCTTGCGATTCCTGGTGGAGGTCCTCACCCGGTCCCAGAATGTCGGTTCGCGTGGTAACGGCGGCGGCTCCGCCAAACGGAATCGCCAGAGGCGCCCCCGTGTCCCCAAAGAACGAAGTCTGGCAGCTCATGCTCTGCTGCCCATAGTTCACGATCGTCAGCGTGGTCTGCCACCCGCCGCCCAGAGCCAGGTGCGGAAAGTAGTACGTGTTGGTCGGCGCGCCCGACACCGGGTTCGGATCTCCTGTTCCAAACGACAGCGGCGTCCCATCCGGCAAATCGCCCGGAGGCAGCGAGGAGAAGACCGGAAAGTCTTCCGCATTGATCGACAGGCTCAGAATCGGAACCGTCGAAGTCACCTGCACCGAACCGGTGAAACTGGCCAACCCCAGCAGTGACGAGACCAACTGCGACCCATGCTGTCCCGGCGGCAGTTGGATGGTCGTGCTGCCCAGAGGCGTCCCCGGGCCCGTGTTCTGCGCCTGAATGGTGACGGTAGCTGTTTGCGTGGAGGGGTTCGCGTACGTCACCCCCGTCAGCGTCTGGGCAAAGGTCACGAACACGGTGGACGGCGCCGTCACCGCGTTGACCCCCGCCTCTCCCTGCGGCTTGCCGTTACTGTAGAAGCGGAAGATCAGGCTGGCCTTGACCGGCCCGGTGCATTGCCCCTCCGCCCAGCCTCCCACGTTGGCGGAGTTGGGATCGGCCTGCGATTCCTGATGCAGGCTCTGCCCCGGTCCCAAGAGGTCGGTTCGCGTGGAAGCCGTCCCTCCACTGAACGGAACCAGCAGCGGATTGCCGTTGTCCCCCGTGAAGGTGGTCTGGCAGCTGACACTCACCTTCGAATAGTTCACATACGTCAGCGTGGTCTGCCAGCCGCCGCCCAGAGCCAGATGAGGAAAGTAGTAGGTGTTGGAAACGGGCGTCGTATCCGCTTGCGCGAGGTTTGAGGCGAGCTGGCCGCCGAAGATCGAAGTATAAGTTCGTTGCCGTGCGGCCGGAGCCGTCTGGCCGTATGCCGCAACTGTCCCACTCAAGATAACAAGTGTTAACAGGAAAGAAGTCCTCACGATTTCCCCTCGGTTTCCATCTTACGGACAAACGCGCGCGGGCCGGGTAAATTCCGAGCACATTTTACTTTTGCGCAAGCCGTGGTTGTACGGTGTTTAACTCCGCGCGCATCTCGTCCAGGGTGCGAGCGACTTCGGGATGCTTGCCGCCGTCGAGTGCCGCGGCCAAAGCCGCTTCGCGCCGGGCTTCCTCCATGCGCCCTTGCACTTGCAGGACTTGCGCCAGAGTCCAGTGCGGCTTGAACCAGTTCGGATAGGCGCGGATGGCCGCCCGCAGGCTGCGCTCGACGCATGGGCCGTCTTCGCGGCTGCCGCAAAAGACGGCCAGGTTGTACCACGCGTTAAAGGGATCCTCCGCGGTTTGGGTGGCGCTCACCGCCGCCGTACTGGCTTCGCGGAGGGCGGCCGCCCGGGTCTGCGGGTTGGGCGATTCGGACGCCAGCGCGAGCGCTGCGCGCGCGTACCAGAGGTCGCCGGTTCCGCCCGGCAGGTGCAGCCTCTCGTACTGTTGAAACTGCGCGGCGGCATAGGACACATCGCCGCGATCGAGCCCGTCCTTGGCCGACGCCAGCGCGGAATCGGCGGCCGCCAGCCGGGCGGCGCAATACAGAAGACCCGCGGCCACCACGGTCGCGCCCGCGGCCCATGAGCGAGACCGCCGGAGGGTCACGGCCGGAGTCTTCACCGCGACCACCAGACCCAGCGTCACGAAGAGCAGGAGCGCCGTCGGGACCGTGAACGAAGTGAACTGCTGGCTGACCACGCCGGCCGCCAGCGCGCCGGCGAGCGCCGGCAGCTTCCAGCGGAGGGCGGCCGCGAATCCCAACCCACAGAGCGCGGCCAACACCAGCAGGCCCGGCACTCCCTGCGCCACCAGCGTGTCGAGAAACATGTTGTGCGGCGACTCGTGCGCAAAGTCGGGAAACGACTGCGCCAGCGTGGCCGATTCGTACTGCGGGAACTCGGCGGTAAACACTTCCGGTCCATATCCGGCCGCCAGCCGGTGAGAGGCCATGTGCACGCTATCGCGCCAGAGATCGAGGCGGGCGCCGCCCCGGGCATCTTCCGCAAACCACCGGGCGCGGCTGCGCAATTGCTGACCGGGCGGCGCGTAATAGAAGATCGCTCCGGCCAGAATCGCCGCGCCCGCCAACGCCAAGGTGCGGCGCGTGACCTGGATTCTCCCCACGGCAATCCAGACGACGCCGCCGGCCGCCAGGCCCAGCAGGGCCGCGCGCGTACCTGTCATCACCATGGCGCATCCGGCCAGCAACGACGCGGTCTCAGCGACTCGCCGCCACGCCGTGGATGTTTCCATGGTCCGCAGGTGTAGGCTGAGAAACACCACGAACAGCAGCCATGTGGCGAAGTAGCTGGCATACCCCAACGTTCCGGGCGGCCGGACGATGGTCCAGATCCCCTCGCCGACGTGATAGCTGGCGGCCGGCAGAAACGGGTCGGCACCCAGGTATTGGCCGATTCCGTACAGCGCGGTGGCCGCGCCGGCCCCGGTCACTCCGCGCAGAAGAGTGCGGACGCGCTCGGGCCGGCCGGCGCATCCCACAGCGATGGACCAGCTGAAAAGGCAAACTGCCAGTTGAATTACGCTGCCCGAGCGCCTCCAATTCGTGCCGAAGAGCGAGAATGCCGGCTGCGCGGACAGCGCCGTCGAGACCGCGAGCGACGCCGCATTCAAAAGAAGCAGAACCGAGAAAGCGGTCAGGACCTTTCGCGAGCGGTCCGGCAAGGACACGGGGATTCCCGAGAATGCCATCCACAACAGAACCGCGCCGGTCCCCGCCAGCAGCACGACGATCTTGGGAGTAACATCGAAGTAAAATGAGTAGCCAGGCGCGATAATTAACGCGAGTAGTGCGACCACGGCGGCCTGGAGACGGGACATATCGGTTACACTAACTCAGGAAAACGCATGGCGGACGCGTCAGATGGATTTCGTTACATTCGTTACGTCCGGCTGCGATGGCGGTTCGTCGCCGCGAGTTGCCTGATCGCAGTGGCATTCGCAGGCGCGGTGAGCCTGGCGCTGCCGCGAGAGTATACAGCCACCGCACGAATCGTGATTGAACCTCCAGCCGGCGCGGATCCGCGCTCGGCCACGGCGGTGAGCGCCGTCTATCTCGAATCCCTGAAAACGTACGAACAGTTCGCTGGCAACGACAGCCTGTTTCAGAAAGCAGCCGGCCGCTTTCAGCTCCGCGCGCTGCTGGGCGCCCGCTCGATCGAATCCATCAAGAAGAGTGTACTGAGGGTGGGGATGATTCGCAATACGCGGATCCTGGAGATCGCGGCAACGCTACCGGATCCGGCGCGGGCGCAAGCCCTCGTCCAGTTTCTGGCGGAGGAAGCGGTCCGGCTGAACCGGTCGCTGACCGCGGAAAGCGAGCGCGACCTCATCCAGGGGATCGAGCAGCAGGAGCGCGAAGCCCGCGCGCATCTGGCGCAGGACGGCGAAAAGCGTGATGGCACGGCGGGGGCCGCGGACGCCATCGACACCCAACTGCGCGAAGGTCGCAACGACGTTGGCTATCGCGGCGAGCGCCTGAGCATCATCGACCCGGGCGTGGTGCCGGAGCAGCCGTCTTCTCCCGACGTCCCGATGAACCTGGCCGCGGCTCTTGTGCTCGGTCTGCTGCTGCCGGCGGTCTATCTCGCGCTTGCGCTGGGTTTCCAGCAGCAGCGCGCGGAATCGCGGCGCGGCGGGCTGCAGACACTGTACAAGACCGGCGATGAATAGCGCGCTCTACCCGCAAGTCCGGTGGCGCTGGAGCATACCGGTCCTGCTGGGCGCCTGGGCGGCGGCCGTGGCGGTGGCTCCGAGTTTGTCTCTGAAGCTGCTGCTGGCCGTACCGGCGGTTCTGCTTCCGGTTTCCTTCTGGACGCTCGAAACGCCGGGCCGCTGGATTCCGTGCTTCTTCGCCGCGGCACTCCTGCTCCCGCCGCTCCCCTTCGCTTGGGGAGACTCGGGGCCTCATCCGAGTCTGTGGTTTGCCGGGCTCGGCTTACTGGCCGGGCTGCTGGGATTGCCACGCTGGCGCGTCCGTGTCACGGGATTGAACGCCGCGTTGGGCACGCTCCTGGTTGTGTTGCTGGCGAGTGTGGCTCCCGCCGCCATCGATTCCGGCGCCGCCATCGCCGCCGCAAGCCTGGCGCGCGTGGGGCTGTTGGCCATCGCGGTCTACATTTTCTTCTACACGGCCCAGGGCCCGGCGCCGGCCTCGCCTCCCTTCCCGGCGATCCGCAGGCTCTACTGGATTGCGGCTGCTTCCGCCCTTTTCGCCTGTATCGATTTCTACTTTCAGTTCCCCGCTCCCGCGGGCTACGGCCCGCAATTCGTCTGGCTCGATACGGCCATCGTCCGGCGCGCGCAAGGCGTATTCTACGAAGCCAGCACGCTGGGAAATTTTTGCGCGTTCTTCCTGGTGATGATCGCGGTGTGCTGGTCGCGCCCGCGCGAGCAAGCCCCGGTTTCGCGCAAAGCCCTGCTGGCCGGCGGCGCGGTGTTCTTCACGGCGCTGGTTCTCTCGTACTCGCGGGCGTCGCTGGTGAATGTCGCGGTGGCCGGGGCGGTGCTCGGGTGGCGCAGCCGCCGGCGGTTTTCTATGGTAAAGCTGGTGCTGATGGCGGCGGCATGCGCGGCGGCCGGCGCGCTCCTGACGTGGGCCCTATTCCCCGCGCTGGCCGAGGCGTACTGGCTGCGCCTCTCGGCTTCCGCCACGTATCTGTTTTCCAGCACCGAGGGCGTGCTGTCGGGCCGGGTGGCGAGCTGGCGGACGCTGGTGGACTGGATGGGCGCTCACCCCTGGCAGACGTTGTGGGGCATCGGCTACAAGACGCTGCCGTACAGCGATCATCTGGGCGCGCCGCTGGTGGCCGACAACATGTACCTCAGCCTGCTGGTGGAGACCGGCGTCGCCGGGCTGGGCGCGCTGCTTTGGTTGAATGGCGCGATTCTGCGCGCGGCGTGGCGGGCCTCGCGGTCCACCGCGATCGAAACCTCGTTCTGCGGAACGTGGATGCTGTGCTTCTGGGCGGGACAGACGGTGCAGATGCTTTCGGGCGATCTGCTCACCTACTGGCGCGTGCTGCCGGTGTACTTCTGGGTGCTGGCGCTCGCGGTACGCGCGTGAGAGTCCTGATTCTCGACCAGTTTAGCGAACCCGGGGGGGCGCAGCAGGAGTTGCTGCAGATGCTGGAAGCCGGGCGCGCGCGGGGCTGGGACGCGCGGGTCGGACTGCCGGGCGAAGGCGCGCTCTTCGGGAGCGCGCAGGCTCTGGGATGCGAGACGTTCCGCATTTCGTGCGGCCCGTATTCGCTGGGGCACAAGTCGGCGGCCGACATGGCGCGCTTCGTGCGGCAACTGCCCGCCGCCGCGGGTCAGATCCGCCGCCGCGCCCGCGAGTTCCGGCCGGATCTTCTTTACCTCAACGGCCCGCGCGTGCTGCCCGCCGCGGCCTTGGCCGGTCTGGGAATTCCGGCGTTGTTTCACTCGCACAGTTATGTGCCTCCGGGTATGACGCGCGAGATGGCAGGCCGGGCGCTCCGCCGACTGGGCGCCAACGTTGTGGCGTGCTGCGGCTTTGTGGGGCAGCCCTGGGAGCGGTTTGTGGCGCGGGACCGGGTGTCGGTGATCTTCAACGGCGTGGCTGGGCCGGACGAACCGGTCTTCCACTGGAACCCCGGCGCGCCCAAGATCGGATGCATCGGGCGGATCTCTCCGGAAAAAGGCCAACTGGAGTTCATCGAGGCGGCCCGCCGGATTCACACGGCGCTACCGCAGAGCCGCTTTGCGATTTATGGGGCGCCCTTGTTCTCGAACGAGGCCGCGCGGTACGCCGACCGGGTGCGGGCGGCGGCCGGATCGCTGCCGGTCGAGTTTGCCGGCTGGACCGTCGACGTCTACCAGGTGCTGTCGGGTCTCGATTTGTTGCTGGTCCCGTCAGGGCGGCAGGAAGCGACCACCCGCGTGATCCTGGAAGCCTTTGCCGCCGGCGTGCCGGCGATCGCGTTCCGGGCGGGCGGCATTCCGGAAGTGGTGGAGGACGGCCGCACGGGATTCCTGGTGGATTCCGCGCGGGAGATGGCGGAGTGCGCGCTCACCTTGCTCTCCGGCGATCCCGCGCGCATGTGTGCGGTTTCTCAGGCCGCGCGGGAGAGCTGGTGCGCCCGCTTCACTCTGGAGCACTACCAGCAGCAACTACTGGCAGCGCTGGAGGCTGCCGCACGGTCTTCGGATCTGCCAGCAAGGCGCGAAGCAGACCGGCGGAAGTGACCGCGAGCGCCGCCGCACCCGCCAGCACCACCCCGTACCCAAACCGGGCCAGGAGTTGGCCCGCGCCGAACGCGGCGAGGGCCTGGGCCGAGAACCCCACCAGGTAGGTGAGCGCGGAAGCGCCGCCGCGCTCGTCTTCCGCCACGCGGTTCATCAGCAGGGTGTTCATACCGGGCTCGCTCATCCATTGGAACGACATGTAGGCGGCGTAGACCAGCACGGCCGCGCCGCCCGGCGGCTGCGCGCCCAGACCGCCGAGGCCCAGCGCGGTGGCGGCCATCATCCCCACGATTCCGTTCAATAAGCCAGCGCGGCGAATCACCCAGGGCGCCAGCAGGACGGTTGCGACCTGCACCAGCTGCGATCCCGAGAACACGTTACCAATGCGCTCGACGGAGAAGCCCAGGCGCGCGAAGTAGACGTTGTTGAACGGATTGAACGCGCCGGTGGCCAGCTGCCAGATGGCGAACGGGATCAGGAAGCGCAGTAGAAATCCGCTGCGCGGGTAGACGCGGGCGCGCTCGCGCGCGGGCCGAGGCGGCGCTCGGAGCCGCAGCGCGGGCAGGACCGCGAGAGCCGTCAGCGCCGCGGAGACGAGCAGGACCGTCTGTTTCCCGTGCAGCCACAGCGGCAAGCGCCCGCCCAGCCAGTTGCCCACAATGCCGGTAGCGAACATGGTGGCGAAGAATACGCTGAAGGCGGTGGGCCGCAGTTTCTCGCTGACGGCGCCGGCAATCATAGGGGTCAGCAGGACGGCCCAAACCGAGAAGATGGCGCCGCTCAGAAAAGCCAGGCCGGCGAGCGGGAGCCGCGCTCCGATGACGGCGCGGAACACTTCAATCACCGCGGTTGCCGCGAAGGTGGCAAGCAACGTGTTGCGCATGCCGAAGCGGCGCGCCAGATAGGCGGCGGGGAGCGTACCGGCCACGCTGCCCACGCGCGAAGCCCCGTTGATGATGCCCAGGAAGTCCTCGCGGAAGCCGAGGTCCAGCAGAAACAGGTTGTAGAGCAGGACGAAGATGAACAGGGCGAAGTTGAACAGCACGGCGGCGCCGAGAAAGATCCAGAACTGCTCGCCCAGGCGGTTGGTATGCCACCACCAGCGCGCGCCGGAGAGGGCGGCGCGCGGCAGGGCGAGGGCATGGTGGCGGAGCCGCGACCGGGCGTAGGCGGCCCCTCCCGCGGCCGGCCGGTTCAAGGGCAAGAGCCGCCGCCGCGCGACGCTCCAGGCATCGGCACGGGAGTCCAACAGGCTGAGGTGGAGCCACAACTCCTCTTTGTTGGGATGGAAGGGGGAGGTGGCGGGCGCTGTGGCGAATCGGGCAAACCAGTCTTGGGAGTCCGCCGGCAACTCTTCGATGGCCTCGGCGGCAATCGGGTGCAGGCGGCACCCGAACCACTCTGCGGCCAGGCGGAAGATGACGGCTTCGAGACGCCGCAGCCCGGGATGGTGGAGTGCGCGCCACTCGCTCCACCACGCGGCGTCTTCGGCGCGCGCCTGGAGGAGGCTGGCGATCTCGTACACGTGGAAGGGGCTCACGCTGCCGCGGAGCAAGTGGCGGAGGGCATGAAGCGCGGCATAGCCGAGCGCGTCGGCCGGATGAAGCACGCCGATCTCGATGCCGGCGATGCGGCGGGTGGCGCGGCGGTCCCAGAACCGACCCACGCCGGGCGCGGGCAGACGCTCCAGCCGGTCATTCCAGAACTGAAAATGGAGCTCGACGCTGAGTGGGATGTCGACATCGAAGAAATCGCCGCGCCACGACCAAGCGGTTTTACGAACGAGCACCGGCAGGTGGTCGGTGGGGAAGCGCTCCATGTCTTCGGCGGACTCGTATCCCGCGGCCAGCAGAGCGTCGCGCGCCGCGTAGATGCCGCCGGGAGGAAGGAAGAGGTCGATGTCATACTGCACGCGCTCTTCGGGCCGCCCGCCGAAGAGGGCGCTATGAGTGAGGCCTTTCAAGGCTACGAATTCCGCGCCGGCAGCGGCGAGCCGGCTTGCGAGTTCGCGGTAGGTTTCTTCCGTGCGCGCCAGCCGTTCGAGGTTGCCGGCGGCATCGCGATCGAGGCGCTCGCGAACCCAGGGCGGCAAGGCGCCGAATGCCCGGCTGCGCAGGGCGAGGGTCAGCCGCGAGCGGTCGCAGAAGTCGAGGGCCTCGCGCCACTCCGGTTCGGTGAGGCGGCCAAGCGCCTCCACGCGGGGTTCGGCGAGATGCAGCGCCGCCAGGGCCGCCGCCGCGCCCGGCGGCAGCTTGTTGCAATTCGGCCAGGGGTTCGGCACCGCAGTCACGGTTTCACCGCCGAGGCGCGGAGGCGCCGCGAAAACCTCGCCGGGGAGCGGACTTTTCCCTGAGGGCGCAGAGGAGGCAGGGAGCGCGGAGCGAGACCTCGCTTCGATTCCCGGCGGCTCTGCGAATCGGTGGAACGTCGTCCATGCGTCGGTCTAGAAATCGTACCGCAGAGCGAACTGCATGCGCCGAGGGGCGCCGGAGGTGAGGATCTGGCCAAAGAACGGGCCGAAGTCGGGATTGGGCACGGGAATTCCCCAGTTCGGATGGTTGAAGGTGTTGAAGGTCTCGGCCCGGAACTGCAAGGTCTGGCCCTCGCGAACGCGGAACCGGCGCTGCAGGGCGAGGTCGAAGATGTTGTTGCCGGGGCCCAGGATGGTGTCGCGCCCTGCATTGCCGAAGGTGAAGGGCGCGGGGGCGGTGAAGGCCGCGGTGTTAAAGAAGTGGCCGGCGGTCTGCTGGTCGCGCGGCAGCGCGACGCTCTGGCCGGGAACCAGGTCGGGGCGGTTGGGCGTGCCGGAGTTGGCGATGTCCAGGCCGAAGTAGAAGGGGTTCTCGGGTGTCCCGTCTTGCAGGGTCACGGTGCCGCTCACCGACCAGCGGCGCAACAGGGGGCCGGCGAAGCGCGCGTCCGGCAGCGCGTAGACGTAGCCGGCGCTGACGCGCCGTCCGGGATTGTCGAACGAGAGACCGCGCTCGAGCCGCAGGTTCCGCTCATCCTGGGCGCCGACGCTATCGAACAAGCCGGGAATGACGCTATCGGCGTCATCGATGGACTTGGACCACACGAAGCTGGCGAGCAGCGAGAACCGGCTCGACAGGTTCTTCTCCACCTTCACCTGCAGCGAGTTGTAGGACGAATTGGCGATGTGCTGGCGTTGAATGATTTTGCCGAGCGAGGGGAAGGTGCGGAGGGATTGCAGGTCGCCGGGGCGCGGCGGCAGGTTCTCCCCGGTCTCGACATGGGCGGTCGTGTTGAACTGGCGGTAGCGCCCGAGCTTGGTTCCCTTCGAACCGAGGTAAGCGACTTCCAGCAGCATGCGGCCGGGAAGCTCGCGCTGCAGGCTGGCGTTCCACTGCTGCACGTAGGGGGTTTGCGCGTGCGGGTCAACGCCGAAATAGCTGGGGAATCCGGTGGCCGCGGTTTTCGGGAAACCGTCGCGCGTGGTCAGGACGGGCGCGTTGGCGCCTTGCGTTTCGTTGACTTCGTTGAGCAAGCCGTTGAGGAGCAGGTCGTAGCTTTCGACGGCGATTTCGGAATTGAAGTAGACACCGTAGCCGGCGCGGAACACAAAGAGCTTAGGCACACGCCAGGCCAGCCCCACCCGCGGCGCGAAGTTGTTGCGGTCCGGGGCGGTGGCGGAGCTGACGGGCACGAGGCGGGGCGGGCCGGGCAGGGTGGAATAGTCGAGGTTGAGCAGCTTGCCGCGCGCCTCGGTATACGGCGCGGCGTATTCGTAGCGCAGGCCCAGGTTGAGAGTGAGGCTGGGGCTGAGCCGCCAGTCGTCCTGGACATAGGCGGCGGAAACGCTTTGCCGCAGATAGGCCTGACCGGATCCGCTGGTGCGGGTGGTTTCCTGGGGAAAGCCGAGCAGGAAGTCGGCGAAGGGATCGCCGCTGTTGATCCCCGAACCATCCGCGCTGGTGAAGACGCCGGTGTAGGTGTATTGGCCGCGGGTCAGGTTGCTCTGCAAGTAGTTCAACTGGAAATGCAGAAGGTCTCCGCCGAATTTGAGGGTGTGGCGTCCGCGGACGAGCGAGAGGCCGTCGGAAGCCTGCCACAGGTTGTCGCGCTGCACCTGGGGAAGGGACGGGGAATCCGTGACCATGGAATAGTTGGTGACGTTGAAGTAGGGGAGGCCGAAGCTGAAGGGATCGGTGGGCGGCTGGGCCAGGCCGAGTTGCTGCGCCACATTGACGCGGAAGGCGGTTTCCGGCACGTCGAACAGGCGGAGGCGGGTGAAGGAGAAGCGCGTCTGGTTGATCCACGCGGTTCCGCTGGCCGTGTACGAGAGGGCTGCCTGTTGCGCGCGCACCTGCTCGGAGGTGGGCAGCAGCGGGAACGAGCCGGCCACGCGATTGCTCTCGCCATTGAAGGTGTAGCGGGCCGTGAAGGATCTGTGATTGGCGAACTGGTGGTCGATGCGGCCGGAGGCGCTGTCGTTGGGATAGTCGTTGGGGGTAGCGTCGCGGTAGTTGCCGCCGGCGCTATTGGGGAGCGGTTCGTACTGCGCCAGGAATTTGGTGGCGATGGGGTCGATGCGGGTCTGGGGAATCTGGTTGTTGGCAAAGGGGGTGCGCGCGCCGGTGGCGGAGTCGAGGCTGAGCGGATCGTAGATGGGGGTCTGGGCGAAACTGCCGCCGCGCGTGGTCTGGTCCGGCACCAGGGCGAGGGCCGAGGTTCCGGAGTTCTGCCGCTGCCCTTCGTAGATTCCGTAGAAGAAGGTGTTCGGCAAGACGGGAAGGGGGCCGCCCAGGGAAGCGCCGAACTGGTTCTGGCGAAAGATGGGGCGCGGCAGGGCGGGGTCGTCGAAGAAGTTGCGGGCGTCGGTGGCCTCGTTGGAGAAGTACTCGAACGCGCTGCCATGGAAGGCCTTGGTGCCGGACTTGGTGACCACGTCGATGGCGCCGCCGCCGGCTTGGGGAAACTCGGCGGGGGCGAGCGAAGACTGGATATGAAATTCCTGCACCGAATCCATGGGCGGATAGACCGCGATGGCGAAGGTGTTGCGGTCGGTATCGTAAGCGCCATCGAGCACGAAGGCATTCATGGTGGAACGGGCGCCGTTGATGGGGGGGTTGAGGGCGACGGAGCCGCGGGAGCCTTCCTGGATGTCGTTGTTGACGTCGTGCACGAAGCCGCCGAGCTGGCGCGGGATGGCGCCGGGGCCGAGGGTGACGAGCGAAACGACGTTGCGGGAGGCCAGGGGCAGGTCGGCGATTTTGGAGTTGTCCAGGCGATACCCCACGGAAGCGTCTTCGGTATTGACGGGGGAGACGGCGGCAGCCACGGTGACGCGCTCCTGGCTGGATCCCACGGCCAGCCGGATCTCCTGGCGGGCCGTCTGGTTGACTTCCAGGGCGAGCCCGTCCGCCTGGTAATCGCGGAATCCCGACTTGCGCGCGCTGAGGGTATAGGTTCCCGGAGCGAGATCGCTCAACACGAAAGCGCCGCGCGCATCGGTGACGGTGGCGCGGGAGAAGCCGGTGGCCGCTTGTGCCGCCACCACTGCGGCTCCGGCGACGGCGGCGGAAGATTCATCGGTGACGGTTCCGGCAAGCGTTGCCGAGGACACCTGGGCGGACACAACCGCGGCGAAGGAGAGCAGCAAGAGTACCAGTTTCATGAATTATTCCAAGAGATGGGAGAGGAGCTCGATTCCCTCGCCCAGGGACCGATACCGCAGGCGATAGGAGGGCACGGCGCTCAGCCGTTCGAGGGTGCGTTGGCGAACGGCGTCGACTTCATCGCCGTAAGACGGGGAATCGCGCAACAGAGAATCGACGGCGGCGGACGGCGGCATTGCCTCGGCGCGGGCGGCACCGTCGCTGTGGCGGTCGAGAAAAACCAGGCAGCGGACGGGGCAGCGGGTCGCGGTCTGAATGCGCGGGAATTGGCCGAGCGGAAGTTCCATGGCGAGCTTGCCATTGGGGCGAGCGCGCTCCGCCCAGCCGGCCAGTTCCGGGAACAGCAGCGGCGCGTCGCCCCGCAAACGAATTTGCCGCGACTTGCCGAGCGCCATCCGGTCACCGGACTCGGGCAGCAGCCAAGTGCAGTCGTCGGCGATATAGGTCCAGCCCACGCGAGCGCAGGCGAAGGAGAGGGTGCTCTTTCCGGCGCCCGATGGCCCGCAGAGGAGCGCCCCCGAGCCGTTTCGGGCCACGCACGCAGCGTGCACCGGCACCAGATAGCGCTGGGCCAGCAGCGTGTAGCCCAGCGACTCGATAAAGAACCAGCGCAGCCACGCGTGGTCGGCAGCGGTCTGCGACGAGACGCAGACGTAGGCGAACAAGGACTGGAGGTCCGCGACGGCGAAATTGTCAGGGTCGGAAACCACGGAGTAAAGATGGCCTTGGCTGCGGAAGGACGGTTGGGGCGCCAGGACGCCGTCGGGCCGGACGATGACGCGCATTTCGATGGGGGGGCGGTCGAATTGGAGCGAGTCAGGCCCCCAGCATTCGGCGACCGCGTCGATCACCTCGCGCGAGTTGGTGGCCAGATTGAGTCGAAAACCCAACGGGTAGTGGGCGGCCCGGAGAGGGAGATCGAGGTGACGTAGCAACGGATCCAACAGGCTCATTTCCAGGCCCGGCGATTTCCCCATAAGACCTTGATATCACAGGGGTAATCGTTACAATGGTAAAAATATCGGCGACTCTGCCGCAAGGCGGGGCGACCGCTGTACCCTATGTTACAGGATGCGCGTCGCTTTGGTGCACTATTGGCTGCTCCGCCGCCGCGGCGGGGAGAAGGTGCTGGAGGCCCTGTGCCGCCTGCTGCCCGATGCCGACATTTTCACCCTGTTTTGCGATCCGGCCTCTCTCAGCCCGGAGTTGCAAGCGCACCGCATCACTACGTCGTTTCTGAATCCGCTCCGCCGCCATCATCGGGCGCTGCTGCCGCTGATGCCGATGGCCCTGGAGAGCTTCGATCTGCGCGGCTACGATCTGGTCATCAGCAGTGAATCGGGCCCGGCCAAGGGGGTTCTGTTACCCTCCACGACGCAGCACATCTGCTACTGCCACACGCCCATGCGGTACTTGTGGGAGCTGTATCCGGCGTATCGGAACGAGTATGTCTCGTCGCGGGCGAAACGGGCGCTGATGATGCCGCTCACGAACTACCTGCGGTTGTGGGATTTTGCATCAGCCGCCCGGGTAGACCGGTTCCTGGCCAACAGTGAGAACGTCCGCAACCGGATCTGGAAGACCTACCGGCGGGAGTCGGAAGTCATTCATCCCCCGGTGGATGTGGACGCATTCACGTGGAAGCCGGCGGAGGACTATTTTCTGATTGTTTCGGAACTGGTTCCGTACAAGCGGATCGATACGGCGGTTCGTTTGTTCGCCCAGACGGGGCGGCGGCTGATTGTGGTGGGGGGAGGCCCGGAGTACCGCAAGCTGAAAGCACTGGCGACGCCCAACATCGAGTTCGCGGGGCGAGTGCCGGACGAGGTGCTCCGCGAACTCTACGCGCGGTGCCGGGCTCTGCTGCTGCCGGGCGAGGAAGATTTCGGAATTACGCCAGTGGAAGCGCTGGCCAGCGGCAAGGCGGTGATCGCGCAGGGGCGGGGCGGCGTCCGGGAGAGTGTGCCGGCGGGGCATCCGTGCGGCGGAATCTTCTATGACTCGCCCGACGAAGTGGGACTTGCCGAAGGGTTGGATGAGTTTGAGCGTATGGAACCACACATTCGACCGGCGGATCTGCAGCGATACGCCCGCCGATTTTCGCAACAAGAATTTGACCGGAAGATGAGCGCTACTCTCAACCTGCCGGCGCCCTTCCCGTCGGGCATCGTTGCAACCCCATAAAAGTACGGTCAAATTTGTGGTTCGGGCAAACATCGTTTGTGCGAAAATAAGTAGACCCGAGACAGGTAGAAGGCCATCCCCAATGCGGGGAGAAAGGCGCGTGAGTGGGCTACGAGGCGGAAACGCCGTTTGATAGCATCGAAGGGTCCCACGAGTACGTCGCACTGTTGGCAGAGGCGCTGGCAGAGGCCCGCCGGGATGTCGAAGCCGAAATCGCGGTGGCGGAGCGTGACCGGGCTGACCGGCGTAAAGAAGCGCTCATCCTGGTTTCCTACAATCTGGCCAAGCTGAACCTGCACATCACGACGAGCCGGCGGATCTTAAACGATCTGCGGACGCTGCGTCGACTGCTGCGGGCGGAGCGCGAGACTGCGGGGCAACCGGTCCCAGCGGCGGTATTGAAAGCAGGCGCCTAGACCGACGGTGGCGGACTAACAACCACTTCTCCCAGGTGTACTATGCCTGTGGAAGAGCGGGATGGGAAGTTGCCGAGGGCTTGGCGGGGAGCTCACTCCGGAGTTCCGAGTGTCACGAAAAGTCCCGCCAATTGGCGCTTTCCGTGTTACTTCCTCTTGACAGAAGGGCGTTCCAAGCGTAACATCGAAAATCGATTCCACGTATTCCTGAGGGGCAACTAGATCACGGTGGTTTGTGGGGGACCCCGTATGACCTTCCAAATCGGTGATAAGGTCGTGTATCCCAACCAAGGGGTTGGGACGATTGAGAACATCAGTACCCGCTCTTTTGGTTCCGCCTTCGAACGGTTTTATCTGCTTCGATTCGGTTACAACAGTGTGACGGTGCTGGTCCCGTTTTCCAACGCAGCCAACATAGGTCTTCGCCGGGTGACCAAGGACCGGGAAATCTCGCGAGTGCTCTCGTATCTATCCAACGGATGGAGTTCCAGCGATTCCGACTGGAAGGTACGGTTCCGAGACAATACGGAGAAGATGCAAAGCGGCGATCTGTTGAGAGTCGCGGAAGTCTTCAAAGGGCTCCTTCAGCTGCATGTGGAGAAGCCGCTTTCGTTCCGCGAGAAGAAGATGCTGGAGCGGGCGCGGCACATGCTCGTTTCGGAGATCTCGATTGCGCGGAACGTACCAGAGATCCACGCTGTGAATATGCTGCAGCGGGCTCTGCTGAAGGCTGGGCTTTCCCTACCGAACGTTGCCTGAGTCGTCAATCGTACAGGGTCCGCCGCCTCCGCCGATCGAACGGGGCTGGGGCGGGGACCGCGCCCCGGACGGTCCAGGCTCCTCGGGCTCCTCGCGCCGCGCTTCCTTCATCGGACTGATCCTTCTGCTGGTTTCCAGCAGCGCGGTGTTCGTGGCGTTTACCGCAGCCCTGGCGATGCGGCGCGATATCGCCACCGACTGGGTGAGCATCCACAAGCCGCCCATCCTCTGGCTGAACAGCGGGTTGCTGCTGGCGTCGAGCGTGATGCTGGAGCTCGCGCGCCGCACGCTGCGCTCAGGCAAACGCAGCGGGTTCAACCGGTGGTGGACGGCCGGTACTGCCTTCGGCGTGTTGTTTCTGGCGGGTCAATGGCTGGCCTGGCAGCAATTGCGCGAGGCCGGTCTGTACATGGCCTCCAATATCAGCAGCGCCTTCTTCTACATCTTGACGGCGGTGCACGCCGCCCACCTGATCGGGGCGCTGGTCGCGCTGATCTACGTGGATGTGGGCGCGCTGCGTTTCCGTCTGGGCCCCTCCAAACGCACCGCCATCGATATCAGCGCCGTGTTCTGGCACTTCCTCGACGTGCTGTGGGTCCTTCTAATGGTGGTGTTCTACGTGTTGGACTGAGCGATTCGGGTAACCTGGATCTCCCGCTCTTCGCCGGTCATCGTGCGAATGCGGATTTCGGTTCGCTCGGCGGGCAAGAGCTGCGGGAAGCGCTCGCCCCATTCCATCAAGACTACGGCTTCGCGCTCGAATAGATCTTCCAGGCCCAGCGTTTGGGCCTCGCGGGGCTCATCCAGGCGGTAGAGATCGACATGATAGACACGGCGCGAGCTGCCGTATTCGTGGATCAGGGTGAACGTGGGGCTGGAGACTTCGTCCGGCTGGGCGGCGCCCAGACCCATGACGATGCCCTTGGCGAGCGTGGTTTTGCCGGCGCCTAACTGGCCGATCAGCAGGACCAACTGTTTGGCGGGAAGGTCGCGGGCCAAGCGTTCGCCGAGCGCGATGGTCTCCTCTTCAGAGGCCGTGCGATAGGTCGGCACACTCCTCCATGGCTTGGGGAAGATAGCGGAGAATGTCGGTGGCGATGAGGGTCTGCTCGCCCAGCGAGCGCGCGCCGATTTCGCCGGCGAGGCCGTGCAGGTAAACGGCGGCGGCGACGGCTTGGTCGGGTTGCTTGGGGAATTGGGCGAGGAAACCCGCGATCAGACCGGTGAGGATGTCGCCGCTGCCGCCGGTGCCGAGCGCGGGGGTACCGGTGGGATTGATCCAGGCGCGGCCATCGGGGAAGGCGATGACGGTGCGCTGGCCTTTGAGCACCAGGATGACGGTGTGCTCGGCGGCGCAAGCGCGGGCGGCAGCCAGGCGATCGCTCTGGATTTCGGCAGTGGTCTTGCCGGTGAGCCGGGCCATCTCACCGGGATGCGGGGTCAGCACCCGAACGCGGCCGTGCGATCCACGAGGCTGCCCCGCCAGGGCATCGGCGTCGAGGACGATGGGCTGCTCGAAACGGGCGCAGGCGTCCTGAACCAGTGACGCGATGGCGGGGTCTTGTCCCAAACCGGGGCCCATGGCGATGACGGTCTTGCCCTGGGCGAGGGTATCGAGCCTGGCCTCGGGGGCAATCGAGCCCTGCGCGGTCTCGGGGAGGGGTTCGGTCATCACTTCCGGGGCGTGGCCGGCGATGACCGGGATGGCACTGGCGGCCGAGGCCACGGTGACCAGGCCGGCCCCGGCGCGCAGGGCCGAGAGACCGGTCATGGCGGCAGCGCCGGTCTTTCCGCGCGAGCCTGCCACCACCAGCACATGACCGAAGCTGCCCTTGTGTCCGGAAGGCGGGCGGGGGGCGAGCAGGGCGCGAAACAGGGGGGGATCGATCAGCGAGAGCAGCACATGGGCCAGCAGTTCGGGAGGGCTGCCGATGGCGCCGACCACCAACTCGCCAATGCGATCGCAATTGGGAGGCAGGACCATGCCTACCTTGGGGGCAGTGAAGGTGACGGTGTGATGGGCGCGCGCGATCTCGCCCGCGATGTCTCCGGAGTCGCTCAACATCCCCGACGGAATATCCACGGCAACTACTTTGGCGAGGGGAAAGCCGGTGTTGATCTCGCGAATGCCCTCGAGCATGCGGCCGGCGGCGGCGCCTGCGATGCCGGTGCCGAGGAGCGCATCAATCACCAGACTGGCCTGGCGGGCGTCGCCCGGGATGGCGCGCAGCACGGGACAGCCGCAGGCTTCGAGCATACGAAAATTGGCCGCGGCCTCGCCCTTCAATTCGGCCGGATCGGCCAGCAGGACCACGTGGAGCGCCGCGGGCCGGACGCGGGTGTGCAACTGGCGGGCGATGACCATCCCGTCGCCGCCGTTGTTGCCCTTGCCGCACAACACGGCGATGCGCTGCGACGCGAGGGGAGCGAAGCGCTGTTCCAGAAACTCGACGACGCGGTGGCCGGCGTTCTCCATCATGACGACGCCGGGGATGCCGCGCTCCACGGTGCGGCGGTCGACCTCGCGCATCTCGGCGGCGGTCAGGACCTTCATAGGCGGCGGGCCTTCATACGCGACGGGCGACCAGCATGGTCATATCGTCCTGCAGTTCGGACGACCCAGTCCACTGGACTACGGCTTCCATGACGCGGGCCATGAGCTCCGGCGAATCGAGGTGGGCATATTTGGAGAGCAGCTCTTGAAAGCGATCCTCGCCGAACATTTCGCCATAGGTATTTTCCGGCTCGACGATGCCGTCGGTGTACGCGACGAGGAGATCGCCGGGCTCCAGCTGCACGGTCTCTTCGCCGTACTTGGCGGAGGGAAACGCGCCGACGACGGTGCCGTTGGGCTCGAGCCTTTCGAACTTGCCGCCGCGCATCAGGAAGGGCGGCAAGTGACCGGCGTTGGTGTAGGTGAGGGACTGCTGGGCCTCATCGTAGAGCGCGAAATAGAAGGTGGCGTATTTTTCCGGAGCGGTGCTGGCATAGAGCTGGCGGTTCAGGGTGGACACCAGGCTGGCGGTAGAGAGGTGCTCCGGCCGCGAGCCGTTGGTGGCGGTCAACTGGGTGCGCATGGCGGATTGAATGCTGGCCATGAGGAGAGCCGCGGAGATTCCCTTGCCGGCGACGTCGCCGAGGGCGAAGGCCACGGCGCCCTCCGAGATGGACATGTAGTCGTAATAATCGCCGGACACCGAACGCGCCGGGCTGCAGGCGGCCGCCAGCTTCAGCGTGCGGTTCGACGGGGCGGCTTTGGGGAAGAGCTGGGCCTGCACCTCGCGCGCGATCTCGAGTTCGGATTGCAGGCGCTCCTTCTCCTTGGCGACCACGAGCAGGCGGCCGATATTTTCGGTCATGGTATTGAAGGAAGCGCTCAACTCGGCGAGCTGGTCGTTGCCCCTGACCGGGATCCGGTACGCGAAATTGCCCTCTTTGACGTGCGTGGTGCCTTCGTAGATCTCGTGAACGGCGCCGGTCATGGTGCGGCTGAGGCGGAACCCGGCGACCAGCGAAGCCATCTCGACCAGGAGGAACAAGACCAGCACCACCAGAAACAGTCCGGCAACCCCATTGGTCCATTGCTCGGTTTCGCCGAAGACGACGCCCAGCACCGCGAACGGGCGGGTATCGACGAGCAACACGCCTTTGTTGACGGTCTGGGTCGAGTCCCAGGAAGTAATTCTCACGGGGAACGGAAAGGAGAACTCAATATCCAAGAGGTTCTGCTTGGGAGGAACGTGGCTCACCTGGGCGCGCGTCGTGTAGGGGACCAGGTCGACATCGCCGAGTCCCGGGATGAGCCGGCTGAGCGACTCATGGGTAATCGGCGCGAGCAAGGTGAGTTCGTTGCCGTTGCCGACGGCATGCACCCAAGCGTAGACGCGCTTGTCCTTTAAGACGAGGCCGTTGGTATCGTTCCAGGCGGCGGGAGGACCTTCGAGCGTGTTGTCGGGCGGATAATGCACATCGGTTCGTCCGCTGATGCGCAGCTGAAAACCGGAGAAACGGCGCTCGATCATGGGGGCGAACTGGGCCGCGAACAATTGCGGATTGGCGCCGGGCATGCGGAGGAGCCCTTCCACCGGTCCGGTCAGGAAGGTGATGCGGCGGGTGAGCTCGCTGTTGACCAGATAGACCGCCACTTGGCCGATGACCGCCCAGGAAGCGATGCCGACGAGCACCAGCCCCAGGACCATGGGGACGACGGCGATCAACAGATAGGCCACCACGAGTTGGTTGCGCAGGCGCCAGATGGCCCGGCGCAACGTGCGGCGCACCAAGCGGATCAGGGCGAGCAGGCCCAGGAACAGGCCCGCCAGGGCCGTGAGTGGCTGGAGGCTCGCCGCCAGGCCGGAGAAATACTGCAACGCAAAGATTACGGCCAGGACGAAGAACGTTTTCTCCACCCAGCCGAGCCGGCGCCAGAAGCCCCCGCGAACTTCCTGCATACCTTCCAGACTAGCGTACCGGAGTCACCGGCACGGGCCGCAGTGTACCTTTCTGGCGAGCGACCTCGAGCAAGGTCGGGTAGAACTGGACGAAGGTATTGTCGACCGCGCCGTTCTGGGCGTGGCAGGAGTAGCAGGAAGCGGTGGTGGGGATGGGCGCCGCCGAATCATTCGCGCCGGGGAAGGCGAAAAAGGCCCACTTGCCTGGGAAGCGTCGTGCGTCTTTCACTTCCACTTCCATGGCCAGACGCGCGCCCTGATAGTGGCCCTGCTGGTTGATGGAACCGTGGCTCTCGGAGGCGCGGACCTCGAGCACGAACACAGTCTGATCCGGCCAGGCGCCGGTCTGCAGAAACGCGCGATAGGCCGCGGGGTTGACGAAGACGTTGTCGAAGGACGGATTGCCGGCGGATCGAGCAGACGGGTTATACGACATGCCCAGGCCGGAGCTGAGCCAGATCCACTCGCGGTAGTTGGCGGGACGCTGGAGTTGGCCGGCAGCGGTGAAGCGCGGGGCCTCGGGCGGGGGGGAGGATTGGGCTGCCAGGTGGAAGGCAAGACCGGCAACCAACACTCCGGCGACGGTGAGAACGGGCCAACTTCGGTTCATCGTGTTCCCAGGATAGCGGGATTGGGGCGGGGCGAGCGATTCGGCCAGGGCGGTCTAGTGGATCAGGGTGCCGACGGTTTCGCCGGCGGTCATCCGCATGATGTTGCCGTGCGTGTTGAGGTTGAACACGATGATGGGCAACTTGTTGTCGCGGCACATGGCAATCGAAGTGGCATCCATCACGCCAAGGCCCTGGGAAAGGACTTCCAAGTAGGTGATCTGTTCGAACTTGACGGCGTCGGCGTGCTTGAGCGGATCTTTGTCGTAGACGCCGTCGACGCGAGTGGCCTTGGCGATGACTTCGGCGCGGATCTCAAGGGCGCGCAGGGTGGCCGCGGTATCGGTGGAAAAGTAGGGATTGGAAGTGCCGGCGGCGAAGACGACGATGCGACCTTTTTCGAGGTGGCGGATGGCGCGGCGCCGGATGTAGGGCTCGGCCACCTGATGCATTTCGATGGCGCTCATGACGCGGGTGGGCACGCCCATCTGTTCGAGGGCGTCGGAAAGGGCCAGGGAGTTGATGACGGTGGCCAGCATGCCCATGTGGTCGGCGGTGACGCGGTCCATCTTCTGGGCGGCCGCGGCGACGCCTCGAAAGATATTGCCGCCGCCCACGACCACACCGATCTGGATGCCGCTGGAGGCGACGTCGGCCACCTCGCGGGCCAGTTCCTTGACGCGGTCGGCATGGATGCCGAAGGCTGCGCCGCCGGCCAATGCTTCCCCACTCAGTTTCAGCAGGACGCGCTTATAGCCAGCCATGCTGGTTTATTGGGATGCCGCTTCGGTGGCGGCGTCGGCTCCCGTGGCGTCACCGACCTTGAAGCGCACGAAGCGCGCCACGCTGATATTCTCGCCGAGCTTGGCGATCTTGGTTTTTACCAGTTGGCCGATGGTGAGGGTGGCTTCCTTGACGAACGGTTGTTCCAGCAGGCAGACCTCTTCGTAGAACTTCTGGAGGCGGCCTTCGACGATCTTGTCGAGAATCTTCTCGGGTTTGCCTTCGGCGACCGCGCGGGCGCGGGCGATTTCCTTTTCCTTTTCGAGCACGTCGGCGGTGACGTCTTCCTTGCGGACGAAATGGGGGTCGGCTGCGGCGATGTGCATGGAGAGGTCGTGCACCAACTCCTTGAAATCATCGGTGCGCGCCACGAAATCGGATTCGCAATTGACTTCCACCAGGACGCCAAGCTGGCCGCCGTGGTGAATGTAGGTGCCGATCAACCCCTGCTTGGTGGCCCGGGAGGACTTCTTGCCGGCTGAAGCGATGCCCCATTTCCGGAGCAGGACTTCCGCCTCCGGCAGGTCGCCCTTGGCCTCCACCAGAGCCTTCTTGCATTCCATCATGCCCGCGCCGGTGCGCTCGCGCAGGTCTTTGACTAGTGCCGCGGTGACTTCCGCCATAATTCTGATTTCTGGTCCTTGTTGCGGGCGCCGGGGTTCTAATGTCCGCTTTCGGTCACGGCCGGTTCCGTGGCCGGCTCGGCGATTTCCGAAGTGGGACCCTTTCGCTGCGAGGCTGCGGCCGGCTCGGCTTCCAGGCTCAGGCTCTCGGCCATGATCTCACTCAGCTTCTGGGTGTCCACGTAGTCGCTGTACTCATCCATACCTTCGCCCGCCGGGGCCTCATCGGTGATGATCTTATCGGCGGTGAAGTCGTGCTCGGTAGCCAGGGCGCGGCCTTCGACGGCGGCGTCGGCAATCTTGCTGGCAAACAGGCGAATGGCGCGGAGGGCGTCGTCATTTCCCGGGATGACCCAATCCACTTCGTCGGGGTCACAGTTGGTGTCGACGATGGCCACCACCGGGATGCCCAGCCGCCGCGCTTCCTTCACGGCAATGGCTTCCTTGTTGGAATCGATGACGAACATGACATCCGGGAGCCCGGGCATGTCCTTGATACCGGCCAAGTTCTGATCGAGGTGTTTGCGTTCGCGCTCGAGCCGGATGACTTCCTTTTTGGGACGTCCGGCGTAGCCACCCTCGGTGGTCGCCATGACTTCCAGTTCTTTGAGCCGCTTGATGGACTTCTGGACGGTGGCCATGTTGGTCAGCAGGCCGCCCAGCCAGCGCTGGTTGACGTAGTACATGCCGCAGCGAGTGGCCTCTTCGGCGATGGCCTCCTGAGCCTGGCGTTTGGTGCCCACGAAGAGCACGTTCTTGCCCTGGGCCGCCATTTCGCCCACAAAGCGGGCGGCGTCCTTGAACATCTTCAGGGTCTTCTGTAAATCGATGATGTAGATCCCGTTGCGTTCGCCGAAGATGTATTCTTTCATCTTCGGATTCCAGCGCTTGGTCTGGTGCCCGAAGTGAACGCCCGCTTCGAGCAATTCCTTCATGGATATTGCCGGCAAACTACCTCCTAGAGAAGACCGGGGCGCGCCCAAAGCGAAATTTGCGCCCGCGGGCCTAAATACACAAAAATTCGCCTGAAAGCAACCACGTCAAGACAACCTTCCAGGCTTCATCAACGTTAGCGTTTGGAGAATTGGAACCGCTTGCGCGCGCCCTTTTGCCCGTACTTCTTTCTTTCATGCTGGCGAGGATCCCGGGTCAACAACCCGAGTTTCTTGAGCCGGGGCCGCAGTTCCGCGTTGAACTCCACTAAAGCCCGCGCAATCCCGAGGCGGGCGGCACCGGCCTGGCCCGCGACACCGCCGCCATCGGCGAGAATCAGGATATCGAACTTGTCCATGGTTTCGGTCGCCAGCAGGGGCTGACGCACCACGGCGCGCGTGCTCTCGGTTGGAAAGTAATTCTCGAACGCGCGGTCATTGACCTTGATCTCGCCCTTGCCGGGCCGTAAAAATATGCGAGCCACCGACCTTTTGCGGCGGCCTGTGCCCAAATGCTGAACCATCGTCGCTGCCACGAACCGTACCTTCCTGCTCTCTTAGCCTGCTCTATCCGCGGCGGGCTATTTCAGCGCCAGCGCAGAGGGTTTCTGCGCCGCGTGCGGATGACGATCACCCGCATACACATTTAATTTTCGGAACATCTGTTTACCGAGCTTGGTTTTGGGAAGCATGCCCTGGATGGCCTCTTCCACGATCCGGGTGGGCCTTTCGGCCCGGACGCGCCGGATGTTTTTCTCCACCAAGCCGCCGGGATACCCGGTGAAGTGGCGGTACACCTTGTCCTGTTCCTTGCGGCCGGTCAGCCGAACCTTTTCCGCGTTAATGACGATCACGTGATCGCCGGTGTCCAAGAACGGGGTGTAGGAGGGCTTGGTTTTGCCCATCAGCAGCATGGCGGCCTTGGTGGCGAGCTTGCCCAAAATCACGTTCTGGGCGTCAATCACATGCCAGCGCCGGCTGATCGCGTTCTTGGAAGGGAATTCCGTACTCATTGACACACGTCTCCAACTGTTCCTTTACAATCTATTTAGCCTAGCCGGAGACGCGGCGAAAGTCAAATGGCCTCGGGCACCGGGCATTTTCGGATTGTGCAGGTTGACACGGAATCGCGCCAGCCCCGTGAGCCTTCCTCGCCTGCATCACTCAAAAGCCAGCTCGGCTGTTCCAACCGGACCAAAATCGGCCGTAATGCGGTCGCCGCGCTCGGCCCCATACACCTCGGTGGTGACTCCAGTGGTGACGTACTGGCCCGCCTGCAAGCCCAGACCGCGCGACGAGAGGGTATTGACGAGCCACTGCAAGGCATTGAGCGGATGACCCAGCACGGCGCTTCCGGTGCCTTCGCGAACCACGCGTCCATTGACGGTCAGGCGGACGGGTTGGGCCGCCAAGTCGAGGTGGCGCCAATTTTCCAGCAGAGGCCCTTTGACCCAGGCGGCGTTACAGGCGTTGTCGGCGATGAGGGAGGGAGCGCCCCGGGTGGTCCAACTCTCAAAGCGGCTATCCACGATCTCGATGCCGGGCAGAACACCGGCGACGGCAGCGGCGACCTCGTCGACCGGCCGCGGCGCCGCGGAGGCCGGCAAATCGCGGGCCATGCGGAATGCGAATTCGGCTTCGATGACGCGCTCGACGAACTGGCTGGCGGGCACATGGGCCGGGCTGTCGAAACAGAAGGGCGCGAGGAGATGGCCGTAGAACGGGCGGTCCACGTTCAGTTGCTTTTGGGCGATGGGGTTCGTGCAGGCGACCTTGTATCCAATGACGGCGCCGCCATAGTGCTCGAGGAGCTGGCGGACGAGGATTTCCTGGCAGCGATACGCCTCCTCGGCGTTGCGAGGCCGCGCGGATTCAGGGAGTTCGGTCAGCCGGCTGAGGCTGATGCGGGCTTGGGACAAGAGTTGGGCGCCGGTGAGGATCACCTGATTATGGTATCCCGAGGGCACCACCCCATCGGGTCTAGTTCACGCTGACTTCGGGGGCGGGGGGGCGGTTGGGAGGAATGCCGCACCAGGCCAGCACCTTCGCCA
Source organism: Terriglobia bacterium (assembly GCA_020073145.1). Taxonomy (GTDB): domain Bacteria; phylum Acidobacteriota; class Terriglobia; order Bryobacterales; family Bryobacteraceae; genus PSRJ01. Next base: position 63,939 of record JAIQFS010000008.1, read on the forward strand.
GCGGGCGGAACCAGTTGGCGATGGTCTCGTATTGCGCGGGCGCGTCGGCGCGGAAGTTATCGTAGTAGCCGGTCATACCGATCGCACCGTTCACGACAATTCCGAACAGCCCGAGGGCGACGACCGCGCGGCACACCCAGCGTCTGGCATTGGGCTGCACATGTTGGACGAGCCCGCCGATGACCAGGGCCGCTGCTACGAACAGCACCGCGGCGAAGTCGGCCTGATAGCGCATGGTCGATCCGAGCAGACCGTCGACGCAAATCCACGCCGCGCCCAGAAGCACCAAGGTGGCAACGCAGACGGACCACTCGAGCCGGCGCGCGGGTTCGGTCTTTCTCCACACCCAGGATGACGCAGCCAACATCAGGGCCAGCGGACCCGTCCACACGATCCCGGCCACCAATTCGACCCCCAAGAAGCCCTTGGGGAGACGAAAGGGCGGATTCGGCGCGAGCACCACGAAGGGAAACTGGGAGCGCAGCCGCAGCGGTTCGAGTACGCTGAACCAGAGATTCCTTAGCATGCGAGTGACGCTGAAGTACTGCAGCTTGCGCACGTCCACACCGGCCAGTTGGTAGTGGTTCCCGAATTCGAACGGCGAATCGAAGCGCACATAGTTATACAACAACAGCAACGCGCTGCCCGCCGCGAAGGCAGCGAGGGCGCAGGCCATGCGCCGGAAGCGGTCGCGGGGAGTCCCATCCGCGCCCGGAATCAGGAACCAACCGAGCGCGACGACTGCCAGCACCATTTGAGGCCGCGATCCAAGGGCTCCTGCCAGGGCGATGCCCCCCAGCACGGCCATGGCCCGCGGATTGCGGGAACCAAATGCCGACCGCGCGATTGCGTACAGTGCCAGAAACGTGAAGAACTGACCGGCAGCGATGGCGGTTTCGTAGACCGCCGGGCGTCGCAGGAGGAATGGGAAGATGTTCGAGAAGCCGAGACAAGCGCAGAGGAAATAGAGAAGCCAACGCGGCGCTCGCGGCCACCACCGGCCGAGCAGGAGCCTCAGAAAGAGGCAGGCCATAGCGAAGGCTGCCGCGGCGAAGGCCCATGTGCCGATGCGGTCGGGCAAGAACTCGCCGGTGATCACCAGGTAAGGCAAAAAAAGAGCGACCACGGGGGCCGGACCGAAGTAGACATAGTAGCGGCCCTTGTACAGACTCGCGTCGTGGATGCGGTAGGGCGCGTTCAGCTGCGGGTCATACGGGTCCTTCAAGGCTAACAACTCCGGTTTCGGGGTCAACCGGAGACTCGTCTGTCCGTGAAGCAAGGCGTCCGTCAGAACGGTGTACAAGGTGATGCCGCGAATGGGCTGCGTCAGGCGGGGGCGGACGGTCCAGTAGTAGTATCCGGCGAAAATTCCGATGATCAACCACAAGGCCGCGGTGTTCTGGTTCCAGCGCAGGCGTGCACCGCGTCCCGCCGGGAGGGTCTGCCTGCTCCTCACCCGCGCATCCGCGCCGCGGCCGGTTCGGTCGGCAGAGGCGACTTCTAGCCCGCGTTCTCGTGAGCGCTGGCGACGATTTGCCACCCCCATTCCCCCTTGGCGGACGTCCATCGCAACAAGCGCTGAAACGTGCGCAGAATCAGTTTCTCGGACGGAGCGAGGCGGTCGACCGACTGCGCCTGCGCGCGCTCCACGAGCCGGGCGCCGCGGAGAATGACCGCCAGCCGGTACAGATTGAAAAAAGGAAAGCCGGCCCCGGCTGCAAAATCCGGGCGGAATCCGGCCTCCTGCAACAAGTCGCGCAGAGCGTGCGGCGAGTAATGCCGGCGGTGGCCAATGTGCCGATCGAAGGCCGACATGGGGCCGCCGGGAACCGTGACGACGACCCGGCATCCGGGCGCCAGGAACACGCGTGAGTTCCGCAGCAGGGCGACCGGGTCATCGACGTGCTCGAGCACCTCCGAACAGACGGCCACGTTTGCCCAGCGATGGAACTCGGAGGGAGGGTTCACGGACTGGAGCAAGTCGCATTGCAAGAAACGAGCGCCGGGCACCTTCGCGCTGGCGATCCGGATGCCAGCCTCGCTCAGCTCCAGCCCGAGGATCTGGGCCCGCGGCAAGCGGCCGCGCAAGGCCAGGGCGAGATCGCCCTGTCCGCTGCCGATATCAAGCAGCCGGGATGCATCGGGCGCTTGGCCGATCAGTCGCAGGATCAGGTCGCGGCGAAACGCCTGCGCCGGGTTGAAGGCGGCCGAAGAACCATAGGTCAGCCAATGGGCGTCCCAATTGTCAGCGGCCGCTGGCGGGATGCCGGCTCCTTCGCGCGGGGTCATCGCTCCACCTGGCACGCGGCAAACACATTCATCCCGAACTTGTGCGTGAAGCAGCGGATGTGGCTGGGGGTAAAGCCGGCGCGGACCAAAAGCGGCCAGAGGCCGGCAATGTCGTAGTACATCTTGTGGTCATCCATCTCGGAGACGGGGCTCAGGCCCAGCCGGAAGGCCGAAAACTCCAGATACCGTTTTCCGCTCCAGGAGGGGACGTTGACCAAGGCAATGCCGCCCGGGGCGAGCATGCGCCGCATATGGCGCAGGCAGTCCAGAGGCTCCCACAGATGTTCCAGAACGGAGGTGCACAAAGCCACGTCGACGCCCGCGTCCGGGACATGTTCGAGCGCCGTGGGCAGATGCCCCTCGATGGCTCTCACGCGGGGCCGTGTTTTGAGGTCCGGGGCCAGCGACACGTCGATCAGGGTGGCTTCGCGCACGTCGGCGAGATAGGGTCGCACCAGCTTGGCGTGATACCCGCACCCGATGTCGGCGATACGCAAGTCGCGAAAACTGGGGACAAAGCGCCGGATCTGCCGGCTGGACAGCCAGACCCCGAAGCGGTCCACCAGCGTGGGCGCGCGGTCCTGCCCGTAGGCAGTCCGCCGTTCATCCGCGGTTCTGGTGGGTTCGAGTGACATAGTTGGCGAGCGCACGCAGCACGAGCAGAAAGGTGAACGTCATGAACGCGCTGATGACACAGAATAGTCCGGTGATGGCGAGGTGTCGCGAGGGTTCCAGAACGGCCTTCAAGCGCAGGCTGCTTTGGAGGTATTCCTGGACCAACGGTGTGGTGAGCCCCAGACCAGCAAGGAGGAGCCCGCCCGAAAGAAGACAGGTGCGCGTGTAGGGGAATCGCACGGTCCAGCGCACGGCCTGTTTGCCGGTGCGGTCGTAGAGGACGCGGGCCAGGCAAGCGAGAAAAAAACTCTGCAGCCCGACCACCGCCAGAGTGAGGCCGAGCAGGCTCCAGTAGATGGACAGAGTAACCGGACCCACCGTGAGCGGTCCTCCGCTGGATGCCAACACCATAGCGACTCCGATTGCGAGCAACGTGAGGCCCGGCCGAAAAAGAAAAAAGTCGGCTCCGTTTTCGAACATAGCCTGCAGGTTAATCCATGCCGCCTTCCAAGGGGACAGCCAGCCGGCGCGCTTGTGGTGGCTTTGCCGTCCATCGCGGTCTCGCAAAAAGCGCACCGGGACTTCGCTGGTGCGCAATTCAAGCTGCACCGACTTCAAGACCATCTCCGAGGCGTATTCCCAGGATTGTGACGCCAGATCCATGCGCTGCAACGCTTCGGTGGTCATTCCGCGCATGCCGCAATGAATGTCCGAAAAATGCGTCCCATAGATCAGGTTGAGCAGCCAGGTGGTGACCGGAGTGCCCAGATAGCGGTGGAGGGCCGGCATCGCCCGGGGTTCGATGTAGCCTCGGAACCGGGAACCCATCACGTACTCGTAACCGGCGCGGAGTTTCTCCAGGAAAGGCGCGAGCTCGCGGAAATCGTAGGTGCAGTCGGCATCGCCCATGAGCACATACTGGCCGCGGATGTAGGGAAGGGCGTCGATGTAAGCCCGCCCCAGGCCGCGCTTCGGCACGCACAGGACGCGGGCTCCATGAGCCAGGGCGATCTCGGCTGTTTTGTCCCGCGAGCTATCGACGATCAGAACCTCGCCGAACGCGCCGGCCCGTTCGAGCCCCTCCTTGCACCAGTCGACGAACAGACCGACGGTGAGTTCCTCGTTCAAGGCGGGAATGACGATGGAAAGTTCCGGATCGGAAGCGTCGGCGGGCGGGCACAGCAGCCGCACGTCGCCGGTTTCCCGGAGGTTGGCCGCGCGAAGCCTGCTGGCGGACTCCATCACGCCGCTCGCGGCCCTGCCAGGATCTCGCGGATGGATCGGGATATGGCCTGGCGCGAGGTCATCGTTGGACGCCAGCCGAGGGCGCGGATGCGGTCGCAGTTCAGACGCACTACCGGGACGTCGCCTTTCCAACCGCGGTCTCCTCCGGTGTAGCTCAGTTCCACCGCATCTGCCCGCAGTCCCAGCGCATCGACGGCCAGGGCGGCAATCTCGGTCACGGTAATCGAGTCGCCGGTGCCGACGTTGAACGCTTCGAAGGCTGGCCCGTCATGATCGTGAGCGGTGCGCACCGCCTCAAGAATATCGAGGACATGGATATACGATTTGCTCTGGCTGCCATCTCCGAGGATGCGCAGCTTGCACGGGTCGGCGGCGAGGCGGCGGGCGAAATCCAGGCCGACACCGTGGGTTTGCCGCGGCCCCACCACATTGGCGAACCGGAAAGCCCGGGCGCGGAATCCGAACATGTAGCAATAACAGGCCAGCAACGCCTCACCCGCCAGTTTGCTGGCACCGTAGGTGGAGATGGGGATCAAGGGCCCGAAGTTCTCCCGCATCTCGCGCAACCCCTGGTCGCCATAGACACCGCTGCCGGAGGCGTACAGAATCTTCTTGACGCCGGCTGTCCGCATCGCCTCGACCACGTTGAAGGTGAGCAGGGTGCCCTGGCGGAAATCGACGCCCGGATCTTCCATGGCTTTCGCGATATCCGGATTGGATGCCAGGTGGATGGCCAGGGTATGGCCGGTCAGACACTCGGTGAGGGCGTTCAAATCGCCCGCATCGCCCCGCACGATGCGCAAGCGCGGGTCGTTGCGGTGATCCGCCAAGTGACATTCGTCCCCGGAGGAAAAGTTATCGAATACGGTGACCCGTTCCGTCTTTGTACTCGCCAGCAGCGAATCGACGAAGTGGCTCCCGATGAACCCCGCGCCGCCGACAACGGCGACCTTAGGTTCGTCCCAATATCCGGGATTACTTGCATTAGCCATGAGTGAACGAACTCCAGTTTACCAATCTCGCAAGAGAGGAGCGCCGCCAGGAGGCCCGTGCGGCGGCCGTCGGCAGCCAGGGCTTGACAACCGCGAATGTGAGGGATATAAGATAAACAGATCATTTTATAGCGTTATAGTCCAGTCGGACTGTCTAGCGCGGCCGGCGGAGGTTCGCCAACGAGCGCCCAGTGACGTCACGAGGTGCCAGTTATGAAGCGGGTTTCCCTGATTAGTCTATTGTTGGGAGCGGCCACCCTTTCCACCGCGACCATCGCTGCCAGCGTCACCTACTACAAGGACGTTCTGCCCATTCTGCAAAATCACTGTCAAACCTGCCATCGGCCCGGGCAGTTGGCGCCCGTGTCGTTCCTCACCTACAAGGAGACGCGGCCTTGGGCGGAATCGATCAAGTATCTGGTGGCGGCCAAGAGAATGCCACCGTGGTTCGCGGAGACGCCGTACTCCCCGGTGGTCGCGCGGCATCCCGCATTAACCGTGCGCGAAATCGAGACGATCGTGAGATGGGTGGATGAAGGGGCCGTGGCGGGGGATCCCAAGGACGCCCCGCCGCCGACCTATGAACAAGAGGGCCGGCGGCGCGTCGATCAACGCCAACCATTTTCGGCCGCGCGGCGTGAAATCCCGCCCTTCCATTAGCGTCGTTTCCCTCATTTGGGCCAAGAGGCGCAAACCACCTGCGGTTTGCGGAAGGGCCGGATCCGCAGCCTCTGTGTCCTTTATCGTCGAGTTTCAGGTTGGAAGCTCGCTTGCTGGCGTCTCCTCCGGGGAGGCTTCTTTATGAACTGGCGGGCATTCCTAGTGGGCGCAGTGATGCTGGCAGCGGGCTTTCTTGCATCGGCCCAGCCTCCCCCCAAGATCAAGCGCGGGGCGCCGGAGAATATCTCGGCCGCGGACGGGCCGCGGATGTTCCGGGCCTACTGCGCGGTCTGCCATGGACTGGAAGGCCTGGGAAATGGGCCGGCGGCAGGGGCGTTGAAGAAGCAACCGGCCGACCTGACGCAACTGAGCCGGAAGAACAACGGAAAATTCCCGGTATACCGGGTCGCCAATGTGATTCAGGGAGCCGGTGAAACCGCGGCCCACGGCTCCCGCGAGATGCCCATTTGGGGCACTGTGTTCCGCACGCTGGGGACGGATACGGTGAAGTTGCGGGTCGACAACCTGACCAGCTATATCGACTCGATTCAGAGGCAGTAGCCGGATTCTCTCAGGGACCGGCGGTACAGGATTTCGGGGATCTTGCGAGGCTCGCCGGTCGGAGTTTCCCTATTCGCCGGCGGCAGCGATGAGTGCTTCGAGCGTGGCCTCGGCCGTGGCCTTCCAGGAGAAGCGGGCGGCGCGGCGCGGACCTGCCGCGGACAGGGTCTGGCGGAGCGCAGAATCATCGGTGACGCGCAACATCGCTTGAGCGATCGCGGCCGGGTCCAGGGGATCGAACCGCAGGGCGGCGTCACCGGCGATTCCGGCCACCGGTTGGATGGCGGAGCACGCGGTGGGCACTCCGGCCGCCAGGGCTTCCAACACCGGGAGGCCGAAGCCTTCAAACAACGTAGGGTAGACGAAGGCCCAGGCACGGGTGTAGAGGTCGTGGAGCGCCTGGCGTGGGATCCAGCCGGGGAAATCGACAACGCCGGCGAGACCCAGCTGGTCCCGAAGGGCGGCCAGAGGCCCGGCGACGAAGCCGTGCAGGCCGCACACGACGAGTCGAAACTCCGGATGGGTTCGGCGGAAGAGGGCGAAGGCGCGCAGCAAGCCGTCCAGGTTTTTGTGAGGATGCAGGGTGGAGACGGCCAGCAGGAACGGTTCCGGACGCCGCTGCCGCGCCAGGTCGAAAAAGTCCCGGTCGACACCGAGCGGCACCACCTTCACTTTGGCGGCGGGCAAGCGATAGTAATGCGCCAAGTCGGCGGCGGTGGCTTCGGAATCGGCCAGCAAGCGGCGTGAAACGAGAGCCGACCCATACAAAAAGAAATTCCAGAACGGCAGATCGAACCAGCGGAAATACTCGGGGTGCCGTTTGTGCTGCAAGTCATGGAAGACCGTGACTTGCGGGCACGGACAAAACAATGGCGCGGTAAAGCCGGGGTTCAGCATCACGTCCAGTTTCCGGGCGACGGCTGCAAGGGGAAGAGCGGTCTGCTCCCAGAGGATACGGGCGGGCCGCCGGACCGCGCGCACCGCCTGGTGGACCTGCTGGAAGTTGGGGGTATGGGGTGTGAGATCGGCTTCGGTTTCGCGGTTGGTGAAGACGGAATACTGGTGCAGGGAGTCGATTTCGGACAGGGCCGCCAACAAGGCCCGCAAGTAGATCTCGGTGCCGCCGACGCCGCCCGGAATCAGATACAGCGCATTGACGCCGATGCGCAGCGGCCGCCTCATTGGGCGGCCCGGAGGCGCGCCTGGGCCTGAGCCAGGCCGTCTTTGGCCGGCTCCAGAAGCGGATCGAGGACCAGGGCGCGCTGGTAATCCTGCACGGCCGCCGCCATCTGGTTGGTGGCGAAGTGGATGAGACCGCGATAGGCGAAGGTGGTGGCGAAGGTCGGGTCCAGCTTTTCCGCCGTGGCCAACGCGTCGAGGGCTTGGGGCCAACGCTGCTGTTCGCCGTAGACCTTTGCGATCTGGGTGTACACGTGGGCGGTCTGGTCGAGGGCGGCCGCCTGCCGGAGCTTGGCGAGCGCATCCTCGGGGCGGTGGAGGCAATTATCGTAGGCCGCCGCCCAATCCACGAGCAGGTTGTAGCTGGGCTTGTCCAGGCGCGCGGTCTTCTCATATTCGAGGACCGCCAGGTCGCAGCGCGGCGGGTCCACCTCCGCGCCGCCGCAAGGCGGGCCGCAGTAGGAGTTGGCAAGTTGAAAATGAACGCGGGGCTTATTGGGAGACTTTTGCGCCGTATCTTCCCACAGAGCCACGGCGCTGGACCAGACCTGCGCGCGGGCGTGTGTTGCCATGGCGAGGATCAGGGCCACCGCCGCGCCCACGGCCATCAGCGCTTGGCGGGGCAGATTCAACCGGCCCAGCAGGTCCACGACGATGAGCAACAAGCCGAGCATGGACAGGTAGACACGCCGCTCGGCCACGGGATCGCGGATGGGAATGATCGACGAGGTGGGCGCCATCAGCAGCAGATAGGTAAAGAAGCCGAAAGACGCGAGCCGGAATTGACGGCGATAGCGCCAGGCCAGGCCGGTCAGCCCGAGCAGCGCGAGCAAGCCGACAAGGGCGCCGTGATCGAGAATGGTCCGGGAAATGGGGAAGTCCCAATCCGCGGTGAGATGGGCTGGAAACAGAAACAGGCCGGGATAGACGAACAGAGCGCGGCACTGGGTGAAGAAATACTGATACCAGGTAAGGTCCTTGAGGCCGAAGCCGGCGCTGGGCGCGGTCGTGGAAACGATGAGGTCCCAGAAATGGGCGACGGCGTACGCGGCTCCAGCCGCCAAGGGAGCGTACAACCGCCAATTGCGGCGGATGCCTTCGAAGGAAAAGCCGGGGTTCCACCAGAAATCGGTAAGCAGCAGAAGGGCCGGCAGGACGACGGCTTGCTCCTTTGACAGCAACGCCGCCAGAAACAGGACCACGACCGCCGCGACGCGCAGCCAAGCAATGGCGGCCGCGGGGCGATAGAGAAAGACGGCGAAGGCGGCCAGGACGAGCATGTCGCTGAGGGCCTCGGAACGGCCCGCCAAGTACGCCACGGCCTCGGTCTGCACAGGATGAAGCAGGAAGATCGCTGCCGCCAGACCCGCCAAGAGGCTCCGGCGCGCAGCCTCGACGCCGGACCACTGGAGCAGCCGCCGCACGATCCAATAGATCAAACCGCCGGCCACGCAGTGGAAGATCACGTTGAAGACGTGATACGAGAAGGGATCTTCACCGGAGAGCCGCACATTGAGCCAATAGGTGGCCATGAGCAGGGGCCGCTGGCCCACCAACCAAGCGCGGAGCGGGACCTCAAAGCCGGGAAGAGCGAACTTCAGCACGGTATCGTCGAACAGGAACGGGCCGTGGGCGGCGGGAGCGTAGGCCCAGAACACGACGAGGGCCGCGGCCGCGGCGAGAGTCCAGGGCAGCCATGCGACCGGCTTGGGCGGCGTCACGGACGGCCGCGGAGGCGCAGCGCGGGCTTTCCTCGATTCGCGCCGGCTAGCTTTCATGGTTGCGGAGGCTCTGGATGTGGTACTCGAGAATGGCCACGCGTTGCGCCAGCGCCACGTTATCGTCGCGCAAATGAGAAATGATGACGGAGAAGCGGAAGAACATGATCAGAAAGACGCTGGCGCCGACCAGGAAGAGCGCCAGGGGGGAATCGGGCAAGCCGATCAGGTTGCGGACCGCGTCCAAAGCCGGTGGAGTCCGCGAAAGCACCAGCATGGCCACCGCCGCGGCCAGCCAGCTGACCGAGTACTCCACCCGGATGTGGGCCCGCCGCACCGAGAAGAGCACGATGCCGAGCAACAGGATGCTCAGTCCCGAAGTTACATTCAAGAGGCGATCCATTTATCCTCCGGTGTCCGACTGGCCGGGGCGGCGCCGCAGTCGGCCGTCAAATTTCAGCACGTTGACAAAGACTCCCAGCAGCACATGCAGGATGTAGTACAGAGACTTGACCGCGGTGATGGTGGAGCGGCCCGTCAGTCTGGGGCGTATGGTACTCGGCACTTCGGCGAAACGGAATCGGCGGCGCTGCAACACCACCAGGGCCTCGATCTCGGGATACTCCAGGGGAAAGCTGCGGCTAAAGACGGCGAGGGCCCTGTGATTGACACCGACGAAGCCGGAAGTGGGGTCGCGCACCTGCTTGCCGAGGATCGGCCGGAGGACGAGGCGGAAGAAGCGGATGCCCAAGCCGCGCACCAGGCCGGTGGGCCAACCATCGGCGCCCAGAAATCGCGAACCGATCACCATGTCGCAGCCGGAAGAGCGGAGTTTCTGGAAAACGGACGGGATGTCGCGGGCGTCGTGCTGGCCGTCGCCGTCGACGCGGATCACGTATTGAAAACCGAGCTCGAAAGCCAGCTTATATCCGGCCTGGACGCAACCGCCGAGGCCGAGATGATGAGGGAGGGGGAGAATTTCGGCGCCGGCGGCGCGGGCCCGGGCGACGGTATCGTCGCGCGAGCAATCGTCGATGACCAGCACCGGGACGCCGGGCACTTCCTGATGGATGGAGCGCACCACGCCGCCGATGGCGCCTTCCTCGTTTAAGGCGGGGACGATGATCAGCAGGGAGTCGGGACCGGTGGCGCGCATCAAAGTCCAGCGATCCTCCGGGCGCTCACGGAATAGCCGCGGATGAGATGGCGGAAGACCGCGGGGGTGATGCGGGCGCGGGCGCGAATGGCCCGGCGCTGGCGCCACAGCCGCCCCGCATGAGCGGCCAGGGCCAGATGGGCGCGGAAGACATACCACACCATCTTGGCACCGGCCTGGCCCTCGGCGCGAAAGCGGGCGGCGCTGCCGCGGCCCTGCAGCAAGTACCAGGCATGCCAGAAATAGCGCGCGAGAGCGACGAAGGGCGCGGCGAGCAACAGCGCCAAGGGGAAATTCTTGACCAGCACGAAGAGGCGATTGCGCTCGACGTAGTACGCCTTGACGGGCGAAGCCGGGCCGGCGGAATGGGAATAGTGGTGCTCGACCAGGGCGTCGGGGACATACAGGCATTTCCAGCCGGCCCAGCGGGCGCGGAGGCCCAGGTCAGTGTCTTCGCAGTAGAGGAAGAAGCGGTCGTCGAAGCCGCCGATTTCGTCGAGCATGGCGCGGCGGTAGAGGGCCGCGGAGCCGCTGGGGAAGAGTGTTTCTTCAGCGACTGGAAAGTCTTCCGGAGGCCGGCCGTGGCCGCGCTGTTTGCTGCTGCCGTCGCCGCACACCAGCATGCCTGCCGAATCCAGGCGCGGTTCGCCGAACAGGCGCACCTGGGAAGCGCCCATGCCGGCATCGGGACGGCGTTCGAGGGCGCAGACCAGGGAATCGAGCCAGCGGGGATCGGCGACGGTGTCATCGTTCAGAGTCGCGACGTAGGGGGATTGGGAGGCGCCTGTGCCTGCATTGACAGCCGCGCCGAAACCAGCGTTTTCGCGGTTTTCGAGGACGCGCACACCCACGGCCCAAGTGCCGCGCCGCACCAAACCCTGCCCGCTGTTGTCTACGATCACCACTTCAAAGTCGCGCCGTGTCTGCCGCCCGAGGGATTCCACGCACTCGCGAAGCCTCGAATCCGCAGCGAGAGTGGGAATGACGACGGTTACGAGGAGCTCAGGCAACCTCCGATTTTAGCAGTGCCTTGGAGCGTCTATTCGGATTGCGGAGCCCGGCCCCGCAGCTCGGGCGCCGTGGTCTCAAGCGACCGGGAGGGGAACCGCGGCAGTGGGGTTCGCGCGGGCAGCTGTCGTTCCTGGTTGGTCACGGGCGGAACGAACACGATGCGGCTGGTGCCGGGCTGGTCATCCAAGAGCCAGAGGGGGTCGCCCGCGACTTCGTTCAAGCGAAACAGGCTTCCCATGGGCGTCAGGGCGGCCGGAGAACAACTGCAGGCAATGGCGGCGCGGCTGCCAGTGGTCAGATCGAATGCCGTTACGGACTGTGCGGCGGAACTTGCGAGCAGGAGCCGTTGGCCGTCGGCCGAGAAGGCGATGGCGGAACCGGACCGGATGGTGTCATCGGGCGCAGCGAGGACCTGCGAATCCACGGAGCCGGTGAGGTTACGGAACAGCACGAGGCCGGCGCCCGAGGGGTCGGCCACCGCGGCGTCCAGCCGCCCGGGCGCAAACGCCACCAGGGCCGCGCCCGCGGTATCGGTCAGCTTGCCTGGTCCCGCTCCGGATCCGAACATTTGTACGGAACCGCCGGCGCTCCACAGCAGGACGGTTGCGTCGTCGCTGAGAGCCAGCGCATCGGGAACCCCCGCGGCGCTCACGTCGAGGCTTCCGGCGATCGCCGGCGAATCCGGCAGGCCAGTCACAATCTGAACGGAACCCTGCGCATAGAGCGCGGCCGCCGTGCCCGTAGGGCTGAAGACGACTCGCTCCGGCGAGATGTTCAGGCCATTCAAGGGTTTTTCTGTTACCGCGCCAGCCTGGATGCGGAACAGGTGAAGCGTCCGATCGCCCGCAGTGACGAATGCCGTGTCCTGGCGCGGGGCGACGGTAGCGGCGGTCACGCCGAATCCCAAGTCCAGCGGATCGCCGATCAGGGAAGCGCCCGGCGTGCCGAGGATCGGCCGGAGCCGGCCGGCGGTTCGATCGAAAACGTAGCCGGAAACAGGACCAGCAATCTGGCTCGGCTGGCCCAGGAGTAACCCAGACGCCAGAAAAACCGGAGAAAATCGAAGCCAATTCCGGGCGGTCATCAAACCAATTTTATCTCGAAAAACAGTTTTGAAACTAATGCATTAATGGGCTTGCAGGATCCAATCGACGGCGCTGGAGAGAGAAATCGTACGGAAATCGGGTTCGGCCGCGGGGCCGCGCTCGCGGTACCCGCGGTCGATCAAGACGGTGCGGCAGCCGGCAGCGGCGCCGGCATCGATGTCGCGCCAGCGGTCGCCGATGAGAAAGCTGGCCCCGAGGTCGATGGCATGGCGGGCGGAGGCTTCGACGAGCAGACCCGGCTTGGGTTTACGGCACGTGCAGCAGGCATCGTCGTCATGCCAGCAAACCAGAAATCCGTCAAGAGGCAGCTGCTTTGCGAGGGAGCGATTCATCGCTTCCACCACGGCGCGCGACTGCGTGCCGCGCGCCACATCCGGCTGGTTGGTCACCACCAGGAGCAGAAACCCGGCGTTTTTCAGGCGCGCGAGAGCCTCCGCCGCGTCTGGAAACAACGTCAGGTCTTCCAACTTGTCCGGCGGGTAAGGACGCTGCTCGCGCACGACGGCTTGGTTGAGCACGCCGTCGCGATCGAGAAATACGGCTCTCACCGCACCGATTCCCACTTGGTTTCGGCGGCCTTGAGCGAGGGGTGGGTCACCAACAGGTGCCACAGCACGGCTTGAAACGCCTCCGTGTGCGGGGTGACGTGTTGCGGGTTGACCACGGGCACGAGGATGCAGGCGTCGGCGGCTTGCGCGGTATATCCACCGTCGCGCCCCACGATGCCGGCCACCCGCGCGCCCACCGTCTTGGCGTATTGAACGGCGGCGACGAGGTTGGGGCTCACCTGTTTTTCGAGGTTGCCGCCGCCCACCGAAAGGATGAGGAGGGCATCGGAGGAGCGCAAGCGGCTGACGCGCAGCCAGCCCTCGAAGACGCCGGCCCATCCTTCGTCGTTGGTGCGAGCCGTCAATTCGGAGACATTGTCGGTGGGGGCGTAGGCTTCGAGGCCGCAGATCTTGCGAAAGTCGTTGACGGCGTGCGACGCGTTGGCGGCGCTGCCTCCCACGCCGAGGATAAAGAGCCGCCCGCCGCCGGCCCGGCATGCGGCCAACAACTGGGCCACGGCTTCGACGGAGGCGACGTCCACACGCCGGATGATTTCTACGGCCTCGGCCAGAAACTGCTCGCTAAAAGTCATGGCGAGAGAAACTCCTCCAGCTCCCGGATTCCCTCCGGCGAGCCAATCTCATAAAAACGCGTGGGCACTTCAAAGGCGGCCAACTCGCCGCGGCTCAGCAGGTCTTGATAGATGCCGGCCAGATCGGCGGGCTCGCCTTCGGGAAGCGCAGCGAAGGGCTGGCGGCGCAACACTCCCAAACCATAATCGATATGCTGCATGGAGGGCGTCCGGTTGGCTTTATCGTACGCCAGGATTCGGCCCTGGGAGAACTGCACGTTGCTCGAGTCCCAGCGGCCTTCGTTGCGGTGCACGGTCATCAGGCCGGATTTCCCCGACTCGAGAAAGGTCTGTTCGACGGCTGCATAGTCGCAGGGCAGATAAGAATCCCCATACAGCACGAAAAAAGCGTCGTCCAGGAGGGGCAACGCGCGGCGAATCGCGCCCGCAGTGCCGAGCAGCTTTGGGCCGTCGAAGCAATAGTCCACGCGCAAGCCGAAGTCCCGGCCGTCTCCGGCGTAGTCCCGGATCTGTTCGCCGCGGTAACCCGCGCAGAGCACGACTCGATCCAGGCCGCTGCGGCGCAACAGGCGGAGCTGATGCCCGAGGAACGGCTCGCCGGCGATCTCCACCAGTGCCTTAGGAATGTTTTCGGTGAGAGGCCGCAGGCGCGTGGCCAAGCCTCCTGCCAGGATGGCAACCGGCAGCATGGCCTAGGAGCGCGCCACCACGGAGGCGCCTTCGAAGTCAAAACGCATGCGGACCTCGCGCAGGCCGGCTTCGCGCATGGCGCGGCGCAAGCGCGTTTTGTCTTCGGTGTAGAACATGAGAAAGCCGCCGCCCCCGGCGCCGATCAGCTTTCCCCCCAGCGCCCCGTTGGCGCGCGCCAGTTGGTAATATCCATCGATCTGCGAGTTGCTCATGGAGCGGGAGCGCTGCTTCTTGAGCTCCCAGTGCTCGTGCATGATGGCGGCGAAGCGCCGCAGATCGCCGCTTTCCAGCGCCGCCTTGCTCTCATAACCGAACTGCTTGATCTGGTGAAGATGATCGATCATGCTGGCGTCGCCGCCGCGTGTGCGACTGTCCTGCTCGGCCAGGATGGTGGAGGCAGCGCGCGTGAAGCCGGTGAAGAACAGCAGCAGGTTATCCTCCAGGTTGTACAGGGTTTCGGCGCTGATCTGCATGGGCTGCACGGTCACCCGGCCGTCCGAGTGAAACAGGAACGAGGTAATGCCGCCGAACGCGGAGATGTACTGGTCCTGCTTGCCGATCGGCTCGCCGAGCCGGTCGATCTCGATGTGGCAGGCCTCTTCAGCCAATTCCTGGCGCGGGATGAAGTCCTTGTGGTGGGTGTGCAAAGCGCGCAACAGCGCCACGGTGAAACTGCTGGAAGAACCCAGGCCGGTGCCCGCCGGGATGTCCGACATACTGACCACTTCCAGGTGAGGAGCGGAAACCGGCACCAGCTTCAACGCCTCGCGAACGATGGGATGCTTGATTTCGTCGACCGACTGCACCTGTTCGGTTTTCGAATACTTGATGATGAACTCCGCCTCGAACGTGTCATGCAGGGTGATGTAGACGAACTTGTCGATGGCGGCGGAAATTACGAACCCCGAGTGTTCGCGGTAGTAGGAAGGCAGGTCGGTGCCGCCCCCTCCCAGCGAAATGCGGAGCGGGCTGCGGGTGATGATCATGAGTGATTCTCGCGGTACACGCGTTCGATGATGCGCAAGACGGCCTGCGCGTCGGCGATGCCCGGATTGGGCGGGCGGTTCTGGCGGAGGTCCTCGAGAAAGGCGGTCCACTCCGCCTCCCACGAATCGTCGGCCATGGGATACTCCCAGGCGAGGGTTTCGGGCGGGCCCATCGCGGCCGACATTTTGTACCAGGTGAGCCGCTCGAGCCCGTAGCTGCCGCCGAGGCCCGAGATTTCGAGCTTGCCGTTGCTGCCGGCGATTTCGAAGGAGAACAGGTTCTTCCACTCCGTCCAGCCGGCGTGCAGAAAGGCGATCTGGCCGCGCGCGGTTTCGAGCAGCAGGAATCCGTTGTCTTCCACCGGCATTTGCCAAAAGTAAGTGCGCGTGCGGCCGTGGACGGCGGAGAAGTCACCCAAAAACCAGCGCGAGAGATCGATCAGGTGCGAGCCCTGATCGAGCAACTCGCCGCCTCCCGAGATCTTCGGGTCGGCGCGCCACTCCTTTTCGTAGCCCGGACGACCTCCGTGGCCGTAGCGGCCGCGGATGAACATGAGCTCGCCCAGCGCGCCGGAATCGAAGATCTCGCGCGCCTTGCGGAACGCGCGGTGATACCGGTGGTTAAATCCGATGCGGACCAGCGAGCCGGACTGGCGGGCGGCTTGGGCGACGGCATCGAGTTCGTCCGCGCCGCGCGCACCCGGTTTTTCCATCAAGACGTGTTTGCCGGCGGCGGCGGCTTCGCGGGCGATGGGGGCCAGCATATCGTGGGTGGCGGCGGCCAGCACCACATCGACGTCCGGCCGCGTCACGGCGGCCTGCCACTCGGTGGTGGCCGCACAACCCGGGGCGGCAGCGGCCAGCCCGCGGGCGCGGTCCAGGACAACGTCGCAGCACACCGTCAGCGCCGCGCCGGAGAGCGCCGCGGCCCGCTTGCGGCCGATCGCGCCGCAGCCGATCACCGCGGCACGCAAGAGTGATGTCTGGGCCAAGAGGCAATTGTAATTGGTTTTGCGGGCGGCGCGGGAAAATCGCGCACGCTGGGCACGGCCCGGCGGGACTATGCCATCTCGCGGTTTTTGGCGTGCTGCCGCGCGTGGTGAATCAGGGCGTTGATCTGGGTGTTGGACTGCCCCTGCCTCTTCATTTCCCAGCGCAGCTCGGTCTCGCTGAAGGGCCCCAGAGGGCCAACCGGCCGGCCGCCTCCACTGACGCACGCCATCTCGAACTCCTCTTTTTGTTCGTCGTCCAAATAGCAGGTGATTGCCCAACGATCCATGAGATCCTCACTACTCTGACGATCCTATTCTCGATCCGGTTGCGCCAGCTCTCTTTTGTTAGCGACGCGGGGGGGCACCACGCTAGAGGAGTGGGCGACTGGCCTGCCCAGGCCGGCTCCGCCAAGCCGGATTTAGAGTTCGCAAGTATGGGAGTAGACAATCTACGGCCATTGCTGTAGGATATCTACTGCCACCTGTCCCATGAAGAAAACCGAACGCTACCAGAATCGAATTGAGCTGCTTCAGGGAACTCTCGACATGTTGATCCTCCAGACGCTGCGCTGGGGGCCTCAGCACGGCTACGGCGTCGGCCAGGCCATCCGCGCCGGCTCGGGTGAAGTGCTGCAAGTGGAGACTGGGTCGCTGTATCCGGCCATGCACCGGCTGGAGCGGCAGGGCTGGGTCAAATCGGAGTGGGGCCAATCTGAAAAAAAGCAGCGGGCGAAATATTACAGCCTGACCGCGGCGGGGCGAAAACAACTAACGGCGGAGCAGAGCCGCTGGAACCAGATGAGCGCGGCCATCGCCAGCCTGATGAGCCCGCGGGAAAGGGAGGGCTAAAGAAATGAACCTGTGGACCCGCTGGTGGCGTCGCGACCATATGGACGGGGAGTTGGACGACGAACTGCGTGCGCATTTCCAACTGGCGATCGAGGATCGCATCGCGCGCGGCGAATCTCCCGCCGACGCCGAGCGGAACTCGCGGCGCGAATTCGGCAATGAGCTCCTGGTCCGGGAAGTCACTCGCGGGATGTGGGGATGGGCGGCCATCGAGCGGTTCGGGCAAGACCTGAAATACGCGTTCCGGCAAATACGGCGCAGTCCGGGCTTCAGCGCCATCGCCGTGCTCACGCTCGCGCTCGGACTTGCCGCTACGACTGCCGTCTTCTCGATCGTCAACGGCGTCCTGCTTGAGCCTCTCCACTACCGCGAGCCGGGGCGCCTTTACGCCGCAGTAAACCTTCCGTCACCCCGCGCCCCTTCGCGAGGGTACTGGCTCCTCAACGCCCGGCAGTTCTCGGAGTGGCGCGCGCATTGCCGCTCCTGTGAAGACGTGGCGCTGGCCGGCTTTGCCGGTCTCACGCTCACCGGCCTGGGCGAGCCGGAGCGCATCCCCGCGCTTCGCGTCTCCTACAACTTTTTTCGGACGCTGGGGGTTCCACCGGCCCTCGGCCGCGACTTCCGCCCCGAAGAAGAACTCCCCGGCCAGTCGCGCGTGCTCATCCTTTCCGACGCCATCTGGCGCACTCGATTTAGTCGCGACCCAGCCGTCCTCGGCCGCACCCTGCAGATCAACGGTCTGCCCTTCACGGTGATCGGTGTGATGCCGCCGGATCTGCAACTCCCCGTCGGCAGCCAGTGGGGCCCCGACGAAGTGAATGTGAATGCGTCTCCCCTGATCTTTTTCCCCCTGGGCCAGGACGTTTCGCGCGCCGAGGAGGATGGGACGTACAACTACGTCTCGGCGGTGCGGCTGAAGACGGCTGCCGCGCCCGCGCAAGCCGTCGCCGAATTCAACGCGTCCATCGCCGATATCGTTCGCCGGTACCACATCGGGCTGCGGCCGGCTCTGTTTCCTCTCCGGGAAACCGTCACGCGCGGCGCCCGCACGGGCCTCTGGCTTCTGATGGGCATCGTGGCCACCGTGTTGTTGATCGTGTGCGTCAACGTAGGCAACCTCATGCTGGTGCGCACTGCCAGCCGCGGCCGCGAGGCCGGAATTCGCATGGCCTTGGGATCGAGCCGCGGAGAGCTGTTCCGCCTGGTCCTGACCGAAGCTCTCCTGCTGGTGGCGATCGGTTCCGCTCTCGGGGTGGGCCTGGCCTACGTGGCCTTGCGCGTTTTCTTGCTGACGGCGCCGGTAGATTTGCCGCGCATCGGCGACGTCCGCATGGATTTCCGGGTCCTCTTGTTCGTGATCGCCGCGGCTTTGGTCTCCGCGCTGATCTGCGGCCTGGTGCCGGCCTGGCGCTTGTCTCGAACCGATCCTCACGGGGCACTCAAATCGGGCTCCGCGAACGCGACAGATCCCGGCCGCAAAGTGCGCCTACGGGAGGTCCTGGTCGGCGCGGAAGTCGCCTTGAGCACTCTCTTGCTGGTGGTGGGCAGCCTCCTGCTGCTGAGTTTCTATCGCGTGATGACCGCGCCCAGAGGATTCGAGGCCTCGCGTGTGATTACGCAGGACGTCTCGCTCACCAGTTTCAAGTACTCTCGCGAACCCGATCGCATCCGATTCGTCGATGAGGCGCTGCGGCGGCTGGACGCGATCCCCGGCATGCGCTCGGTGGGTGTCACAAACCAGCTGCCTCTGCGCGGCGAAACCTGGACCTGCAACCTGCGCGATGGCGGCCCGCCCGAACAGCCCGCCGTTGGGCTGGCGAATTTCCGCTTTGTGAATCCCGGGTACTGGCAAGCCATGGGAATCCCGCTGGTCCGAGGCCGGTTTCTGGTGCCGGGAGACCGCGTTCGCGCCGTCGCGGTTCTCGGCGAGAAGGCCGCACAAGCCCTCTGGCCGGGGCAGAACCCGCTGGGCCAGCATGTGGGCGGTTGCGGCGGCGAGAAGGCGCCGCCCTCGCTGGAGGTGGTAGGCGTGGTCGGTGACGTCCGCGCCGGGGCGGAAAAGCAGGCGCCCTTTACGGTCTATCAACCCTATTGGCAAACCAACAACACGCGCTTCTTCTTTGTGCTGCGCGCCGAGGGAGAGCCCCTGGCAGTCATCGGCGGCGTTCGCGCGGCCCTTCGCTCCCTGGACCCGGATCTTCCCTTCGTCCCGGCGAAGAACATGGATGAGGTTTTGGAAGAATCGGTAGCCATGCGCCGGTTTCAGATGGAGCTGGCGGTCGCCTTCGCCACCGCAGGCCTGCTCCTGGCCGCGCTCGGCGTCTATGGCGTGATCTCGTTTTCCGTGGTGCGGCGCACGCCGGAGATGGGCGTCCGGATCGCGCTGGGAGCGCGCGGCGCGCAGATCGTCGGCATGGTGGTGCGCCAGGGAATGCGTCCCGTGATCGCCGGACTCCTCGCCGGCCTGGCAGGCGCCCTGGCCGGAGGCCGCCTGATTGCCAGCCAGTTGTTCGGTGTCACCCCTAGTGACCCGCTGGCGCTTTCGGCGGTCGCCTTTTTGCTGCTGGCTGTGGCGTTGTGTGCCTGCTGGATTCCCGCGCGCCGCGCCACCCGCATCGACCCATTGCGCGCGCTACGGTTCGAGTAGGGTTCCGCCCGTCGGACGGCGGACTCCTCAGGCGCGCGGTAATTGCGGGATCCGGTCGAAGTGCCGGTCCCGGGTGATCAGAACCAAATCGTGTTCCAGAGCCAGCGCGGCGATCCACAGGTCGTTGTCGGGAACCGGAGTGCCGGCCCGCTTGAGTTGGACAAACAGACGCGCGTACTGTTGAGCAGTCTCCCGGCCGGGGAGAAGGATGGCCACGGTCGGCTTGGCGAGCAACTTCCGCAGCAGCGCCTCGTTGCGGTGCGGTTCGGTTCCGCCATGGAAACCCGCCTTAATTTCGCCCAAGACCATGAGTGGGATCTGGACTTCGTCGCAAACCGCCAATTGCTTGGCCAAAGCAGTATCGCCCCGAAAAAGGTCGGTCAGACGGTTGGTGTCCAGCGCGACTCTCACTTCCACTTGTCCGGATCGATCTGGCGCTGGGCGGCCACGATTTCGTCAAAGCCCGGGTCCGGGGTCCACTGGCCGATCAGATCGGAAAAGTCCGCCCGCCGCGGGCTGCCGATGGTGGCGGCCGCCAGTTCGTCGAGGATCACTTGATTGAGGCTCTGTTTCTTTTTCGCGGCTTTCTGGCGCAGCAGATGATCGACTTCCGGGGGGATCCCGCGGATCGTGTACTGAACTGGTGCACGCCGCTTCATGCCTACATGATAGCAAGAAATGCAGGCAAGTGTCGGGGCTACCGTTGCAGCGGGTCTTCTACCCAGGGAGGCGTGGCGTCAATCAGACGGCCCAGCTCGGGCTCGAGCCGCTCCATCTGGCACTTCATCTCCCAGGCGATCTCGCGATAGCTGAAGTGGCCTTTCACTCCGCTGCGGAGCTTGGAAATGTACTCGGCCTCGGCGAAATCCATCTTGAAGAGGAATCGGGAGCGCGCTCCGAACGGCAGCAGATACTGCGCGCCGGGAGCGGGCAGGGCGTGCATGGCATCGAGGGCGGTTTGCATCGCGGACGCGAAGACTTCGGAGGCGCCTGCTTCGATCACCAGTTGGGGAGTGTCGAATCCCAGGCGGCCCGCGTACTCCTGACGGAATTTCTGGCAGCGGCGGTGGCGCTGCAAGTCGCGGAAGGCGCCGATGTCGATGATGAAGTCGTAGGCGTAGAGCCCGCCTCGGAAACCGCTGAGGATTTCGTCGCGGCGCGTGCGCGAAGCGAGCGCCACGTCGATCACTTCGGCCCGCCGGCGCTCGTTCCAGCCGGAGGCGATCTCGTACAACTCGCGGAAAGGCCGGTCGGTCACCGGGTAAAGCAACGTGGCGGCGATGTCGGCGGGTACATTGGCGGGGCGCAGGAGGTCGACTCGCGGCGCGTCGCCACCAGCGGCCGCGGGCAGGTTTTGGAGTGCCCAGAGCCGCAAGTCTTCTCGCGATCGAACGGCATGGTCGTCCAGGTCGGCGTGGCGGGCCAGCGTGGGGGCGAGCGGCTCGGCGGCGGAGTTCGTGTCCCAGAGGCAGTCGGGCTCGGCGGCGCAGGCTTGGGCGACTTCGTTGCCCAGTTCACGCAGTTCCGCATAGGGGGAAGCCTTCAGACGCCGGATCTGTTTTTCCAGTGTGCGAATGCTGGTCACCTGGCCGACGTTGGTGGGCACGCCCCAGAAGAGCAGATAGCGCGCCACGTCAAACGCGCGCGCGGCCAGGTTGCGCCGGTAGGCTTCCGGCTTCATGGCCTCGGGACGCGGCAACTGTTCGCTCAAACGGGCCAGGGCCCGCTCATTGACTTGGGCGTACGCCGCCAGCAAGGCCTCTCCCGCGGACCGGTAGGCGGCGGCCTCAGCGGCTGAGAACTCCGGCGGAGTGATGAAGCCCGACCGCGAAAAATCCTGATAGCGCGACGATTTCGCCTG
This sequence comes from Terriglobia bacterium, assembly GCA_020073145.1. Taxonomy (GTDB): domain Bacteria; phylum Acidobacteriota; class Terriglobia; order Bryobacterales; family Bryobacteraceae; genus PSRJ01. The sequence goes on from JAIQFS010000008.1 coordinate 85,637, forward strand.
GCCGTCCCACAGCGGTTCGGCTTCGATTTCGGTGGCGGCCAGCTCCGAGATACCCTCGAAGCAGACCACGGCGTGCCCCAGGTCGGCGATGGATGCGTGGCCGTATTGAAAGTAGAAGCTCTCGAGGAAGCTGCGCGAATCGTGGGTGCGCACCCATTCGATGGATTGGCGGATGGAATCGGGCGACCGGCTATAACGGGCCAGGGCGTAGGCGCTCTTCTCGGGCGGCATGGGCGCTACGGTGATGACGCGTTTTGTGGGAATCAAGACGCTATGATAACGGGGATGCAGATTCGAATCCAACGTGTGCATCCCGAGGCGGTCCTGCCGGACTACGTCCATGGATCCCACGAGGACGCCGGGATGGACTTGCGGGCGGTGGAAGACGCGACCCTGGAGCCGGGCGTGCCGCGCCTGGTTCCGACCGGACTCACCATCGAATTGCCGGCCGGTTTTGAAGCGCAGGTGCGTCCGCGCAGCGGGCTCGCCCTGAAACACGCGATCACCATGCCCAATACGCCGGGAACCATCGACCCGGGCTATCGCGGCGAAATCCGCGTGATCCTTCTCAATCTGGGACGCGAGCCCTACACCGTGCGTGCCGGAGACCGCATCGCCCAGATGGTTGTGGCGCGCTACGAAGCCGTGGAATGGGTGGAAAGCGAGCTGGCCGACTCGCGCCGCGGCGCGGGCGGATTCGGATCATCCGGCCGCTGAGACGCCCTTTGCGGAAACACCGCCGAGAAAAACGTCCGCCATTTCCCGCGCCACGCGCTGGCGGCTGCGCTTCTTGAAGTAACCCGGGAAGAGCTGCTCGACCAGGCCGTGATAGGCGATCATCCCGATCAGGCCCCGGGCGGCGATTTCGGGATCGACGCGCCGGAAGGCGCCCGCCCGGATGCGCCGGCGGATGTAGTCCAGCACCAGGCGGTAGAAATCGGTGAAGACGCGCTCGAAGAAGTTGCCGGCGAGTTCGTGGCCTTCGAGCGAGATGAACAACAGCAGGCGCGTCATCCCCGGGTCCTTTTCGTAACGTTCGAGGATCAGCTCGCCCAGCCGCGTGAAGAACAGCCGGTCGTCGCCGGCCTCGGCGTAGCGCTGGAGGGTGTGCACCCGCTGGGAAGCCTGGCGGGCCTTATCCTCGATGATGGCGCGGTACAAGTCGCGCTTGGTCTGGAAGTGCTGGTAGAGAACGGGCTCGGTCACGCCCAGGGCCGACGCGAGCTCGCGCGTGGTGGCGCCGCGAAATCCCTTTTCGGCGAAAAGATGGATGGCGGTGCGAACGATAGCCGCATGGCGTTCTTCGCCCCGCATGCGAGTCTTCATGCTGGCTTAAAGCGGCTGCTAACAACTGTTTCATCGTAACATGCGGTCTACTGGGAGAGGAGGATTGGGAATGGCTCTGGCTGAGAAGCACTGCGTTCCATGCCGTGGCGGCGTGCCGCCGCTGCGCGGCGCCGAACTGGAAAAGCTGCGGGAGCAGGTGAGCGGCTGGCAAGCGGTGAACGAACACCACTTGCAGAGAACCTACAGCTTCCCCGATTTCCGCCAAGCTTTGGATTTCGTCAACGCGGCGGGAGCGATTGCGGAGCAGGAAGGGCATCACCCCGATCTGCATTTGTCGTGGGGGAAAGTCGGCGTCGAAATCTGGACCCACAAGATCGACGGTCTGACCGAAAGCGATTTTATTCTGGCGGCGAAGCTGGATCGGATCCCGCGGAGCTGACCGCTGCGACGGATTGCTTCCAATCGCCCGCGACGCGATTGACGTAGCGGACGGTTTCCGGGAAGGGCGGCACCCCTTTGTACTTGTCCACGGCCGCAGGCCCGGCGTTATACGCCGCCAGCGCGTGGTACAGCGCGCCATGATATTTCTCCAGCAGTTGCCGTAAGTAGCGGGCGCCGGCGTCCACGTTCTGCGCGGAATCGCTCGCATTGGCGCCAAGAGCCTGGGCGGTGGCCGGCATCAACTGCATCAAACCGAGGGCGCCCTTGGGGGAAACCGCGTGCGGCTGAAAGCCGGACTCCGCCGACATCACGCTGCGCACCAGGGTGCGCGGCAATCCGTACCGGTCGGCGGCAGTGTCGGCCAGTTGCTGGGGAGAGAGCACCGGGGGCGCAGCGGTCTGCGCAATTCCGGTGACAGCAGGCGCGGATTCCTCGGCCTCATAGCCCACGATCTGGGAGGACTCGATTTCGATATAACCGCCACCGTTATAGAGCCGGACTTTGGCCCCGTCGTGTTCGTGGCGGTCGGCGTGCAACCGCCCGCCATGGGCCAAGAGGGCGTATTCGCCGGCAAAAGCCGAGCTTACGGTCAGAACAAATATAAGTGTCCGAAAATGCATTCTGCCTATACTGATATTGTGACGTACGCACCGATGAAATCGTGCATCCCGAGTATCCCTTCGGGGGGTAGTCTGCCCGGGGGCTGGCGCCCGCGGACGGGCCAGACCTGTTTGCTATCTTGGAGGTAGCTTCTCGGATGCCCTTTTACATCCAGCCGATTCGGGAATTCCTGGTTCGCCCGGCATTGCCCTCCTCGTTGTCGCGTCTGACGGAACTGGCTCACAACATCCTGTGGAGCTGGGAGCCGATCATCCGCGCAGTCTTCCGCCGGCTCGATCAGAACTTGTGGCGGGAATGCGGTTACAATCCGGTGCTCATGCTGGGCCGGGTCTCGCAAGCCGCGCTCAAGAAGGCCGCGGCGGATCCGCGCTACCTGGCGCTCTACCGCATGGCGTGCGAGACGTACGACGCGCGCGTGCGCAAAGGCCCACTTCCCGGCGACGGTAAACTGGTCGCCTACTTTTCGGCCGAGTATGGCCTCACCGAATGTCTGCCAGTGTATTCGGGCGGTCTGGGCATTCTCTCCGGCGACCACTTGAAGTCTTCGAGCGATCAAGACTACCCCCTGGTGGGGTTGGGGCTGCTCTATCAGCAGGGTTATTTCCGCCAGTTTCTGAACCCTGACGGATGGCAGCAGGAGCGCTATCCGCTCAACGACTTCTATACGCTGCCGATTGCGCCGGTGAAAGATGGGTCCGGGCAGGATCTGAAAGTTTCGGTCAAGCTGCCCACGGGCAAGGTCTACATTCAAATCTGGAAGCTGGACGTGGGACGGATCACGCTCTACCTGATGGACACCAACATTCCGGAGAACGTTCTGCCGCAGGACCGCGACATCACCGATTCGCTCTACGGCGGCGATACCGATACGCGCATCCGGCAGGAGATCGTGCTGGGCATCGGCGGCATGCGCGCGCTGCAGGCCATGGGGCTGAAGCCCACTGTGTTCCACATGAACGAAGGGCACTCGGCGTTTCTGGCGCTGTCGCAGATCCGGATGTACATGCACGAGGACAAGCTGCGCTTTGACGAGGCCCTGGAAGCGGCGCGCGCCAGCAATGTGTTCACCACCCACACGCCGGTGCCGGCGGGCATCGATTTATTCGACCCCGGGCTGATGTACCACTACTTCTCCGAGTACTGCTCCGAGGTTGGAATCGATTTTCAGCAGTTGATGGCCTTGGGACGCCGCAATGTCTTCGACCGCGACGAGCGGTTTTCCATGGCAGTGCTGGCGCTGAACACCTCGGCGTACCGGAACGCGGTCAGCCGCCTGCACCGCGAAGTCTCGCAGGAGATGTTCCACGATATGTGGCCGCAGCTCCCGGTGTGGGAAGTGCCGATCACGTCCATCACGAACGGTGTACACCTGCCGAGCTGGCTCAACGGCGACCTGGCCTCGCTCTACGATCAATACCTGCAGCCCGACTGGCGCGAACGCTTTAACGATCCCAGCATCTGGGAGCAGGTAGGCGATATTCCTGACGAAGAACTGCTGGAAGCGCACCGCCGGCGCAAACGGCGGCTGGTGACCTTCGTGCGGGCGCGTCAGCACGCCGCGGCCTTGCGCCGGCAGGCCTCCGCCTCCGAGGTGCGGCGGGCTTCCGAAGTTCTCGATCCCAACGCGTTCACGATCGGATTCGCGCGGCGTTTCGCTACTTACAAGCGCGCCACGCTGCTATTCCGGGACGTTGAGCGGCTCAAACGCATTCTGCTGCACAAGGAAATGCCGGTGCAGGTGATCATCGCGGGGAAAGCGCATCCCAAGGACCAGCCGGGAAAGAGTTTCATTCGCGAAATCGTCCAGCTCTCGCGCGATCCCGACTTGTGGAAGCACGTGGTCTTCCTGGAGGATTACGACATCAAAGTGGCGCGCGAGATGGTGCAGGGGGTGGACCTCTGGCTCAACAACCCGCGCCGCGGCGAAGAGGCCTGCGGCACCAGCGGCATGAAGGCCGGTCTCAACGGTGTGCTCAACCTGAGCATTCTGGACGGTTGGTTCGATGAAGCCTACGAGCGTTCCGGAGGCTGGGCCATCGGCGAGCGCGAGCCCTACACCGAAGAACAGGACGGGCTGCACGCCAGCGCCATTTACTATCTGCTCGAGAACGAAATCGTACCGATGTTTTATGAACGGCGGGAACAGACGCCGCGCGAATGGATCCGGCGGGTGAAACAGTCGCTCATGTACATCAGCCCCCAATTCGATTGCCGCCGCATGGTTCACGAGTACATGACGGAGCTGTACGAACCGGCGCACTCGCAGCACGTCCGGATCGCCAAGAGCGGGTACCAGAACGTCCGCGAAAGGGCGAATTGGAACTCTCGCGTACACGAGGTGTGGGACCGTGTGCGGTTTGTGGACTCGGGAGCGGGACCAGCCGGAGCGGTAATTAGCGGCAAACCGGTGGCCGTGCGCGCAGCCATCGACCTCGCCGGACTCACGCCCGGCGACGTGCGCGTGGAAGTGGTGATGGGCCGCGTGGATATCGACGGCAACCTGGAAGACACCGAAGTCATGGTGCTGCCGGCCGTCGAGCAGCAGGGTTCGGTGGCGATTTTCGGCAAGGACATTGTTCCGGAGCGCACCGGACGCCTGGGCTATGCCTTGCGCGTCAGCCCCAATCACTTCGACGATCCTCTCACCCGCCCGTGCACCAGCCTGCTCAAATGGAGCCCGGTGGGCTAGGCTACTCTCGACCCATACACCCATATTCGGCGATATGGTAATATGGTTTCGTGAAGACCACGGTCGAGATTTCCGACTCTCTGTTCCAGGAGGCGCGCGCGTGCGCTTATTCCCGAGGTGTGCCATTGCGGCAGATCATCGAGGAGGGTTTGAGGTCTGTCATCGAGCAGGGACGGGCTTCGCACACCCGGTTTCGTCTGCGGGACGGCTCCTTCGGAGGGAAGGGGTTGCAGAAAGAAGCGGCTTGGCCTGAAATCCGGCAAACGATCTATCGAGGGCGCGGGGAATGATCGCGCTGGACACGAACATTCTGGTGTACGCGCACCGGCGCGATTCCGAGTGGCACCAGAAAGCGGCGTCCGCGGTGGCCCGGCTGGCCGAAGGTTCGGCGCCATGGGCCGTAGCGTGGCCCTGTTTTCACGAATTCCTCGCCATCGTGACGCATCCCCGGATCTACAAGCCGCCCACTCCGCTCTCCAAGGCGATCGAGCAGGTGGAATTCTGGATGACGTCACCCTCCCTGCGGCCGATCGGCGAATTGAGCGGACATTGGAAGGAATTGAAACATCTTCTTTCCTCCGGCCGGATCGCCGGAGGAGCCGTCCACGACGCCCGTGTCGCCGCGATTTGCCGGGAGCACGGAGTCCGGGAGCTCTGGTCCGCGGACCGGGACTTCAGCAGGCTGGCCGGGGTATCCATTCGGAACCCGCTGGTTGGCTGAGGGCGCGCATTGTCCGCCGCTGTTAGAATTAAGGCTGAGTGCAGCGCGCGTATTTCGATCATAACGCCACCACCCCCATTGCTCCCGAGGTTCTGGAGACGATGGTGTCGTGTCTCGATCAGACCTTCGGCAACGCCTCCAGCATTCATCATTTCGGACAGGCGGCCAAGCAGCGCCTGGAGGCCGCCCGGCGGCAACTCGCGTCTTTAATTGGCGCAAGGGCCCCGGAGGTTGTTTTTACCAGCGGCGGAACCGAAGCGGACAATATGGCGGTATTGGGGGTGGTCCGCGCCGCGGGTCCGCGGCACGTGATCACCACCGCCATCGAGCATCCGGCCGTGCTGGCCGCGTGCGCTCAACTGGAACGCGAAGGTGCGGCTGTCACTCGCCTGCGGGTGGACGGGGCCGGCGTCGTGGACCCGGACGACGTGCGGCTCGCGCTTCGCCCCGATACCGCGCTGGTTTCCGTGATGCACGCCAACAACGAGCTGGGCACCGTGCAGCCGATCGCTGAAATCGCCCGCATTGCGCGCGAGGCAGGCGTGCCCCTGCACGTCGATGGCGTACAGGCGCTCGGCAAGATCCCGGTCGACGTGGACGCGCTGGGGGTGGACCTGTACAGCATGAGCGGTCACAAGCTCTACGCGCCCAAAGGGGTGGGCGCGCTATTCGTGCGGAAGGGAGCCCGGATGGCGCCCTTGACCTTCGGCGGCCACCATGAGCGCGACCGCCGGCCTGGGACCGAGAACGTGCCCGGCATCGCCGGGTTCGGCGCTGCGGCGGAACTAGCCGAGCGCGAAACGGCCTCCGACGGCGAGAGGCTCTCCGGACTGCGCGACCGCCTGGAGTATTCCGTGCTCGACCGGATTGCGGGCACCGGCGTCAACGGGGAGGGCGCGCCGCGGACTCCCAACACCACCAACCTCTACTTCGACGGTATCGACGGCGAGGCGCTCGTCATTGCGCTCGATCTCCGCGGGTTCGCTGTCTCCACCGGCTCGGCATGCTCGAGCGGCGCGATCACGCCTTCGCACGTGCTGACTGCGATCGGGCTTTCCGCCGAACGGGCGCGCGCCAGCATCCGGTTCTCCTTGGGCCGTTCCAATACCGCCGCACAAGTGGACGCGCTCGCCGGCGCGTTGGAGGCTTCGGTCGCGCACCTGCGCCGGATTTCGGTGCATGCCTGACGCCCCCATTGCCGTTGCCATGAGCGGCGGGGTTGATAGCTCCACCGTGGCCGCGCTGCTAGTCCGTCAGGGGCATCCCGTGGTGGGGTTGACGATGCAGCTTTGGAACCAGCGCCGCTTGCCCGAGGTTTCTTCCGAAGGCGCGACTGGCCGCTGTTGCTCGCTCGACGACGTTTACGATGCCCGACGGGTCGCCGAGCAGATCGGCATTCCGTATTACGTTGTGAACTTCGAACAGGAGTTCGAGGAGCGTGTGGTGAAGCCGTTCGTTGAGGAATACCTGGCCGGGCGCACTCCCGTCCCCTGCACGCTGTGCAACAACCACATCAAGTTCGATCGCTTCCTCGAACTGGCCGACGCCGTGGGCGCGCAGCAGATCGCCACCGGGCACTACGCGCGTGTGCGTTACGACGAAACTTTGGGACGATATCAGTTACTGCGCCCGGCCGACGCATCCAAGGATCAGACGTATTTCCTCTCCGGGCTAACCCAGCCGCAACTGGCCCGCACGCTGTTTCCTTTGGGTGAGATGACCAAGCCCGAGGTGCGCGAACTGGCACGCTCCATGGACCTGGCGGTGGCTGCCAAGAGCGACAGCCAGGAAATCTGTTTTGTGCCGAACGGCGACTACGCGGGCTTTCTGACCGCCTGGCTGAAGGACCGCGGCGCACCGCCGCCTCCCGCACGCGGCCCGATCGTCACGACTTCTGGCCGCGCGCTGGGCGAGCACGAGGGCGTCCATCACTTCACCGTCGGCCAGCGCCGCGGCTTGGGTGTGGCCACCGGCGAGCCGCTCTACGTCATCGCTACTCACCAGGAGACCCAGCAGGTGGTGGTCGGCACCAACGACGAGTTGCTCCGCCCCGGCTTCTTCGCCAAAGACGTCAACTGGATCTCGATCGAAGGAGTATCGGGCTCCGCTCGCGCCCAGGTCAAGATTCGAAACAAACACACCGCCGCGCCGGCCACGCTGCACGCGACCGGCGACCCAGCCCGGGTGGAAGTGGTGTTCGACGAGCCGCAACGCGCCGTCACTCCCGGACAGGGCGCGGTTTTCTACGACGGCGACCGGGTGCTGGGCGGCGGCTGGATCGAGTAATCGCATGCCGCGGCGGTCAGGCCTTCGCAACGCCATCGAATCCGCGGTGGCCGTGGGGGTTCTGAAGTCCCTCGAGTGGACGCCGGTCCCGGTGGCCCATCGTATGGCGCGCGGCTACACCCGCCTCCTCGATCTGGCTCTGCCGCGTCTACGCTGCGTGGCGCAATCCAATCTGTCGATGGCCTTGCCCGAAGCCACCGACGAGCGGCGTCGCGAGATTGCCGACGGCGTCTTCCATTCCATCGCCCGGCTGTTGGTGACCTTTGCGAAATTCCCCGCCATGCGCCGGGAGAACCTGGAGCGCTGGGTTCGCGCGGAAGGATACGAGCACGTGGAACAAGCGCGGCGCGCGGGCAAGGGTATCCTGTTTGCCACCGCGCATCTCGGTAATTGGGAATTGAGCGCGTTCGCCCATGCATGGTTCGCCGCCCCCATGAACGTGGTGGCCCGTCCTCTGGACAACCCCTGGATCGATGCCATGGTGGAGCGTCGCCGCGCGCTCTCGGGCAACCGCATCATCCTGAAAAAGGATTCCGCGCGCGCCATTCTGAAGGCCCTGGCTGCCAATGAGGCCGTCGGCATCCTGATCGATCAGAACGCTGCGCTCGATTCCGGCGTATTCGTGGATTTCTTTGGCGTCCCCGCTTCGGCCGGCTCGGGCTTCGCGAAATTGGCGGCGCACAGTGGCGCGGCGGTGATTCCGGGCTTCGCCTTGTGGTCCGCCGAAGAGCGGCGGTATGTGCTGCGGTTCTATCCACCGGTCCCTATCTCGGGGGACGCCGGGCGCGATACGCAAGAACTGCAAGCGCGCCTGGAGGCGGTGATTCGCGAGCATCCCGACCAGTGGCTCTGGATTCACCGGCGCTGGAAGACGCGGCCTCCCGGCGCCCCACCTCTCGATCCAGCCGCGTCCACAAAAATCGGTGCGTAGCCCGCCGATTTGCCTTGCGCCCCGCGCTGCTGCCTGGAAGAATAGTCCTTCGGCAGCCGCCTATGCGCATCCGGGTCTTGGGAATCGTGCTGGCCGGGGGCAAAGGGACCCGGCTCTATCCGCTCACGAAAGAACGCGCCAAACCCGCCGTTCCCTTCGGCGGCAAGTATCGGATTGTCGACTTCGTTCTCAGTAATTTCATCAATTCGGGAATCTACTCCATCTATGTGCTGACCCAGTTCCGCAGCCAGTCGCTGCTGCAGCACCTGAACGAAGGGTGGCAATTCGCCGGCTTGCTCAAGAACCAGTTTGTGATACCGGTCCCGGCGCAGATGCGCTCGGCCGGCGAAACCTGGTATCAAGGCACCGCCGACGCCATCTACCAGAACATCAACCTGGTGGAGCAGGCCGACCCGCGGGTCGTCGCGATTTTCGGGGCCGATCACGTCTACCGCATGAACGTGGCCGCGATGATCGAGGCCCACATGCATCGGAACGCCGAAGTGACGGTGGCCGCCATCCCGGCTCCTCGAAGTCAGGCCGCCGAGTTCGGGGTGATCGAGGCGGCGGAGGACGGCCGCATTCTCGCCTTTCACGAGAAGAATCCCAACGCACCGGCCATGCCTCGCGACGCCCAGCGCGTCTACGCCTCCATGGGGAACTACATTTTTTCCACCCGGACGCTCCTGCGCCTGCTGCACGACGACGCGGCCAATTCCGCCAGCAGCCACGATTTTGGACACGACATCCTGCCGCGGTTGGCCGGAAAGATGGCCATCTACGCCTACGATTTCCAGACGAACCGCATTCCCGGTGAAGCTTCCGGCGCCGTTCCGTATTGGCGCGACGTGGGGACCATCGACGCCTACTACCAGGCCAACATGGACTTGCGGTCGGTCAGTCCGGCCTTGAATCTCTACAACCGCCAATGGCCCTTGCGCACCACCAGCTATCCGGACCCGCCCGCAAAATTCGCGTTTGACGACGAAGGCCGGCGCGGCCAGGCGATCGATTCCATCGTGGCCAGCGGCAGCATCCTATCGGGCGGCGTGGTGCGCAATTCGGTGCTGGCCCGCGGGGTGAAGGTGCATACGGGGGCGGTGGTAGAGGACTCCATCATTTTGGACAATTGCGATATCGGCCGCCGCGCCCTGGTGCGCCGCGCCATTCTCGATAAAAACGTCCGCGTGCCCGAGGATGCCCGCATCGGGTGCGATCCCGAACGCGACCGCCGGTACCATCACGTCACCGAGAGCGGCATCGTGGTGGTGGAAGGCAACCGGTCGCCGGTCGATATCTCGGACCTGTCGGTCTAGAAGAAGATCAGCGTGGAACAGCAGGTTCTTGCCTGGATCACCGAGTACGGCTACCTGGCGATCTTCTCGCTCCTGGTCTTCGGAATCGTCGGGCTGCCCGTGCCCGACGAGACTCTGCTAACTTTCACCGGGTATCTCGTCTATCGCGGACATCTGTCGCTACCGCTCGCCGCGGCGTCGGCTATGGTGGGCAGCGCCACGGGCATGACGATCAGCTACACGCTGGGCCGCAGCTTTGGCCTCGCGCTGCTGCACCGCTACGGCAAGTATGTGCATGTGACGCCCGAGCGTCTGGCCCGGGCGCACGCCTGGTTCGAGCGCATCGGCCACTGGGCTTTGACGGTCGGCTACTTCATCCCCGGCGTCCGTCACCTGACCGCGTATGCCGCCGGCATGTCCGAAGTGCGGCCGCACCAGTTCGCACTGTTCGCCTACACCGGCACGGTTCTATGGGTTACGAGTTTCATCAGCCTCGGATACTTGCTGGGAGACCGCTGGGAGGCGGTGCAGAGAGACATCGAGCACTATCTGGTCGGGGCCAGCATTGCGATCGCCGTGGCGGTCGTGGCGTACGTGGTATGGCGGAAGGTCAGGAAGTCCGAGTAGGCCGGCCCCAACTCATGCGTGCGCGCGCGAGTGGAACCCCTCAAGACAGATCAAGCCTGCGTCTGAAGGTCAACCCCGTCCGTAGAATCCGTCGCATACGTGATGGCGAGCGCGGTCGCGATCACCACCACGCAGCCGATTACGTTGTACCAGAGGAAGGAAATCTTCGTGAACAGGAAGGCCCAGAAAATCGCAGCCTCTCCCGCCAGGATGCCGAAGAACGCCGCCGTGCCGCGCACCTTCCGGAAAAAGAAGGCCAGCACGAACACTCCCAACAGCGAGCCGTAGAACAGAGACCCCACCACGTTGACCGCGACGATCAGCGACCCCAGCTTCCTGCCCCATCCCGCGAATACTACCGCATAGGCGCCCCAGAAGATGGTGGCCCAGCGCGACGCCATCAGATAGTGATGATCGGTGCCAGCCGGGTGAAAGTGGCGCTTGTATAGATCCACCATGGTGACCGTGGCCAGCGAATTGATTTCGCCCGCGCTCGCCGACATGGTGGCGGCGAAGATCACGGCGATGATCAGACCCACCAGTCCGGCCGGGAGATACTTGGTCACGAACGACAGAAAGATGTAGTTGGTATCGCTGAACCCGCGTTCGCCCCCGGTGTCGGCCACCAATTGCGCCGCCTGGCCGCGGGCTGCGTCGAGCTCGTGCTGGGCCGCCCGATACGCCGTCACCTGCTGGTTCTCGCCGGCCGCGTTCCGCGCGTGATGGGCCTCGATCAACCCCAGCGCCGCCTCGCGCCGCTGCTCGAATGCCGCGTGATACCGTTCCTCCAGTGGGCGGAACGCGCTGCTGCTCTGGATGCGTCCCAACTCAGCCTGCTCGAATAGCACCGGCGGCGCTACAAACAGGTAGAACACGAACACCATCGCGCCGATGAACAAGATAAAGAACTGCATCGGGATCTTGGCCACCGCGTTGAAGATCAGGCTGAGACGGCTTTGCGCGATGGATTTTCCCGTCAGGTACCGCTGCACCTGCGATTGATCGCAGCCGAAGTAGGAAAGAAACAAGAACGTCCCGCCGATGAGGCCGCTCCACAACGTGAACTGGTCGTTCCAGGCGAAGTTGGTGGTAACGGCGTTCAGCCGCCCGGCTGCACCCGCCAGATACAGCGCGTCGGGAAACGAGATCGAGCCCGGCATCATGTGGATGACGGTCAGTAGGGCGATCACCAGCCCCACAAAGATGATGCACATCTGCTGCACGTCCGACCAGGTCACGGCCTTGACGCCGCCCAGCGTGGTGTAGGTGATCACGGTCACGCCCATCAGGAAGATGGTGGAGCGCTCCGGCCAGCCTAGAATCACCGAGAGTACGATCGCCGGGGCGTACAGGGTCAGTCCCGCGGAGAGTCCGCGCTGGCACAGAAATACGATGCTGGCCAAGGTGCGTGTCTTGGAATCGAAGCGCTGTTCCAGGTACTCATACGCGGTGAAGACCTTAGCCCGGTGAAAGGCCGGCACCACCGTGGCGCTCAGAATCACCATCGCGATGGGCAGCCCGAAATAGAACTGCACGAACCGCATGCCGTCGGCGTAGGCTTGCCCGGTGGTGGAGATGAAGGTGACGGCGCTGGCCTGCGTCGCCATGATGGAGAGCGCCATGGCGTACCATGGCATGGTCCTGCCAGCCAGCAGAAACCGGTCGACCGTATCGCTGCCGCGGCTGCGATACAGCCCGTACCCGACGATCACCGTTAAGGTGGTGAACAGGACCACCCAGTCCAGACCCGTCATCGCCAGGCTCGTGTGAATCCGTAGCAGGCAGCGATGATCGCCACCAGGTAGATGAGAACGGCCGTATAGACGCGCCGCCAGCTCCCCAGAAATGGCGGCGGCTCATCGCGCACCTCGCGAAGATCCGGCATGAAGGGAGTGTAGCACGGGCGACCATACGGGCCTCTCGCGGCCCTAGTCGGCCGGATTGACATCCAGGTTACAGGTGATTCCTGGAGGCCCGTGAGATGATCCGTTCGACTCTTGACAATCCTCGTCATTCGTCTACAATCAGACCGATATATCCGCACTTGCAGAGTATGAAATCGTACGGGAGTGCGGCGTACCGACGAAGAGGAGACATCATCAATGCCCATTCATAAAACCTACGGGTGGGTTCCCGACCTGCCCGATCAACGGGATCATCTCTACGCGGCGGTTCCGGCGGTCCTCGCGAAGTTGCCGCCGAAGAAGGATCTCCGCGCCGGCTGCCCTCCGGTTTACGATCAAGGGCAGCTTGGGAGTTGCACCGCCAATGCCATCTCCGGAGCTCTCCAGTTCGAACAGAAGAAGCAGCGCATCAAGTTCTTCATGCCCTCGCGGTTGTTCATCTATTACAACGAGCGCGTGATCGAGAAAAGCGTCAATTCGGATAACGGCGCGCAGATTCGTGACGGCATCAAGACCGTCGCGAATCAAGGCTTCTGTCCCGAGACCGAATGGCCGTACAATCCCCAGAAATTCGCGACGAAACCCTCCCCGCTCTGTTTCAAGGATGCGGGCAAGAATAAAGCGGTGGGCTATCAGCGCCTGGTTTCGACCAACCTCAATCAGTTGAAGGGATGCATCGCCTCCGGCTTTCCGTTCGTGTTCGGCTTCACGGTCTACGAGGCCTTCGAGAGTCCGCAGGTGGCCAAGTCCGGCGTGTTGAACATGCCCGGCCCCAGGGAGAAAGTCGTCGGTGGTCACGCGGTCCTGGGAGTGGGATATGACGATTCCACCCAGCGGTTCATCGTGCGCAATTCCTGGGGCAAGGACTGGGGGACGAAAGGCTACTTCACCATTCCCTACGCCTACCTGACGAGCTCGAACCTGGCGGACGACTTCTGGACAATCCGCATTCTCACGGAAGCGTAGGCGTCGGGCTCACCCGCACGCGGAGAACGAACGATCGGGCCGGTCGCGCCGCAGGTTTCCAGGGGCGTTGGAGCGTCAGACGGATTCGGGTTGCGCCGAGCCGGGCGGCCCGGAAACGCCAGGCATGAGTTCCCTCTGCGCCCAACGCCAGGCCCGGCTCGAAATTGTCGCGTGTGAGGCGGCAGAAGGGCTCTCCGTTGGCCTCCACCTTCCACCGGTATCCCGTGGTCGGGTTCTCGCGGAGCGTGATGACCAGCAATTCCCCGCGGGAGAGGCGTACTGATTGCCCCGCATCCTGGTCGGTTACCTCGCGCATTCGGTCCTCGCATCCCGAGTATAGGATCTGCTCCGCGAGTTTCCAAGCGGGGCCGCGCCGCGCTTCTGGATCGGATAGAATCGAAAAGGCTCCGCAGTTCGGTGGAGCGCAGGTCGACATGAAGAGCACACGCCCGATTGTGTATGGATGCCTGGCCGCGGCCCTGGCAGTCGGTCCGCTGGCAGCCGCTGAGAAAGTCACGCGCCCAGCGCCGACGCCGGCCGATTGGGCCGCCTTAGCCAAGCTCCCGGATTTAACCGGCGTCTGGGAAATGGCCATGGGCGGCCCCCCGCGAGCGGCCGCTCGCGGCGCAACGCCTCCGGCCGGCGGTCCCCCTCCAGACCCCGCGTTCGGCGCCCGATTGCCGCGTGCCGGGAGAGGCCGCGCTCCGCAGCCTTCGTTGACGCCGGAGTATGCCGCCAAGGCCAAAGCCGAAGGCGCGAAACCAGGAGGCGAAAGCCAGACGGCCAATTGCTTGCCGCCCGGCCTGCCCGAAATCATGAGCCAGCCGTACCCGATGGAGTTTTTGCTGACCCCCGGACAGGTCACCATCGTCATCGAGGCCTATTCTCAGGTGCGGCACATATACACCGACGGCCGCGCGCTCCCCGCCGATCCCGATCCCACGTTTTACGGCACGTCGGTTGGCCATTGGGAAGGCGACACGCTGGTGGCGGAATCGGTGGGGTTTGAAAACATCCCGCGCGGCGTCTCATTTCCCTATAGCGGCAAGATGAAGGTGGTTGAGCGGTTCCGGCTTGCCGATCCCGACACCATGAGCATCGAGACTACCATCGTCGATCCCGAAGCCTTGACTCAGCCCTTCTCGATGGGGGCCCGCACCTTGAAGCGTCATCGCAACTGGACCATCGCCGAGTACGTGTGCGAGGAAAACAATCGCAATTTTGTGGATTCGAAGGGAGATGCGGGCATCAACCTCGCCAACCCGGAAGCTTCCCCGAAGTAGAGGATCTATGAACAGTATCCTGAAACAAGTGGCTCGGAGAGTCGCCCTGATCGCCAGCCTGCTGGCGGGCGGAGCCGGTCTGGCGGTCGCGCATCATTCTTTTGCGGCCTTCGACATCACCACGCAGAAGGACGTCACCGGGACAGTCAAGAAATTCGACTGGACCAACCCGCATACCTGGGTGTGGATCGACGTGGCGAACGATCATGGCGGCGTCGACACGTGGGGTTTCGAAGGCATGAGCCCCAATTTCCTAGCCCGCCGCGGCTGGAACCGAACCACGCTCAAGCCCGGTGACAAACTGACCGTGACCTTCCGCCCCATGAAGAACGGCGACAAAGGGGGCATGTGGGTGACCGGCAAGCGCCCCGACGGAGAAGTACTCCTGATGGGCGGCGCCATCACCGATCCGTAGACCGCAGCGCAGGCCATTCGCAGCCCCGGTGACCCCGAGGCCGCGACCGGCCCCGGATCACACTTCCGCTCGCGCGAAGCGCGGTCCAGAGTCCCTGAAGGCAGGCCTTACGGTGTTTGCCCGCCGTTGAATGCAATCACACCGCGGTAGACCCAGATCCCGCCCGAGACCAGCAACAGAGCCACCGAGAGCAGCCCCGTGCGTTTGACCCACAGTGTGATGCGCTCGACGCGGGCGACCACCCGTTGTTTTTCGGCGGCTTGGCGCTCCTGCGCCGGATCGAGGATGAGGATGTCATCCTCCCGCATGCCAGCCAGGGATTTCCAGATCATCAAGGCGACGAAGACCGTGGTCACCGACCCCCAAGCGATCCAGGTAAGCGTCAGAAAAGAAGCACCAGACATGGGTACCCTCCTCTTTCAGACTTGTGAGTGACTATAGTGCGGGAATCGGCCGAAGTCAACCGGTCTCGGTGTGGGGTGTCGGCATGGGGTGGCTTCACCCGCTCCAACCGTACCGGTAAATGCCGCAGGGGTCGTCGGAGGCAGCGACGGCGTCTGCGTTGGGAAGCACGGTTAGCCCGCGGCTAGCGGCGACGGCAAAGCCCTCTTCGGCGTAGCCGCGGCGCGCAGCGAGACTCCAGCCGTGGCGCTCCACCAGGTCGAGAATCGGCCGGCCCTCGACGCGGTCCCGAGCGCGCACCTTCTCGATGTCGTCGAGCCTACCGTGGTGCGCGTTGCGCATGAGATTCGAGGCGGCAATATCGAGCAGCCAGTGCCGAATGCCGCTCCGCTGTACGGACTCGATGGCCAGCGCCTGGGTGGAACTGGCGGGCAAGTACAACAAGAGCCCCTCGGTTACCATGAGCCCTAGCTCGCTGCCCGCGGCCGCGAACATGGCCTGCCGCTGCGCCGCGTCGGTGAGGTCGGCCGCCACTCGTTCCCACCGGCATCGCGGTCTCTCCGAGGCCAGCATCTCGACTTTGTAGTCGAGGATTTCGGCGAAGTCGACGTCGATCCAGCGTAAGTGCGGCGGCAGATCGAGACGCCAGGCGCGGGTATCTAGGCCGGCGCCCAGGATCACCACGGTCCGGATGCCCAGGGTCGCAACGGCATCGAGCAGCATCTCGTCGATGGTGCGACAGCGCAGGCCGACTCCGATCCCCATCCAGCCGTCTCCAGCGCCCGTGCGGCGGCCACCATCAACGCCGTATCGCTGACGTGTTCCACTCGCGGTTGACCGGAAGGCATGCCCTCATTATCCAACGCCGCTCCAGTGCGACTCGGAACTATGGGCCGGTCTCCGATTTCATGTTCTCCAGCAATGTCGATGGCTGGAGTCATCCTCAAGGCGTCGGCGACTCGAGATCAGCGGCAGGGGGAGCAGGCGGCAGGGCGAACACTCCGGCGTGGGTAAGCCCAAGTGATCGCTGCTCCCGTCTATTTTTTCGCGGGCGCGGCCGCGGGCTCCATTACGGGAATGTCGTTGCCCGCCACCCGGCGTTTGAACTTCCAGTGGCCGTTCTCGCGCACCAGAAGGTCGTCATAGTGGCCGGCTTGCGACGGTGCGGGCCGCTTCTCTGCGTTGGGCGTGACAAAGGTCCAGCGCGACCACGCGGTGGCGGTGTCCCCGTGCACGTCGATGATGAAATTGGTGAGCAGGTGGAACGTGTTGCCGCTGTTCGCGCCGGGAATGTTCTTCGCCATGAAGGCTTGGATGGCGGCCGGTCCCGTTACCGAACCGAATCCGCCTTTCCACTCTCCATCCTTGGCGAAGAGCTGCGAGTAGGCCGCGAAATTGCGGGCGTCCAGGTAGCGTCCGTAGTTCAGCAGCACGGTCTGGATTTCCTGGTTGTCTTCGATCCGCTGGATGCGCGCCGCCAGAGACGCATTGCCGGAAGCGGTGTGCTGCGCCCGCGCCGCGCCCGGCGCCAGCAGAGTTCCCACTACCAGCAGCCACGCCCCGCGAGGCGCACGGCCGTGCTTGGGAAATCGCGAACGATCCATGTTCCTGCCTTCCTTTCCCGCGCCGCGCCGTTTGGGTGGCGGGCGCATCGACGAAAGTGTATCACTGCCGCGCGCATCGGCGGTTCCAGCCCGGCCGTTATACTGAAAATATGGCTCACCCCGCGCAGGTACGGCAGCTTCTTCGGAATCTCTGGTACATTGCCATCGGGGTGGTCGTGGTGGCTTCGCTCCTGCCTTCCAGCTCGTTTCCGATGCGGGCTCTGGATCGTCTTCATCTCAGCGACAAGCTCGAACACTTCATCGCTTACGCCGTACTGGCCTTCCTACCGGCCATCCATGAGCGGAAAGGCTTCATCGCGGGCGCCGCGATAGGAGCGCTGGCTCTCGGAGTGGCTTTGGAATACGGTCAGCTCTTCTCCGGATGGCGTGACTTCGAGTTCCGCGACATGGTCGCCGATGCCGTCGGCGTCTGCTTTGGTTTGGCCGCGGGCATCCCTTTGCGTGCCACGGAGGTGGCCCGCTCCGTGCTCTTTGGTGAGTGATGCCGAGAAGTCTTCTCCGGGCGGTCCTGTTCGGCTTACTAGCGACGGCGCTCGCTCCTCCGGTCCGGCCGGCAGACGTCTCGAAGGTGTGGGTGGCGGATCAGGGCGACGGCACCTATCAGAACCCCATCCTGCATGCCGATTATTCCGACCCCGACGTCATTCGCATCGGCGAAGACTTCTATCTGACCGCGTCGAGTTTCAACGCTGTCCCCGGGCTGCCCATCCTCCATTCGAGAGACCTGGTCAATTGGGAGTTGATCGGCCACGTCTACAGCGCGCAACCTCCGCTGGATGTCTACAGCAAGCCGCAACACGGCAACGGAGCCTGGGCGCCGTCCATCCGCGCGCACAACGGGGAGGTCTACATCTTCTACCCGGATCCCGATTACGGGATCTATATGGTGAAAGCCAAAACTCCCGCGGGCCCGTGGAGCGCGCCGCTACTCGTCAAGCAGGTGAAGGGCTGGATCGACCCCTGCCCCTTGTGGGATGACGACGGCCAGGCCTACCTGGTCAGCGCGATGTCCGCCAGCCGCTCGGCGTTGAAGAGCAGTCTCATTGTCAGCCGTATGGCGCCCGACGGCACCCGACTGCTCGACGATGGGACGCTCGTGTTCGACGGCCACGCGCAGGATCCCACGGTCGAAGGTCCGAAGTTTTATAAACGCAACGGCTACTATTACATCTTTGCGCCTGCCGGTGGGGTGCCGCAGGGCTGGCAACTCGCCCTGCGCTCAAGACACGTCTATGGGCCGTACGAACGGCGGGTCGTGCTCGCCCAGGGCAAGACTGCCATCAATGGCCCGCACCAGGGCGCTTGGGTGGAGACGCCCAATGGCGAGTCCTGGTTCGTCCATTTTCAAGACAAGGGGGCCTACGGCCGAGTCGTGCATCTGGAGCCCATGAAGTGGGTGGATGATTGGCCCGTGATCGGCGCCCATGGGGAACCCGTTCTGAGCTACCGCAAGCCGAATGTCGGCAAAACGTATCCGGTGTGGACTCCTCCGGATTCCGACGAGTTCAATGCCAGCCGTCTCGGCTTGCAGTGGCAGTGGCACGCCAATCCCCAACCGGCCTGGGCGTTTCCCGCGCCCGGTCTGGGCTTTTTGCGCCTCTACGCCATCCCTCCGCCCGGCGGGTATCGGAACCTCTGGGACGTGCCCAACCTACTCTTGCAGAAATTCCCCGCCCCCGAGTTCACCGTCACCGCCAAGGTCACCTTTACACCTCGCGTGGACCAGGATCGCGCCGGATTGATCGTCATGGGAGCCGACTATGCCTACCTTGGAATCCGGAGGAAGCCGGGGGGACTCTTCGTCTCACAGACCGTCGCCCAGGATGCGGATCGGGGTTCGGCGGAGAAAGAATTCGGGGAGGCCCCGGTGGCTGGGGACCGATTCTATCTGCGGGTTCGGGTCTCCCGGGGCGCCTCATGCCAATTCAGCTACAGCCTGGATGGGACGCATTTTATGCCGATTGGAGAACCATTCTCCGCCCGCGCCGGCCGTTGGATTGGCGCCAAAGTCGGGTTGTTTGCACTGGGAACAGTACCCGCTTCGGAGTTTGGGTACGCCGACTTCGACTGGTTTCACGTCGAGTAGACGGCAGGGACTAGGGCTCGCGCTTCCGGGCGTGCAATTCGCGGTACATCCTCCACAAATTGCGGTAGTTCCGGTTGCGGTCGTGAACCCGGTCAAACAGGATCACGAACGCGATCGCCAGGACGACCGCTTGCAGGGCCCAGTAGCTTGTCATTGCGAACCCCCCTCAGATTCCCATCGGATCGGATAGGTGCATCATGACTTAAGCAGACTGCCACCGGCAGTACCAGAAGTACCACTATGGTACTAGAATTCTGTCGGCTACTTGTTAAATCCGGGACACCTCGGAGCCGAGGTCCTTATCCTCGGTTAACGCCTGTGGCTTTACCCGTACCCGCAGGACTCGCCGGGACGCTTCGTCCTGGTGAGAATAGACGCAGGTATTCATACATGGAACTTACGGTCGCAGTCTCCATTCTCATCTGCCTCGCGCTGGGTTGCGGCCTCGTCCAGGGCGTGCGCGGCGTGACATCCGCCGGCGCGGCATTCCCTGAGACAGCCGACTGGATCGAGGAGTTGTCCGTGGAGCGCTACCATCCGATGCTGCGGCTCTTGAATGAAGACGAACTGGCCTTCCTTCGTTCCCAGCCCGGCTTCACCCCGCAATTGGCCTCTCAATACCGCCGCCAACGCTGTCAGATCTTTCGCGGGTATCTCGGTTGTCTGGGGGGCGACTTTCATCGCCTCGTCATGGCGGTTCAGGTCCTGATGTTGCAGGCTGGCGCCGACCGGAGCGACCTGGCCTCCCTGTTGGTTCGCAACTGGCTGGCCTTCGCTGGCGCCATGGGCCTGGCCCGCGTGCGGCTAGTTTTGTATCGCTTCGGAATCGGAAGGGTGAATGCGGCCGGCCTTCTGAGTCAATTCGACGGAATGCGCCTCGCTTTGTGCGCGCGGGTTCCCTCGGCGATGTTCGTGGGAGCCTGACGCCCGTCCTTATCGTTTGGGAGTGCTGACTCCGGGAGAATCAGCAGCGCGCGACTTCTGCTCCAGCGCAGCCTTTTCCAGGCGGCGGGTACACGTTTCCCACTCCCCCATTGAGCATTGCGTCTTCCGGCAATCGAACTCGCACAGCGCGATGTCCTGCGGAACATCTTGAACGATCTGATCCTTGACCCTGTGCCAGAGTCTAAGGAGGGGTCCGTGCGTGTTGCCGCGTTCAGCAGGCATCCGATCTGCTACCCAGAATCCGCACCGAGAGCGGAGCAGTTTGAGGAAGTATACACCGGAAGCCGGCCAAGGGCCCGGGGTTCGGTGGCTGGTTTTGTACTGGTACCGAGCGTTCACCGCCCGGACTGCATGCGCTGGGCGCGGTAGGCAGCGGCCGCGCCAGGCGCGGAAAGGTAATCCAGCAGCGCCTTGGCGGCGGCCGGATCTTTCGCGCGGGCCGACACAAACCCCACCAACGTCGTGGGAGTCGAAATCTCCCTTGGGAGCGGCCCCACTACATCGATGCCGGGCTCGTTCATCTCGCTGACGAAGGTCAAGCCGATCTCGACCTCCCCCTGGGCCACCGCCGCCATCGCGGCCGCGCCGCCGCGGGCTGGCTTGAGCTTAGGCTGCATCTGGGCGGAGATGCCGAGTTGCTGCAGCGTTGCGTCGAAGCTCACCCCGGCCGCGGCTCCCACGGCCGGGTCCGGATAGGAGACCGATTTGGCGGCCAGCAGAAGGCGCCGCACCGCCGCGGGCGTCGAAATGTCCGGTTTGGGCACGCCCTGGCGCACGGCCATGCCGACCGCCACGCTTGCCAGCGGTTTCGCGCTGCCGGCCACCACGTTGCCCGAGGCCAGCACCTCCGGATAGGGCGGTTGCACGATCGGCACGTCGAAGGCCTCGCCGCGCGCGACCTGCTGCTTGGTCCCCAGGCCGGAGCCGAACGTGGCTTTGACCTTGTATCCCGTCTGGCGCTCGAATCCCGGAATGAGTTGCTCGATCGCCGACCGGATGCCGCCCGGCGCGATGAGCGTGACTTCGTTCTGCGCCCAGGCGCTGTGCGCGCCGCCCAGCAACAGAACGGCGACTGCCGACCCAAGCAGACGTTTCATGCTTCCTCCGTACTCACTGGAATGGTCCAACCAGCATATCGCGGCGGGGCGCGTCGTGAGGTCGCCGCCTGCACTCGGGGTGCAGCTTCGCTACAATTCGGAGACGTGCAGCCTGCCAACGGGCTGCCCGAGAGGAGAGGAGAAACAGCCATGTCGAACGAAGAAAAGGATCGCGAGCCAAACGGCCAGTCACCGGTGGAGCAATCGCGACGCGACTTTGTCGCTTTATCGGCAACCGCGGGCCTGGTCGCAGCCACCGCTTCGGTGACCACCGCGGCCGCGAAGGTGGTGGAGACCGATGTTGAAATCAAAACGCCGGACGGCACTTGCGATGCCGCCTTCATTCATCCCGCGTCCGGCTCTCATCCGGGCGTGCTGATCTGGACCGATGCCTTTGGGCTACGGCCGGCGTTTCGCGAGATGGCCAAGCGCCTGGCGGCGGAAGGATATTCGGTGCTGGTGCCGAATCCCTTCTATCGCGTCGCCAAGGCCCCGGTCTTCAGCGACGTGGCTTCCTTCGACTTCGCGAAGGACCGGGCGAAGATCACGCCGCTCATGGCTTCGGTGAACGCGGACGGCGCCGCCGAAAAAGACGCCGCCGCGTACATCGCGTTTCTGGACGCGCAGAAGCAGGTTAACAAGGCGAAGAAGATCGGCACCCAGGGCTACTGCATGGGCGGGCCGCTCATCGTGCGGACCGCAGCGTCTTTGCCCGACCGCGTGGGCGCCGCCGGATCGTTCCATGGAGGAGGGCTGGTGACCGACAATCCCAACAGCCCGCATCTGCTGGCCCCCAAGATCAAAGCGCGTATGTATTTCGGGATCGCGGCGAGCGACGACAAGCAACGGCCGGGCGACAAGGACAAGCTGAGAGAGGCGTTTGCCGCCGCCAAGGTGCAGGCGGAGATCGAGTTGTATCCCGAGTCCCAGCACGGCTGGTGCGTGCCGGACATGCCGAAGCAAGCCAACGGGAATCCGACCTACAACAAGCCCGATGCCGAGCGCGCCTGGGGCAAGCTGCTGGCTTTGTACAAAACGGCTCTCGCCTGAGATGCCGCTGAAGATGTCGGGCAGGCGATCTGTTTGGCGCCTGCCCGGATTCTGGACAGAGACCGGTAGTCACGGCCCGGCCTGTCTCCCGTCACTCCGTCCCGAAAGCCAGCAGGACATTTCCATTGCGGCCCTGCTGAACCCCCGGATACCCGGCTCCCGCGAACACCATGCCGCCGGCCACGGTCGGTCCGGACGAACCCATGGAGCCGCCCTTGCCGGGAACACCGTTAACCGTCTCGAAATCGCGGAGCATGTCGAAGGTCCACAGAATGGCGCCGTTGCTCGTGTCGAGGGCCCGCAGAATTCCGTCCCAACCGCCTGAGAACACCACGCCCGGAATCGTCGAAACAGCGGCATCGTGTCCGGAATGACGGCCGCCTTCCGGCTGGATATCGGTGAACCACTGACGCTCGCCGTTGGTGAGACTCAACGCCACGATTCCTCCGCTATCGAGACCGAAATAGGCGTTTCGCTCATCCGCGCTGCCGCCGAAATTCACTTGCCCTTGAGGGCCGGGCTGCTGGGAAGCCACCGAGGTCTTCCAGACGACCACGCCTTTGCGGTCCGGGTCGTGCGCCCAGATGATTCCGCTCTTCTGCCCGGCAATGAGAAGGCGCCGGCCGTTGGGCAGCGTCCGGAGGATGGGCGAAGCGCCGAAATCGAAATCCGGTCCTGCATCCTTGGGGCAATTCTCAGGTGAGCCGCGGCCTTCGATGCAGCTCACCACCCAGGCGTCGCCAGCCAGGTCTTGCACCGACCAAAGCACTTTGCCGCTGTCCAGGTCGAGAGCCAAAATGGAATCCGTGGTTTTAGGCGCAGGCGCGGTATAGGCGTCACCCGTTCCGACATAAAGCGCATGGCGCAGGGGGTCGAGCGTGGGAGAGTTCCAGATGCCGCCGCCGGACGGCCCGTATTGCTGGGTTCCTTTGGCGTTTTTGCCGGTGGGCTTGGAGGCTTCCGGAATCACGTACGATTTCCAGATTTGGCGGCCGGTGAACGCATCGAGTGCAACCACGCTGCCCCGGAACGTGCAGCACTTGTAGCTGGGGTCGACGGCCAACCCTTCTTCACCGGAGGCCACCGGAACGTACAAGCGGTTCTGATAAAGTTGCGGCGCTGCAGTGATCTTGGCGCCCTCATGCGTGTCGACCCGCGTCTTCCAGAGCAACTCGCCCGTGGCGGCGTTCAAAGCATAGACGTTGCCTGTCAGGTCGCCAAAGTACGCCAAGGATTCGCCAGTGTTTCTGCCGGTCCCGATGCTGATGGCTGAGCGGACCGGAGCCGATGCCTGGTACACCCAGTAGGAGCATCCGCTAGCCGCGTCGATGGAGTAGACCGAGCCGGTGTCGACTCCCAAAAACACGCGTCCGCCAACCACCGTTGGTTGGCCATAGACGGCCTTGGCGCCGGGAAATCCGAACGCCCACTTCAGCTTGAGCCGCGCGACTTGCTCCGGTTTGAGCCGGGCTCCCGCCGCGTCCTGGAAGCGGGCGTTGGTACTGCCGCCCCACCCGTTCCACGAAGGCTTGGCTTCCCAGCCGGCCAATCCTGAATTCTGGGCGCACGGGTTGGACACGCGCTCGGCGCCGCGGGCGGCAGGCGGGGCCTCCTGCGCGAACAGGGGACCGCACGCCGCAGCGGCGGCCAACATCAGAACGGCGGTGGAGTGTTTCATGATCGGATATTCTATCCGTTCCCACGAAGAACCACCAGATGCTATCGAGGGGCCGCACCACCACCCCTTGGACATTGTGGAATGGCGTGCTCGGCCGGCCACCGGTTTCAGTTCAACGCGGCGGCTCGCGGGAGCGTCTGATGGAGGCGGTCGGCGGCATGAACGGACCGCTGTTTTTCAGCGGCGTCGCGATCGCTGCCAGTGAATACAAACCATCGCTTCAGACTGAGGAAGGGCTTTTCCAGCAGATTCCATGACAGCGTTGCGATCGCCAACGTTACCGCAACGATCACGGGCGTCTCCAGGAACGGAGCGCCCGAAATGTGCAGATACTTAGCTGCGTCGAACGGAATCTTGTGGAGCAGGTAGAGCCCGTAACTGATGGTTCCCGTGTAGACCAGCGCCCGGTTCGTCATTACCCGCTGAAGCCATTTTGCCGAAGAAAACAAAGCCACGTATACGAGTGAGGCTGCGGCCACGACAGCCAGGGAGTGGACAATCCACCGACTGCCGGGTACGTCGGCCCATACCGCCAGGGGCGATGCCAACAGAAGCGAAACCCAGGCCAGCCGTGTGAATCTGGATCCACGGAAATTATCCGCACGGACCACGAGAGCGAGCAACCCACCCGCCATCAGCCCGTCTAATCGGCAAAAGAAGTTGGAGTAAATGTCAACGCCATGGAGAGACAGGTAGAGTCGCAGCAGCGGTGACAGACAAATCACCCCGACTGCAATCCGCCGTAATTGGCCGGAAGAGCAGTATCGGACTGCCCACGGCCATAGGAGATAGAACTGTTCCTCGACTGCCAGTGACCATGTGACGCCGAGCGGTCCCAACGCGCCTGAAGATCTTGGCACCAGAAAGTTCTGTAGAAACAACGGATATGACCACCAAGGAGACGATCGCGCCTGAAAGATGACGGTGGATTCCGATGGGCGCAAGAGCGGAACGAGCACGAATATCACGAAGAGCAGCGAATAATATAACGGCCAAATTCGCAGACATCTCCTGGCATAAAAATTCTTGAAATAAGCCCCCGAATTCCTGGTATCCAGCAGGATCTTCGTGATTAGGAATCCCGACAATACGAAAAAGAGGTCAACTCCCATCCAGCCGCTGTCGGCCATTGCCTGGAGGAAAGGGAGGGGATACTTCCCGTCCGTGTTATGAATGATCACGAGCAGGATCGCGACACCCCGAACCGCATCGAGCTGAAGGACCCTTTTCTGCATTTCTCCCGGTTTTGGATCAGTGATGATGCAAGAGTACCGTGTTTGAGGCTTGTCGCAAAGAGACGAGTCTCCAAGAATAGTACTTTTGTTCCAGGATGTAGCGCCTTCTTAGGACTATCCAGCCTAATCGGCTGTAATAGTCGAGTTGCCGGCGCCTCGCGACCGTCCGGCAGCGGCCTGGAAATGCGATCAGCTCGCCGTCGGCTTGCCGGCTTGGTCAGCTAATTGGGAGAGGGTTTCGGCCAGGGCGCGGGCGGCCGCGGCTTCGAGATCGAGACGGAGCACAAACTCGCCCTTGAGCTTGCCGGTCTCTTTCACCACCACCTTCAGATTCACGCGCGGGCCGAGCAGGCGGGTATTCGAGGCGTCGCCGCGGATGGTATCCACCTGCAGAACCCTGCCGAGACAGGTCGGCAGATCCGGGATGGTGTCGCGCAGGGCGCGCGGAAAGGTCATGGTGTTGCCCAGCGACAGGAACCGCCGGCGCGCGGGCACGGCTTTGCGAGTGACCTGCTTGCTCATGAAGGTAGTGTAGACGATGGGAGCCGGCAGGGGGCTAGCGGGAGAGCCGGCTTTCGATTTGGTCGAGGAACTCCTCTTCGTGGTCCACCACCAGGGAGACGTCCAGCCAGTAGAGCGGGAGTGGGGCCAGCAGGTCGTCGGCGCCTTCGCAAAGGTTGACCGCGTCTTTCTGCGTCGTCACAAGCGCAGTGGCGCCCTTGGCGCGGAATTGGGCGGCCAGGTGGCGCAACTCGCCCGGACGATAGCGGTGGTGATCGTGGAACTCCAGCCAGTCGGCGAGAGGTACGCCCAGGCGTTCGAGAGTGCGGTGGAAGCCCTGCGGGTTGCCCAGGCCGCAGAACGCTCCCGCGGTGGCGAAGGGCTTTTCGGCGGTGGGGAAGCGGCGGCCGGTGCGATGCTCCACCCAGGCATGGGGCTCGAGGCGGGCTTGAAAGATGGGGGCAGTGGAGTTCCAGGCGCGTACCTGGCGTACGATGGCCGGGCCCAGATCGCTCGACTCGCTCCGCGTGAGCAGGATGAGATCGGCGCGCTCGAGGCCGGCCATTGGCTCGCGCAGCCGGCCGAGGGGGAAGACCGAGCCGCCGCCGAAAGGATTTAGGGCGTCGACCAGGACGATATCGACGTCGCGCGCTAGGCGGCGATGCTGAAAACCGTCATCGAGCAGCAGCACGTCGACGGCGAAATCACGGAGAAGGGCGACGCCGGCCGCGAAGCGGTCGCCGCCAACGCCGACCGGGGCGAGGCCGGAGCGGAGGAAGAGCTGCGGCTCGTCGCCGGTGTGAGTGGCGGACACGTTGGCGCCGGGCGCGAGCACCAGTTGTTTCTCGGGGGACTGGCGGCCATATCCGCGCGTCAGGATGCCGGGCTTGCGTCCACGCTGGCGCAACGCCGCGGCCAGGCTCAGCACGCAGGGGGTTTTGCCGGTGCCGCCCAGGGTCAAGTTGCCGATGCTAATGACCGGCGCATTGAGCTGGCGGCGCTGACTAAAGTCGCGGGCCTGGCGGCGGCGTCCACCCCAGGACCAGAGCCGCGCCATCAATCCGGCTACGGCACACCACGGTTGGGCGGAGCGGTAGCGTGGCAGGTGGGTGGGATACAGTTCGCGGGCCAAAGCGACGGCGCGAGCGGTAGCGCCGCGGCCCGCCTCGGCGCAGGCCCGAGCACGGCGGCCGGTTTCGCGCGCTCTCTCTGGAGTCTCGATCAGGTCTTCCAGGGCGCCTGCCAAATCAGCCGCGGAGGCGATGGCGACGCAGGCGCCGGCGGCGCGAAAATCGTCGGCAATGGCCTGGAAGTTCTCCATGTGCGGGCCGATGATGACGGGCTTGGAGAACAATGCCGGCTCCAAAATATTGTGGCCGCCCCGGCGGGCCAGCGTGCCGCCCATGAACACTATGTCGGCCGCAGCGAACAGGCCGCTCAACTCGCCGATGGAATCGAGCAGCAGGACAGCAGGCAGGGCGAGGGTATCGCTTTCTGAAAGGTGCGAGCGGCGCAGGAAGCGGAAGCCGGCCGCGGTGAGTTTCCGCGCGACATCGTCAAAGCGTTCGGGCTTGCGCGGGACCAGCATCAGAAGCAACCCGGGATGGCGGGGCGCCAGTCGGCTGAACGCATCCAGCACGGCGTCATCTTCATCCGGATCGCCGGGCGCGGCGGGCGGCATGGTGCTGGCGGCGATCCAGAACTGGGCGGGCCGCACACGGTCGAGCAAGCGCCGCACGGGCGAATCGGACGAGGCCGGACGGGCGTCGAAATCGTACTTGAAATTTCCGGCGGCGTGAGTGCGCGCGGGGGGCGCGCCGAGGGCAATAAAGCGCTGGCGGATGGGCTCACTTTGGGCGAGGATGGCGTCCGCCGCCGGCAGCACGGCGCGGAAGAACCAGCGCAGGGCTCGGTAGCGCGGGTAGGCTCGGTCGGAGAGGCGGCCGTTGACGGTGGCCAGGCCTGCGCCGGAACGCTTCACCTCGCGGAACAGGTTCGGCCAGATCTCGGTCTCGGCGACGATTACGAGCGACGGGCGTAGGGCGCGCAGCACCCGGCGCAGGGCCCAGACGGTATCGACGGGCGCATAAAACACGCCGTGCGCCAAGCCTGCCAGTTTCTCACCAGCCAGCGCGCGGCCGGCGAGGGTCGAGGTGGAGACGAACAAGCGGGTTTGCGGGAATGCGAGGCGGAGGGCCCGCAGGAATTCGACGCACGAAAGCACCTCGCCCACCGAGACTGCGTGCAACCAAATGGAGCCGGGACCGGTCTGTCTAAAAGGGTGCGGAAGAAAACCGAAGCGCTGAGGGAGCGTCCGCCAGTAGGCGGGGTTGGCCAGGGCGCGAAAAACGAAATACAATAGCAGCCACGGCAGCCCAAACGCCTGAAGAACCCGGTAGAGGAGATAGATGCCTTTTCTTTTCAAACGTTTGGTTCTTTTCCTGAGTATAACGGCGGCGGTGGCGGCGGACAAGGAACCGGCGCCATTTCATCCGGCGCCGGCGGCCAGCTACGCGCACCACCAGACGAACGGCAAAGTGACCATCGGGGTGGATCCGTACGTATCCGAGGACAAGGCGAAGAACGCGTTTGGCAAGCTGAATCCGTACGAGCTGGGGATTCTGCCGGTGCTGGTGGTGATCCAGAACGACGGGAACCAAGCCATTCGGCTGGACCGCGTGAAGGCCGTGTACACCGGACCGCAAGGCGACAAGGTGGACGCGACGCCTGCCGGCGATGTGCGATACCTGAATGGCCCGCGGCGGCCGGACCTGATTGGCGGGCCGGCCGGGCGGGCCAAGATCGGACGCTCGAAGAAGAATCCGTTGAACGCGTGGGAGATTGAAGGGCGTGCCTTCGCGGCCAAGATGCTACCAGCCGGACAAACGGCCAGCGGGTTCTTCTATTTTCAGACGGGCTTGCAGCGCGGCGCGACCATATACTTGAACGGACTGCTGGATGCGGCGACCGGCCAGGACCTGTTCTACTACGAGATTCCGCTGGAGTGAGGGACCGCAAGAATCGTCAAGCCACACGCCGCGCCTTCCACTAGACTGAAGATCATGATTCGCAGCGCGCTGGCAGTGGTGGCCGGGATTGCGGTTCTGACTGCGACCTCGTTCGCCATCGAAGCAGTGGCCAATCCGGTGATGCTAAAGATATTTCACGATGCCCTCCCGAATGAGGCCGCGTTGCGGCAGAATGCCTTGGCGCGCCTGTTTCTGTTTTTCTATACCAGCTTGTGCGTGGCTGGAGGCGGGTATGTCACGGCGTGGCTGGCGCGCCGCTGGCCGGCGGGGCACGCCGCGATGATGGGCGCCGTCCAACTGGCTCTGACCGTGTGGGCGATGTTCAGCCTCCGGGAGCAAGCGCCTCTGCTGAACTGGATGGTGAGCCTGGTGCTGGTGGTGCCGGTGGCGTGGTGCGGGGGATTGCTCCGCGCGCGGCGCATGGTGCAAGAGTAAGCGGCGTGCGCACGGCGAAGGCTCTCCGAAAAATCCAACCGGTCCTGGCATACGCCGCGGCGCATCTGGACCAAGATGTTTCGTTAACGGCGCTGGCCGGGCAGGCCGGCCTGTCGCCGTTTCATCTGCATCGTTTTTTTGCCGCAGCGACCGGGGAAACGCCCAAGCGGCTGACCTTGCGGCTGCGGCTGGGACGGGCCGCGGCCCTGCTGCTGACCGGCCGGGAATCGGTGTTGGAGGTGGCGCTCGATTGCGGCTTCCAGAGCCACGAGGCGTTCTGCCGGGCGTTTCGGAGGTATTTCGGAACGACGCCGAGCGCTTACCGCAAACGCGGATTTGCCGCCGGAGCGGGACGGGCGCAGAGCCGGAATCACGCTTCGATGGTGAACCAAGTGGGCCCGTGCGTGGGGCTGTATCACATCCGCGCGGAGAACAGTCACGGGAGAAACGAGATGACTTATTCCATCGAGAAGAAGGAGCTTTCCGCGCAGCCGGTGCTCCTGATCCGGAGGCGGATCCAGCCGTCTGAGATTGCTACGACCTTGGCGGCGGCGTTGGGCAAGATCTTCCAGCATGCGCAGCGGCATGGGATCGCGCTGGCCGGGCAGCCGTTCACGCGGTATCAGAATTGGGGGCCGGGGCTGATGACGATCGAAACCGGATTGCCGGTGGCCGCGCACGGCGGAACTTCGGAAGACGCGGAGATCCTGGCGGACACACTGCCGGGCGGGCCGGCTGCCGTGACGGCGCACACCGGACCCTACGACAGACTGAGCGAAGCCCACGCGGCGGTTCAGGTCTGGATCGAGGCCCAAGGATGGACGGCGGCTGGCGCGCCCTGGGAGGTGTACGTCACCGATCCGGCCGACTATCCGGACCCCAAGGATTGGAAAACGGAAATTTTCTGGCCGCTGAATCGGCTGTGAGCCAGCCGTTCGTCCGGCGGCGGCACTGCCCTATCGGGCGCGGCCCGGAAGGCCCTGGGACTGCATGGGTATTTTATAAACGGTCATGGCGACGTTGCGCACGCCGGCCGGAGTGGCGACTTCTTTGCCATCGGGGCCGAGCGCACCCATGCTGCCGATGTAGAGCGTCTTCTTTCCCGGGCCCGAGAAGGTCAGGGTAATGGCGCTGCGGGGCGCGGGAATCAGGCCGAGACTTTTTCCATCAGGGCTGAAGACCTGGATGCCGGACATGGCGCCGGGGACGGTGACGTACAGGCGGCCGGCCGCATCGATGGCCATGCCGTCGCCACCGCTCGGGAGCTTGCCGAATTCGCGCTGGTTGTTGACCGAACCATCGGGCTGCACATCGAGAGCCACCACGGACGGGCCGTTGGTGATGTAGAGCGTCTTCTCATCGGGGCTGAGCATGATGCCATTGGTGCGCAGATTCTCGCCGATGGTGCTGACCTGGCCGCTGGGGCTGAGGTAGAACGCGCCGCCGCTGGTGAAGTAGATACCGCCTTTCTTATCGGCGATGAGGTCATTGACGCGGCCGAGTCCTTTGCCCGCGACGCTGTCAGCCAGCACTTTGCGAGTAGGGGTCAGCACGGCAACATCGGTGGGCTCGGTGCACTGCTCCGGCTGGACGCCGAGGTGGCCGCCGGGATCGGTGCAGGTGCGCTCGACGGTGAGGATTTGACCTTTGGGGCCGATGGCGACGGCGCCGGGGCCGTGCGCGGTGGACAGATACACGGAGAATTTTCCGTTCTTATCCAGCCGGTTGATGTGGTTGGTCTGCTCCTGGGCGAATAGGACGCCGCCCTGGAAGCCCGCCATGCCATCGGCGGTCTCATTGCCCTGCCACACCTGGGTCCATTTCGCCCCGGCCGCGACCACGCCGGGAATGGCCGTGACGGTCACGTCGCGGATGGGCGGCGGTTGCGGGAAGGTGCGTTGCGCGACTAACGGGGTGGAGATGAGGGCAGTGAGGAGCAGAATATGCTTGGTAGAGGACATGGTGATGTTATACCGCTTTTCCCGCGGCACGCGGGACGGACCGCGCTTCGCACGGCACACAAGGCGAGTGGGCGGGCTTTCCCGAATCCAGAGGCGGCGGATCCGGTTGCCGCACGTATGATAGAGAATGCGGCGCCGGGTGGCGGTGTGCTGGAAGAAAGGAGTCTCGTCGAATGGCGAAGGCGAAGGAGTTTACGGTAACGATTGAAGACAAACCGGGCGCCCTGGGAAAGTGCTTTGCGGCCCTGGCGGAGCGCGGAGTGAACATCCTGGCGTTTCAATCGTACGTGGAGGAGGGCGAAAGCCTGGCCCGCATTCTGGTCGACGACCGAACCGGCGCCAAGGCGGTGCTGGGCAGCCTGCGGATGATTTTCGAAGAGACGGATGTCGCGATCGTGAGGTTGGCGCATCGTCCGGGCGAGTTGGGGCGCGCGGCGGCCCGGCTGGGCGAGCAGCGCATTAACATTGACTACTCGTACTGCGGGCTGGAGCCGGGATCGGCGCGAGCGCTAGTGGTTTTCGGGGTTGACCACCTGACGAAGGCAGCCGCGCTGCTGGACGAACTCGCAGCCGACGGGGCATAGCGGAAGAGGGACAGGTCAGAATCTGGATCTTGTCTGGAGGGGATGAAACGTGATGAACCGACGCCAGTTTGTGTGGACAGCGACAGTGAGCGCGACCGCCATCCGGACTCCGGAGCTTCTGGCGGCGCCGGCGAAATACGACCTGATCATCAAGGGGGGACGGGTCATCGACCCTTCGCGCAAGCTCGACGCGATCCGCGACGTGGCGATCGCGAATGGCCGGATCGCCTCCGTCGCGCCCAACCTTCCGGGCGACGCCACGGAGATGCTCGATGCGCGCGGCAAGCTGGTGGTGCCCGGCTTGATCGATATCCACACGCACGCCACGCGCGCCAAGGATGGGCCGGCGCTGTGCCTGGCCGACGGCGTGACGGGACTGATTGACGCCGGTTCGCAGGGGGCGGATCGCATTCGCGAAAACATCGCGGTGGCGCAAGCCGCGGCGCAGCCGTGCCGGGTTCTGGTCAACATCGGGCGCGCCGGGATTCTCCCGGAAGGCGACACGATGGACCTGAACCACGCCGATGTCGCCGCGGCCCGCGAGGCCATCGGAAACGACCGGGAGATGGTGGTGGGGGTGAAGGCGCGGTTGTCCCGGGACGTCGCCGGCGCGAATGACTTCGAGGTGCTCCGGCGCGCGCAGGAGGCGGCGTCGGCGTTCCATTTACCGGTGATGATCCATATGGGCCAGACGATGTCGCCGCTCTCCCGGCTTTTTCCGCTTCTCAAACCGGGCGATATCGTGACCCACATGTTTGCGCCGCCGCCGAACAGCATCATCGATGACGCCGGGAAGATTCTGCCGGAGGTCCAAGCCGCGCGCCGCCGCGGCGTCCGGTTCGACCTGGGCAATGGGCGCATCGGCCACTTGCGGTGGGATCTGGCGGAGACTGTGCTGAAGGCGGGCTTCCTGCCGGACACCTTCTCGACGGACTGGACACCGGAAGCCCGCACGACGCAGGTGATCGATTTTCCGAACGTGATGTCGAAGTTCCTGCTGCTGGGCATGCCACTCGATCAGGTGATCGCTTGCGCGACGGTCAACGCCGCCCGGGCCTTTCCGGTCTTCCGCCATAAGGGAACGCTGAAACCCGGAGCGCCGGCCGATGTTGCCGTGCTGGAACTGAAGGAAGGCGCCTTCGAATTCGAAGACAATTACGGCAACAAACGGACGGGCCGGCAGAGACTGTTCCCGAGCGCCACGGTGCTCGCGGGCAAGCGGGTGGCAAGCCGCGGATAGCAATCATCCCCCGGAATTCGCGCTTACGGAATCAGCAACACCGGGGCCTGCCAGAAGGCGGCTTTTTGGTCGTTGGGATCGAGCACGGTCACCTGGCAGGTGTATTCGCCGGGCGGGAGCTTGGCGAGCGACAGGTCGAACTTCAGCGGCATCGTCTTCAGGCGGTTGTTCAGCGATTCTCTGACTTCCATGGGCGACGTTTCGAACGCCTTGGCCTGGCCGCGGTAGAACGTGACGAAGGCCACCAGGGGCTGCGCGGTGGGCGGCGTCTGCTGGTAGGCCTGCAGGTAGATGTACATATCTTTGGCTTTGCTGAAGACCCGGGTCACGCTGGGGATGAGATGCTGGCCTTCCTGCACCAGCGGGTCCACGCTTTCGGACACTCCCTTGTCCTTGGCAGCGTTGAAGAGGGCGTCCTTTTTTTCCACACGCTGGCTGCTCAAGACCACCGAGCTAATGGCGATGCGCTTCTCTTCCTTATTGAGGTTCGGAATGACAAAGGAGGTTTCATAGGTTCCGATGCGGCCGGTTTCGGAATCACGCACCAGGAACTTCAGTTTGTACGTATCGGGAAGAACGGTGAAGCCGGTGTCGTATTGGATGGGCTTCTTGGCCAGTTCAGCGGCGGTGGAGTCGCTCAGTTTGATGTCGATTCTCTCGCGCATGTTTTGCACGGTGGTATTGTAGGGGTCCTTCACCTCACCCATGATGTCGATGACGGTGTGTTCGGCGCCGCCGCGCTTGGCCAGGGCCAGTTCGCTACCGGGGATTTTGACGAACACCGGCACGTAGTATTCGGAACGGTTGAGCTGGAAGTAGTTGAGCTCCATGGCGATGGTGAGCTCGGTGATGGGATCGCCCAACATAAACGCGTCTTCGAGCTGCCGGTCTTTTTCGGCGGTGTTGTATTTGCGGAATTGCTTGCCGGCGAAGTAGCCCTGGCGGTAGTCGAGGCTGGCGGTCAGGCCGGCGTTGAGGGAGATTTTAATGCGGCGGAACTTGCCATCGAGGTTGGCGTTGCTGGTGTAATACCCGACCAAATAGTAGCTCGACATGGCCTGCTGGGCCTGCACGATGCCCTTGGTGAGATCGTTGTAATCGAGTAGCGCCTTGCCGCCGGTATCGGAGGCGAGCGACCAGAGGGTGTCCTGAGAGCGCTGGAACGAATTCATGCGACTCATGACGCCTTGCCCGTTGTACATGGCGACGCCGCCTTGGGAGCCGCGGGAGGCATCGCCCATGGGCGCTTCGGCCACAAGGCCACGGGCGTCAACGGCCCAGATGGAGACGCCGGCGCGGACGGCGGCGTTGACAGTGGCGTGGAGCTGGGCCTGGTTATCGACGCCGTTCAAACGCAGGCCGCTGGCGAAGTAGATGAGGGCCTTCTTCTCGTTGAGCGCGCCGAGCATCTTGGCGGCGGTCTGGAGGGCGG
Source organism: Terriglobia bacterium (assembly GCA_020073145.1). Lineage (GTDB taxonomy): Bacteria > Acidobacteriota > Terriglobia > Bryobacterales > Bryobacteraceae > PSRJ01. The sequence continues at coordinate 120,403 of JAIQFS010000008.1, forward strand.
ACAATTGGCGATCGGTATTGAAGAGGTTGAACTCGCCATCGTCCTGGCCGAAGGCGGTGCCGGTATCGGCGGGATTGTCGGGGGCGTCCTGATCCTCGCCGACGACCAGCGTCTGGAGAATGCTCTCGAGGCGGTCGCGGTCACCGGTGAAGTCCTGCATGACCTGGACCGCGCCTCCTTCGTACCGCATGAGGGCCACGAGGTCGTCCGAGGTCATCTGGGTCTCGAGGAAGGTGCGGGCGGAGGCGAAGGCGCGCAACTGGTCGGGGATGGGCATGGCGCTCAAGTCAAAATAGAGGGCCAGCAGGCGGCGGTCGCGATACTTGACGTTGCCAGGGGTTTCGGTGGCGATGGCGCTGTGCGGCAGCTTGGGAAGGGGAGCGGCGTTCGAGACCCTGGGCGCGGAAGGGGCCGTGGGGGGCGCCTGCAACTTCTGGAATTCGAAAAATTTGATCGTCTGCGGGGCGTTGTCTTCGGTGACCGTGAAATCCTTGGCGGTGAGGCCTTCGACGGGATTGCCGCTTTTGTCTTTGACGGAGACGGTTTCGACCACGAGCTGCGTGCTGGCTTGGAAGGTCGCGGGAGCGGCGGCGGAGGTGGGCGCATTCTGACCGATCACCTGGGCCGTGGCGGCGAGAGTAAAGGCGAGCAGGAGGGCGGCCGTCAACAGGAGGAGCGGAGGAGCCAGACGAACGTAGCCGGCATGGGCCGGCCGGACCCTCGGGAAGGCCCGTCGGCGGCCGGATCGGCTGGTCCACTGGGTTCGCTGGATTGGGGAGGAAGCGGAAAGTCGTCGCATGGCTAAAACCTCAAGCGGACATTGGTCTGGACGGAACGCATGGTGTTGGGTAGCTGGGGCAGACCGAACTGCGCACCGTTGACAAGGGTGTTCCAGCTTTGAAAGGTAACGTGGTTGATGGCGTTGACCGCATCGAAGCGGAGATCAAGGCCCAATCGGTCGTTGAGCTGAAAGATGCGCCCCAGGGAGGCGTTGAAGCTGAATTGGGCGGGGCCGGTGATGCTGTTGCGGCCGGCGTTCCCCCACTGGCCGGAGGCCGGCGGAGCGTACGCCGCGGAATTCAAGAAAAGGCCCGCGGGGGCTGTGTACAAGGGGGCGCCCGTGTAATCGGGGCGGATGGTGCCGGTGATGCCGGTGCCGAGGGTGGCGGCGAAATAGGATGGCGAAAGGGGCATGCCGGTGCCGGCGGTGACATTGGTGAGGACGGTCCACTGTTTGAAGAGCGTGCCCTTCCAGCCACTGAGCAAGGTGCCGCCGCCGATGCCCATGCCGCTGGTGTACTGGATCTGCGCGGTGATCTGGTGGCGCTGGTCGAAATTCGAGAGGCCGCGTTCCGCGCCGAGGTCGAGCCAGTTCTGTGCGATGAGGGAGCCGCCGGAAGCCCGGCCGCCGAGCGCGGAGTCGTCAATAGCCTTGGCGAAGGTGTACTGCAAGTTGGCGGTGAAGCCATTATGCAGGCGCCGGCGCAAGGAGATCTGGCCGGCGTGGCGCGTGGAATTGCCGTTAGAGGCCAGATAGGTGAAACCCGAGGGACAAGTGGGGCACGGATTGGCGGCGCCGGCGGGGAAGGTGTTGGGCAGGAACTCCTGCATGCCGCGCGTTCCTTTGCTGCCCAGGTACATGGCAATGAGGACGAGGGCGCCGGGCATGTCGCGTTGCACGGACACTTGCCAGTTCTGGGCGTAGCCGACGCGGAAGTTGGGATCCACGGCGAACGTATTAGTGGTGATGTTGGGCGAAGCGTTGAATCCGTTGGCCAGAGTCAGCGGGTTAGCGGCGCTGTTCTGCACGCTGAGGCTCTTGGAGAGCGGGGACTGCTGGGCCATTTGCATGGCGATGGTCTGGTACACGGAAGTGTTGTAGTAGACGCCGTAGCCGCCGCGGACCACCATGGAAGAGGCGGGAAAGGGCCGCCAGGAAAACGCGATGCGGGGCTGGAAGGCGTGCTTGTCGGGCTGCATGAGGGAATCGGGATAGTGCTGGCCGGTGAGGGGGCCGGTGGGGTTATTGGCCACCACGGGCGCTACGGCGGTGACGCGGGAAGCGACGTCGAGGTTGACGAGGCGGCCGTACTGCTCGGTAATGGGCGACCAGTATTCCCAGCGAACGCCGGCGTTGAGGGTGAATCCGGGGCTCATGCGCCAATCGTCGGTCACGTAGGCTTCGTAGATGGAATCGCGGAAATATTTGTCGGCGTTTCCGAAAGCGATGGAGCTGGTGTCGGGGACGCCGAGGAAGAAGCCGGCGAAATCATAGCCGGCGGCGGCGCCGGTGAAGGCGAAAGCGCCGCGGGGGTCCTGCTGTCCGAGGACGTTGAACTGCTGGCGGCGGAAATCGCCGCCGAAGGAGACGTTGTGGCGGCTGCGGCTCCAGTTGTTGTCGATCGAGACGCCGCTGGTCTGGTTGCGGGTGAAGGAGGGCAAGCCGTCCGAGAGGGCGGAGAAGTTGGCAAAGGAGAGGGTGGGCGGCCCCCAGTTGACGGGCTGCTGGTTGTTACCGGTGATTTGGGCATTGCCGGCGACGTTTTCGCGGTTGGCAAAGAACGGGTTGATGCGGATGGATTGGCGGCTGAACTGATATCCGAGATTCAAGAACAAACGCGGTGTCAAACTGTGGCGCCAGTTGGCGTTCAGGTTGTACCCGAGCGAATCGTTGGTGTCGAGGAATCCGAACAGATTGGGGTTATCAGAGCGGGTGCTTTGCATGGCGAAGCTGCCGGCAACCTGGTTCTTGCGGCCGATGGCCTTATTGACGCGGGACTGCAGGCTGTCCTGGTGGACGATATTGACGAGGCCGATCTGGTAATTGTAACGGCCGTTGGACGCGAAGTTGGGTTCGGGGAAGAAGCGGAGCAGAGCCTGCGCCTGGGGACTGATTTGGGATTGCGGAATCACGTTGCCCGAGAAGGGGATATGAGTGGTGGGGTCGAAGATCTGGACGGGCTGACCGAGCGGGTTCAAGACCTGCGAGAAGTCACCGGTGCGTTCCGCATCGGTGGGCATGAGGCCGGGCTGGACGGAGTCATTGCGGTTGCGCATCCACTGATAGTTCACAAAAATGGTAGGGCCGTTGCGCGGAACAAGCCATGGAATCTTGAGCGGGCCGCCGAAGGCCGCGACGCCCTGGAAGTGGTTGTAGGAGGGGCGGTCGGTGTTCTGGCCGGTCAAGGAGTACGGCCGGGCGTCGAGGGAAGAATTGTCGAAGATGACGCCCAGGTTGCCGTTGTAGAGAGAAGGCCGGCCGCGAACGTTGTTCCCAAAGCGGGGGGCCAGAGCGAACGGCGAACTGTTTCCGTTGTTGTTGGTGCCGTTGATCAAGAGGCCATCGGCGGCGCGCTGGGTAAGCTCGGGGGAGCTGGAACTGGCGGCATCGCCCGCGGGGGCGGCTGCTTCGCTGGCTGGCGGCGCTGCGGCGCCGGGAGCGGCATTCAAATCGGCGCGCTGAAAGGCGGTCTGGGTATTGGTGGGGCCGATGGGGACGCCCTTTTTCGGCTTGGCGTATTTTTTGGATGAGGCGCTGGCGGACGCCGTGTTAGCGCCTGGCGCCGTAGCGGATTGTGGAGCCGCGGGCGTTGCCGCCGGTGGGGGAGCTGCGACGGCCTGAATTTCATTCAGCGGCAGCATCTTCATCTCCCACTCCGGGCTGGGCGCCTCCCGGGCAACTCCGACTTCCCGCGTGATGGTGGCAAAACCGGGCATCTCAATCTGGAGAGACCAAGTCCCGTCTGCCAGATCTGGAAACGCGTATGCACCGTTGGGGTCGGTCACGGCGGTCAGGGTCTTGCCGTTTTGAGTGACGGTGACGGTGGCACCGGGGACCGGGAGACCGCCGAACTTGACCATGCCGTGGTGCTCGGAGGCCGGCAGCAGGATGGCGGCGAGACCGATTGCCACAGCAGAACGGACGAAATGGGAGACGTGTTTACGGGACATTGCGACCATCAATTCTCCGAGGGTTTTTCGGCGCGGTCGACGACGATCATGTCGACTGGGCCTTTCTGCGATTCGAGGCGCAGGCCGAGTTGTTCCTGGACGGCGGTGAAGAGCGAGGGGCCGTTGGGGTCGGGCGGCGGCGGAGGCTCCACCCCCGGCGGGGGCGGGCCGAAGGGGCCTCCGCCCTGACCAGGGTCGGGGGTCCAGGTCAGCTTGAAGTCGTAGTTGCCGGTCAGTTCGGTCTTATCGAGCACCGGGCGGCCGAGTTGATTGGAGAGCACTTGGGCCAGAAGCTGGAGTTTCACGCCGTCGCCGGTGATCTGGGCTCTGCCCATCATCATGCGGCCGCTGGTGGGGGAGCCTTCCTTGGCTTCCTGGAGCTTGGAACCGTTCTTGGCGACCAGGAGGGCATAGACTGGGGCGTCTTTGGTTTCGCGGTGGGCGGTCAACCGGAATCGCTCGGCGAGGAGCCCACGGAGACGCTCTCGCAACTGTTCCTGGAAGGTCTTCATCTGAGCTTCGGAGATCTGGCGGGGGTCGGGCGGGGGTGCATCAGCGCCTGTCGAGCGGTCGGTTTTGGCGGTGATATCGAAGCGGTCGGACGCCATCCAGCCAGGCCCGCCGGAGATCTGGAAATCACGGACGTCGTAGGCCTGGGCGAGCAGGATGCGCAGGGTCACGTTGGTCATCCGGACGCCGCCGCCGGGCTGCATCTGGATCATCACATTGTGGGCGTCAGCTGAACTGGGTTTGATGGAAGCCACCTCGAAAGTGAGGGGAGAGCCGACGGACTGGGCCCACAGGCCGACCGAAGCCAGCGCCACGAGCCCCACCCTTCCGATGATATGCGTCATGGTTTTCCCCTCCTACCCTAGAGACCGGCTGTTACCGGATTGTTACGCGAGGCCGTCAGAACCTTAGCCGTAAGACGGCGCACCAGCACGAACTGTTAGTCCGGCGCAGTGTTTTTCCCCGGCTTTGAGCGACACACGAATCCCTTGGTATAACGACTCAGACGCAAGAAGCGTGACGAAAGTGCCATCGAAATAAGCGTGACGTGCGATTTTTCGGTCAAGCGTTTTCCTCAGAGGCTCTACGGATTGCCGCCACTGAGAGGGTGCCAAGAGCGCCGCACCGCTCCACCAGATCGTCTGAATGGGCGCCTTCGAAGCCCCCCTGGTTCTCGATGCGAAGCTCCTGGGTATGGCCGGCGGGAGGCTGGTCCATACAGCCTTTCAAATCTATCGAATACGGGGGAAAGGATGAAGAATCGGAGGCTCGTGGAGGCAACCTGCGGCCAAACTGGCCCGCCGAGGGAGGCAATTCCAGAAGTTCCATTTTTCTAGAGCGTTTCGAGATGAAAATTCGACAGGAAGTAGGGTCAGTGGGCTTGTGAGTTTTTCCGAAACCATGCTAGATTCCAATCGGGGCACCCGGCTGCTTGCTACGATAAGGGCCCACGGATTGTTATAGATCGAGTGACAATGCTGAGAATCTCGGACTCCCGTATCCGGCTGGGTCTTCTGACGATGGTGTTGGTGGGAACGTCCTCCGCGGTTCTGGCGCAAGGATTTGATGCCAGCGGCGATGGTGCGCTCCACGGCGACTATTTCGTGCGGCAAATCTCGTGCTCGAGCATTGCCGCGGACGGGACCAACGGAGGCGCACGGAGCCTGACGGGCACGATCACCTTCGACGGAGCCGGTTCCTTCAGCTTTGCGGGCCAGGTGATGGATGCCAGCAGTGGTAGCGGCCTGCCCGCCAGTTATACGGTAACTGGCACATACGCGGTAGCTTCGAACAATCTGATCCAGATGACCAATCCGCTGGACTCAACCCTGACGATGAGCGGCGCTTTGGGAGTATCCGCGCTGGTAGCGAGCACACCGTCCGGCGGAAACGCCGATCTGTTAGTCGCCATCCCGGCGGCAACGACCTCGGTATCGCAGGCGACGCTGCAAGGCACGTATTGGATGGGTCTTTTGGATTTCCAGCACGGCAACAGCCTGCTGGCGCGCGATGCGTTGTTCTCCGTGTCGGCGACGGGCACAGGCAGTTTCGGCACGTTTGTCATTTCCGGGAACGCGGTGAATCTGGGGATCTCCCCGGTAAGTCAGACGATTACGGGAGGGGCCTATACGCTTACCTCAAACGGCAGCGGGACCGCGACCTTTCCGGTTCCCGCAGGGTTTGCCGTGGAAAGCATGCTCATCAGTGGCAACAAGAATTTGTTTGTTTCCGGCGATGGCAACATGGTGCTGGGAGGAGCGCCGGATGGGTACGACCTGTTGGTCGGGATGAAGACCATCCCTCCGCCGGTGGGAAACGCGCAGCTGAAGAATCTGTACTATGAGGCGGGAATCGGGTTGGATTTTTCTCCCCTGCGCACGGGCGGCGTGGTGACTTGGACCTCGCATTTCGGTTCCTTCAATGCCAGCGGCACGGGCGTATCGATCTGGCACGAGCACCTGCACACGCCGGGCGGGTCCGCGCTGGATTACACGTTCGACTCGGAGTACGGGTTGGGCTCCAACGGGAGCTTAAGCGAATTTTATTATAGGGAGGCTGTGGGCGCGCAGGTCCAAGCGGGAGCCGAGGGGCAAGCTTTCCTTTTGACCGGCAACGCTGACAACTACGCCCTGGCGCTGTCGGTGCGGGCGCCCGCCTTTACGACTTCGTTGTCGCCAACGGGCGTGTTTCTAAACCCGAGTTATGTGGCGAACGCAGCCAACTTCGCCCCCATCACGAACCCGATCGCCCCGGGCGAACTGGTCAGCCTGTACGGTTCGGGCCTGGCGCCCACCACGGCGGCCACTCCCAACGCGCCGTATCCGCCGCAGATCGCGGGAGTGAGCGTCTCGATGAACGGCCTGGCAGCGCCGATTTATCAGGTCAGTGCGGGGCGGATCGATTGCATCGTGCCTTATGCCGTCGCCGACAAATCGCCGTTCGTCACGATTCAGGTGAACAATAACGGGCGGCTCTCTAATCCGGCGATGGTTTACGCCAGCGGCACGGCGCCTGGGATTTTCACCCTATCGCAAGACGGCATCGGCGACGGGGCCATTCTGCACCAACCGCCGAACTATTCGGTGGTCTCCTCAACCGCTCCGGCGCAACGCGGCGAAACCGTGCAGGTTTTCCTGACCGGACTGGGCAAAGTAAGCCCATCCATTGCGGACGGAGCGCCGGGCGCAGCCAACCCGCTGAGTAGCGCGACCGCGGCGGTAGCGGCATTCATCGACGGGCAGCCCGCCACGGTGATCTTTGCCGGTTTAGCGCCGGGCTATCCCGGGCTGTACCAGGTCAACGTGCAAGTGCCAGCCGGAGCCTCGTCGGGCGATGTGTATCTGGATATCAGCACACCGAGCGCGTATCACTCGCAGGCCCGGATCTTTGTCGGGCCCTGATCCTAGAGACCGGTGAAAAAGGCCTGAGCGCCAGAGCGCACAGGTCCCTCTTGACTTGTTTCCATAATTCCATTAGTATGGAACTATGGAAGGATGAAGCCGGAGGGAGCGGCCTGGAGCGCGATGAAACGAAAACAGGAATCCGAAGAAACCACCCGCTTTGCAGACATGTTCGCGGCCATGGGGGCGGAGCCGCGGCTGCGGATCATGCGGCTTCTGCTTTCCGCGCACCCGGAGGGGATGATCGTGGGCGACATCAGCAGCGAGTTGGAAATCCCCAGTTCAACGCTCTCGCACCACCTCGACAAACTCAAGAACGAAGACCTGGTGAACGTGCGGCGTGAGGGCACTTGCCTCTGGTATACGGCGAGTTGCGACAGCTTGCAGGAGCTGCTCGGGTTTCTGTATGCCGAATGCTGCACGCGGAACAAGGCCATCGAGCCGGAGAAGATCGTCTGCTGCAGATAGGAGTGCACATGACCAGCGAGATCAAAGAAGTAGTTAAGGAGAAATACGGCCAGGCGGCCCTGCGGGCCCAGACTGGCGCGGCAAGTTCCTGTTGCGGCGCTTCCTCGTGCTGCGGAGTGGACGGCGATCCCGTCACTTCCAACCTATACGACGAATTGCAGAAGAGCGCGGTTCCCGAGCAAGCGGTGCTGGCGTCTCTGGGATGCGGCAATCCCACGGCGCTGGCCGAGTTGAAGCCTGGCGAGACGGTGCTCGACCTGGGCTCGGGCGGCGGGATCGATGTTCTGCTCTCGGCCCGGCGGGTCGGGCCCACCGGAAAAGCCTACGGCCTCGACATGACTGACGAGATGCTGGCGCTGGCGCGCGACAACCAGCACAACGCGGGTATCGCCAATGTCGAGTTCCTGAAGGGGGAAATCGAGCACATCCCCTTGCCGGACAACTCGGTTGACGTCATCATTTCCAATTGCGTGATCAATCTCTCGGCGGACAAAGACCGGGTGCTGCACGAGGCTTTCCGCGTGCTCAAGCCCGGCGGGCGCTTTGCGGTTTCCGACGTGGTGGTGCGCGGCGAGGTCCCGGCCGAGGTGCGCCACAGCATGCTGCTGTGGGTGGGCTGCATTGCGGGCGCTCTGCAGGACAAAGAGTACGTCGCGAAACTGGCGACCGCCGGTTTCGACGACATCGATATCGAGCCGACCCGCGTTTACACCATCGAAGATGCGCGTTCCTTCCTCAACACCGAAGGCCTCGAGGTGGATGCCTTGGCGCCGCAGGTGGAAGGCAAATTCATGAGCGCGTTCATCCGCGCGCGCAAACCGGCAGCGCGCTAAGAGCCATGGAACACATCGGGCGCAAGCTCTCGTTTCTCGACCGCTACTTAACGCTTTGGATCTTCTCCCATGGCGGTGGGAGTAGGCGCCGGCTACGCGTTCCCCGGTCTCGTGCGGGCGCTGGCCGGCTATCAGGTGGGGACCACGTCCCTGCCGCTGGCCGCGGGATTGATCTTGATGATGTATCCGCCGCTGGCCAAGGTTCGCTATGAGGAAATGGGCGAAGTCTTCCGCAACCGGAAGGTCCTGCTTCTCTCGCTGATCCAGAACTGGGTGGTGGGGCCGATTCTGATGTTTGTTCTGGCGGTGGCGTTTCTTCGGGGCTATCCGGAATATATGGCCGGCCTGATCATGATCGGTCTGGCGCGATGCATTGCCATGGTCATTGTGTGGAACGAGCTGGCGCGGGGCGACACGGAATACGCGGCCGGGCTGGTGGCCCTTAACTCGGTGTTTCAAGTTTTGTTCTACTCGGTTTACGCCTGGATCTTCATCACAGTTCTTCCGGAGTGGCTGGGGCTCCGCGGCTCGCTGGTGAACGTCTCCATGCGCCAGATCGCCGACAGCGTGTTCATCTACCTCGGTATTCCGTTTCTGGCCGGCATGCTCACTCGCTTCCTGCTCCTGAAAGCGCGCGGGCTGGAATGGTACGAGAAGAAATTCATCCCGCGCATCAGCCCCGTTACGCTGGTCGCTTTGCTGTTCACCATCGTGGTGATGTTCTCTCTGAAGGGCGACTACATCGTCCGCCTGCCGCTGGACGTACTACGGATCGCGGTTCCTTTGCTCATCTACTTCGTCGTCATGTTCCTGCTCTCGTTCTGGATGGGCCACCGGCTGGGCGCCGACTACGCCAAAACCGCGACCCTTTCTTTCACCGCAGCCAGCAATAATTTCGAGCTGGCCATCGCGGTGGCGGTAGCCGTGTTTGGAATTCACTCGGGGGCGGCCTTCGCGGCCGTCATCGGTCCGCTGGTGGAAGTGCCGGCGCTGATCGGCCTTGTCAACGTGTCGCTCTGGTCTCGGAGGTACTTTACGGCTGGGCCTGCGCCTGCGGTCCGCGCCGGCGTGCAACTGACATGAAGCGCGTCCTGATTCTTTGCACGGGAAACTCCGCTCGCAGCCAGATGGCCGAAGGCCTGCTCCGGCAGGAGGCCGACGGGCGCTTCGCCGTGGAGAGCGCCGGCACCAAACCCAGTCACGTGCGCGCAGAAGCCATCCAGGTGATGCGGGAAGTGGGGATCGACATCTCGGGCTACCGGTCCAAATCCGTTGACGAATTTGCCGGACAGCCATTCGATCTGGTGCTGACGGTCTGCGACCACGCCCGCGAGACCTGCCCGGTCTACCCCGGCCATGGCGACCGGGTGCACCATAGTTTCGAGGACCCGGCCGCGGTGCAAGGCTCCGAGGAAGAACGGCTGCAGGCGTTCCGGCGCGTGCGGGACGAAATCCAGGAATATCTGCGAGGGTTTGCGGACGAGCGGCCGTGAACGCTACAGGACGCGCCGCTCGTCGCCTTCGCGCCGTGTGACGCGCTCGCGGTCCAGGTACTCGAGCAGGGGGATGGCGTATTTTCGCGAGACTCCGGTCCAGTCTTTGAATGCGGCGACGTTGAAGCGCACGGACTTCCGCTCGGCCATCATCGCCCGAAGCTTCTCGATGGCGGAGCGATGAAACACCAGATCGTCGTTTACGCGCACCAGCTGTTTGTCCCGCAGGAGGATCTGGAGCAGAGAGCGGGCGCGCGCGGGCTCGACTCCGGCTCGGGCCAGCACCTCGGAGACCGCCGGGGTGGCCATCCCCGCCTGTTCGAAGGCACGCTCGATGGCCTCCCGGGCAGCTTCTTCTTCCTGGCGTAGCACCACGTGGTGAGTGCGCACGCGGACGGTCTCGCCCTCCACCACGAGCTCGCTCGAGCCAGCCAGCAGCGCGTCCAGCAGAAACAGGGGCGCCTCGGGCATCAAGCAGCTGCGCAGACCCTGCCTGGCGATGCCCGGTAGCAGCGGGTTCTTCCGGTGGAACTCGCGGACAGCCTGTACCAGCCGGTCGCGGGCCTCCTGGAACCAGGAACGGTCCACGTACCAGGGCCCGGGCTGCGCGAGCGCTACCAATGCACCAGTCGCGGCCGCGATTTCCCGCTCCGTCATTCCCGTGCGCGCCACCAGTTCGGCCGATCCCAGGCCGAAGGGCGCTTCCTTCACGAGCAGGGCGACACGCGCCGCGGTGTCTGCGCCCGCCAGTATGTCCAGACGGGCCGCGGCGCTGTCGGCGGCGGAGTAGCGGTGTTCCCCATCGCCGAGGACCACGCCGCCGCCGATCGTGGTTACCGGCGAAAACATGCGGATGATGAACCGGTCTCCGGGCAGCAGCAGGGCTGGTTTGCGGAGCACCAGGCGCGCGTAGGCGGTAGCGCCCGGCTGCAGCCGCGTCTCGGATCCGAGCAGTCGAACCTCAGCTTCGATCTCCGCGGTCCCCGAATGGAAGTGAACGGGGGCCCGGTTCTTGAGCGGTTTGGAGGAGGCCAGCAGAGCCAGGCGGCAATCCGCGCGGGTCACGGCCCGGAAGATTCCGGGTTCGGAAAGCACCTGGCCGCGGGCGAGGTCGGCGGGCTCGATGTCGGTTAGGTTGACTGCCGTCCTTTGTCCGGCCACGGCGCGCCCGGCGGTTGCCCCGTGCACCTGGACTCCGCGCACGCGCAGCCGTCGCCCCTGGGGATAGACTTCGACCTCCTGCTCTTTGGCCACCGAACCGGAAACCAGAGTCCCAGTCACGACGGTGCCGAAGCCCTTGACGGAAAAGACCCGGTCAATCGGCAAGCGAAAATGGCCGGCGGTGTTCTTCTGGGGCACTTCCGCCGCCACGCGCGCGAGCTCCCGGCGCAGCGCATCGAGGCCGGCGCCCGTGATCGAGCTGACCGGCACGGTGGGCGCGCCTTCCAGAAACGATCCCGCGCTCAACTCTTCGACCTCCAGACGGACCAGCCCGAGGATGTCGGGCTCGACCAAGTCGGCTTTGGTGAGCGCGATCACGCCGCGCTGGATCCCCAGCAGGCGGCAGATGTCGAAATGCTCGCGTGTCTGGGGTTTAATGGATTCGTCGGCTGCGATCACGAACAGCACCAGGTCGATTCCCCCCACTCCGGCTAGCATGTTTTTCACAAATCGCTCGTGTCCCGGAACATCGACGAAACCCAGACGCAGCGCAGGCGTCAATTGCAAATGAGCGAAACCGAGGTCGATGGTGATGCCGCGCCGCTTCTCTTCTTCCAGCCGATCGGCGTCGATCCCTGTCAAGGCTTTCACGAGCGCGGTTTTGCCATGGTCGATATGGCCGGCGGTGCCAACGATGATGTTCTTCATCGGTCTGGTTCCCATCCTACTACCAGCTCAAGAGACCACTTTTCAGGCGGGAGTCACGCTGGTGAAGGTGGACGCGGCGGTCACCAACCCGGGCGGCCGGGTCATTCCTGATCTGAAGCGGCAGGATTTCGAGGTCTACGATGAAAATGTCGCGCGGCCCATTGTCTACTTCGAACACGAAGCAGAGCCGCTGGACTTAATGCTGCTGTTGGACGTGAGCGGCAGTATGCACCGGTCGCTGACGGAACTGGCTGCGACGGCGCGCGGAGCGTTGCGACCGCTAGGCGAGCGCGACCGAGTGGCAGTGATGCTGTTCGCGCGGCGGGCCGCGGTCCGCCAACTGTTCACCCAGGACTTCGGCCTGGTGCAAGACCAAATCCAGGATGCGGTCAAGACGCAGGACCTGGGCAGCGGCACCGCCATTAACTCCGCCATCGTGGCGGCGGCGGCGTACCTCGGACGCCAGCCAGTCCGCGGACGCCGGGCCGTTCTGATTGTCACCGATAATCTCAGTCTCAACTACCGGATTCCGGATGAACAAGTGGTCCGCGCGCTCGATGCGGCTGACGCCACGCTGGACGCCATCCTGATGGGAAAGACACGGCGGCCCGAACAGCCCAAGCCCGGTCAGTATTTCAACGCCGATTTCACACCCTCGGACGTCTTCAAACTGGCGGAGGCGACGGGCGGCGAGGCCTTGGAGTCGCGGCGGGCGGGAACGTCCTTCCAGCTCATGATCGAGCGCATCCGGCTGCGGTACCGGTTGGAGTACCAAGCGCCGAAAGCAGCTCCGGGCCAGCTGCGCCACATCCGGGTGCAACTGGCGCCCCGGGCGCTCAGCCGGCATCCGCAGGCACTGATCCGCGCTCGCACTGGATACTACGCGATACAGTGAGAGGGTGTTGACGCTGGTCTTGCTGGCGCTCGTGGCGGGTTCGCTGGTGTATTGCGTGCTGGCCGTCATCGCCGCGGAGCACTATGGCGCCGCGCGGGCTCCGGAGCCGGAGGGGCAGCCGCCCATCAGCATCCTAAAGCCGCTGGCGGGAGTGGACCTGGGCCTGGATGAGAATCTCCGCTCATTCTTTCAGCAGAGCTATCCGCGCTACGAGGTGCTCTTGGCGGTGCGCAGTGCGGACGACCCGGCGGTGGCGGTGGTGGAGCGGCTGCGCTCCCAGTTTCCGGCAGTGCCGTCCCGGCTGATCGTGACGGGCGAGCCGCCCTATCCCAACGCCAAGGTTTTCAGCCTGCACTGCATGTTCGCGGCGGCGCGCTACGACCTTCTGGTCATGGCTGACAGCGATGTGCGAGTCACGCCGGCACTGCTTTCCACGCTGGCCGCTGAGTTCCAGGACGAAAAAACCGGCCTGGTGACTTGCCCGTACCGCGCGGTTCCCGGCCCGAGCTTCTGGTCGCGCCTGGAAGCCATTGGGTTGAACACGGAATTCCTGGCGGGTGTGCTGGTGGCTCGCTTGCTCGACGGCATGCAGTTCGCACTCGGTCCGACGATCGCCGCGCGCCGCCAAACGCTTGCCGATCTGGGCGGCTTCCACGCTTTGAAAGACTACCTGGCGGAAGATTTCGTGATGGGCAAGCTGGCGGCGGAGTTGGGCTGGCGGGTGATCCTCTCGTCGTACGCGATCGAACACCACATTGGAAGCCAGCCGTTCGGCGCCAATCTGAAACACCGGATGCGGTGGAACCGCAGCACGCGCCGCTCCCGGCCCTGGGGCTATGTCGGGCAGGTCTTTACCAATCCGCTGCCGTTGGCCATAATCTTCATCGCCGCGGTGCCGGCGTGGTGGCCGGTCTTGGTAGTCGCCGCCGCATTTCGCGGCTTAGCGGGCTGGGCGGCGGCGGGCCGGGTTTTGCACGATCCGCTCACCCTTCGCAACTGGTGGCTCGTCCCCGTGCAGGACTGCACCAGCTTTGTCCTGTGGCTGGCGGGCTTCTTTGGCAACACCATCCTCTGGCGCGGCCGCAAATACCGGGTGCTTCGCGACGGGCGGTTCCGGGCGGCATAACCCTCGGGGCCAAAACCTCCGGGCTCTGTAATATTTTTGTAATCCCGCGTTTTCAGTAGTCATGGCTCCGATAATCAGCATAGAAGACCTGAAATTATGTTTCCTCATCCCAAAGGCTCCGGTGCCCGGATTCTGCTCGCGTCCGTATTTGGCCCGTATGCTCAAAACGATGAATTCGGCAGCCGCTCTCTCAACCCGATGGAGCTGTATCACAACCAGGTGACGCGCGGGCAGGGTGTTTTCTCACTGCGGATGTTCCACCGCTCCTGGGGGATTTTGATGATTCAGAAGAACATCTCCGCCCCCTGTACCGTTCTGGACTTTCCCACGCGGGAAATCTTCGCGGCCGAACTGGCGCGTGGCCGGTACGACGTCGTCGGTATTTCATCGATCATCGTCAACATCGGCAAAGTGCGGGAGATGTGCCGTATGATCCGCGAGTTCGCGCCGCACAGCACAATCGTTGTGGGCGGACACGTGGCGGCCATTCCCGGCCTTGGGGGCATGATTGACGCCGACCATATCGTCAAGGGCGACGGCATCTCGTGGATGCGTCGCTACCTGGGAGAGGACGAGGACGCACCCATCCGGCACCCGCATATCGTCTCCGGGTTCGGTCATCGCGTACTGGGGCTGACGCTGCCGCGCAAGAGAGGGTCGATCGCGGCCACGTTGATTCCTTCCGTGGGTTGCCCGCTGGGATGCAACTTCTGCACAACGTCGGCTTTTTTCGGCGGCAAGGGCAAGTTCCTCAATTTCTACGAAACTGGAGACGAGCTCTTCCAGCTCATGCTGGAGATGGAGGAGTCGATGAAAGTTCACTCGTTCTTTGTCATGGATGAGAACTTCCTCTTGAATCGGCGGCGCGCCCTGGAGCTGCTGGCGTGCATGAAAGCGGCCAACAAATCGTGGGAGCTGTACGTGTTCTCGTCCGCCAACGCCATCCGCAAATACACCATGCGGGAGCTGGTGGAACTCGGAGTTTCGTGGGTCTGGATGGGACTGGAATCGCCGCGCTCGGGCTACGCCAAGCTGCAAGGCTCCGACACGCTGGCGCTCACGCGCGAGCTGCGGGAACACGGCATCCGGGTGCTCGGCTCGACCATTGTGGGTCTGGAGCACCACACGCCGGAGAACATCGAGGACGACATCGAACGCGCCGTTTCGCACGACACCGATTTTCACCAGTTCATGCTGTACACGCCGGTGCCGGGCACGCCGCTCTATCAGGAGATGGCGCAACAGGGGCGCCTGCTCAACGTCGATCTTGCCGACATCCATGGCCAGGACAAGTTCAACTTCGAGCATTCGGCGATTTCCCGCGACGATTCGAAGAAGTTTCTCGATGGGGCCTTCCTGCGGGACTTCGAGCGCAACGGCCCCAGCCTTTTCCGCATCGCCCGAACCACACTGGCCGGCTGGCGGCGGCACCGCGACGATCCGGATGCGCGGGTACGGGCACGGTTTACGGCTGAGATTCACTCACTCCGGACGGTGTACTCAGCGCTGCTGTGGGCCATGGAGAAGCACCTTGCCCGGAGCAACCGGGGCATGTCCCAGCGCGTTGGCCGGCTGCGGAAGGAGTTCGAGAGCGAGTGCGGATGGGTCTCGCGGGCGGCCGCGCATCTGCTCGGTCCCATTCTGCGGGCGACGGCGCGGCGGGAAGAGAAGCGCCTCCAGGCCGGGCAGACCTACGAGCCTGCCACGATCATCGAGCGGCGCGACGGGGCGCCCACAAATTCCTGCAATCGCACGCGCGACCGGGCCGCCCTCGCTTTGTGCGGAAGTGAGTCCCCCGGTCTTCCCAAGTAAGGGCGGGCAATCGGCCGGCAGGCTGTAGCCTGCTCCACGTCAGTGGCGGTGGACCTGCGGCAGCCCGACTCGATCGACCGTGTCGCCGGCAAAATCGAATTCGATCAGGACCGCGGGTTCATCCCCGACTACCCAGCCTTCGTGCCCAGGTTCGACGGCGACGAACTGCGGGGCTTTGTACTCGACGACGCAGCCGTCGGCAAAGCGGACATTGATTTGGCCCCGCGCCATGAAGCCCACGTGCGCGTGCATGCACAGCTTGCTACCGACGGCGGCGCTCAGGTGCGAGGCCCAGTTGAAACCGGGCGGGTAAATCATGCGCTTGACGCGGACGTTGCCGGCGCGGGACACGTCGACCTGGACGCCTCCGAGCTCGCGATGCTCGTCGGCCTGCATGGGCGCTAAGAGTGGATCAGTTGTATTCATGGTTGTGTCTCAACTCGATATCTGGCGGGCTCGCTCGCGAGGGGGGCGTCAGCGCGAGCCCTGCCTGGGTTTGCTCTTCTTCACGGCTCCGGCCCCACCCGCGTTTAACAGGTCTTCAATCTCGGCGCGCAGGTTGGCGCCGGCTTTGGCTTCATCGAGAAACGGATCGTCGCCGGCGTACTGGGCGCGCATCGTGCCCTGCCGATCGATGAAAACCAGTTGCGGCATAATCAGGCGGGCGGCCACGGGATGCTGGAGGAATTCCAGCACAGGATCGCGGCGGTTCGAGCCGACGAGGAAGGGCGGGTTGAACTTTTGGACGAAACCGGGCACGGCCGCGGCGGCGCCGTCTTCGATGGCCGAAGCCAGCACCTGGAAGCCGCGCGGGCCGTACTCGCGCTGATCCTGGATCAAGAAAGTGGTGATCTTCTGGCAATGCGGGCAGTAGGTCAGGATGAAGATCAGCGCCACCACCTTGCCCTTGAATTGACTCAGCTTCACCTGCTTGCCGCCCGTGAGATCGATGCTAAACTCGCCGGCCGCGCGCGGCAGGTTGCCGGCGAACACGGCCGGGGCCAGCAGGGCAGACAGGGTGAGGGCGGCGAGAACGGGCCGGCTCTTTCGCATAAGGTCAGTCTATCGTAGGGGGCAAGCCCTCCATGCTGGTCACGACGGGGCCGTCGAGACGCAGTTCGAAGCGGCCGTCGTCGCCCGTGCCGGTCACCGCGGCGGCGGTTTCAGAGGCCACGTCCATCTTCTTCCACTTTTTTGCCAGCACCTTGCGATAGGCTTCGAAATAGCGCTTCGCGATTTCCGGGCTGTCCCACTGGACCGCGTAGAGAAGAACCACGCGCGCCGCCTTCCTGTCCTCGCGCAACTCGAAGACCGCGCCGCGCCAGTGCGGGCCAATCTCATCGGCTTCGGCCTGAGTCGCAAACTGGTCGAGCAGGAGTTCGTGATCCAATTCGCCAAGGCTGCCGCCCACCAACGATTTGTAGCTGCGGGAAAGCTTCGGATCGGGCAGCGCGGGCGACACCGGCTGTGCGTCCTCGAAGTATTTATCGGGATGCAAGATCTGCTGGGTGGAAACGGGAGGCCGCCGGAACACCTCGGCAAAGCCTCCGTCACCGTCGCGCTCGATGACGGCCTGCTGGAACTGCATGCCCTTCGTGTAGGGGAAGATCAAGGTTTGCCGCAAATAGAGCGGCGCGTTATCGAAGACCGGAAACTGGCCGGAGGTGCCGGTCAGCGCGCTCATCATGCGCACCAGCGCCGGAGTGTTTTTTAAGGACTGGCCCAACTGGCGCGCCAGGTATTCCGACATCAGCCAGGTAGCCTGCCCTTCCATAATAGCGAGGCGCGCGGTGGCGCCGTCGTCGCTCTTGCGGCCCTGGCGGATGAATCGGCCGAGATTGAAATTCTGATCGGCGATGGCGTGGGACAGCTCGTGGGCCAAGACCGGCCCCTGGGTAGCCGGTTCCGTCGTCTCGGTGACGAACAGTTTCTTTTTGTCGTAATCGTAAAAGGCCGCGGCCTGCTCGGTGAGCAGGTCGACGGTGGTTTTTTCGAGATCGAAGTCGGCCGGCACGAAGCCGAACTTTTTCAAAGTCAGCTCTTCGGCGCGAATGTCATCGGGGGTGGTGGCCTCTTTCACCCTTTTCCTAAGGAACTCGTTCACTTTATCCTTGGTGATCAGATCGCAGGGAACCGGGTGGTGGAGCTTAAGCCCGGAAATCACGGCGAGCTGCGAAGCGATGCCGCCAGCCTGATTGCAGAGCTGGTCGCGCGAGGACTCGGCGGCGGGGGCAGTCGCCGCGAACAGGAGGGCGGCAACCGCGGCGCCCCGGAGCAGCGGGCTATGCCGCAACGGAATTCCTCCGCAGCGTCCAGCCAAAGACGAGGGCCGAGACGATAGCCAGCGCCCCTCCCATAACCGTGGTGGCGCGCGTGCCGAACCGGCCGGCCAATGCGCCCGAGGCCAGGCTTCCGAACGGCCCCAGCCCGACGATGGTCATGCTGTACATGGACATGATGCGGCCGCGGTATTCATCGAGGATGAGGGTTTGGATTGTCGTGTTCGCTGAGGCCATCTGCTGGAACACACTGTACCCGATTAGCGGCATAATGACCAGCGAAAGGCCGTACCAAGGCGAAAACGCGAAGGCAATGGTGGCCCCGCCCATGAAAATGCCGCTGTAGGCGATGATGGGCTGGAGGCGGTCGACCCTCGCGCCGCGCGCCAGAGAGAGGGTGCCAATCGCCGCTCCGACCCCCATCGCTCCCATCAGGAAACCGAGGCCTTGCGAACCGCGATGGAAAATCTCATCGGCGAAGACCGGGGCCAGTACCAGGATGGGCATATTGGCGAAGGTCGAAGCCGCCATGACGGCCAGGACGCGACGCACGTCGGTGTGTTCGCGGGCGTATCGGAAGCCATCCGTCAGATGGCGCCACGGCGACGCCGCGGGCTTGCGCTTGAACGGCTGCAGGCGCATCGCCAACAGGCTCCCGATCACGGCCAGAAACGAAACACCGTTCAAAAGGAAACATACTCCTTCGCCGAGCCAGGCCACCAGCAGCCCCGCCACTCCGGGACCCACGCTACGGGCCGCGTTAAAGACCGCGGAATTTAGCGAAATGGCGCTGAGCAGGTCGTCCTTGCTGGTCATTTGGATCAGGAGAGACTGCCGGCCGGGCATGTCGAAAGCGTTGATGGCTCCCAGGACCACCGCGAGTGTCAGGATGTGCCAGACCTGAACGCGCCCGGTCAGAGTCAAGACGGCGAGCACGAAAGCTTGCAGCATAGAGCAAGTCTGCGTCACGATGACGAGTTTATGGCGCGAGAAGCGGTCGGCGGCCAGCCCGCCGAGCGGCCCCAGAGCGAAGACCGCGATTTGCGAGCAGAACCAAGCCGTGCCGAGCAGCAGTTCGGAATGCGTCAGCCGGTAGACTAGCCAACTTTGCGCGACGCTCTGCATCCAGGTCCCGATGAGTGAGACCATCTGGCCGCCCAGGAACAGCCGGAAATTGCGGTGGCGAAGCGCACTGAAGGCTGGGGCGCCGCCGGACTCGGGGAGCAACTCCGCAGCCGCGATCGGAGTAATGTCAGGCTGTGGTGTGATCCCTGAAGGTGACATCCGCTCATTTCAGAATACGGCGCGGTACAATAAGAGATCAAATTCTGACCGGTTGAACAGGAGAATCGCTTGGCGGACGACAAAACCTACAAGGCTGAGTACTTGGGCAGTGGAACTTTTGCCATTAGCAAGCCGAAGCGGAAGAAGACCAAATTACGGCAAACCAAGCTGCGCAATCCGCGTCGCGGTTCGCGGAAATAAACCGGACGGTTAGTGACGCGCCCGGCGCTCCGCGCCCAACAGGCGGAAGATTCCCTCCAAAGCCGCCTTCTGAATCACAAAAGCGCCCGCTAAACTGCCCAGAAGCGCTCCGCCGATCAGCAACGTATCCATCTTTGAGCCTCTCGACAGCTATGTGATGCAATCCAAGGGCCATGGATTCGGAGAGAAAGGGAACCCGGCGGGGGGAGAGAACGCTCTTCGTCGAGAGCGGGAGGGGTAGCAGGGAGTGTTGGAGGTCTTCAAGGCGGAAAGTGTGGGGACCGAATTCCCTCTTTCGACTCCCACGATAACCGGCGGCCAGGCCCCACTCCTTTTTTGAAGCTCGTAACTGATTGAGATTTCAGGAGAAAAAGTGTGCCCGGGGCGGTTACTGCGTTTTTCGGGGGCCAGGCGACAGCCCATCTTCGCGAAACCAACCACTTGGCGGAGGCGTCGATTTGATTTCGGTCGCCGCGTCAAATGCCGGAACGGACCTGCCCCAGGGGAGGGGACCGCAGTTGGCCGCAAATCGCTGCGCGTTTTGGGAAGCTCCTGTTATAATCGGTGGTTTCTTAGTCATTTAGCCCATATGCCCGTTAAGCCTTTCGTTCGGAACGATGGTGTGGAAGGAAAAATCTTCCTGCTGAAGCCGCGCGGTTTTTGCGCGGGAGTGGTCCGGGCGATCGACGTGGTGAAGATTGCCCTGGATCTCTACGGACCGCCGGTGTATGTGCGCAAAGAGATTGTCCATAACAAGCACGTTGTGGACGAACTGCGGAGCGCCGGAGCGATCTTCGTGGAGGAATTGGACGAAGTGCCGGAAGGAGCGCGGGCCATTTTCAGCGCGCACGGGGTGGCGCCGACGGTGCGTCGAGAGGCTCGGGAACGCGGCCTGGAGGTCATCGACGCGACCTGCCCGCTGGTGACCAAGGTGCACCTGGAAGCCGTCAAATTCGCGCGCGATGGCTACAGCATCGTGCTGATCGGGCACAAAGATCACGACGAAGTGATTGGCACTCTGGGCGAAGTGCCGGAGCGCAGCTATCTGGTGGAAACGGTGGAAGACGCGGACCGGCTGGAGTTGCCCGACCCGACGCGCGTGCGCTACCTAACGCAAACGACGCTCAGCCTCACGGAAACGCGCGATATCATTAGCCGGCTCAAAGAGCGCTTCCCGCTGATCCAGGGACCGCCGGCGCAGGACATCTGCTACGCCACGGAGAACCGGCAGATGGCGGTCAAGGCGATCTCCGAAGCGATCGAACTGTTGCTGGTGGTGGGTTCGCAGAACAGCTCGAACTCGAAGCGGCTGGTGGAGGTGGGCGAGAATCTCGGGGTGCGCTCCTACCTGGTGAACGACTGCGGGGAAATCGACCGCTCGTGGTTGGCAGGCGTGCGGAATGTCGGAGTCACAGCGGGAGCGTCGGCGCCCGAACACCTGGTACAGGAGCTGGTGGATCATTTGCAGAGCCTGGGCTTTCGCCAGATGGAAGAGATCGAAATGGTAGATGAAGACGTACGATTCTCCTTGCCGACGGAATTGACCATCTCGATTCGATGAGCGCACCGGCACAAGTCGGCAGCACTCTAGGAGCCGCGGTGCGGCGGGCGATGGATTCCTCCGCGCGCTACGTAGCGGGACTGCAGGCACGAGACGGGCACTGGTGCGCCGAGTTAACGGCCGACACCACGCTGGAATCCGACTACATTCTCTTTCAACTGTGGCTGTATCCGCCGCAGGATGGGAAGTGGGAACCGCAGACGCGGCCCCTGATCGAGAAAGCGGTGCGCGCCATCCTGGACCGGCAGCTTCCCGACGGCGGCTTCAATATCTACGTCAAGGGTCCGCCAGAGGTGAGTGCTTCCGTCAAGGCGTACGTGGCCTTGAAGCTGGCAGGCCTGACCGTGGACGATCCGCGGATGACACGGCTGCGCGAACGCATTCTGGCGCTGGGCGGCGTACAAGCGGCCAACAGCTATGTCAAGGTCAATCTCAGCCTGTTCGGTCTGTATCCACGCGAGCACTGCCCGAGCATTCCTCCGGAAGTGGCGCTGCTGCCGTTCGATTTTCTCTATCAGATGTCCTCGTGGACGCGCGCCATCGTGGTCTCGCTGTCGCTGATCCATGCCGCTGATCCGCGGCGGCCGGTGCCCGCCGGTTTTGACGTGAGTGAGCTGTGGCGGGAGGGCGTGAATCCGGCGTTCCGGCCGGACGACGGATGGATTTCGGGGCGGAACGCGTTCCTGGCCGTAGACCGGCTGTTGAAATGGTGGGAGCGGCACGGGATGAAGTCCGTGCGCCGCCGAGCCGTCGAAAAGGCGCACGAGTGGATGGTCGAGCGCTTGCACGATTCCGATGGGTTGGGAGCGATCTACCCGCCGATGATGTACTCGGTGATGGCGCTGGATGTGCTCGGCTACGCGGCGGATCATCCACTGCGCACGGAAGCATTGCGGCAGTTCAACAGCTTGATGGTGGATGACGGGGAGCGTTTCTTCTTCCAGCCGTGCTTCTCGCCGGTCTGGGACACCGGTATCGCGGCCTATGCGCTGGCGTTGGCGGCTCCGGCTCACCCGGCTTTGCCCCACGCGGCCGACTGGCTGTTGGCCCGGGAGATCCGGCGCAAAGGCGATTGGTCGGTAAAGCGGCCCAATACGGAGCCGTCGGGCTGGGCGTTTGAATACGCCAACGCGTTTTATCCCGATATCGACGACACCGCCATGGTGATGCTGGCCCTTAGCCAGGCCTCGGCCAGCGACCCATCGGCGCAACAGGCCTGTCACCGCCGGGCCATCGACTGGCTGATCGCTATGCAATCGGCCGATGGCGGTTGGGCGGCCTTCGACGCCGACAATAATTGGGAGTTTCTGAGCGACGTTCCCTTCGCCGACCATAATGCGATGCTCGATCCGGCGTGTCCCGATATCACGGGCCGGGTGCTGGAGGCGCTGGCGGCGCACGGGGTGGACGGCCAGCACCGCGCGGTGCGCCGCGGCGTGGAGTGGCTGGTGCGGCGCCAGGAGCCGGACGGGAGCTGGTACGGGCGCTGGGGCGTGGCGTACATCTACGGAACCTGTTTTGCGCTGCGCGGCCTGGCTGCCGCCGGCGAGAGCGACCGGGAAGCGCACGTCCTGCGCGCGGGCGAGTGGCTGCGCGCCATTCAGAACGCCGACGGCGGCTGGGGCGAAAGCTGCGCCAGCTATGATAACGGTGTGTACGCAGCCGGGCCGAGCACTCCGTCGCAGACTGCCTGGGCTATCTTGGGGCTGCTGGCCGGCGGCGATTCCTCGAGTTCCAGCGTGAGGCACGGCATCGAATACCTGCTCGAAACCCAGCGGGCTGATGGCAGTTGGGAAGAAGAGCTGGCAACGGGGACGGGCTTCCCCAAGGTTTTTTACCTGAACTATCACTTGTACAAAGATTATTTTCCGCTGCTGGCACTTGCTTCGGTCGTGAAGCATCAAGCCGGCTCGAATGGATAAACAATGAAATTTCCGCTCGCCATGACCGCCGGCCTGGCCGGGTACATTTTCAAGAACAAGATGAGGCCTCGTCCGGAGTGGCAGAAGAACGTCGCGCCGGAAGCTGACGCGGCCAATCCGTTTCGCATCCTGCCGGCCAAGACCGGGGAAAAGCGCCAGCCGCATCCCATGATCAACAAGCGTTTTCCGATCGTGATGATGCTGGAGCCACTGCACGCCTGCAATCTGACCTGTACCGGCTGCGGGCGTATCCGCGAGTACGAAACCAGTATCACCGAGCGCGTGCCGCTCGAAGAGTGCCTGGCGGCGGTAGACGAGTGCGGGGCGCCCGTGGTTTCCATTTGCGGCGGCGAGCCCATGATGTACCCGCAGATCGGCGAGCTGACCGCCGGAATTCTGGAGCGCAACCGGCACATCTATCTCTGCACCAACGGCATGTTCATGCGGAAACGGTTGAAGGAGTTCCAACCCGACAAACGTTTCTATTTCAACGTGCACCTGGACGGCATGGAGAAAAACCACGATATCGCGGTGGAAAAGGCCGGCGTGTTCCGCGAAGCCATCGAGGGCATCAAAGTGGCTAAGGCCGCGGGTTTCCAGGTGTGCACCAACACCACGGTCTACAAAGAGACCGACATGCGGGAAATCGAGGAGTTGTTCGAGTACCTCAAACAATTCAACGTGGACGGCCACCAAATTGCGCCAGCGTATGGCTATTCGGCGGTGAACGATCGCGAGATTTTTCTCACGCGCGAGGACATTCACGAGAAGTTCAAGGACTTCGACCGCATCGCCCGGAAATACGCCGTGCGGCAGACGCCGCTGTACCTGGACTTCCTCAAGGGAGACAAGGATCTTCCCTGCACCGCGTGGGGGAACCCGACGTATAACGTGAAAGGCTGGAAGGGCCCCTGCTACCTGATCACGGACGGCCACTACAAGACTTTCGAATCGCTGATGACCGAAACCCCCTGGGAAAGCTACGGCCACGGCAACGATCCACGGTGCGAGCACTGTATGGTGCACTGCGGCTACGAGGCTTCCGCGGCGTTCGGGATCAATGCCGGGGTGGCGGACAACCTGAAGATGCTGGCGTGGATGTTGCGCTAGTGTTCGGTGGCGCCAGCCATCGGTATTTGCGGTCAGCGTGTCCAGCGGACGACCGGAACGGATCGTCCACCCCACGCCTATGAAACCTGTCTTAGTCACGGGCGCCTCCGGGTTCCTCGGGTGGCACGTCGCGCGCCTCCTGGAGGAGCGCGGGTACACGGTGCGCGCCCTGGTTCGCGAAGGCAGCCGCCTCTCGGAACTGGACGCCGAGCCGGTCACGGGCGACCTGCGCCAGCCGGAGACCCTGGAGCGCGCGGTGGCCGGGTGCGGGCTGGTGTTTCACGTGGCCGCCGATTACCGCCTGTGGGCCAAAGATCCTCTGGATCTGTACCGCTCCAACGTGGAAGGCACGCGCCATCTGCTCGAAGCCGCGCGGCGCGCCGGCGTCGAACGCGTGGTCTATACCAGCACGGTGGGTTGCATCGGGATCCCGTCCGGCGGTCTGGGAGATGAAGATTGCCCGGTGTCGCTGTACGATATGGCGGGCGCGTATAAGCGCTCGAAGTTTCTGGCGGAGCAAGCGGCCCTGGAATTCGCCCGCGAGGGATTTCCGGTAGTGATCGTCAACCCGACTGCGCCGGTGGGCGATCACGATGTCAAGCCAACACCCACGGGCCAGACGGTGCTCGATTTTCTGAACGGCAAGATGCCGGCGTTCATCGATACCGGGCTGAACATCGTCGATGCGCGGGACACGGCGCAAGGGCACCTGCAGGCTTGCGAGCGAGGCCGTCCGGGCGAGCGGTACATTCTGGGGTCGGAAAACCTGACGCTGGCCGGGATTCTGCAGCTGCTGTCGCGGATTACCGGGCGGAAGGCGCCCACCCTGCGTCTCCCGTACGCCGTGGCGTACTGTGCCGGCGTGTGCAGCACAGCTTGGGCGGAGGTCACCGGCGCTCCGCCGCGAGTGCCGATTGACGCCGTCCGCATGGCCCGAAAGAAGATGTGGGTGACGCATGAGAAGGCGCAGAGGGAGCTGGGCTTCAGCCCAGGCCCCGCGGAAACGGCGTTGCGGCGCGCGGTGGAATGGTTCAACGGCTCCTGGCGCGCGACGGCTCGCGTGCCGGCAGCGTGATGAGGCTCTTGTTCGTGGCATCCGACCCCATGGAGTTTCGCGGCATCCTCGCGGTGACCCAGGCGCCGCGGAAGATTTCCGCTTCGGTGGACTGGGCGCGTGCGGGAAAAATGAATGGCCACGAGGTTCTACTGGTCGCGAACGGCGCGGGCTGGCAGCGCGCGGCGGACGCAATGGACGCGGCGTGCGATGAATTCCCGGCCGATCGGGTGGTCAGCACCGGCTTCTGCGGCGCATTGGATCCGCAACTGCAGGTGGCCGATCTGGTGGCGGGCACTCTGGTGGCCCACGGCAACCGGCGTTTTAGTGCGCTTCCGGTCACCGGCAAGGGAGTGCGGACGGGGATCGTCTGTTCGATCGATCATGTGGCTGGGACCGCGGAAGAAAAGCGCGCGCTCTGCGCGGACGGCTACAGCGTCGTCGAAATGGAAGCGGCGGGCGTGGCTGAGCGCGCCGAAGCGCGCGGGTTGCCGTTCTCGTGCGTACGGGCCGTGACCGATCTTGCAAGCGAAGATATGGCGAATGATTTCAACCGGTCGCTGCGTTCCGACGGGCACTTCGCTACAATGCGTATTCTTGGGGGTGCCGTGCGCCATCCGGCTGCCCGATTCCCGGAATTAATCCGGTTGCAGCGACGTGGTACGCGGGCCGCTCAGGCGCTGGGAGATTTCTTTGCTGATTGCCGATTCTGAGGTGACTGCCATTCCCGCGACCATGCACGCAGCGGTTTACCGCGGGCGGAGCGTCGTCAGCGTGGAGGAAGTTCCTACGCCGGCGATCGGGCCGGGAGAGCTTCTGGTCCGCGTCGAGGCGTGCGGTATCTGTAACACCGACCTTAAGAAGATCGAATACAACCTGCTCGATCCGCCGCGCATTTACGGACATGAGACGGCGGGCGTCGTGGCCGCCGTAGGTGATGGGGTCACCAGATTTTTTCCGGGCGATCGCGTGGTCGCCTTCCACCACATTCCATGCCTGAATTGTTTTTATTGCGAGCGCAAGCTCTACGCCCAGTGCCCCGTCTACAAGACCGTCGGAATCACGGCCGGCTTCGAGCCCGCCGGCGGCGGATTTGCGCAGTATGTGCGAGTGATGAGCTGGATTGTCGAACGCGGCGTTGAGAAGATCCCCGACCACGTCTCTTTTGAGCGCGCCACGCTGGTGGAGCCGCTCAACACCTGTTTGAAGGCGGTGGTGCAAAGCGATCCACAACCTGGGGACCTGGTGCTGGTGATGGGGCAGGGACCGATCGGCCTGATGTTCACGATGTTGGCCCGCCGCACCGGGGCGCGCGTCGTGGTGACCGATACGATTGCCGAACGCCTGGAAATCGCCCAACGGTGCGGCGCGGAATTCGCCTGGGACCCGCGCACCGAAGATGTGGCATCGCATGTCAAGACATTGACGGCGGGCCGGGGTGCTGATCTGGTGATGGTG
Organism: Terriglobia bacterium; assembly: GCA_020073145.1. GTDB lineage: Bacteria > Acidobacteriota > Terriglobia > Bryobacterales > Bryobacteraceae > PSRJ01. The sequence goes on from JAIQFS010000008.1 coordinate 147,129, forward strand.
GCGGCGTCGGTGCCGGGAATTGTGCAGCAGGCCCTGGCCTGCTCACGCCCGGGCGCGCGCATCCTGCTCTTCGCTCAAACCTCGACCACGGAACGGATCGAGGCGTCCGGCGCGGACCTTTGCGTCGGAGAACGAACGATGTTCGGCTGCTACAGCGCCTCGGTAGATCTGCAGAAAGAATCCACAGAACTTGTTTTCGGAAGTAAATTGCCGCTCGAAGAATTGATCTCACACCGCCTGCCATTGGTTAAAATACGTTCAGGTATCGATTTGGCATTGCATCCTGGACCTAAATCGTTGAAAATAATCGTTCAGCCACAGAGGTGGTTATAGTGAATAGCGAGATGATGGCCGCTGTCTTGTACGGCAAGGAACACTTGCAGGTCGAGCCAGTGGCTGTTCCCACAATCGGTGACGGAGACATCCTCGTCCGAGTGAAGGTGGCGCTGACCTGCGGAACGGACGTGAAAGTATTTCGCCGCGGGTATCATGCTCGTATGATTGTGCCGCCGGCGGTCTTCGGCCACGAGCTCGCGGGCGACGTGGTGGAGGTAGGCGCCGGCGTGACGGGCTTTGGAGTCGGACAGCGCGTGGTGGCTGCCAACTCGGCTCCCTGCAACGAGTGTTTTTTCTGCAGGAGAGGCCTTGAGAATCTCTGCGAAGATCTGCTGTTCAATAACGGCGCGTATGCCGAGTACATTCGAATTCCCAGCCGCATCGTGCAGCGCAACACGTACCGGATTCCGGAGCGAGTGAGCTATCACGACGCCGCGCTGGTGGAACCCCTGGCGTGCGTGCTGCGCGGATTTGAAGAGACGGCGCCGCAGCCCGGGGATACGATCTCGATCATCGGGCTGGGACCCATTGGTCTGATGTTCGTCAAGCTGGCGAAGCTGTACGGGTGCCGGGTGATCGCGGTCGGGAGGCGCAAGACGCAGTTGGACCGCGCGGCGGCCCTGGGCGCCGACGAACTGATCGAAGCGCACGGCGATTCCAACCCCGTTCCCGCCATCCGGCGGCTGACTCACGGCCGCGGCGTGGACATCTCGATTGAAGCGGTGGGGAATCCGCAGACGTGGCATTGGGCGGCTGACATGGTGCGGCGCGGTGGCACGGTGAACTTCTTCGGAGGGTGCCCCAACGACAGCAAGGTGAGCCTGGATACGGCGCTGTTGCACTATTCCGAGATCACCTGCAAAGCCACTTTCCATCACACGCCCATGTACATCCGCAAGGCGCTCGACCTGATCTGCGCGGGGCACGTCACGGCCTCATTCTTCGTGAACCGCGAGGAGCCGCTGGCCAACCTTCTGGAAGTGATGCGCCATTTGATGAGCCACAACGGGCACCTCAAAACGGCGATCCTGCCGTAGGGTTTGTTGAAAGGTGGGTTCCGGCGTGGACGCAGCCCTGTTCTTGCCTCCAGCGGAATTTGTACGGTCCGTGGAAGCGCGGGAGCGGCCTTACTCCCCGGAAGCGGCCCGCGCGTACACACGCTGGCTGGCCACCCGACACTACGAGAATTTTCACGTGGTCAGTTTTCTGCTGCCCAAGCGGCTGCATCAGGATTTCTACAATGTCTACGCCTACTGCCGCTGGGCCGATGACCTCGGCGATGAAATGGGCGATCGCGCCGAGAGCCTGCGCCTGCTGGAGTGGTGGCGCGGCGAGCTGGACGCGATGTACCAAGGACGGGCCACGCATCCGGTCTTCGTGGCGCTGTTGCCCACGGTCGAGCGCTGCGGCATACCGCGCGAGCCATTCTCTGATTTGATCCAGGCCTTCGTGCAGGACCAAACCGTCACCCGCTACCGCGACTTCAAAGAGCTCTTTGGCTACTGCCGATATTCCGCCAACCCAGTCGGAAGGCTGGTGCTCTACCTCTGCGGTTATTCGGACGTCGAGCGGCAGCGGCTTTCCGACGCCACCTGCACCGCGCTGCAGCTCGCGAACTTCTGGCAGGACGTGACCGTGGACCTGCTCAAGGACCGCGTCTATATCCCGCTGGACGTCTTGAGCCGTCACGGATATACGGTTGAAGAACTGTTCGCGCGGAGCTGCACGCCCGCCTTTCGCGAAGCGATGCGCGAGATCGTGGAGCGGGCGCGCGGCTTGTTCCTGGAAGGGCTGCCTCTGGTGGGCCGCGTGGACCGCCGTCTGGCGCTGGACATTGACCTGTTCAACCGCGGCGGAATGCGCGTGCTCGACAAGATCGAGCAACAAGGCTACGACGTGCTGGGCGTGCGGCCGGCCATCTCGAAAGCCGAGCGCGTGGGGCTGCTGCTGCAGTCTCTAGCGCGCGTGGCCTTTTCGCGGGCGGCCTGATGACCGTCGAGCAATCGTACGCCTACTGCCGGCGCGTGGCCCGCAGCCGCGCCAAGAACTTCTACTACTCGTTCCTGTTGCTTTCGGCGCAGCAGCGCAAGGCCATGTGCGCGATTTACGCCTTCATGCGCTACTGCGACGATTTGAGCGACGAGCCGGGCGCCACTCGCGCCGCCATCGACCGCTGGCATGCGGAGTTGGATGATGCTCTGGAAGGCCGGTTCAGCGGCCACCCGGTGTGGCCGGCCTTTCATCACACCGTGCGGCGCTTCGGGATTCCGCGCGAATACTTCAGCGAGATGATCGAAGGGGTGGCATCGGACCTGGAGCCGCGGCAGCTCGAAACCTTCGACCAGCTCTATCGCTACTGCTACCAGGTGGCCTCGGTGGTGGGGCTCACCATTATCCATATCTTCGGTTTCGACACGCCGCGAGCCCTGCCTCTGGCCGAGAAATGCGGCGTGGCGTTCCAGTTGACCAACATCCTGCGGGATCTCCGCGAAGACGCCGAGCGCGGACGCCTTTACCTGCCCGCCGAAGACCTGCGTCGCTTTTGCGTCAATCCCGAGGACCTCTGCGCCGGCCGCCGCACCGAAGGGTTTCTACAATTGATGCGCTTCGAAGGCGCACGGGCGCGGGCCTACTATACCGAAGCCATGCCGTTGCTCGATCTGGTGCACCGCCGCAGCCGAAGGTCGCTGTGGGCGCTGATCTCAATCTATTCGGAACTACTGGAGCGGATCGAGCGCGCCAACTACGACGTGTTCACGCGCCGCGTGCGGCTGTCGGCGCTGGAGAAGAGCTGGATCGTGGTAAGGGCGCTGGTGGCATAAGGCTCTGCCTGGTGTAGGCAGGCGGAGACTCGTCTGCAGAGGCATGTCGGACTTTTACGATGCCTATCGTTTCCGTTTGGCGACCAGCCGCACACGCTTGGTTTGCGAGATGGCGCCGGAGGTTAGGGCGTCGTTGACGATTTCGGCTTGCTCCTGCTGGTGGCGCTTGCCGGAGCCGGTGGCCGGGCTGGCACTTTCCGGACGTCCGACGTAGCGGACCTCGCGGCGGCTACCCTCGAGCAGCGGATCCAATTGCTCTTTCATGAAGCGCCAGGGGCCCATGTTCCGCGGCTCTTCCTGCGCCCAGACCACTTCTGCGGAGGCGGCGAAGCGAGCCAACAGATCGCGCGCCTGAGCGGCCGCGAAGGGGTATAACTGCTCCACGCGAATTAAGGCCACGTGCGTGGCCTGGCGCTCGTCGCGCGCGGCCAGCAGGTCGTAGTAGATCTTGCCGGAACAGAAAACCACACGGGAAATACGGGTGGAGTCGCCCACTCCCGCGTCGGGCAGGATCTCGCTGAAACCGCCTGCGGTGAAATCCTGGACGGTCGAGACGGCACGCGGATGGCGCAGCAGGCTCTTGGGGGTGAAGATGACGAGCGGTTTGCGCGTGCCGCGGCGGTCGTGCCCACCGTACATCTGGCGGCGCAGCAAGTGGAAATACTGCGCGGGCGTGGTGCAGTTGGCCACCAGCAGGTTGTTCTCCGCACACAGGGTGAGGAAGCGCTCAATGCGGGCGCTGGAATGTTCGGGGCCCTGCCCTTCGTATCCGTGCGGCAACAGCATCACGAGGCCGGTGGGCTGGCCCCACTTGGATTCAGCGCAGGAGATGAACTGGTCGATCATGATTTGGGCGCCGTTGGCGAAATCGCCGAACTGGGCTTCCCAAATAACCAGGGTCAGCGGATCGGCCACGCTGTAGCCGAATTCGAAACCCAGCACGGCGAACTCGCTGAGCGAGCTGTCATACACGTCGAATCGGGCCTGGCCGGGCGTGATGTGCTGCATGGGGATGTAGCGCCGCCCGTCTTCGGAATCGTAAAAGGCAAGGTGGCGCTGGCTGAAAGTGCCGCGGCCGGAATCCTGCCCGCTGAGGCGGACCGGTGTACCCTCCAGAGTCAGAGTGCCGAAGGCCAAGGCCTCGCCGAAGGCCCAATCGATCGGCCCGCCCTTTGCCAGAGCATCGCTACGGCGGTCGACGAAGCCGCGCAGCTTGGGGTGCAAGTGGAAACTCTCGGGGAAACTGGTGATGGCGCGGACCACACGTTCGATTACGGCGTGGTTGACGGCGGTGCGGGGAGTGAGGCCGCCGATATCCTCGTTCGGCACCGCGCTCAGTTCCTGCAGTTCGTACTGCTCGGCATGCTGCTGCACGGCGTCGAATGCTTCGGAGAGGTGGCGGGCCGCCGCTTTGCGCTTGGCCTGAACTTCTTCCACCGACAGTACACCCTCGCGCACCAGGCGCCCGCCGTACAGGGAGCTCACCGACGGGTGCTCCTTGATTTGCCGGTAGAGAATGGGCTGCGTGTAGCTGGGATCGTCACCTTCGTTGTGCCCGTGGCGGCGATAACAGATCATGTCGATCACCACGTCCTTTTTGAACTGCTGGCGGTAATCGAAGGCCACCTGCAACACGCGGATGGCGGCCTCGGGATCGTCGCCGTTGACGTGGAAAATGGGGGCCTGGACGCCGCGGGCCACATCGGTCGAGTACGGGGTTGAACGCGCCTCATCCGGCATGGTGGTAAAGCCGATCTGGTTGTTGATGATCAGGTGGATGGTGCCGCCCGTCGAGTAGCCGTCGAGCTGGGAGAGGTTCAGCGTCTCGGTTACCACGCCCTGGCCGGCGAACGCCGCGTCGCCATGGACCAGCAGCGGAATCACGCGTTCGCGGCGGGTGTCGCCGAGGCGGTCCTGCTTGGGGCGCACGATGCCTTCCACCACCGGGTCGACGGCCTCCAGGTGGCTGGGATTCGGCGCCATGGAAACCACGATCTCGTTGCCGCTGTCGGTCCGGCGCACCCCGGTCGCGCCCAGGTGATACTTGACGTCGCCCGAGCCCTGCGTGCTGGATGGATCGATGTCGCCTTCAAACTCCGAGAAGATCTGCTTCAGATCTTTCCCGACGACGTTCGCCAGGAAGTTCAACCGGCCGCGATGGGCCATTCCCATGACGACTTCGTGGACGTCGTTGGCCGAGGCGCGTTCCAGAAGTTCTTCGACAATCGCCAGCGCCGTTTCGGCGCCCTCGAGCGCGAAACGCTTCTGTCCCACGAACCGGGAATGGAGGAAATGCTCGAATTCTTCGGCCGCAATCAGGTTGCGCAGAATCTGCACGCGGGCTTCATTGGCCAGCGGCCAGTTGTTGGCGCCCGGCTCCATGCGCTGCTGCAACCAGCGCTTCTGCTCCGGCACCTGAATGTTCATGTACTCGCAGCCGATTTTGCCGCAGTAGGTCTGGCGCAGCGTTTCCAGGATCTGGCGCAGGGTGGCCACGGGTTTGGGACCGCCGTCGCGGCCGAGCGGGCCGCCGGCCTCACCTAGAGTACCGGTGAGAAACTCGCGGTCGAGGTCCCAAATGGTGAGCCCGTAGTTTTCCGGATCGAGCTCGGCGTGGTAGCTGGGCTCGGAGCCCAGCGGATCGAAGTCTGCGATCAGGTGCCCGCGAACGCGGTAGGCGTTGATCAGTTGAATGATGCCGGCTTCCTTGGCGATCTCCGCGGTGCGCGCGGAGGTCATCCCGGGAAGCTGGGTCTGGCGGTCTTTCTCCCAGCGCACGGGCTGGTGCGGCAATTTCAAGTGTGCGAAGACTTCTTCGTAGAAGCCGTCGGCGCCGTCGAGTAGCTCCTGCACTTTGCCCAGGAACATCCCCGATTCGGCGCCCTGGATGATGCGGTGATCGTAGGTGCAGGTCAGGGTCATGACCTTGCTGATACCCAACAGGGCGCGGGTTTCATCGGCGGCGCCTTGGTACTCGGCCGGGTAATCGATGGCGCCGGCCGCGATGATCGCCCCCTGTCCCACCATCAGCCGCGGATTGGAGGACATGGTGCCGACGGTTCCCGGGTTGGTCAGTGACAGCGTAGTGCCCTGGAAATCTTCGGGCGTGAGCTTGCCCTTGCGCGCCCGGGCTACCAGATCGTCGAAGCGCGTCACGTATTCCTGAAAGTTCAGCGCGCCGGCATTCTTGATGTTGGGGACCATGAGGCTGCGGGCGCCGTCCCGGCCGGCGACATCCACGGCGATTCCCAGATTGACCTGGGAGCGCACGACGCGGTGAGGCTGCCCATCTTTCTCGGCGTAGGCGTGGTTGATGCCGGGAACCTCTTCCAGCGCCTTCACGACCGCCCAGCCGATGAGATGCGTGTACGAAACCTTACCGTGGCCGACCAGCGTTCGGTGCTGGTTGATGATCCTCCGGTTCTCGTCCATCACCTTGACGGCGATGGTGCGTTGGGAGGTGGCCAGCGGGATCACCACGCTGGCGGCCATGTTCTCGGCGATGCGGCTGGCCGCGCCCCGCAGGGGCTGGAGTTGCTCCCCAGGCGCGAGTGCCACCGGAGCCGCCGCCGGCGGCCGGCCCGCAACCATCGGGCCGCCGTTGCCGGGATGCTCTTCTTCAAAAACGTGCTTCCAGCTCTCATCAACGGCCGTGCGGTCGTTTCTATATTGCTGATATAGCTCGTCTTCGAGCCAGCTATTGATTCCCTTGTCAGGATCGGATTTGGACGCCATGAAGAAAGACTCCACTCCATCATACCGAGGGAAGCCCAGAGGCCACCACTTGCGGGTCAAGCTTGTCTGGGATGACTCCGCACTGGGTGGGTTGTCCGGGGAAGCCGTGTCATTGTGACACGGGTTCCGGCAATCGAAATGCAGACGTTCGGATGGGTTCGCCTCCCGGCTCAGAGGACGTTTTGTCCCTGAGGAAAAAAGTACGTTCAACGAAGCTTCTTACACGGTAAAAACGAGTTTTGCTGGCAATTCTCCGCGTGAGCGGGCACTTCTTTTCTAACGATCCCGCATTTGGCCCTTGTCGTGCCCCTCCCACTCTCAAAAACTATGCAGTCCATTACGGAAGTCCAACCCAAACAGGAAGCCACCATGGTGAGATCGTCACAGGCATCCATGCCGATTCCGTCGCTCCGAAGTTGCTGCCGCTGCGGAACGGAATTCCGCAGCAGCTCTCGAGAACTGGTTTGTCCTTCTTGCCGAAAACCCAAACTCAGCCGGAATCTCAGTTTTCGCGAAAAGCAGATCGTCGACTTGGTGAAGCAGGCCAAGGCCAACAAGGAGATCGCCTACGAGCTTCACCTCTCTGAGGGCACGGTCAAGGAATACCTCAACCGGATCTTCCGCAAACTCGAGGTACGAAGCCGCACCGAGCTAGCCGTATGGGCCATGTCCCTGCAGTAGGAACGGAGCGCCGGTCGCGCGAAGACGCTGGCTGGCCGGCTACTTCGCGCGCTTGGCGACCAGTTCCTCCGTTGCGACGTCGGCAATCTTCCGAGTGAATTTGATCTCATCACCTGAGACCTTCCCCGTGTACTCAATCCGCAGCGGCATGCCCTGGAAGTTCAGGTTTTCGACGAAGGAAACCGTATCCCCGTCTGCCTTGCCTTCGGTGATCTCGGTGTCACCGTTCTGCGATTTGGCCCGGCCCGTCAGCTTGCTGCCCTCGACTTTGAACGTGTAGGTGTAGTTCTGGACGCCGACCTGCGTGTCGAACGAAGCCGTCCACGTGCCGGTCACATCGGCGGCCGCCGCGGGCGCGATCAGGATGGCTGCGAATGCCAGTATGCGCCACAAGTTCTTCCCCGTCATGTTGTCCTCCTTGGAATCCGTGTTTCTCCACTGTATCGCGGTCAACCGAGGTCTGCCAAAACCTGCGCGGCATGCCCCTTGGCCTTGACGTTGCCGTAGATCTTCTCGATCTTGCCGTCGGGGCCGATGACGAAGGTCGTGCGGGCGATGCCCATCACCTTCTTTCCGTACATGTTCTTTTCTTTCCAGACGCCGTAGGCGTGGGCCGCGGCTTTCTCCTCATCGGCCAGCAGGGTGAACGGCAGGTCGTATTTCTGCTTGAATTTGGCCTGCGCGGCGGGTTTGTCGGGCGAGACCCCCACCACCACGGCGCCCTGTTTGGCGAAGGCCTTCAGATCGTCTCGAAACTCGCAGGCCTCCACGGTGCAGCCCGGCGTATCGGCTCGCGGATAGAAGTACAGCACCACGCGCTTGCCCTTCAGGCTGGAGAGCCGGAACTCTTCGCCCGAATCAGTACGGACGCGGATATCGGGAGCCTTATCGCCTTCCTTCAGCATGAATCACCCCAGCTTCTGTTTGAGAAGATCGGTCACCACCGCCACGTTGGCCTGGCCGCGCGTGGCCTTCATGGCCTGGCCGACCAGGAAATTGATCACGGTAGTCTTGCCGCCTTGGTACTGTTCCACCTGCTTGGGATTGCCCGCAATCACTTCGGCGATGATTTTCTCGAGCGCGCCGGTATCGCTGATCTGCTTCAGGCCTTCGCGTTCGATGACCGCGCTCGCAGGCTCACCTTTGGCGAACATTTTGGCGAAGACGTCCTTGGCGAGCTTGCCGGAAAGTTCGCCGGTAGCCATGCGCTTCACTAGGTCGCCCAGGTTCGCGGCGCTGACGGGCGATTCGGAAATCTCCTTGCCGGCCGCTTTGAGCATTCCCATCAGATCGCCCATCACCCAATTGGCGGCGGTTTTCGGGTCGCCCGAGACCCGGGCCGCGGTCTCAAAGTACTCGCTGGCGGCGCGGGTCTGCGTGAGCACGTCGGCATCATATTCGCGCAGACCGTAATCGCTGATAAAGCGGGCGCGCTTGCGGGCCGGCAACTCCGGCATGCCGGAACGCACGCGAGCCAGCCAGGATTCGCTCACCCGCAGCGGCACCAGGTCGGGCTCCGGAAAGTAGCGGTAATCGTGCGCCTCTTCTTTGCTCCGCATGCCCGCGGTCTCACCGGTATCGGGGTTGTAGAGCCGCGTCTCTTGCACCACTCGGCCGCCGTTTTCGATGAGCGCGATCTGGCGGACAATTTCGTAATCCAGCGCCTCTTTCAAGAACCGGAACGAGTTCAAATTCTTGACTTCGGCCTTGGTGCCGAGCTTATCGGCGCCCTTGACGCGGACGGAGACATTGGCGTCGCAGCGCAGGTGGCCCTTCTCCATGTCGCAGGTGGAGACTTCGACAAATTCGAGCACCTGCTTCACCGCCGCCAGGTAGGCGTAGGCTTCGCTGGAACTGCGCATGTCGGGTTCGCTGACGATTTCGATGAGTGGGGTGCCCGAGCGGTTGAGATCGACGTACGAATAGCGGTCGGAGTCCTTGAAGCCGTCGTGGATGCTCTTGCCGGCGTCGTCTTCCATGTGGACGCGGGTGATGCCGATTCGCATGGCGTGGCCGTCCGCGGTAATGTCCACGTAGCCGTGCTCGGCCAAGGGCTCGTCGTATTGCGAGATCTGGTAGCCCTTGGGCAGGTCGGGATAAAAGTAGTTTTTGCGGGCGAAGCGCGACCGCGGGCGGATGGCGCAGTTCAAGGCCAGTCCTGCTTTGATGGCGAGTTCCACGGCCTCGCGGTTCAGCACTGGCAACGCCCCGGGCATCCCCAGGCAGACCGGACAGACGTTGGTATTGGGGGGCGCGCCGAAGCCCGTGGGGCACCCGCAGAAAATCTTGGTGGCGGTGGCCAATTGCGCGTGAATCTCGAGGCCGATCACCGCTTCGTACCGGGCCATCACTTCCGGCGAAGGCGCGGCCATAGTGGAAGAAGACATGGCGTCTTTTCATTATAGTGACGGTCGGAGGCGCGGGCCGGGCCACGTAGCATCGCGCCAGTTTCCGATAACCCCGTTTTTCGGCCATCATGCGTGGCGGTAGGCGTTGCATTTGTGGTTGCGGGTTCAGAGATTCCGTTTGAAGGACGAAACAGATCGGAAGGCTACGCGTATTCACCTGCGATTCCGACGCCTCTCGTGAAGAGCCTTGACGTTCCTAATCTCCCGTTCGATACCCACAAAGGCAATGGGGAGCGTACCGTTTATCGCCAACTACAGGATCACTGGTACCTTTTCTATTATGAGAGTTGGTGAGCAGGCTGCATCGCCGGAGCGATCCGTTGGAAGCGAAGCGGTCGTTCAAGTGGCGTTACCGGAGACTGACCGTTTTGGGACTCTCGGAGTTCATCTGCACGAAGCTGACATCTGTGACGTTGTCAAATAGGCCGGTTCTAGCGCCGCGGTGCGTGGGACTCCACTTGGGCCGCTGTGTCGGCTCCGGCCTTACGCCGGCTCTTTCGGCTTTCCCAGCCGAGTCTCCAACTCTCGCACGAAGGCTTCGAGCGCTTTGCGGTCGGCGTCCTGCCATTTGATGACCACGAAATACTGATCGCGGTAGAAGAAGACAGTGTCGGCGGAAGGCCGCCAGCGCTGCGCCAGCTCGGGCGCCACGGCCGGCGTATCCAGTTCGTAGACGCGCGCCTCCAGTTTGCCGGGGCCTTCGTAGCTGGCGGACTGCAGGCGGTTGATGGAGGTGCGGGGCACCGGATCGGGAGCGTCGGACGGGGCCAGGTCCTGGAGCGCGCTGCGCCGCCACACTCCGGCCACGGTAGATGGGAATAGACCAGTGAGCGGAGCGCTGGGCCGGCACCCGGCGCCGCTGGCGGCTAAACCCAACCCCAGCGCCAGTCCCAGCCAGGTTTGCCGTGTCATCAGCTTCGATTCTCGCATGCGGCGCGGAACCGCAGTGCTACTATCGCACTGATGGCCAAATTCAAGCCGGCACGAGGCAAGCGGAAGAGTACCGCGCCCCCCCCAGGCGCGCTTTCCTGCGTGGTTCTGGTGTTGGTCGGCATGGTTTTGGTGATGCTCTTTCTGTACTTTGTGATGCGAAATGCGAATGGATAAACGTGAGCCGGGCGCGCTGCGCCCCGTCGAGATTGTAACCGGCTATCTGGCCACCGCCGAAGGTTCGGCCTTGATCAAAGTGGGGAACACGCAAGTGCTCTGCGCCGCCAGCGTGGAGGATAGTGTCCCTCCCTTCCTGCGCAACACGGGCAAGGGCTGGGTGACGGCGGAATACGCCATGCTGCCGCGCGCCACCAGCAAGCGGACGCCGCGCGAGGTGAACAAGGGCCGGCCTTCGGGACGAACGCACGAGATCCAGCGGCTGATCGGGCGCTCTCTGCGCTCGGTGGTGGATATGGCCGCCCTCGGTGAGCGCACGGTGGTGCTGGATTGCGACGTGCTGCAAGCCGATGGCGGAACCCGCACTGCCGCCGTCACCGGAGCGTTCGTCGCTCTGGCGTTGGCGCTGCGGCAGTTGGTGGCCTATAAGGCGATCAAGTCCATGCCCGTGCGCGACTACGTGGCCGCCACCAGCGTGGGGCTGGTGGATGGCCTTCCCCTGCTCGATCTGGCCTATGACGAAGATTCGCGCGCCGACGTCGACATGAATGTGGTGATGACCGGCGGAGGCCGGTTCATCGAGGTGCAGGCCACCGCCGAGCACGCGCCGTTCGACGACGCCCAGATGGCCGAGTTGATCGGCCTGGCCCGCGCCGGCATCGCACGCCTGGTGGCGATCCAGAAGGAGGCGGTTATCTTGTGATCCGGCTGTACGGAGCCACCGGCAATGAGGGCAAGGTGCGGGAGTTCCGTTTGGCGGCGCAGGAGCGACCGGACATCGAGATTGGCCAGTTGCCCGGCTTCGCGCAGATTCCTCCCTGCGTGGAGGACGGCGCGACCTTTGAGGAGAACGCCATTCTTAAGGCGCGCCACTACGGCGCCCGCGCGCCAGGCTTGGTCTTCGCCGACGATTCCGGCCTGGAATGCGACGCCCTCGGCGGGGCTCCCGGCATCTACTCTGCCCGCTTCGGCGGCCTCCATGCTTCCGATGCCACCAACAATCGCGTCCTCCTCGAGACCCTGGAACACGTCGAGCCCCGGACCGCCCGCTTTGTCTGCGTCATCGCGCTGATCGATGGCGCCCGCCTGTGCGGCGTTTTTCGCGGCACCGTGCAAGGTCTCATTGCCCGCAAGCCCATGGGCTCCAGCGGCTTCGGCTACGACCCGCTCTTCTTTTTTCCACCTTTTGCCAGAACGTTTGGCCAGGTATCCATGAAGCGCAAACTCACCGTCAGTCACCGCGGCGAAGCCATGCGAGCCCTGCTGGCTTCGCTCTGACCAGGCGGCCGAGCGCCCGCCTCGCGGTTCCAGAACGTACCGGCCGGACCCGGGAACTTTCCGCAAATCCCGATTTCCCTTTTCACCCCAAAACATTTGCTGTACATTATGTTTGTATGGACAATAGCCGCGATTCGTCCGTCTGGCGGAGCCTGGCTGTCGCCTTTGGGGACGGACTGGCTTTCGGCGTGGGCATGAAACTCACCCAGAATGCGGCCGGGAAGCCTGGTGCGCCTGCCCCGTCCGACTTCGCCGGCCGCCTGGCCCGCATCGAACAGCGCATGGACCGCGCTGCCGCGGCCGGCGCATCGAACCTGGATCCCGGCGTCCTCGACGCCATGATGCACGCGCTGGAGGCCCGCCTTCAGGAAAACGCCGGCCTGGTGGACCGCAGCCTGGCGGAGCTCGAAGTCAAGCTGGCCATGGAACTGAACGCGCTGCGGCAGCAGGATCAGGCTCTGGCTTCCGCCACCGAAGGCCACCTGGACGAGGTTCATCAGGCCTCCAACCAGCAAATCGCCGCTCTTCGAAAGCAGGTGAACGATGACCGTAGCGCGCTCCAGGCTCAGGTGGTGGCGTTGCACCGCGAGTTTGCCGCGGCGGTAGCCGATATTGTCGAAGAGCAGGTGGCCAATCAGGTGGAGCAGCGGGTTGCCGAAGCGGTGGGCGCACAACTGGACGCGGTCGAGCAGCGCCTGCGCGAGGAGATCCGGCAGGCGGCCTCAGCCAAGCATCGCGAGATAGCGGACCTCCGCCAGCGCATCACTGAAAATGATCGCAACGTGCTGGACGTGCTGTTGACGGTAGGCGATCAATTCCGCCAGGCGGCCGGCCGCCTGGGCGCCCCGCCCGTCCTCACCGCGGCGGATGCGCTGGCCGAAGCCGGTCCGGTCCCCGCGGACGCTGCGTCGGCTGTTCCAGAACCGCCCCAAGGCGCGCCACCCGCCTCCGAGCCCGATGACCCACCCTCCCTTCCCCCGAGGCTGCCGCCCGCCATGGACCTGCATCGCGATTCCGATCTGCCCGGCTTCGCCCAGCCCCGCAAAGCCAGCGCCGTTTGGAATATCCCCCTGGTCACGTCGTTCGTGATCACGGCCGGCTGCTTCGTCGTCCTCCAGTATTTGTAGGGATTCGCCGGGGTGGCCTCGGGATCTGGCCGTGTTATCCTGATTCCGCGTCGCGATGAAGATCTCGAGCGTCCGCTCCTACCTGCTGTCGTATCCGTTCGCGGAGCCCATCGTTCGCCGCTTCCACGGCGGCGAGCGCACCATCCTCAAGCGCGATGCCATGTTCATCCGGGTCGAAACCGAAAACGGGCTGGTGGGCTACGCCCCGGGTCCGGGCAGCGAGCGCACTCACCGCATCATCGAAGACACCATCGCGCCCTTTCTCTCGGGCCGCACTCTGGCTGATCCCGACGCCTTGCGCGTCCAGTTTCTGGAAGGTCCGGGCGCTGATCCTCACGTCGCCAAGACCTATTGCGCCGTCGAGATTGCGCTTTACGATATCGCCGGGAAAGTCCGTGGCCTGCCGATTTCCGAGTTCATCGGCGGACGCGTGCGCGATCGCATTCGCCTCTACGGCAGTGCCGGCCTGTATATGGCGCCGGAGGCCTGTGCGGCCGAGGCCGCGGCCATCGCCGACCTCGGGTTCGCCGCCTACAAGATGAGACCTGCCCTGGGGGCTGAGAAAGACATCGAGACCGTGCGCCTGTTGCGCGATGCTGTGGGACCGGACTTCGATCTGATGGTGGATGCTCACACCTGGTGGCGTATGGGCGACCGAAATTACAGCCTCGACACCGTCGAGCTCATGGCGGGCGAACTGGCCTCCTTGAACGTCGCCTGGCTGGAAGAGCCGCTGCCCCCTCAGGATCGCGCTGCGTACCTCCGGCTCAAGGAGAAGGACCTCATCCCACTCGCCGCCGGCGAGCACGAGTCCGGCGAAGAAAGCTTTCTCGAACTGGTTCGCACCCAGGCGGTGGACTACGTCCAGATGGACGTTTGTTTCCAGGGGGGCTACGCGATGGGCCGCAGGCTCTCCGCCGAGATCGCCCGTCACGGCCTGCGCTTCGCCTTCCACAGTTCGGGCACCGCGCTGGAAGTCATCGCCGCCGCGCATCTCGGCATCTGCTGGCCGCAAGTGGTGGCCGAATGGCTCGAATATCCCTGTTATTCCAGCCCGGACCGCGCCGGCATGTATCCCTTCCCCTTGGCCTCCGAGATCCTCACAGAGCCCCTGGATATCGATCGCGGTGACCTGGTGGTTCCGCGCCTACCGGGCTTGGGCGTCAAAGTCGACGAATCGGTGGTGGAGCGCTACCCTTGGATCCCCGGCCCCTGGTCGTACTTCCGCACCGATTCCCCCGCCGCGACCCACGCTGTGACTTCCGACCGCATCGGGAAGTCCGAAGGCCAGTCGGCCTGAGGATCACCCGGAACGGAGCACTCTTCGACAGGCCAGGTGTCCTCTCCCTGAGGCGTACAATACTAGTCATGTCCGATACTCTGAACATCGCCGGCCGGGAGTTCCGCTCGCGTCTTGTGGTCGGCACGGGCAAGTACCGCACCTTTTCGGAGATGCAGCGCTGCCATGAGGCCTCCGGGGCCGACATGGTCACGGTGGCCGTGCGGCGCGTCAACCTCAGCGACCGCTCCAAGGAATCGCTGCTCGATTTCATCGACCGGTCGAAGATCTTCATCTTGCCCAACACGGCCGGCTGCTACACGGCCGATGACGCCATCCGCACAGCCATGCTGGCGCGTGAAGTGGGTCTTTCCAACTGGATCAAGCTGGAAGTGATCGGCGACGAGAAGACGCTGTTTCCCGATAACGAGGGCCTGCTCGAGGCGACCCGCACTCTGGTCAAAGAAGGTTTTGTGGTGTTGCCCTATACCAATGACGACGTGGTGAACGCGCGCAAGCTGATCGATGCCGGTGCTGCCGCGGTCATGCCCCTGGCCGCGCCCATCGGCTCCGGGCTGGGCGTGCAAAACCCGGCCAACCTGCGGATCATGCGCGAAATGATTACGGCCGTGCCAATGATCGTGGATGCCGGCGTGGGCACCGCGTCGGACGCCGCCATCGCCATGGAACTGGGCGCCGATGGCGTTCTCATGAACACGGCGATTGCCGCCGCCGACGATGCCCTGCGGATGGCGCGCGCCATGAAACTGGCCGTAGAAGCCGGCCGCTTGGCTTACGAGGCCGGCCGCATGCCCAAGAAACTCTACGCCACTGCCAGCAGCCCGCTGGCGGGAGTGGTGGGGCGCTGAACCGCGGCGGTCAGGCGTTCTGGCCCACGGCCAGGCTGGTTCCCAGCCGAGCCAGGTAGTCGTTGCGCATGTTGTGGTCGGTGATGTTGTCGGCGCCCGCAGCCAACACCGTTCTCACGTATCCCAGTACCGTTTCTTCGCGCGCTCGGACGATCTGGTGAAGCGCTTCTTGCACGCTCCCCGTCAGGCCCGCTTGCATGGTTGCTTGCGCCAGCAGTTTGCCCGCTTCTTCGATTGCATCCAGATTCAGCGCCAGTCCCATGAGCCGCAAGGCCGCAGCCAGGTTTTCCACGCACGGCGTGCCATTCCGCTCCTGCTGCTGATGATCGAAAAAAATCTCGCAGCCGTAATGCCGGAAACCCATTCCGAAAAACGGGACCCGCGGCACGATATCCCGGTCGTTGATAAACCGAAAAATCCTCGTTCCCAGCGCGGCGTGCACCGTTCGCGCAAAAGTCTCATCTCCGACACGCGGCTGCCCGAACGTGTATACGCCCTGGACCGGGACATGGCTGACAAAATACGCCTGTGCGGCGCACAGTTCCGCCAGCGCTCCGCCCAGGCTATGGCCCGTGATCCAAACCGCACGCGCGCCGCGACTAGTCAGGCGCGCCGGCAAAATCTCTTGGCCGCCGATCGGAATGCCCCACACCGCGCGCAACGCCTCGTAGAACCCTTTGTGCACCCGGCCGGCCGGGTTTCCCCAGGTTTCGTGCGAGGCCTCGAAATCGCTGAGCCAGTCCAGCGGCTGATTCGGCTGCGTGCCTCGGAACGCGACCAGCACGATCTGCTGGTTCTGGGCCACGAACCCTTGCGTATCGCTGTGCGGCGTCACCCCGGTGCTCGAGAAGAATTCGAAGGCCTCATCGAAGCCCGAGGCTCGGGCCCACGTCTCGCAGGTGCTTGCATCCTCGTACGAGACGGCTGCCGCCTGGCCGAGAAGACGGGCATTGCCTGGCGACAACACCGTCGCTTGAGGATCGAAATCGAAGGCCATGGCGGAACTCCTTTCGCCGAAACGCTGCCATTCTATGCGATCGAGCTTGCCGAAGCTCGAAGAACGACCCTGCCCGCGGGCTAACGTGCCTTGCGCCGCCCCCCCGGCCGGCCGAGGGCTTGCGCGATGACCGGTTCGCGCTCTCCAGCCGACCAGCGCCGCTGCGCTTCTTCGTCGGTGAGCCCCGCGAGGCGCCCGACCAGGAGGAACGGCCGCAGCGCATAACGCAGGTTCGGCCAGCGCGCCATTTCCGCTAGCGCCGGCAGGGCGCGCTCGCGCATCTGGTCGAGCACAGTGCGGTCGCCGCCGTCGGTCAGAGTGATCAGGGCATCGGTGGCCTGCATTCGGTCATTCAGCACCGCCGAGTTCAGCAACTCGATGAACCACGTCGGCGCAATCTTCAATCCCAGCTTTGGTTGCCGGACGCCCAGCACGGCGATATCGCCGAGCGCGTGCAAGCCGTTGGCGCGCACCGATTCCTCCGGATCCTGCAAGGCATACTGCAGGTCGGCGATGACGTCCTTGTGGTTCGGCGCGTACTCCAGGACGGCTGCCGCGATGGCCCGTTCCTCCGGCTCCGACCCGGTTCTGAGCACTTGCCGCAGCACATCCAGGTGCTTTCCAGCGAAGGCGGTGAATTGCTCCGGATAAATGCCGGAATCCAGCGTTGCCTTCCCCGCGGTCTGGAAGCGATGGTACGTGGCCGTCACTTCTTCCGGCAGCGTGGCGTCGCCGGCCGGCGCGGAGCGGAAGGCCACGTGGGGGCCGCCCTTCTCCTCGATCCCGATAAACAGGCTGATGTCCGGCCCCTCGCAGCACACCGCTTCCACCCGCGCCTGCACCACCCCGGAAATCTCCGCTACCTGGTCCTCTAAGTCCCCCTTCGAACCCGGCAGCGCATCGCCCACCTGGAGCTTCAGCGCGCGCAGGATTTTCTCCGGCGCGATTTTTTGCAGCCCGTAGAAATCGATATCGCGAATATGCGGCGTTTGCGCCGCCGCGACAGAGGCCAAGGTCGCCACCAGGG
Source organism: Terriglobia bacterium (assembly GCA_020073145.1). Lineage (GTDB taxonomy): Bacteria > Acidobacteriota > Terriglobia > Bryobacterales > Bryobacteraceae > PSRJ01. The sequence goes on from JAIQFS010000008.1 coordinate 164,795, forward strand.
CTGTGCGTTTGAGTGGATGGTTCCGCCTCACGCTTGTTGTTGCGCCAGGGGGCCAATGACCGGGAGCACCACGGTCTTGCCTTGGTAGGTGGTCACAATCATATAGATCCAGAGCGCCAGGAACGCCAGCGTGAGCAGCGGCGAGAGGAACAAACCGAACACCATGCCCGCCATATGAACGATTCCCAGCGTAATGCTGAGGCCGAACCACACGACCATCCAGGCGATATTGAGCAGAATGGCCTGGAACGCATGGAAGCGAACCGCGCGGTTCTGGTTATATGGCGCCAACACCAGGAAGAGGATCCCGGTGATCAGCAGCAGGACGTAGCACAGGGCACCCGCTAGGTTGTCCGCCATCGGAGCCGCTCCGGCAGGCAACGGCTTGGCAGCCACCGGTCCGGCGGCGGGCGTCGCGGCCTCCACCGGACGTCCGCATTTCGCGCAGAAGCGCCCGTCCACCTCGGCCCCGCAATTTGAGCAAAATGGCATGAGTCCTCCCGTCCTTTCGCAGGCTACCGGCCCGGCGGACCCAGGATCAACAGCGGGATCACCGCTCCGGCGACGGCCCCAATAATCAAGCCCGGGTTCCCCACGCCCATCGCCGAGATAAACAGCCCCACCAGCGAGCCGAGCCCGGCGCCGACCACCGCCACCATAATCCGCTTAGCCATGACAGAGCGCTCCTTTTACGATAGCAGCCGGAAGCTGCGAGAATACGGGCATGAAGGCCTGCGTTTTGCCCGCGCCGGCGCCCGTCGAATCTAAACCCCTGCGCGTGATGGAGCGGCCGCAGCCGCAGCCCGGCCCGGGACAGGTTCTGGTGCGGGTCCGCGCCTGCGCGGTGTGTCGTACCGACCTGCATGTGGTGGAAGGCGAGTTGGCCGCCCGAAAGAGCCCGATCGTCCCCGGACATCAAGTGGTCGGCGTGGTGGAAGCCTGTGGACCGCAAGCGGCTCGCTTTCAGCCGGGCGCGCGGGTCGGTATCCCCTGGCTGCATCGCACCTGCGGCGTTTGTGAGTACTGCCGCACTCAGCGCGAGAACCTCTGCGAGCGCGCCGAGTTCACCGGCTGGACGGCCGACGGCGGCTATGCCGAGTACGCCATCGCGCCCGAAGATTTCGTCTATGCCCTGCCCGACGGTTTTAGCGACCTTCACGTAGCGCCCCTGCTCTGTGCCGGTATCATCGGCTTCCGCACCCTCCGGCTCTCCGGCATACAGCCGGGTGGCCGCCTCGGCATGTACGGTTTCGGTGCTGCTGCCCACGTCGCCATTCAGGTGGCTCGTCATTGGCAGATCGAAGTCTACGCCGTGACCCGCGACCAACGGCATCGCCAGCTTGCCCTGGACTTGGGCGCCGCCTGGGCGGGAGGCTCGGAAGACCGGCCTCCCGTTCCACTCGACGCCGCCTTGATCTTCGCTCCCGCCGGCGAGTTGGTGATTTCCGCTTTGCGCGTCCTCAAGCGCGGCGGAACCGTGGCGCTCGGCGGCATCCACATGAGCCCCATTCCGCCTATCGACTACAGCCTGCTCTACCACGAGCGCGTCATCCGCAGCGTCGCCAACAATACCCGCCGCGATGGGGAAGAGTTCCTGCAGATCGCGGCCGCGATCCCCATCCACACCGAAGTTCGGGAATTCCCGCTGGAAGCCGCGAACGAAGCGCTCAGCGCCCTGAAGAACGACGCCTTCCGCGGTGCCGCCGTTTTGCGCATCTGAGTTGGCCCGGTGGAGACTCCGATTTCGCCACGCGATAATCGAAAGCCATGAATTTAGGCGAGTTACTGCATACCGCCGCGTCCCGGGATCCACACAAGCCAGCCCTTGTCCTGGACCAAGAGCGCCGGGTTCTCAAGCAATTGGCGGCTCACCCGCTGACCTGCCCAGGGTGGCGTCGTCCGTGAAGGAGAGCGCCGCGCCCCGACTGCACGCCAGTCTCGGCGGTTCCTCAGACTGCCCGGTGCGGCTGCGAACCGCGTGCAGCCTCTGCGTCTTCCGCACCGCCGGTGGCGCGGATGGGCGCCAGTGGGGTAAGCTGCGTACATGCCGGCCGCCCAGAATCTCGATGCGCCGCCGCAGCCGTTAACCCTCCTCAGCGACGACGAGGCCCTCTTCCAATCCACGGTCCGCCAGTTCGCTCGCGACCAGATCCGCCCCTATGTCCGCGAAATGGATGAGGCTGGCCTGTTCCGCAAGGACCTCCTGGCCCAGTTCTTCCAGTTGGGCCTCATGGGCATCGAGATCCCCGAGGAATATGGCGGACAGGGCGGCACGTTCTTTCAGGCCGTCCTCGCGGTGGAAGAACTCTCTGCCGTCGACCCGGCCGCCGGCGTCATCGTCGACGTGCAGAACACGCTGTCGATCAACGCTCTGCTGCGCTGGGCCTCGGCCGAGCAAAAAGCCCATTACCTGCCGCGCCTCGCCGCCGACACCGTGGGCGCCTACGCGCTCTCCGAGGCCGGTTCCGGCTCCGACGCCTTCGCCATGGCCACACGCGCCGAGGATCGCGGCGATCACTTCCTGATCACCGGACGCAAGCTCTGGATCACCAACGCCGCCGAAGCCGGCCTCTTTCTGCTGTTCGCCAACGCGCGGCCGGACGACGGCTATAAGGGCATCACCGCCTTCCTGATCGAGCGCGACTTTCCCGGCTTCCAGGTCGGCAAGAAGGAAGATAAGCTCGGGATCCGCGCCTCCTCCACCTGCGAACTCATCCTCGACGGTTGCCGCGTGCCGCGCGAGAACGTGCTCGGCGAGGTGGGCCAGGGCTACAAGATCGCCATGGAGACGCTCAACGAGGGCCGCATTGCCATTGGCGCGCAGATGATCGGCCTGGCCCGCGGCGCGCTCCACCACGCCGTCGCCTACGCCAAAGAGCGTAAGCAGTTCGGCAAAACCATCGGCGAGTTCCAGGGCGTCCAGTTCGAGCTCGCTAAAATGGCCACGGATCTGGAGGCCGCGCGCCTGCTGGTCTACAACGCCGCGCGTTTGAAGGAGACGGGCCGCCCCTTCGCCGCCGAGGCCGCCATGGCCAAGTACTTCGCTTCCCAGATCGCCGAGAACGCTGCCTCCAAGGCCATCGAAGTCCATGGCGGGGTTGGGTTTACCAAGGATTACCCGGTGGAAAAACTGTATCGCGACGCCAAAATCGGCCGCATCTATGAAGGCACCAGCAACATCCAACTGCTGACCATTGCCAAGAAACTGTTGGGGAAATAGGTTCGTCTTATGTGTGAGGGAACAATGCGTGGATTGGCTTTATCGATTGCCTTAACCGCCGTGTCGCTGCCCGTGTGGGGCGCCGACGCGATCAACAACAGCGCTCCCCCGGTCAATCCGGACGAAATCATACAGAAGTTCGCCGCCAAGGAGACCGAGTTTTCCCAGGCAAGAAACGACTACACCTACCGCCAGTCGGTGAAGATGGAGGAACTCGATCCCAGCGGCAATCCCACCGGCGGCAAATGGGAGATGGTCGAAGATATCATCTTCAGCCCCGACGGCAAGCGCATGGAGAAGGTTGTGTACGCCCCAGTCATCTCGCTCCAGAACATCATTCTGTCACCCGAAGACGAACAGGATTTGCGAAACGTCCAGCCCTTCGTGATGACCACCGCCGAGATTCCCGAGTACGACGTCAGCTATCTCGGCCGCGAAAAGGTCGACGAGATTGGCACCTACGTCTTCTCGGTGAAGCCCAAGAAAATGGTGCAGGGCAAGCGCTACTTCGAAGGCCAGATCTGGGTGGATGACCGTGACCTGCAAATTGTCAAGACTTACGGCAAGGGTGTCGGCGTCATTAAGAAGAGCTCCGACAACCAGTTCCCCAAATTCGAAACCTACCGTGAGCAGATCGACGGCAAATACTGGTTCCCGACATATACGCGCGCCAACGACACGCTGCACTTCAAGAGTGGGCAGGATCAGCGCATCCGCATGGTGGTGACTTACAAGGATTACAAGCACTACGAAGGCCGTTCCACCATCAAGTACGGCGAAGTGGTCGACGACTCCAAGAAACCCGCGGGCAAGCCGGACGCCGCGCCGCAAGCTGCGCCGAAGTAGCGGCGGCCTGCGCCGGATCGATCGCACGGGCGAGCGGGGCGTCAGGCTCCGTTGCCTCGCGGCTCTCGGTAAAATCGTTGACATGACCTATTACGGACCGAAAGAGATCGCGGCTAGCTTCCGCAACGTCAGAAAGAACACACTGACCGTCGCCGCGGACATTCCCGGCGACAAGTACGGTTTCGAGCCGGCGCCGGGTGCGCGCACCGTGGCTCAAACGCTCATCCATATCGCGAACATTCCCCGCTTCCAGTTTGCGCTTCATCGCGACAGCAAGCTCAAGAGCCTTGCCGGGTTTGATTTCCAGAGTTTCATCGGCCCGATCCAGGCCGACGAGCAGAAGGCGCGGAGCAAGGACGAAATCATCCAGCGCTTGCGCGACGGGGGAGAAGAGTTCGCGTCTTGGGTGGCAAGCCTGTCCGACGACTTTCTCGGCGAAGTGGTGACCATGCCTCCCGGCGGACAGCCGCCCTCCCGAACGCGCTTCGATATGATCATCAGCGTCAAGGAGCACGAGATGCATCACCGCGGCCAACTCATGCTGGTCGAGCGGATGCTGGGGATTGTGCCCCATCTGACGCGCGATATGCAGGCCCGCATGGCTCAAATGCAAGCCGCCGCGTCGCAAGGTCAGGCGGGCAAGTCCTAGGCGCGGGCCGGTGCCGGAGGGGGCGGCTCGGACGCCGTCCTTCCTTCGCCGATCGCCTTTCGCAGGGCTTCCGCGGTGTAGCTTTTCTTCGACCTCATCACTTGCTCGGGCGTCCCGCTCGCCACTACCTTGCCGCCGTACTCGCCGCCGTCGGGGCCGAGATCGATGATCCAGTCCGCGGTCTTTACCACGTCCAGGTTGTGTTCGATCACCACCACGGTGTTGCCTAGCTCCACCAGCCGCTGCAGCACGTCGAGCAGCTTCCGCACGTCGTCGAAATGCAGGCCCGTGGTGGGCTCGTCGAGCAAGTAGAACGTGCGGCCGGTCTGCCGCTTGCTCAGCTCCTTAGCCAGCTTGATGCGCTGCGCCTCGCCGCCCGAAAGCGTAGTCGACGATTGCCCCAGATGCACGTACCCCAGGCCCACGTCGAATAGCGTTTGCAGCTTCGTGCGGATCTGCGGCAGGTTTTCCATCAGGGGCAGCGCTTCTTCCACCGTGGAGTCCAGCAGGTCGGCGATTGAATAATTCTTGTACTTCACCTGCAGAGTCTCTCGGTTGTACCGGCGTCCGCGGCACACGTCGCAGGTGACATACACGTCCGGCAGGAAGTTCATCTCGATGCGCTTGAGCCCGTCCCCCTGGCAGGCTTCGCAGCGCCCGCCCTTCACGTTGAAGCTGAAGCGCCCTGGCTTATAACCGCGTTCGCGAGACTCCGGCAGCATGGCGTAAAGGTCGCGGATCGGCGTGAACAGGCCGGTATACGTCGCCGGGTTGGAACGCGGCGTGCGGCCGATGGGCGCCTGGTCGATGCGGATCACTTTGTCCAGCAGCGCAATGCCGTCGATGGAATCGTGCGCGCCCGGCTCTTCGTGCGAGCCGTAAATCTCCCGCGCCAGGGAGCGGTACAGGATCTCATTCACCAGCGTCGATTTACCGCTGCCCGAGACGCCCGTCACCACCGTCAACACGCCCAGCGGGATCTCCACGTCGATGTTCTTCAAATTGTGCTCGCGCGCGCCGCGAATCACCAACGCCTTGCCGCTGGATTTGCGCCGCTGCGTCGGCACCGGAATCTTCAACGCGCCGGAGAGATATTGCCCCGTGAGCGAAGCCGGATTCTTGGCGATGGATGCCGGCACTCCCGAGGCCACCAGGCAGCCCCCCAGACGCCCCGCTCCCGGGCCCAGGTCGATCACGTAATCGGCGCGCTCGATGGTTTCGGCGTCGTGCTCCACTACCACCACCGTGTTGCCCAGGTCGCGCAAGTGCGTCAGGGTTTCGAGCAGCCGCCCATTGTCGCGCGGGTGCAGGCCGATGGAGGGCTCGTCCAGCACGTACAACACGCCGCGCAGCTTCGATCCGATCTGTGTCGCCAGGCGGATCCGCTGGGCTTCTCCGCCGGAAATCGTGGCCGCCGAGCGGTTCAGGCTCAGGTAGTCCAGTCCTACCGCCGACAGAAACTCCAGACGCCGCCGGATCTCGTCCAGCACGCGCCCGGCGATCTGCATCTCCCGGTCGTGAAATTCCCAGTTGCGCACCGTCACCAGGGCGCGCGCCAATGGCAGCGACGTGAATTCGTCGATCGAAAAATTCTTGACCCGCACCGACAGGCTCGAAGGCCGCAGCCGCTTGCCGTGGCACGCCTGACACTGCGAAGGCGACATGTACTCCGTCAGCCATTCCCGGTAGTTGTCGCTGGATGACTCGTAGCCTTCGTCCAGAATTCCGAAGATCCCTGGCGTTCCCTCCGAGCCTTCCAGCAGCAGTTTTTGCGTCTTCTCCGGAAACTGGTCGAACCGGGTATTCAGGTTGATGCGGTGCTTGCGCGCCAGTTCGCTCAACCGAAGCTGCATAAGAGATGAGCTGCCGCCCGGCCCGAGGCCGCCATCGAACAACGGCTTGGACGGGTCCACAATCACTTTCGCTTCGTCGAATGACCACTTGCTGCCCAGCCCGGTGCATTCCTCGCACGCGCCGTACGGGCTGTTGAACGAGAACGACCGCGGCTCCAGTTGCGGCACGCTCGATCCGCACTCCGTGCACGCCAGTTTCTGCGAATAGAGCCGCTCTTCGCCGTTGACTACCGCGATCAGCACCAGCCCGCTGGCCAGCTTGGTGGCCGTGTCGATCGACGCTTCCAGCCGCTTCTCAATCCCCGGCTTGACCAGCAGCCGGTCCACCACCACCTCGATGGTGTGATTCTTGCGCTTGTCGAGCGGGATGTCGTCTTCCAGCGAACGCAGGATGCCGTCAACGCGGGCCCGCACGAAACCCTGCTTGGCCAGCTTCTCCAGGTCCTTCTTGTATTCGCCCTTCCGCCCGCGCACCACCGGCGCCAACACCATGATGCGGTCGTCCGGCCGCAGCGCCAGCACGTGCTGCAGAATCTGTTCGGTGGTTTGGCGCGAGATCTCGTTCCCGCATACGGGGCAGTGCGGCACCCCGATCGAGGAATACAGCAGCCTCAGGTAGTCGTAGATTTCCGTGATGGTGCCCACGGTCGAGCGCGGGCTGCGGCTGGTGGTCTTCTGTTCGATCGAAATCGCCGGGCTCAGACCGTCGATCGAATCGACGTCCGGCCGCTCCATCTGATCCAGGAACTGGCGCGCGTAGGTCGACAGAGTCTCCACGTACCGCCGCTGGCCTTCGGCATAAATCGTGTCGAACGCCAGGGAGGACTTGCCGGAGCCGCTGAGTCCCGTGATCACGGTTAAGGTATTGCGCGGGATCTCGATGTCGATGTTTTTCAAGTTGTGCTGGCGCGCGCCATGCACCGTGATCCGGTCCAGCATAGATGTTAATAATGGAAGTGGGTGAAGTTCTTATTGTAACTGGTCCGTCAATTGCGCTATAAAAAAGACCAATCGTGAACAACTGCGCCAATTGTGGAAAACCGTTGCGACGGGTGCGCCGGTCGCTCTGGGAGCGGGTCAGCTATGCGGCCATTTACAAATGCAAGGGATGTCAGCGCGAAGAGTATGAACCGCGCCGGTTCAAATATCACTTCGGGCCCTACGTCCAATGTCCCCGCTGCGGAACGGTTAAAGTGAGTAAATTGCTGCATCGGGACAAGATCGATCGCATGCATTGGGGTCTGCTGACCCTGGTCGAGTTGGTGGTGAGCGGCGGACAGCTGTTTCATTGCCGCTTCTGCCGCCGACAATTCTATGACCGGCGCACGCTGTCCCCCAACGCGCCCGCCGGTGCGTAAGCCGATGAGCGTGCCTTTGGAGCCGGTGGATCTGCGCGAACTTGCCGGTAGGCCATGACCGGCCCCGGCGATCCTCCCCTTGCGGCCAACCCCCTGCGCCTCACCCTGAACCCTGGAGACGCTGGTAAGCGCCTGGACCAGCTGATCCACGAGCACCTGCCGCAATTCAGCCGCTCGCGCATTCAGGAATGGATCCGCGCCGGTCGAGTGGCGGTGAACGGCGCCCCGCAACGCGCGTCTCGTGCCATGCGCGCGGGCGATGTTGTCGCAGTCAACCCAGCCGCGCCGCCTCCCCTGCACGCCACCGCGGAGGATATTCCGCTGCGCGTGCTCTATGAGGACAAGGACCTGGTGGCCATCGACAAGCCCGCCGGCATGGTCGTGCACGCCGGCGCCGGTGTCCATTCCGGCACCCTGGTCAACGCGTTGCTGCATCGCTTTGCCTCGCTTTCCAGCGCCGGGGGCGCGCTGCGGCCGGGCATCGTTCACCGTCTCGACCGCTTCACCAGCGGTGTCCTGCTCGTAGCCAAGAATGACGCTGCTCATCATGCTTTGGCCGCGCAGTTTGCTGGCCGCCAGGTGGAGAAGGTCTATGTGGCGTTGGTCCACGGCGTCGTGAAGCCGCAGACCGGCCGGATCGAGCGCCCGATCGCCCGCGATCCCGGGCGGCGCACCCGGATGACCGCGCGTCTCGAGCAGGGCCGCGCGGCTTGGAGCGAATACCGCGTACTGCGCCGGTTTGCCGGATTCACCCTTCTCGAAGTCCGCATCGGCACGGGGCGTACGCATCAGATCCGAGTCCACCTGTCGAGCCTCGGGCACCCCGTAACCGGTGATACGCTGTATGGCGCGCCCGCGAAGGTTCCCGGCCAGCCGCCGCTCGAACGCTTCTTCCTCCACGCGCATCGCATCCGTTTCTGCCAGCCGTCCACCGGGCAGCCGGTCGTGGTCGAGGCGCCGTTGCCGCCGGAATTGGAGGCGTGGATGGCCGGTCTCGAGCTTGCTCGTTAAGACCCCTGGGCTATAATTGGGGCTATGAAGGTTTGGGTTCTTTTCGCCGCGCTGAGCGCACTGGCGGCGATCCTCGTCGCAGCCGATGAGAAACCCACCCCGCCCTTGGCCGCTCCCGCCGTCGAAAGCGACCAACCCACCCGCATCCTGGTGGACGTGACGCGCGTCAACATGCTGTTCACCGTCACCGACAAGAAGGGCCGCTTCATCACCGACCTGAATAAAGACGATTTTGAGGTGATCGAGTACAAGAAGCCGCAGGTCATCCAGGAATTCACCGCTGAGTCCGACCTTCCCCTGCGCATCGGCATTCTGGTGGATACCAGCAGCAGTATCCGCGACCGGTTTCGTTTTGAGCAAGAGGCCGCCATCCAATTCCTCAATAGCGTGATCCATCCCGGCGTGGACAAGGCCATGGTGGTGAGCTTCGACACCTCGGCCGAGCTGGTGTCAGACCTCATTGATGATCCGGAAAAACTGGATACTTCCATCCGCAACCTCCGCCCCGGCGGCGGCACTTCGTTGTATGACGCGATTTTCTTCGCCTGTCGCGACAAACTCCAGCAGGATCAGCCCAAGCACAAGTTCCGCCGGGCCTTGGTCATCGTCTCCGACGGCGAGGACAACCAGAGCCGATACAGCCGCGACCAGGCCCTCGAAATGGCCCAGAAGGCCGACGCCGTCATCTATGCCATTTCCACTAATATTTCGCATACCGACACCGATGGCGACAAGGTCTTGCGATATCTGACCCAGGAGACCGGGGGCCATGCCTTCTTCCCCTTCAAGGTCGAGGACCTGGAGCAGTCCTTTGAGAACATCGCCAATGAGCTGCGCCATCAGTACAATATCTTCTACCGGCCCGAACCGCTGAAAACCGACGGCTTGTATCACACCGTGGAACTCCGGGTGAAAGGCCGCAAAGACCTGGTCGTGCGCGCCCGCAAGGGCTACTACGCGCCCAAAATGTAGGTGGCTGCACCGACTCCGCCCCCCTCCATCCCGCTGGTTCGCCGCGGTGAGCCCTCCGACCTGGACGCCATTCGCACCATTCAGAAGGCCAGCCCGGAAGCCGCCCACTGGGACGTGAGCGAATACCTCCACCACGACCTGCGCGTGGCAGTGCATGGAGCCCGCATCGCCGGCTTTCTGGTGACCCGTACACTCGCTCCCGGTGAGTCGGAAATCCTCAACCTGGCGGTGGCCCCCGAGTCCCGGCGTCACGGCGTCGCGCGAGCCCTGCTGGCGGCCTATTTGCGCCACGTCACCGGGGAGGTATACCTGGAGGTTCGCGCCTCCAACGAGGCTGCCCAGGAGTTCTACAAGTCCCTAGGATTTAAGGCGGTTACTCAACGGCGTGAGTACTATTCCTCGCCGATGGAAACAGCTATTGTCATGAAGTTTCATTCATGTTAAGGTGCGAATAGCGGTGATGCCGCCTCTCAAAAAAACGTCAGAGATTACCCACCGAGCCTTGCTTCGGAACCAACCGACTCGGCGTGGCAACCTCGTAGGAGGGTTTGCCTAACATGGAACGGAACGCACAGGAAGAGTTGAAAGCGCATCTGATGCAGACCAACGAAGAGTTTCGCCAGTTGGCCGCCCAGCACTCCGAATTCGCGAGCAAGCTGGACGCACTGCTGGTGCATCCCCATCTGACCTATGAAGAACAGTTGGAGGAGACGCGCCTGAAAAAGCTGAAACTCCGTTTGAAAGATCAGATGGAAGCGATCGTGAGCCAATACCGGTCTCAACGGGTCGCGTAACATCGGGTGCGCGCAGTTCTCGGGAGTTCTTTTGGCCCGGTCGGCCTCGGCTGACCGGGCTTTTGGTTTGTAGGGGCTTGTAAATGATGGAACCGGAGCCGATCCGCATCCCCATCACCGACGTGTTCGACCTCCATACCGTGCCGCCCAAAGATGTCCAGGGTGTCGTGGAGGAGTATTTACGGGAGGCTCACCGGATGGGGCTGAAGGCCCTGCGCATCATCCACGGCCGCGGCGTAGGCGTGCAGCGCGAGATGGTTCGCGGAATTCTGACCCGTACGGACTTCGTGGCCGACTTCCACGATGCCCCGGCCGAGGCGGGTGGCTGGGGGGCCACGGTGGTCACACTACGCTAAACTGCTCCCGGAACCGGCATCGTTCGGGGCTGGCACGCAGTTTCCCAGAAACGAACACCTGGAACTTTGCTTCCCATTCCCTCGTCTGAAGCGTCATACTGTTACGCGGACGGGAATTGGCCCGTGTCGTGCCCTTTCCCTGCGGGGACCCGAATGGACATACCACGTACAGGAGCCCGGAGAAAGAAAATCATCCGGGGAATTGTTGTCGGAGTGGTGCTGTTGGCGGCGATTCCAGCAGTCTTCGTCGCGCTCTCGCGCTTGAAACCGGCCGCTCCCAGCGTAGAAATGTCCACGCTCTGGCCGGATACGGTGAAACGGGGGCCGATCCTCCTCGAGGTACGCGGTCTGGGCACGCTGGTTCCGGAAGACACCATGCTGATCCCAGCCACCACGGACGGGAGGGTGCAGCGCATCCTGATCAAGCCCGGAACGCCGGTCAAGGCTGACTCGGTCGTCATGATCCTCACCAGCCAGGAACTCGACACGGCGTTATTGAGCGCTGAATACGCCCTAAAAGCCGCCGAGGCGGACTACGCCAACCTGAAAGTTACTCTGGAAAAAAACAAGATCGACCTGCAGGCGACGGCTGCCCAGGTGGGCGCGGATTACAGCACGGCCAAGCTCAAGGCCGACCGCGATTCCGCCCTCTCTAAGGAAGGTCTTTTTTCCGGAGTAGATGCCAAGATTTCGGGAGTCGCGGCCGACGAGCTCAAGGGCCGTTATGATCTCGAGCAAAAGCGCCTCGCCATCAATTCCGAAGCCGAGGAAGCTCAACTGGCGGCACAGCAGGTGAAAGTCGAACAATTGCGCGCCGATTACAACCTGAAGAAGAGCCAGGTGGACCAGCTGAAAGTGCGGGCCGGCGTCGAGGGCATGCTGCAGCAGCTGCCTGCGCCTGTGGAAGAAGGCCAGAAAGTGGCGGCAGGCACCCCGCTGGCGAAGGTTTCCCAGCCCTCCAAGCTGAAAGCGGAGCTGAAGATCGCGGAAACGCAGGTCAAGGATATCGCCATCGGCCAGCCAGCCACCATCGACACCCGTAATGGCCTGATCGAAGGCCACGTGTCGCGCATCGATCCGTCCATTCTGAACGGAACCGTCACTGTGGATGTGGCGTTGAAGGGGCCGCTGCCGGCCGCTGCGCGGCCGGACTTGAGCGTGGACGGCACGATTCAGCTGGCCAAACTGAATGACGTGGTCTATGTCGGCCGGCCGGTCTTCGGCCAGCAGGACAGCACAGTGCAGCTTTTCAAGGTCGAGCCGGACGGCCAGTATGCCAACAAGGTGAAGGTCGCCTTCGGCCGGAGCTCGGTCAACACCATTGAGATCAAGAGCGGGTTGCAGGTCGGCGACAAGGTCATCTTGTCGGACATGTCGGCGTACGACAGTTACGATCGCATCCGGCTGAACTAATCGGTCCGGAGTTTCGTAGGAGAGGGAATGGCTATGGATAACGGCGGAGAGTCGCTCATCAGACTGGACAACGTCAGCAAGGTCTTTGTGACCGACGAAGTGGAGACGCACGCGCTCGCAAGCATCCATTTCGACGTGAAGAAGGGGGAATACCTCTCCATCGAGGGCCCGTCCGGCTGCGGCAAGTCGACCCTGCTGGCGATTTTGGGCCTATTGGACACGCCCAGCGACGGCGGCTACTACCTCAATGGCAAGCCGGTCACGGGCCTGAAGATGTCGGAACGGGCGCGCATCCGCAACCGCGAGATTGGCTTTATTTTCCAGGCGTTTAATCTGATCGGCGATCTGACCGTCTACGAGAACGTGGAGCTGCCGCTGACCTATCGCGGGATGCCGTCGTCGGAACGCAAACGGCGCGTGCAGGAGGCCCTCGAGCGCGTGGGCATGTCGCACCGCATGAAGCACTATCCGTCGCAGCTTTCCGGCGGCCAGCAGCAGCGCGTGGCGGTGGCGCGTGCCCTGGGCGGCGATCCGCTCATCCTGCTCGCGGACGAGCCCACCGGCAACCTGGACTCGGGCAATGGCGAAGCCGTCATGGGTTTGCTGCGGGAGCTCCATCAATCGGGGTCGACCATCTGCATGGTCACGCACGATCCCCGCTACGCCGAGTTCGCCGACCGCACCATCCGTCTGTTCGATGGCCGGATCGTGGAAGAGAGCATGGAGGCCTCGTCCCGGAATTAGACGGCGAAGGCCAGCGTTTCTGGTAGTTTGAGCCGAAGGGCCGGCGAATCATGGTTCGTCCGCGTCGCAGGACGTCAGAGCCCGGGAGGAAGACGAATGATAACGACCGCGCGGGCCCTCGTATCCGGACTCCTGGCCTTAGGCGGCAGCCTTGGGCTGCAGGCAGCCAATTCACTCGATGCCCAGCAAGCCTTCCAGCGTTGCTATGCCTTCTCGCCGCGTGGGCGCGTGACCGTCGAGAACCTCTACGGCGACGTGCGCATTATCGGGTGGGATCGGCACGAAGTGCGTATCGAAGCCATTAAGAGCGGCGCCGATTCGGGACGGTTGGACGACGCCCGCATCGTCGTGGATGCCACGGCCGAGCGAGTTTCGGTTCGCACCCAGTACGCGGGCTCGGAATCGCAGGAACCCGCCAGCGTGGAATACCGGATCTCGGTTCCACGGACGGCCGACCTGGAGAATGTCCGCCTGGTGAATGGGGCGCTCTCGCTGAGCGGGCTGGCGGGCTCGGTGAAAGCCACGTCTGTCAACGGCAGCATCCGGGCCGAGAAGCTGGAGGGCAGAGCGGACTTGGCCACGGTTAACGGACTGGTGGAAGCCGGGTTTGCCCGGATCAGCGCCTCGCGGCCGATCTCGCTGCGATCGGTGAACGGTCGGATTCTCCTTTCGATTCCGTCTGGCTCCGGAGCCCAGTTGATCGCGCAAAATCGGAGTGGCGAGATTGAGGCCGACTTTGAACAACCGGCGCGCGCGGCCGGCGGTCATCATCTGGAAGCGGTGCTCCAGGGTGGCGGCGCGCCGATCAGCCTCCATAACGTGAACGGCGGAATTTCGATACACTCGACATGGAGCCGCAGGCGCGAGCGCCCCGGCCTGTGACCCCCCACCGATGATCATTCTTCGAAACATAGAGAAGTTTTATGAAGGCGGCTACGGCCGCAGCTACGTGCTGCGCCGCATTAACGCCGAGATTCGCGAAGGCGAATTCGTCACCATCATGGGCCCTTCCGGGGCCGGCAAATCGACTTTGCTGAGCATTCTCGGCATGCTCGACGGAGCCTGGACCGGCGAGTTCGAGTTCTTTGGTCATCCCGTGCACCGCATGAAGCCCAAGGAGCGAGTCGAGCTCAACAAGAAGTACATCGGGTTCGTGTTTCAGAGCTACCACCTGATCGACAACCTGACCGTTTACGAAAACCTCGACATTCCTCTCTCCTACCGCAACGTCAAGTCGTCGGAGCGTGCGTCGATTGTGTGCGACGCGCTCGACCGGTTTCACATCGTGGGCAAGCGCGATCTCTATCCCAGCCAGCTCTCCGGCGGCCAGCAGCAACTGGTGGCGGTGGCGCGGGCGGTCATCGCCAATCCCAAGCTGATTCTGGCGGACGAACCCACCGGCAACCTGCACTCCAGCCAGGGCAAGGAAATCATGGAGCTGTTCAAGAAGCTGAATAGCGAGGGCACCACCATCGTGCAAGTGACCCACTCGGAAGCCAACGCGGCCTACAGCGACCGCACGATTCAGTTGGCCGATGGCTGGATTGTCGGCGTCGAATCGCAGCGGGCGTAACCTCGGCCGAGTGTCACCGGCCGCTTCCCGGCAGATCGATCACGACGATATCGGAGTTCTCGCGCAGGCGATCGAAGAGAATTTGCTTGCCGTCGGGCGTAATATCGAACGTCCTCGTCGGGCGGCTGTCAAAGTTCGCAAGCCGGCGGGTCTTCCCGGTGTCCAGATTGAGCGACCAGAAGTTCTCGGGAGCGGTCTGGGAGACCGTCGATACGTAGATCAGCTCTCGAGTCCCGGGTACGAAACGGTAATGCTCGGTGCCCACGCGCACGTGGATAGAGGGCGAATCGACGTGCGTGCCGTCCGGCCGAATCAGGAGCATCGATCCCAAGACGGCGCTCACGGGACCCGTATAAACAATCACCGATCCATCCGGGGCCCACAGCGGATCGCTTGCCACTCCATTCAGAAAGCGCTGCGGTTCACCGCCGTCGGGAGAGACTTTGAAGAGTCCCGGCCCCGTGCGATCCACTCCGCCGACCGCGATCCATTTTCCATCGGGCGACCAGCTTGGCGCGCTGTTGACATCGATTGCTGCCGCTAGAGGCCCCAGATCGCTGCCATCCGCCGACAGCAAATGCAGAGTGTGCTTCCCCTGCTTTCGCAGAATTACCGCGACACGGCTTCCATCAAAGGACACTGCGGGGGGTTCGAAGAGAGCGCCATCGGAGCCTCTCCAGACTTCGCTCGCTTGTCCATTGTCATACCGCCACAGGCCATCGCCGCCCCCGCGCGAGGACAAGTAGAACAGCGACGTCCCTCTATAACGCGGCGCGTAGGCCCGTACTGTCGGCACGTTGAAGGCCTTCGCATCCTTCTCTTCCGCAGGTTTGTCGAGAATGGGGATGCTCCATAAGTTGGCCGTCGGCTTGGAAACCGTGACGGCCAGGCGGCGCCCGTCCCCGCTGACATCCACCGAAGAGTAGACCTCGAGTCCGGAGCTGATGCGGCGGCTTGCCTTGCGCTCCGTGTCCAAAGCCCAGAGCCACGGACCGCCTCCATTTTGGTCCGGGGATGTATAAAGAATGGTCCGGTTGTCGAGCGCAGCCAGGTAACGCACGTCGCTGTTTTGGCTGGTCATCCGCTCGGCCGCCCCACCGGAGGGACGGATGCGCCACACGTCCATTTCTCTGGCATCCCACATCCCGCTCGAGAAATAAATCCATTGGCCGTCCTTCGACCAGACTGGAAAGTGGTTGTGCCCCCCGGCGGTGGCCTTAAAGATCTGCCGGGCGTTCGAGCCGGTACGGTCCGCTACCATCATCGGGTCGCCGGCGTCGTAGGGATGGAACACGACCTGCGAACCATCCGGCGACCAGGCGGCCTCCATGGCGTGCTCCGAAAGGAACGGCCGCGGCGTCCCGCCCATCAGAGGGACCAGCCGCATTCGGTCCCCGCCGAGGATCGCCGAGAACCAGATCTCGGAGCCATCCGCGGTAAATCCGGCGTTTCGAACGAGCACCGAGGATCGCGCTCCGTTCGTCAGATTCAGGAAGCGCCCGCTTCCAATCTGGCTGACCCAGGTATCCACAGGCCCTTCCCGGTCTGATCGAAAAAGGATGAACCGCCCGTCGCGTGAAATGGCTGCATCATTCTCCGTGCCTTCGAAATCGGTGACACGAGTGAACTGGGCGTTGGCCAGCGGATTCTCCGGCGTTGCCGGAGCGCGGCGGAACAACCAGACCCCGCCGCCAATCAACATCGCAAGCCCGCCCACCGCCGCCGCTACCCGCCAGGGCTCCCGCCGGACGGGCGCCGGCCGTGACGCTTCCGAAAGTGGCTCCTCGGCATTCCGGCGGGTCAGTCGCCGCAAGTCGACAACCAGGTCCCGCATGGATTGGTAGCGATCTCCAGGATCCTTCTCCAGAGCCTTTTCGATGATTGCCCTCAGCCCAGGAGGTGCATCTGCTCCCAGAGGCTGGGCCGGCCCATGAATGATGGTTTGAAGAACTTCCAGGTCCGTCGCGCCCGCGAACGGCCGCCGCCCAACCACCGCTTCGTAAAGGACAATTCCGAAGGAGAAAATATCGCTCCGCGCGTCGACCGGCTTTCCGGACGCCTGCTCCGGCGACATATAAGCCACCGTTCCGATTACGGCGCCCGCCCGCGTGGAATCCTCGCTGATCGTGCGCGTCGCATCATCGGCTGAGGCAGGCTCCGCCAGTTTCGCCAAACCGAAATCTGCCAGCTTGGCGTACCCGCCCTTCGACACCAGGATATTAGCGGGTTTGATGTCGCGATGCAGGATTCTGGCTTCATGCGCCACAGCCAACCCGTCCGCTACGCCCGTAACGAGTTCGACGACCTGATGCCAGGTGGGCTTTTCGCGGCGCACCCAATCTCGAAGGGTTCCCCCATCCACGTACTCCGTTACCAGATACTGCCGTCCATCGACTTCGCCGACATCATGAACCGTGAGAATGTGCGGATGGTTCAAGGACGAGGCCATCTGCGCCTCACGCTGAAAGCGGCGCCGTGTGGCGGGATCAGCGATTGCCTCTGAGAGGAATTTCACGGCGACGGGCCGGTTGAGCTTCGTATCGAGCGCACGGTACACCTCGCCCATGCCGCCTGCTCCGATGGGCGCGAGCAATTCGTAGGGTCCCAGCCGCTCTCCTGGCGCCACTGACATAGAGGTGTTCCAGTAATTATACAAGTCGAATCCCTGAGCTGCCCAAGACCTGACGTGCCACCCAAATCCCACCGGTTTCGCTCACCCCTAGCCTCAGTGCGGAGTGGTCTCCGCCCTGAGAAATTCCAGTACGGCACCCCGTTTCCGGAGACTGCAGAAGTAGGGTAATACCACGACGGGTGGCACGGATGAGAAGGTCACGCGTTTGCTCCGAAAGTACTGGTACAAAATGACTTCCGGTGGTACTAAACTCATGGTCCATCTATAAAACTTCGGTCATATACTAGTCCCTTCCAGCGAGTCAACATGGAACTCCTGGATCAGGATCCCAAGTACTTAAGGAGGAGGAAAATGCGTTGTTCAACTTTCGAATAGCCGTACTAACCGGCGTGTTCGCCCTGATCGCCAGCGTTCCAGGCTGGGCGGATCAGGTGACGGGCACGCTTACGTTCGGTGGAGGTTCCACCAACTTCTACGATCCAGCGAACGGGTACGTGCCGATCGGCTACCTGAATAAAACACAGGGCCCGACGGTCACCGTTGGCGCTGGGACGGAGTTTGGTTTTTCGGACGGATCCAACACCGATACCGCCGACTTCACCGGCGGCATACTCACGCTGACGGACATTGATTTATCAGGAGCGGGGACGTGGCAACAGACGTTTACCGACACCGCGTTCACGGGCGCGACGATCCTCAAAACTTCGGATACGTTCGCGAACGGATTGACCTACGGCCTGGTTGGTGATGTACTGACCGTCAACTGGGGCGGTGCTTCCGGACCGAAGACTTTCACTGCCACGTTCAGCATCACTCCCGCTAGTTCGGGAGCAGTGCCGGAGCCGTCTGCTCTGGTTCTGCTCCTCGTGGGGCTGGGCGCCCTCGGATTCCTGGCCAACCGTTTCAAACCGGTGACCGGCTAGACCCTGAGGTTCCCGAGCGTGCCGGACCGGCTAGCGCGCTCGGGAGCCTTGTTTCCAGCCACAACGCTAGAAGCGGTCTCCGATTCTCACCGGCACGTTCTGCGGCGTGGTTTCCACAGCGGTTGTAACCACGGCATGGGTTACGCCGGTATTGGTGTCAAAGGTTTCTAAGGTCAGTAGCAGCGAGCAAGGGGTGAGAGGCTTCAACTCGACCGTCAACTGCACAGTTCCCTGAATCTCACTGCGGCCCGTGGGATTGCTGGGGGAGAATCCTAGAATCTGTCCTTTCCCAATTTTGTTGGTTCCAAGGTCCGTGAACGGAGTAATGGCGCCGAATTGGACGCCCGCCCCGTTTGCGAACGAGATGGTGCCGGAGCACGATGCCTTGGTTCCATTATGGGCGTCTGGTGCGATGTTCAATACGCTGATCTGAGCGGTTTCAGTAGCAGCGAGACCGACCGGCGGAAACACGAAGGTCCGAGTGTAGGTCTGGTTGGCGGTCTGGGGAGAGGTCGGGGTGGTTTCTGCCGAAGCCGGTACAGCCACGCATCCAACAGCCACTGCAGTTATCCAAAGACTACGACGCAAAGACATCGTCCATTCTCCTGTCTGATTAGCTTCGTTTCATCGGCGGCTCGTCTGGGCCAACGCTCAAGCAACTTGTAGCACCGAAATCCGCAGAATCAATAGTCCCTAGAGGTGAGAAGTACAGAACCTGTCGGAGGTTAGGAGAATGTGTTGCGCGTAGGCAACTCTCCTCCGCAAGTACAGGCTTTCGAAGACCTTAGGGTCGGCCAGGCCGCCTCTTACTTGGCGTAATCTGAAAGCAAGGCCTCCCTACGGAACCGGTGCTGACAGATCGGATCAGGAAGTGTAACCAAGCCCCGCTGAGGCCGGGCGCGCGGTACGTCTTGTACCGGTGCTCGGTGAACCGGCGGGTCGAGGCGAACCATGCGCTGACGTTCGTCGTTGAGCTGGCCAACCACCTCGGCCTTCCGGTCCTCTTCTACGAGCAGCTCGGGTGCGAATACCCGTATGCCAGTGATCGGCTGCACACCTTCGCTCTGCAAGGCTCCACTGAGACCGCGGCGCGCGCGGCAAGACTAGGGATTGGGTACGCTCTGGATCTGCGGTGGCGGCGCCGGAGCGGAGATGCCGGCTGGCGATCGGCCCTCGCCCGGGCCGCCGCCCTGGTTGTCGACGATTATCCGTATGGCCTGATTGCGCAGACGGAAGTGGCTCAATACGCCGTGGATTCGAGTTGTATCGTCCCGATGAGGACATGGGACGAGCGCGCCTATGCGGCCTACTCGCTGCGCCCCAAGATGCGCCGGATCCTGGACCGGTTTCTGCGTCCCGTACCGGCGTTGCGGGTACACCACCGCTTTCGCGTGGCGGTGCCGGAATTCCACACACCCGTCCTGCCAGCCGCCATTCCGGAGTTGGTGGGCCGTTGCGAAATCGATCACAGCGTGCCTCCGTCCGCCCAATTCCCCGGCGGCCGCGCCGAGGCGCTGCGTCGCCTGCGACGGTTCCTGAGAAGCCGGCTCCGCCGGTACGCCCGCCACAAAAACGATCCCGCCATGCACGCCACTTCCGATCTGAGTCCGTATCTGCATGGGGGCTACCTCTCGTCGCTCGAAGTGGCGCTGGCGGCGCAGAATTATGCCCGTGAAAATCGCCTCATGGCGGACGAATTTCTGGAAGAATTGATCGTGCGCCGCGAACTCGCCTTCAATTTCGCCTGTCATACGGAACTTCCGCACAGTTTGCGCGTCTTACCGGAGTGGGCGCGGGCCACGTTGCAGCGGCACAAGCGGGACCGGCGCGATCCCGCGTACGCCCGCGAGCAGTTTGACGCCGGCGCGACCGACGATGATCTCTGGAACGCAACCCAGAGGGAACTGCGAGTGCGTGGCAAGATCCACGGGTATTTCCGCATGTATTGGGGGAAGAAAATCCTCGAATGGTCGCGCACCCCGGAAGACGCGCTGCAAACCATGATCTACCTGAACGACCGCTACGCCCTCGACGGGCAAGACCCCAACTCATACGCCAATATCCTGTGGTGTTTCGGGCTGCATGACCGGCCGTGGCCGGAGCGGCCAGTCTACGGGACGGTGCGCTCCATGTCGCGCGCCGGCATGGAGCGGAAGACCGACGTCCCCGCATATCTTCGAGAAATCGAGGCGTTGCGTTGAATCTCACGATTTCTGGCGCATCGGGTTTCATCGGGCGGGGCTTGCTCAAGGTGCTGGGCGGCGCCGGGCACTCGCTGCATGTGCTCAGCCGTCACGCCGGAACCAACCTGCCCAACGGCGTGCGGCTATCGGTCTGGGATCCGGAGAAAGGGCCGCCGCCGCGAGAAAGCCTGGAAACCGCCGATGCCGTGCTGCATTTGGCAGGGGAGCCTGTGGCCCAACGCTGGACTGCGGACGCGAAGCGGCGCATCCGGGAGAGCCGGATCTCGGGAACGCACCATCTCGTGGAAGCGCTCGCGTCCTTGCCGCGCCGGCCGGCCGCTCTGGTGTGCGCCTCCGCCATCGGTTATTACGGCTCGCGCGGCGACGAGATTCTGGACGAATCGGCGGCTCCGGGCAGCGGCTTTCTGCCCGAGGTTTGCCTGGCTTGGGAGCGCGCGGCGCAGGCCGCCGAAGCCCTCGGCATGCGCGTCACCCTGGTCCGCACCGGCTTGGTGTTGGATGCGCGCGGCGGAGCCTTGCAGCGGATGCTGCCGCCCTTTCGCCTGGGACTTGGCGGCAGGCTGGGCTCCGGAAGCCACTGGATGTCCTGGATCCATCTGGCGGACTTGCTGGCGCTGTTCCAATTTGCCCTGGCGCAACCCATCCCCGGTCCGGTCAATGCCGTAGCGCCGCAACCGGTTCGGAACACAGAGTTTACCCGTGAACTGGCACGCGCCGTGCGCCGTCCCGCCGTGTTTCCGGCCCCCGGCCTGGCGTTGCGGGCTTTGTTTGGGGAGATGGCCGGAGTGCTGCTCGAAAGCCAGCGGGTGGAGCCCCGCGCCGCCCTGGCGGCCGGCTTCCGCTTCCGGTTCCCCGAACTCGGACCGGCCTTGGCGGATTTGCTACCATAGGAGAGAGGTTCTCGGTGTCACCGCGCACGTTTTTCCGTCTTTTCACTCACTTCCAAATGCTGCCGATTCTGGAGGCCGGCGAGGAGACCCTGGTCGGCGGCCAGGCTGTGATGGAGGGAGTCATGATGCGCGCTCCCCACAGCTACTGCGTGGCCGTTCGCAAACCGAATGGCGAACTGGTCACCTCCGAAATGCCCCTGGAGCGCATGTCGGAGAAGTACAAGATCTTCAAGTACCCGGTGCTCCGCGGACTGGGGACCCTCTACCAGGCGCTCAAGCTGGGCGGTAGGGCTTTGAATTTTTCGGCGCTGGCCTCCCTCGAAGAGCCCAAGCCGGAGGCCGGCAAGGAGCCACCCAAGGAGATGCCTGGGTGGGTGGTGGCCGGGCCCGTGATTTTCTCGCTCCTGTTTTTCCTGTTCATGTACAAGTTCGTGCCCCTCTACTTGGTGACGAGGCTAGCGAAAATTTATCCCGTGTTTGACGGCCGGGTGGTGTCTGTCCTGGCGGATGGCTTGCTCCGCCTCACCATCCTGATCACCCTGCTCTATGCGCTCTCCAAATTAAAAGACATGCGCCGCATGTTCGAATATCACGGTGCCGAACACAAGGTGGTGTTCAATTTCGAGTCGGGGCAGCAGGTGACTGTCGACAATGCCCAGAAGTTCACGACGTTTCACCCGCGCTGCGGCACCAGTTTTTTGGTCGTGATTTTCCTGCTAGCCATTCCCACGTACGCGCTGATTCCCTTCACCGGGTTTGCCGCCAAGCTGCTGTCCCGCATCGTGCTGATCCCCTTGCTGATCGGCGTCGCCTACGAACTGATTTTCTTCGCCGCCAAGAGGCGCGGCTCCTTCCTCGCCCTGCTCACAACGCCCGGTCTGTGGACACAGCGGATCACCACCAAGCCGCCTTCCGATGATCAGGCGGCCGTGGCCATTCATGCGCTGGAAGGCGCCATGGCGCTTGAGAAATCGCAGGGCGGCGTGCCGGTCATCGCCTAACGCCCCATGCAATTCGTTCAGAAACTGGAACAGCTCGAAAAGCGTTTCGACGAGTTGACTGGCCAGATGGCCGACCCGGCCGTCATCAGCGACCCGGAGCAGTACCGCAAGGTCACCAAACAGCAGAGCGAGATCGAGGACATTGTCGGCAAGTATCGCGAATGGAAGAAGGTGGACGACAGCCTCGCGCAGGCCCGCGCCATGCTCCAGGAGCAGGACGCCGACCTGAAATCCATGGCGGAGCAGGAAGTGGCCGAGTTGGAGCCGCGCCAGACCCAGATTGAAGAAGAGATCAAGGTTCTGCTGCTGCCCAAGGACCCCAATGACGACAAGAACGTGGTGCTCGAAATCCGCGCCGGCACCGGCGGCGACGAAGCCACTCTGTTCGCCGACGAGATCTTCCGCATGTACTCCCGCTACGCCGAGACGCAGGGTTGGAAGATGGAAGTGACGTCGTCCAGCGAATCGAGTGTGGGTGGGTTGAAGGAAGTCATCGCCCTGGTCAACGGCAACAAAGTGTACAGCAAGCTGAAGTACGAGAGCGGCGTCCATCGCGTGCAGCGCGTTCCCGTCACTGAGCAGCAAGGGCGCGTACACACATCGGCCATCACGGTGGCGGTGCTGCCGGAGGCCGACGAAGTCGAGGTCAAAATCGAGCCCAAGGATATCCGCATCGATACCTTCTGCTCGTCGGGCCCGGGCGGTCAGTCCGTCAACACCACCTACTCGGCCGTGCGCATCACCCACCTGCCCACGGGCCTGGTGGTCTCTTGCCAGGACGAGAAATCGCAGATCAAAAATCGCGCCAAGGCTGAACGCGTGCTGCGCTCCCGGCTCTATGAGTTGGAACTGGAGAAACAGCAGGCGGCGTTGGGCGCCGAGCGCCGCACCATGGTCGGGTCCGGGGACCGCAGTGAAAAAATTCGCACCTATAACTTCCCCCAGAACCGCGTCACCGACCACCGCATTGGTTTCACGCTGCATCAGCTCGACTTCGTGATGGAGGGCAAGCTCGAGCCCATCATCGAGGCGCTGATCACCTACTACCGCTCGCAAGCGGGCGGAACCGGCGCCGGGGCCTGATCCCCCATGACCGCGCGGACGGCGTTGCTCCAGGGCGTCCGCCTGCTGGAGGATGCCCAGGTCGCCGTGCCCCGCCTCACCGCCGAAGTCCTGCTCTCGCATGCCATGCGCTGCGAGCGCGTCTATTTGTTCGCGCATCCCGAGCAGGAACTGCGCGAAGTAGAGTGGCTGCATTACGGCCGCTATCTGCACGAGCGCATCCTCGGCAAGCCCACGCAGTACATCACCAAACGCCAGGAGTTTTACGGCCGCGAGTTTCGCGTGACGCCTGACGTGCTGATTCCGAGACCCGAAACCGAGCACGTGGTAGAGGCGGCGCTGCGCATCGCCCGCGGCGCGCGGCGGATTCTCGACGTGGGCACGGGCTCTGGCGCGCTGGCCGTCACTTTGCAGATCGAAACCGGCGCCGACACCTGGGCCACCGACATTTCGCCGGCCGCCGCGGCGGTGGCCGCGGGCAACGCACGGCGTCTGTCCTCGCCGGTGCAGGTGGCGGTGTGCGACCTCATGACCGCAATTGCTGCGCGCAGCATGGACTTAATCGTTGCCAACCCGCCCTACGTGCCTCTCACGCAGCGGGAGGGCTTGCAGCGCGAAGTTCGCGATTGGGAACCGCACGTCGCCCTCTTCGCCGGACATACCGGTTTCGAACTCTACGAGCGTATCGTGGTCGATGCGCGTCGCGTCCTGCGCCCCGGGGGCTGGCTGATTATGGAACTTGGTTTCGGCAGCCGCGATCGCGTGGAGGCGTTGTTGAGCGGCTGGGCGGACCTGCAAGTCGAGCCGGACTTGGCGGGCATTCCGCGCGTGATTACGGCGTGCCTGCTGGCTGCGCCCTAGCCGCCGCCCAGTACGCCGGCAGGTTCGGTTTGGTCGCGCGCACAATCTCCAGCACCGCCTGGCGGTCCGCCGCCGAAAGCCGCGCGTAGGTGGCGCTCTGGTCCTTGCCCGTCAGCACGTCGTACAGGCGCTGGTACACGCGCTCTCGCACCAGCTCCGGCATGTTGTCGAACGCCGCGCTGTAGATCATGTACGACAACGGGTACTTGAACATGCGCGTCTGGAGATCGAAATCGCGCAGCGAGCGTCCCTGCGGGTCGCGCGGGCCCAGTTGCGGGAAGGTCTTCGTGAAGGTGGACACGCCTTCG
Source organism: Terriglobia bacterium (assembly GCA_020073145.1). Taxonomy (GTDB): domain Bacteria; phylum Acidobacteriota; class Terriglobia; order Bryobacterales; family Bryobacteraceae; genus PSRJ01. The sequence continues at coordinate 189,465 of JAIQFS010000008.1, forward strand.
ATGGGGTCGTACAGCTTCGCCTCGTCCGCGAACAGCATGTACGTCACCATGTCCTCGATTTCGGCGTTGAGGTGTTCCCGCGCAGCGTCGTCCAGTTTGCCGTCGTGCATCGCGATGCGCGCATCCCAGCCGATGCGGATCATCAGGTCCGTCATGCGCGTCTGATGTTCCAGAGTCATCAGCGCCACGATGTCGCTGGTGGGCGCCAGGTACTTCGACGTATCGAACTTGCCGGCCAGGCTGGTGAGGTTCTGGGTGTCTCGGGTGTCCAGAAGCTGCGGCTGGTTGCGGTCGTGCCCCACCGCATTCCCCAGGTGGCGCTGCGATCCGTGCGTCCCGGTCACGTACCAACCCCCCCAGCGCTTTTCCAAACTGCTGCGATCGTCGGTAATCATGGAGGCCCCGCGGAAGGCGGGCATGCCGTCCGCGCCGGGATACACCGAGCTCACCAGGATTCCCGGCACACCCAGCGTGGCCACGCCTTGGTGGCACTGTAGGCACTCGCTGCGGCGCACGAATTCGGGCTTGTCGGCTTTATCCCTGTCGAGCGTGTAGAAATTCACCCCTTGCTTGGGATCGAGGCCGGCCAGCTCAAACACATCGCCGTCCTGAACGTATCCGAGCGCAACCTGATCGTTGAAGTAGAGCGCCCGCGGCGTGCGCGGCCCGATCTTGGTGGCCTGAAAACTGGTCTTGGAAAAAACGAGCACCTGGGAGTCGATGTTGAGACCAAATTGCTTCAGCAGGGAACGCAAATACCCGAAGCCGTCCGCCGCATAGTCGAGTTTGACTTGGCCGCTCTCCACCTTTTTGGCCAGGCGGGCCACCGGATCGTCCGGCGGCTGCTGATACTGAATGGCTGGGTGGTCGTTGAGGAGGATGACGGCTTCGTCAATACTGGCCGCCAGGACCGCAACGGGCCCCAGCAGCATCGCAATCCACAGTCTTTTCATGGGCCTTCGCTCGTTCCCTGACTCCAAGCGTAGGAAATTACAGCGTAACACGCAGTGACTTTGGTCACGGGGGCTTGTTTCGATATAGCGTTTGATATATCGTAGATATATCATGACCAAGGAATGGCCTGAGTTTCCCGACATCTGGCCCTGGGCCAGCTTTACCGGTCGACGGCGCTTCTTTGAGTCCGGCGGAATCCGGCTGGCGATTCTGTGGCTCCTCAATGAAGGTCCCAAACACGGCTACCAGTTGATGAAAGAAATGGAAGAACGCTCGGGCGGCTTCTACCGCGCCAGCGCCGGCAGTGTCTATCCCACGCTGCAACAACTCGAAGACGAAGAGCTGATCCAGTCCGACCAGCCGGAAGGCAAGCGCGTGTATCGCATCACCGACGCCGGCCGCGCGGAACTGGCCAAAGATCCCGAGGCGGTGAAGCGCATCTGGGAGCGCGCCAGCCAGTGGGGCGAGCGCCGCGGCTTCGGCCCGTTCTATCCCCCGCAACCGCACCTGATGGGACCGTTCGGCGCGTTCATGAAAGCGTTCTGGAGCGCCGCCGCGCGCGTCGGCAACAAGCCCGGAGGAACGGACCGCATCCGCGAAATTCTGGACCGGACATCGAAGGAACTGGATGGGCTGTCGTAAAACGCTTGAGTACTAATCCGCCGCCGGCAGCCGATTGATTGCCGCTTCCCGTCACGTTTCTCGAGCGCCACGGATCGTGAGGACTTTTCCTCAATCCAGCGTTACTATAATCGTGAGCGTGCGCACTTACTTCCATGTCGACATGGATGCCTTCTTCGTGTCGGTGGAGGAACTCTTCGATCCATCGCTGAAGGGTAAGCCCGTCGTCGTCGGCGGCCGGCCCAACGAGCGCGGCGTGGTTTCCGCGGCTTCCTACGCGGCTCGCAAATTCGGCGTGCACTCCGCCCTGCCCCTGCGCACCGCCTACAAGCTCTGTCCCCAGGCCATCTTCGTCGACGGCCACCCGGAACGCTACCGCGAGTGCTCGCAGCAGGTCTTCGACGTGCTGCACGCGTTCTCGCCGCTGGTGGAGATGGCGTCCATCGACGAAGCCTACGTCGATATGACCGGCACCGAGCGCCTCTACGGGCCGCCGCTGAAAGCTGCGCATCTGCTCCATGAGCGCATGAAGACGGCCACCCGGCTGAATTGCTCGATCGGCATCGCGGCCTCGCGCCTCGTGGCCAAGATTACCTCCGATCAGGCCAAGCCCAACGGAGTGCTGTGGGTGATTCCCGGACACGAGGCCGCCTTCCTGGCGCCGCTCGACGTGCGCAAGGTGCCCGGCGTGGGCAAAGTCACCGAACAGAACCTGCACGCCCTCGGCATCCGCAAGGTGGGCGACCTCGCTCGTCTGGAGGATGCATTCCTCGAAGAGCGCTTCGGCAAGTGGGGGCTCGCTCTGGCCGGAAAGTCGCGCGGGATCGACGCCGGCGGCTGGTTCGATACCGAGATTGGCGAAGACACGGGCCCCAAGTCCATCAGCCACGAACACACGTTTTCCGAGGATACGGCCGAGGTGGCGCAGCTGGAATCGACGCTGGCGCGCCTCTGCGAAATGGTCGGCCGGCGGCTGCGCGAGCATGGCTTGCACGCCCGCACCATCGCCCTCAAGCTGCGCTATTCGGATTTCTCCACCATCACGCGCGCGCACTCGGTGGGCCGGCCGACGCAGCTCGATATCGAACTCTACGAGGAGATCCGTTTGCTGTTCCGCCGCAACTGGAAGCCCGGAGCCGCGGTGCGCCTGCTGGGCGTGAACACCTCGTCGTTCGAAGAAGAGACCGAGCAGATGGACCTCATCGGCGAGGCCCGCCACGAGCGCTGGAAGCACGCGTTGGCCGCCGCCGACAAGCTCCGCGACCGCTTCGGGGAATCCGCCGTGTCGCTGGCCGCCAGTATGCGCGGCAAATTCCGCGAGCGCACGCACGAAAACCCAGCCGGCCTGCCGGGCAAGAAACCCGAGCGGTAGTTCCGAAGGGAAGCGCTACGCGCTTCGACAATTCCACAGCAGAAACCCCAACATCGTTTTCGCGTCCTGCATCTTGCCCGTGCGAATGAGCCGCCCCAGTTCGCGGCGGGTGAACCAGCGGGTCTCGATGCGCTCGTCTTCCATCGGCGTGGCCACGCCTGGTACAAGATCGGTGGCCAGGAAGATCGTCATGCGTTCTTGCACGTAGCCGGGGCTGGGCCAGAACGAAACCAGCTTCTTCCAGGTGCGCGCGCGATAGCCGGTCTCTTCCCCCAATTCCCGCTTGGCCGCCTGCAGCGGTGTCTCGCCAGGATCGAGGCGGCCGGCCGGAAACTCCCATAGATACCCATCGGCGGGCAAACGGTACTGGCGCACGAGCAACACTCGCTGGCGGGCATCCACCGCCATCATGACCGCCGAGCCGACATGCCGCACCACGGCGCGCTTGATCTGGAATCCGCTCTTCGGATCCACCGCTCGGTCTTCGGTCACACGGAAGATACCGTTCCTATAGATTTCCCGGGAAGAGGTGATTTTCATGATGGATTCCGGAGCAGGGCCGCGAAGCGGTCGGCCGGCAGAGTGTTCGTCACGTCCGCCGGGCCGAGCCAGCCGCGCCGCGCCGTGGTTACACCGTAGCGCATGCTCTCCAGATGCTGGGGGTGATGCGCGTCAGTCGAGATGGTGAAGCGCGCGCCTTTCGATTTCGCCGTCCGAATCATGGCGCCGTTCAAATCCAGCCGCTCGGGGCTGGCGTTGATCTCGAGCCACACGCCGCGCCGCACGGCTTCGGCCACGATGCGTTCGAAATCGAACGGGAAAGGATCGCGGTGAAGCAGGATGCGGCCGGTGGGATGGCCGAGGATCCGCAGGTGCGGGCATTCGAGCGCGCGCAGCAAGCGGTCGGTCATTTCGTCGGCCTCCAGGTTCATGTGGCTGTGAACGCTCCCGATCACCAGATCGAGCTCAGCCAGCGCGTCATTCGCCAGGTCGAGCGCCCCGTCCTTCAGGATGTCGCACTCCAGTCCGGAAAAGACGCGGATGCCCAGGCCGTTGCGGTTGATCTCGCGCACCTGCTTGGCGAAGGCCACGACGCGCTTTTCATCCAGCCCGTTGGCCATGGCTAGCGCTTTGGAGTGGTCGGTGATGGCCATGTACTCGTAGCCGCGCGCGCGAGCCGCCTCAGCCATCTCCTCCAGGGTCGCGCGGCCATCGGTCTCGGTGGTGTGCATGTGGAGATCGCCGCGGATGTGCTTCAATTCGACCAACTCGGGGAGCGTGCCTTCCTCGGCCGCTTCGATTTCGCCGCAGTTCTCGCGCAGTTCCGGCGCAATCCAGCGCAAGCCGAGGGCTTCGTAGATGCCGGCCTCGCTGTCGCCCGCCACCTTGGATTCGTCGGCCACGCGATACAGGCCGTATTCGCTGAGCTTGAACCCCATCTTGACCGCGCGCGTGCGGACCGCGACGTTGTGGTCTTTGCTGCCGGTGAAATATTGCATGGCCGCGCCGAAGCTCTCGGGGGTGAGCGCGCGCACGTCCACCTGCAAGCCCTCGCGGCCCACTTTGGCGCTGGCCTTGTTCTCGCCGCGGCTGAGCACCTCTTCCACCTTCGGGTAGGCCACGAATTTCTCCAGCACCGCGGCGGCGTTAGGGCCGGTTACCAACAGGTCCAGATCGCCGACCGTTTCACGGCCGCGCCGCAAGCTGCCGGCCGGGGTCACCGATTCCACCCCCGGCACCTGCAGAAACATCTCAGTCAGTTCGCGCGCTACGCCTTCGGCATAGCTCAACAGATACCGGCCGGTACGCTGCCGGTACTGGGCGATGGACCGCAGCACTTTCTCTTCCAGCTTGGCGCCCATCCGCGGCAGCACGCGCAGCTTCTCTTCGCGGCACAGGCGCTCCAGCTCGTCCATCGTGCTGATGCGGTAATGCTCCAGAATCAGCGCGATGCTCTTTGGGCCCAGACCTTGGATTTTAAGGAATTCGAGGGCCGTCGGCGGAAATTTCTCGAGCAGGTGATCGCGGCGCTCGCAGGAGCCGCGCGCGACAATCTCGTGCAGCACCTGCGCCAGGCCTTTGCCGATGCCGGGAATGTCGGTGACCTTGCGCTCCGGATCGCGCAGGATGTCTTCGATGCGTTCGGGATAGCCTTCGACCGCGGTCGAGCCGTTACGGTAACTGCGGATGCGGAAGGAATCTTCGGCAGCGATCTCCATCAGGTCGGCCGTTTCCCACAGCACGCGCGCGATTTCCCGGTTCTCCACCCTTGTCCTCGATTCAATTGTAAGCGAGGAGTTTGACTGTTTCTGAACCCGTATCGTGGTTGAGGACACGTGGAATGGCGGCTGCGGTTCGTCTCCCCCGCGAGCACACCACAGCGTGAGCCAGTAGCCGGGCGCGCACCCTTACGTTCGAGCCCGGGATGCGGCGATTTCCCGGGACGCCCCTGATTGGACCGAGCCGTTCGTTATGCTGGAGGTGCGATGCCCGAAGGATCGTACCTGTATTGCGACGTGAGTCTGCCGGTGCCGATGGATCAGCCGTTCACTTACGCGCTGCCCGAGACGCTGCGCCATCGGGTCCGCGCGGGCAGCCGCGTCATGGTTCCGTTCGGCCCGCGCCGCATGACGGGCGTCGTGCTGAATTGCCACGATGATCGGCCGGCCATGGCCACCCGCGAAGCGCTGCGGCTGCTCGATGCCGAGCCCGTGCTCGATGCCGGGTTGCTGGCGCTCGGCCGCTGGATCGCCGCCTACTATTGCGCGCCCCTGGGCGAGGTTCTGCGCGGCATGCTGCCGCTGGCCGGGGACGTGCGCCACGGCAAGGTGTGGTCGCTGACCGATTCCGGGCGTGACGCCGCGCGCCAGTTGCTGCTGGATTCCGAGCCGGACGATCCCGCCACCCAGGTGCTGCGCATCCTCGAGCGGCGGCCGCTTTCGGCCGCCTCCCTCGCTCGGGCGCTGCCGTTATCCGACAAGGCCATCCGTTCGCTCGAGCGCCGCGGTTTCCTGGTGGCCGAGCAGGTCGAGACCCAACGCGATCCCCTCCGCGCGTCGGCCGAGCGGTTGCGTGTGGAGCTTGTGGCCCCTCCGGGCGAGGCTCAACCAGCAGCCAGGCTGAAGAAGCCTGAGCGCGAGCTCCGCGCGTTTCTGGAACTGCATCCCGGATCGCACAACCTGAAAGACCTGGAGGGCCTGGTCAAGAACGCCAGTCCGGCGGCGCGTTCCCTGGCGCGCCAAGGCCTGCTCCTGTTGAAGCCCGAGCCGCTGGCCATCCGCTCCGGTCCGGTGCGCGCTCCGCACCGGCTCAACACCGCCCAGCAGATGGCGTTCAACCAGATTCGCGCGGCGATTGAGAGCCGCACGTTCCGGGCGTTTCTGCTTCACGGCGTCACCGGGTCGGGCAAAACCGAGGTGTACCTCACCGCCATCGAGTCCGTGCTGGCGCAGGGACGCAGTGCCTTGCTGCTGGTTCCCGAAATCGCTCTGACGCCCGCCATGGCCGGCCAGTTTTTCTCGCGTTTCCCGGACAAGGTGGCCATCCTCCACAGCGCCTTCACCGACGGCGAGCGCTCCGAGCAGTGGCGGCGCATCCGCTCCGGCGCTGCGCCGGTGGTTGTGGGCACGCGCTCGGGAGTCTTCGCGCCCGTGCGCCACCTCGGCCTGATCGTCGTCGATGAAGAGCACGACGGCAGCTACAAGCAGGAGGAGACGCCGCGCTACAACGGACGGGATGTGGCCGTCGTGCGGGCCCAGGCTGCCGGCGCCTGCGTGGTGCTCGGTTCGGCAACCCCCAGCCTGGAAAGCCGGTATAACGCGCAGTGCGGCAAATATACCTTGCTCGAGATCCCCGGCCGCATCGAAGAGCGCCCCATGCCTACCGTCGAACTCATCGATATGCGCCAGGAATTCCTGGAGACTCGTCAGCAGGCGACCTTCTCCCGCAAACTGCTCGAAGCCCTCCAGGGGCGTCTGGAAAACCGCGAGCAGACCATCGTTCTGCTGAACCGCCGCGGCTTCTCGAGCTTTGTGGCCTGCCGCGCCTGCGGCGAGCGCGTGCAGTGCATCAACTGCTCGGTCACCTTGACCTTCCACAAGCGTGACCGCCGCCTGCTCTGCCACTATTGCGGCTATGCGCTAAAGCCTCCCAGCGTTTGTCCCAAGTGCTCCAGTGACCACATCTACTTCCTCGGCCTGGGATCGGAGCGGGTGGAGGAGGAGCTGCACCGCCACTTTCCCGCGGCGCGCATTGCGCGGCTCGATCGCGACACCGCCACCGGCAAGCGCCAGTTTGAAACCATCCTGCACGCCTTCCGCGAAGGAGAATACGACGTTCTGGTGGGCACCCAGATGATCGCCAAGGGCCACGACATTCCCAATGTGACGCTGGTGGGCGTCATCTCTGCCGATATCGGGTTGGGAATGCCGGATTTCCGCGCGGCCGAGCGCGCCTTTCAACTGCTCACGCAAGTGGCCGGGCGCGCGGGGCGCGGTTCCGTGCCCGGCATCGTGTTGATCCAGACCATCAACCCCGACCACTATGCCGTCCGCCTGGCCGCTGCCCACGATTATCCGGCGTTTTACGAAAAGGAGCTGGCCTTCCGCCGCGCCATGCACTACCCGCCGTTCAGCGCCATGGCCAACGTGTTGGTGCGCAGCGAGAAAAAGGAAATGGCCTTGCGGATGAGCTCCGAACTGGCGCGGCTGATGACTCCCCCGCCCGCCAAACTCAAAGTGCTCGGGCCGGCCGAAGCGCCCGTGCCGCGCCTGCATAATGAATATCGATATCAATTCCTCATCAAAGCCGCCAGCCGCAAGGCGCTGAACAGCCTGCTGCAACAGGTGCGCGGCTTCGCCGTGGAACACAAATGGGGGGCCACGACGTTGATGATCGACGTGGACCCGCTCACGTTGATGTAGGGTCCGGCTCAGCCTTTCAGGTAGTCCTGCACCTGGGCCAGCGCCGGCTCCGCATCGGCGCCGGGCAGACGCTCCACCACCGCCACCTCCACCTGAATGGCGGGGCGCACGGTTCTGCCTCCCTGCACGCACGCATAGGCGCCGGAGAGACGTTCCGCGATCCACTTGGCGGCAGTCAGAGCCTCGGCCTTTTTCGGCGGCCCGATGGCGATGAATTCTTCCTCGCCCCAGCGCCCCAACACCGCCGCCGGAGTCAGGGAATTGCGCAGCCGCTTGATGAAGGCGCCCGCCAGTTCCTGGGCGACCTCTTTGCCGAAATCCTTCTCCGACTGGCGGATTCCGCGGGCGCCTACCAACAGCAGGGCGGCGCCTTCCGGAGCGCCGCGAATCCGTTTCTCCATCTCGGCACGATTGAAGACTTTGGTCAGAGTGTCGAGCGCGGCGGCGTTCTCTAGCGCGTCAATCCGCTGATGCAGCCCGCGAATCTCTACCAGAAACTGGGAGACCGTCATCAGGTGTTGTTTGCGCAGTTCTTCCAGGCTCTGCTCGATGCCTGCGGTAGTTTCGACCAGCGCCGGCCGCATCGCCTCCAGATGTTCGGACTCGGAGATCTCTCGCAGGGTCTTGACGGCCTTCCTCATTTGCCCTGCGTGATCCCCATCGCTCTGGTTGAATGCGTTGTAGATGTCTTGCAGAGCGGTGGCAGTGCTCGACAATTCCTCCCGAAGTTGCTTGAGGAAATCGGCCGCTTTGTCCCGGTATTCCCGCAGCAGGCCGCGGAGGGCGGAGCGGCTTTCCGTCAGCGTCTCCGCAGTGCCGACGGCCAGCCCATCTGTTAGTGCCTTTAAGTGACTACGATGGGGGACCGTGATCGTGTCTTCAAGCTCGACCGCGTATTGTGCTGCGTTCTGGAGGGCGGCGATGTAGCAATCGAGCGTCAGCAAGCGAAGCTGATCGCATTTCTCCAGGTCGCTCATCGCATGATTAATCGAGATCATGCTCGGCTCAACCCATTCCATCGGCGACCACTCCTGCAAACTTTACACTGGTAATTTCCCCTTTTCTTCGCCTATAATGGCAAGGGATCTACATGCCTCTCACCAAGCGACAAAAGCAGGTGCTCGATTTCATTGCCCATTTTCAGGACGAAAATGGTTACTGCCCCAGCTATGAAGAGATCGCCCACGGGCTGGAACTGGCCTCCCTGGCAACCGTGCACAAACACATCTCGGCGCTCGAAGGAAAGGCGTACCTCAAGCGCGGGTTCAATCAGAGCCGGTCGCTGGAACTGGCGCCTAAATACCTGCAGGAACAGCGTCGCTCCAAGCCGTCCACGGAAATCCCCTTGCTAGGGAGGATCGCGGCCGGTACTCCCGTCGAATCAGTGGCCCAGCGCGAAACGTTGAATTTTGCGGAGTTTACCGCCAACGCCAACACCTTCGCGCTGGAGGTTCGCGGCAATTCCATGATCGACGATCATATCTGCGACGGAGACTTGATCTTGCTCGAAAAAGTCTCTCAGGCGCGCGACGGCGATATCGTGGTGGCTCTCGTGTCTGGCAGTGACACCACCTTGAAACGGTTCTACCGGGAATCCGGGGATCAGGTGCGGCTCCAACCGGCGAACTCGACGCTTAAGCCGATCCTCGTTCCCGCGCGCGAAGTTCAAATTCAGGGAAGACTGCTGGCCGTTCTGCGGAAATACCGGTAAGGAACTTACGCCCGGCCGGCGAGGTCCCGTCGGCGCAGCTCTTCTTCGGCCCGCCGCCAGTCTTCTTCGGGATTGCCGTGCTGGCACCCCCGGGCTTCCCACATCGCGTACGCCATGCGGGCGATTTCTTCGTGCGAGAGCGCTTGCTCGGCAACGAAAGTGGTGTCACGGGCGGGCGCTTCCGCCGGGCGAGCCGGCCTCGACCCAGACTCAGCCGCCGCTTGAGAGCGTGGGGTCCGCGTCGCCGTTGAGGCGCGGCGCGATCGGGCCGCAGCCGCAGAGGCGGACGAGATCACGATATCTTTCTCGGGGTTGCTCTTTCTAGGCATACAATCCTGACTCCGACTTCGGGAACTCCTTTTGCTCATTTTAGCCGATTGCGCAGCCAAAGCTCATTGAAAGTTTCTATCCGTTTAATGCGCATCGTGCTTTTTAGGACTGGCATGTCCGCGAATTGATAAGATAGAGGTTAGATTGCTCAAGAGTGCCCTTGCCGTTCTTGCCCTGGCCCTTCTGGCGCCAGCCGCTTCCGCGGCCCCGAAGGTGGTCGCGGTCGATGTCGATGGGATGGTGCACCCCGTCACCACCGAGATCGTGGGCAGCGCTCTGGAACAGGCCAGGCAGGAAGGCGCGGCTCTGGTCATCGTCCGGCTCAACACACCCGGCGGCCTGATGGACGCCATGCGCGAAACCATTGAAAAAATGGTCGCTTCGCCCGTGCCGGTAGTCACCTATGTCGAACCCAGCGGCGGGCGGTCGGCTTCGGCCGGCTTCTTTCTGCTCGAGGCCGGGGACGTGGCCGCCATGGCGCCCGGCACCAATACCGGAGCCGCCCATCCGGTTGCCATGGGCGGTGAGATGGACGCCGTCATGAGCCAGAAGGTGGAAAACGATGCCGCCGCTTACCTTCGCAGCATCTGCGTCAAACGCGGCCGCAATTCCGAACTGGCCGAGACGGCCGTCCGCCAGAGCAAGTCGTTTACCGAGCGCGAAGCGCTCGACCAGCATCTGATCGATCTGGTCGCCCCCAACGAAGGCGAACTGCTGGCGGCGCTCGACGGCCGCGTCATCACCCGCTTCGATGGCTCGAAACTGACGCTGCACACCGCCGGCGCCACAGTCGAGGTTTACGACCGCAGCCTGCGCCAGAAAATTATCGCCGCCATCGCCGACCCCAACATCGCCCTGATCCTGCTGGTGCTGGGAGCGCTCGGGATTTATGTGGAGTTCTCGTCGCCCGGTCTCATCGCTCCGGGCGTGGTAGGTGCGATTATGGTGCTGCTCGGTCTCTCGGCCCTTTCCGTCCTGCCCATCAACTGGTTGGGCGCGGCGCTGCTGCTCCTGGCTTTCACTCTGTTCGTGCTGGAAGCCCATTTCACGTCCCATGGAGTGTTGGGAATCGGTGGCGCCATTGCCATGGTACTGGGCGCGGTCATGCTGGTGAACGCGCCGATTCCCGAGATGCGCATCCGCTGGACAACGGCACTCGGGCTGGCGCTCCCCTTTTCCTTGATTACGGTGTTCTTGCTCTCCCTGGTCGTGCGCGCGCGCCAGAACAAGGTGGCCACCGGCGTCGAAGGCATGATCGGCCTCACCGGGTCGGCCCTCACCGAGATCTCTCCCGAAGGCCAAGTGTTCGTGCGCGGCGAGTATTGGAACGCCGTCGCGGTTCGGCCGGTGGCGGCGGGCGCGCGCGTCCGGGTCACGGCCATTGATAAACTCAAGCTCACGGTAGAACCTGTGCCGGATTCTTCTGGAGGCCAACAGTGAACGACGCAACTCTGATCTTTGTGGCGATCGTAGTGATTTACCTGGCGAGCTCGATCAAAATCCTGCGCGAATACGAGCGCGGCGTCATCTTCCGGCTGGGCCGCCTGCTGCCGCAGCCCAAAGGCCCCGGCGTGATCCTGGTCTTTGCGCCGGTGGACCGGATCGTCCGCGTCTCCCTCCGCATCGATACCCTCGAAGTGCCCGCCCAGGACGTCATCACGCGCGACAACGTCACCGTCAAGGTGAACGCGGTGCTCTACTTCCGCGTCATCGAACCGCGCCTGGCGGTGGTCGAGGTCTCCAACTTTCTCTATGCCACCTCGCAGCTCGCCCAAACCACGCTGCGTAGCGTGCTGGGCGAAGTGGAACTCGACGAATTGCTGAGCCAGCGTGAGAAACTCAACCTGCGCCTGCAGGCTGTGCTCGACCAGCAAACCGCCGCCTGGGGCGTCAAGGTCACCCTGGTGGAGGTCAAGCAGGTGGACCTGGCCGAGCAGATGATCCGCGCCATCGCACGGCAGGCGGAAGCCGAGCGCGAGCGGCGCGCCAAGATCATTCACGCGGAGGGCGAGTTCACCGCCGCGGAAAAGCTCGGAATGGCCGCCGAAGTCCTGCAACGCCAGCCTGCGGCGATTCAACTGCGCTATCTCCAGACCCTGGTGGAGATCGGCACCGAGAAAAATACCACCATTGTTTTCCCGCTGCCGCTCGATATACTGACATCATTGGAGCGCGCCTTGGAACGAGTTGCCACGGGTGACCGGCCCGGCGCCGGCATCCCGAAATCATGAAGAATAACGAGACCGGTGAATTTGAGCTAGTGCTCGGCAATCGGCAACTGTTGAGCGGCTTTTTTATCGTCGTGCTGCTGTTTGGCGTCGCCTTCGCGATGGGCTACATCGTGGGCCGGAACTCGACGCCTTCCGCCAAATTGCAGGCGGAGGCGGCCTCCACGGCTACTGCGGCGGGCAAGGATGCCCGCCCGCAACCCGTAACACCGGCCCAGCCGGACCAGACCGCGCCCCCCTCCGATTCCTCCCAGCCTGCGGCCGCCGATCAATCCCCCGCGCAGCCGCCCGCCGAAACCCCGGCGCCCCCGGTCCCCCAGCCCACTACGCAAGCAGCGGCTCCGCCGCCCGCCCAGGCCGCGCCGCCGACCCCTCGCCAAGCGCCTCCTGCGCCCGCCGGCGAGACCCCGTCCGCCGTCGCCGAGGCCCCGCCGGGTTCCTACTGGCAGGTCATCGCAACCTCCAACCGGACTTCTGCCGAGGCCCTCTCGCAAAGCTTGAAGGACAAGGGCTTTCCGGTCACTCTCAGCCCCGGTCCAAACAACTTGGTCCGCGTGCTGGTCGGACCTTACTCCGACACCCAGGCGATGGGCCGCGCCAAGACGCGCCTGGAAGACGCAGGATTTCATCCGGTTCGGAAGTAGCGTGAGTGATTCGCTGGTCCACATCGCAAGCCCCCGGACGGACCACTCAGCCCGTCCGCGGCTGCCCGAGTGGGCGCGCAAGCCGCGCACGCACTTTGAATCGCTGAATACTCTGAAGCGCGACCTCCGGCGTCTCGGCCTGCACACCGTGTGCGAATCGGCCCGCTGCCCCAACATCCACGAGTGCTTCCACCGCAAGGCCGCCACGTTCATGATTCTCGGCGGCCGCTGCACGCGCGCCTGCGGCTTCTGCTCCGTGCCCAAAGGCCGCACGCCCCTCGACCCGGCCGAGCCCGGGCACGTCGCCCGCATGGCCGCCGACATGAACCTGCGCTACGTGGTCATCACCAGCGTCAACCGCGACGATCTTCCCGATGGCGGCTCGCGCCACTTCGCGGAAACTGTCCGCGCCGTCCGCCGCGCGCTGCCTGAGGCGCGCGTCGAAGTGCTGACTCCGGATTTCTGCGGCGATCTGGACGCCGTGGCGCGCGTCCTCGATGCCGCGCCCCACGTCTTCAATCACAATGTGGAAACCGTACCGCGCCTCTACCATCGCGTGCGGCCGCAGGCCGACTACCGCCAGTCGCTTCGCGTCCTCGAGTTCGCGCGAACCCACCCCGCCCGGGCGCTCACCAAATCGGGCTTGATGGTGGGGCTCGGAGAAACCGAAGAAGAAGTGCGCGCGCTGCTCGCCGGCCTGCGCGATGCCGGAACGGCAGTGGCCACCATCGGCCAGTATTTGCAACCCACGCGCCGGAACCTTCCGGTGGCCGCTTACATCGAGCCGGCGCAATTCGAACGCTACCGCGACTACGGCCTGTCCCTCGGTTTCCAGATGGTCTTTAGCGGCCCGCTGGTGCGTAGTTCCTACATGGCCGACCGGATCGACGAAGAAGCCCGGCGGGCGCCGTGCTGAACCTGCTTCTGGCGCTCGTTACAGCGGCCCTCCTGATCTTCACCTTTCCCGGGTTCAACTTCGCCTTCCTGGCCCCGATCGCTGTCACGCCGCTCCTGATCGCGGTGGCGCGCGAGAAGCGGCCCCTACGCCGCTTCCTCATCGGATGGGCGGCCGGGTTCGTCTTCTGGCTGGGAGTCTGTTACTGGATCGAGAATGACCTGGCGCGCTTCGGCGGCGTGGGCCCAGCCGTCGCCTGGGCCCTCGAACTCCTGTTCGCCCTCGCCAAGGGCCTGCACCTGGCCGTGTTTGCGTTAGGAGCAGGGGTCCTGATCCGCCGCGGGTGGGCGGTGCCGGCCGTCGCCGCGTGGTGGGTGGCGGTCGAGGTGACGCACGGATCGCTCGGCTTCGCCTGGCTCGCGTTGGGCAACGCTGGCATCGATATGGCCGTGCCCCTCCGCTTGGCCCCCATCACCGGCGTCTGGGGACTCTCCTTCGTCTTCATGATGATGGCCACGGCCCTGGCGCTGGCCTTCCTGCGCCGTCCGCGCCTGGAGTTGCTGTGGCTGCTCCTCTTGCCATTTCTAATTTTTTTGCCGCCCCTGCCCCGCGCCGAGCGGGGCCAGGAGGCTGCGCTCCTGATGCAGCCCAACATCTCCGAGAGCGAAGAGTGGACGCCGGATTCGGTCCGGCGCATGGAAGACAACCTGGCGGCGCTCACTCTACGCGGCGTCCTGCTGGAACGTTCGCACCCACCGTCGATCGTGGTCTGGCCGGAAGTTCCCGCGCCGCTCTACTACGACGAAGATCTCCGATTCCGTGACTCCATGAACAACTTGGCGCGCGCCGCCCGGGCCAATCTGCTGCTCGGCGTCGTCGCCCACACCCTCGGCGGCCGCCCGCTCAATTCCGCCCAATTGATCTCCCCCGCCGGCCTTCCCGTCAGCCGCTATGACAAAGTCAACCTGGTGCCGTTCGGCGAATTCGTGCCTTGGCCGTTCAACACGTTCGTCGACAAGATCTCGACCGAAACCGGCGACTTCGCGGCCGGCAAGCGGGTGACCATCTCGCCGGTGGACGGTCACCGGATCGGCGCCTTCATCTGTTACGAATCGGTCTTCCCGAACTTCGTGCGCCGGTTCGCCGCGGGCGGGGCCGAAGTGCTTTTCAACATTTCCAACGACGGTTGGTTCGGCAAAAGTGCCGCCCGCGAGCAGCACCTCCGTCTCGTGCGCATGCGCGCCGCTGAAAACCGCCGCTGGATTCTCCGGTCCACCAATGACGGCATCACTGCCACCATCGATTCCGCCGGGAGGCTGCGCGGCTCCCTGCCGCTCTACACCGAAGCCACCTCCTACGCCGGGTTTTCGTACATATCCGAGAAGACGGTTTATACGAAATACGGCGACTGGTTCGCGCTCCTCTGCGCCACCATTGCGCTCGTCTGTCTGGTTGCCGAGAGAATGCTGTGAAACGTTGCCTTTTGCCTTCTTCTCCTCCCTCACAGCACATGATAGTACCCGCCCCGCGCAAGAACCTCCACCGGAATCCCAAACAACTCCGAAAGAGTCTCCGACTGAAACATCTGGTCTTTCGGCCCATCGCAAAAGACCCGGCCGCCGCGGATCAGCACCACGCGGGCGATCTCTGGGATGATGTCGGGCAAGTGGTGGGTGACCATGATCAGGCTGATGCCGTTGCGCGCCAGCTTGCGGAAAATCTCGCGCAGTTCGTGAGTGGCGTGCAGATCGAGGCTGGTGGTCGGCTCGTCCAGGACCAGGGCCTGCGGGTCGTGCACCAGCGCGCGGGCGATCAGAATGCGCCGCGCCTCCCCTGACGACAACTCGTTGGTGTTGCGTTCGGCCAGATGCGCGATCTCCAGCAGGTCCATCACCTCGCGCGCCTTCTGTTCCATCTCGGTGGTGACCTGATGGTTCGGCCAGATCCCCACGCTCCCGAAAAAGCCGGAGAGCACAATCTCGAAGCCGGAGTAGTCGCGCGTGCACATCTGCATCCAGTCGTTCGAGACCAGGCCGAGGTGGTTGCGCAGTTCGAACAGGTGCCAGCGGTCACGGCCCAGGATGCGCAGCGACCATGGCTCGGCTTTCAGCAGCGGATAGAGTTCCCGTGAAATGGCTTTGATGAGCGTGGATTTTCCGGACCCGTTCGGCCCCAGAATGGCCACGTGCTCGCCCTGGGCGATGGAGAGGGTCACTCCGTCGAGAACCACCCGGTCTCCCCGTTGGATGGTGACGTTCTCGAACTGGATGAGGGGCACGGACATGAATCCTATTGTAGAGGGCGGTGCGATACTCCTGACGATGAAACCCGAGCCCCCCGGCGATCCGTCCCGGCGCGATCTGCTACTCCTCGCGCCGCTCGGCTTGCCGCTGTAGGCCGATGGACAGCGCGCCGCGGCACCGCCGTTCCGCGTGGATCTTCCGCCGCCGGTCATCCGCCGGATGCTCACCCGCGTCAAGGAAGCCCGCTAGCTCAGCCGCGCGGCCTTGCTACTTCCCGCCCTGTGCCGCAATGTTCTGTTCAGTGCAGAAATACTCTTGAATTTCCCGGTTGGGCGCGAGTGCGAAGACGCGCGTAAACGAATAGGGCCTGGTCAGCGCCTTGGCGTCTTCAACCGTGTATTGCACTTCGAGGCGGTTATGGTCAAGCCGCCGGTAGCGCTCCACCACGTGCAACGCATCGCTGTGTGGTTTGCCGGTGTTGTCGAGCCACGTCCGGTCGTTGAAGCCCGCTGTGTCCACGACCAGCGTGTCGCCTTCCCAGTGCGCAATCGAGTCGCCGGTCCAACTATCGTCCAAGTCCTGGGGATGAGCGCGCCCATTGAGAAAGAAACGGCGATAGCTGTGCGTGTTGCCCTCGGAGAGTAGCACCACCAGCTTCGGCGTCTGCACGATTTTGTAGGGACGGTCCGTGATCCGCGTGACACCGTTGGGCAGGCAGTACTGAGCCGGGTCGTCCTTGAGCCCTTCCGCCTTCCGCTGCTGGTAGAGCTTCTGAAATTCCGGTTGGTACGAAGGCTCCGTCGGGAAGCCGGTGCTGCCCGAAACCACCCAGACGCCCGAAAGATCCGGCTGGGCCATGGCGGAGGCGCAGGCCAACAACAGCAGGAGCGCCGCGTTACTTGCCCACCAGGTGCAGCACGTCCGTATTGTTCTCATTGCACACATACTCGGTCATGTCGAATCCGGTCTCGAGCGTGGAAACCCGCTTGATCACCCAGGGCTTGGTGTACGCCCCCGGATCGTCGATCACGTTCTGAATTTCCAGATTTCCAAAATCACGCCGATGGAAGCGTTCCGTCACACGAAGCTGCGTGGTGTGCGGTTGCCCGCCCATGCCAAACCAGAACTTGTCGTTGAAGCCGACAGTATCCACCACCAGGGTGTCGCCATCCCAGTGGCCGATCGAATCGCCATACCAGAGATCGTGCGCGGTCTTGAGATGTTCGGTTCGGTCTAGAAAGATCTGGCGGAAGCTGTGGATATTGCCCTCGAACAGAATCAACACCAGCGAGGGCGTCTGAACGATCTGAAAATGATAGGGCGTGGCGCGGGGCACGCCGCCCGGCTGGCAGTGCGCTTCGGGATCGTCCGCGGAATAGTTTTCCGTGCGCTGCTTCGAGAGCGCCGCCGCCCAGGGCAGCATCGCTGGCTCTTCCTGATCAGGCAGGGGCCTCTGCCCGTTCCAGATTCCGGACAGGTCGGGTTTCCCGTCGGACAGGCGCGGCACCGGACCCGCCGGTCCCGGCCGTGGCGCTGCGCTCGGACGCGCCGCCCCTGGAAACGGAATGGCACGGGCTGGAGCTTGCGCCAACGCCGGCGGCGCGGCCGCCACAACCGCGATCAGAGTGCGAAGAAGCGCTCCCACGGTGAGGCTACTGGTTCCCGGCGTCCGCCGATGATCCGCCAAACACTCGGCGGCCATCCGGCAAGATCACCCGTCGCGCATTGGCCATCGCCTTGGTGCCGTCTTTGGCCAGAAAGCCTTCCACCGTTACCTGGTCCCCGATCTTCAGCGAGGTCTTCTTCCAGCCTTGCTTGAGCAGCACCGGCAGGGCGCCGAGCTCGAAATTCCAATTGGTGACTTTGCCGCGGTCGTCTTTCACATCGACATAGAAGTGGGCGTGCGGGTTCATCCACTCGACTTTGGTCACAGTGCCGCTGACTTTCATTTGCTTGTTGAAGTCGTATTCGGCCTCAAACGAGTGATGCGCGAACAGCGGCGCCGCCAACGTCAGCAAACCGACGCCTGTCAGCAGCAGACCCAACTTCTTTCTCATCGTCTCCCTCCCGTGTCTTGCGGAAAAGTATAGCGTACGCCCGTTCCGAAGACAAAGGTCTTGGCCTGTATTACCATACGCACATGATCCTCAGCCGTGACCGCATTCTGACCACGCACGTCGGCAGCCTGCCGCGCAACGACACGCTGTCGGATTTGTTGGTCCGGCGCGAAGAAGGAGAGGCCGTCGATCCAGCAACGCTGGCCGAAGAGATGGACCGCGCCGTGCGCCACGTGGTCGAAAAGCAGGCCGAAGCCGGGATCGATATCGGCAATGACGGCGAACAGCAGCGCGTCGGCTTCCAGACGTACATCCCCCGGCGCATGTCGGGTTTCGCCGGCGAGTCCCAGCGCCGCCGGGGCCGCGACTACGAGGAATTCCCCGCGCTGGTGGAAACCTTGATGCGCCGCTTTCCCAAGCGCAGCAAGATGCAGAATGCTCCCGAAGCGCAGCACGAGGTGCGCTACCTCGATACCGCCCCCATCGTGCAGGAGACCGGCCGCGTCGTGCGCGCCGCCCAGCCTGGGGGCGCATTCGCCGAGTGCTTCATGACGGCTCCGTCGCCCGGCATCATCTCGACCACCATGCTGAATGCGTATTACGCGTCGCACGATGCCTACCTGACCGCGCTCTCCCGTGAGATGCGCCATGAATACCGCGCCATCCACCAGTCGGGCCTGCTGCTGCAGATCGATTCGCCCGACCTCGCCATGGACCGCGCCATGTTTTATCGCGATCTGCCCGATGCCCAATTCGTCAAACGCTGCGAGCGGCACGTGGCGGCCATCAACGAGGCCATCGATGGAATCCCGCGCGAACGTGTGCGATTGCACTGCTGCTGGGGCAACTGGGACGGTCCCCATATCTACGACGTCGCCCTCGATCTGATTCTTCCGGTGCTCTACCAGGCCAACGTTGGCGCGCTGAGTATTGAGATGGCGAATCCCCGCCATCAGCATGAGTACCAAGCCTTCCGCCGGCATCCGCTTCCGGATCACATGGCCCTGCTGCCTGGCACGATCGATACCACCACCAACATCGTGGAGCATCCCGAGGTAGTCGCGCGGCGGATCCAGGAAGCCGTTGCCGCCGTGGGCGACCGCGAACGCGTGATCGCCAGCGCCGATTGCGGCTTCGGCACGTTCACCAACCGCGAATGGGTCATCGAGGCTGCGGTTTGGCTGAAACTCAAGACTCTGCGTCAGGGCGCCGACATTGCCTCGGCCCGGCTGTGGGGCCGCAAGGCCTCTTGATAGGGAGGGTTTCCATGACGATGCATCCGACTCGCCGCACGGTCCTGAGCGCTCTGGGTGCCAGCCTCGTGCCGGCCGTCCGCGCCGCCCAGCCTCCCAGTCCGCTCATGATGCGGCTCAGCACTTATATGAGCGAGGCGGCGGCGCGCCCGCTCCCCGATGCCGTCGTGGAAAAAACCAAGCACGTCATCCTCGACACCTTCGCCGCCATGATTTCTGGCTCCGAGTTGCCGCCCGGGCAATTTGCCATCCGCTTTGCGCGCGCCAATGCCGGCGACCGGACGGCGACGGTGGCTGCCTCCAAGGTCCTCTGCGGCCCCATCGAAGCCGCGCTGGCCAACGGCATGCTCGCGCACTCCGACGAGACCGACGACACCCACCCGCCTTCGCAATCGCACCCCGGCAGCTCGGTCGTCCCTTCGGCGCTGGCAACTGGAGAAAAATTCGGCATCGACGGCTCGCGCTTCCTCCGCGCCGTGGCGCTCGGCTACGACGTTGGGACCCGCGTGACCATCACGCTCGGCAAACTGCCATACATGGTGGACAGCCACCGCAGCACGCATGCGCTCGCCGGAACCTTCGGCTCGGCGGCGGCCGCCGCTTGCGCGGCTGGTTTGAATGCCCAGCAGATGCGCTGGCTCCTCTCCTATACGGCCCAGGAGGCTTCGGGCCTGGCCTCGTGGCAGCGCGACACCGATCATATCGAGAAGGCCTTCGACTTCGCCGGCATGCCCGCCCGCAGCGGCGTCACGGCCGCCTTGCTGGTGCAGGCGGGTGGAACGGGCGTGGACGATATCTTTTCCGGCGCCGACAATTTCCTCCAGGCCTTCGCCCCTAAAAACAGCGCCGATCTGCTAATCGAAAAACTCGGCGAGCGCTTCGAGGTGACCCGCACCAATTTCAAAAAGTGGACGGTTGGCGCACCTATCCAGGCCGTGCTGGATGCGCTCGAAATCCTGCTCAAGCGGAGCCCCTTCGCGGCGGACCAAGTCAGTAAGGTCGCGGTGCGGGTAGCCACCGATGAAGCCGCCATCGTCGACAACCGCGAGATCCCCGACATCTGCCTCCAGCACCTGGTGGCCGTCATGCTCGTCGATCGCACGGTCACGTTCCGCTCCGCGCACGATAATGCGCGAATGCAGGACCCACAGATCCTCCGCCAGCGCGCCAAGGTGCAACTCTTCAAGGACGCCGAACTCGAACGCCACCTGCCGCGCCGGGAGGCCATTGTCGAAGTGACCCTGGTCGATGGGACCCATCTCACCGAGCATGTCGAGGCGGTCCGCGGAACCGCCGAAAACCCCATGACCCGAGACGAGGTCGTCGCCAAGGCCCGCGGCCTGATGACCCCCGTTCTCGGCCCCACCCCGTGCACCCAACTCATCGAGCGCGTCCTCGACCTCGAGCATGTCCCCAACGTGCTCGGCTTACGACCCTTGTTACAACACTCGTAAGGACGCAGAAGGCGTAAAAGTAACAAAAAAAGTAAGTTGTGCTCCCCCAGCCGCCAGTACTCCTGGTACTCGCAAGACTCCCTAAGGCCGATTTGATGCGGCTCTCCCAAGGCCTCGATGCTATCATTGAGCAGTACATAAGTAGGCAGTAAGTACTCCGTAACTAAAGGTAAACATTAACTTTACGGCCATTCAGATTGGGTCGGCAACGCCTTCGAGAGTGGATCGACAACGAGGATCAATAAGAAGCCTTGGGGAGTAAGATCTTGGACTGGGCCAAACATTCCCAGAGAACTCTAATCGCCGCAATCGTGGGTGCTGCCCTAATGCCTTGCATTGGTTTGGGGGCGCCCGGACCCGGCGGCCCGGGTCACGGATCGGTCGTCGTGACAATCAGCCCCGGCGATATTACCCCCGCTGCGTCCCAGATCGTGCCCTTCACCGTGAGTATTGTGGGGCTAACCGACCAGTCGGTCCACTGGACCCTGGATCCGCCAACGGCTCCCGGGACCATCGACCTCAACACCGGCCGGTATGTCGCTCCGGCAACCGTCTCTTCCTCGCAGACTCTCGCGGTCATCGCAACTAGCGTGGCTGATCCCACCAAATCGGGGGTCGCCTATATTCATTTGATCCTGCCAGTGACTGTATCGGTGAGTCCGCCCGTCACGTCCCTGTCCATTTCCGCAAAAGCGCCGTTGCAAGCGCAGCAGTTCACTCCAATTGTGGACAACACCCCGAATCAGACCGTGACCTGGAAGCTGGATTCGCCCGTGGGTTTCATCGATTCCACCACCGGGCTATACACTGCGCCTGCCGCGATCAATTCCCAGCAAACCGTCACGGCCATTGCGACGAGCGTTGCCGACCCCAGCAAGCAGGGTACGGCAACCATCCGATTGACTCCGGTAGTTGTGGTGACGATCCCCCCGCCTAGCATCACGGTATTGCACCCGTCGGACACGCTTGCATTCACAGCCGGCGTCAGCGGCACCACCAACCCGGCAGTCATGTGGTATTCGAATCCGGAAGGCCTGATCGACCCCAACAGCGGCGTGTTCACCGCCCCATCGACAATCTCCTCCAGCATCCCGGTGGCCGTGATCGCCGCTAGCGTGGCGGACCCCACCAAGAGGGGTACCGTCACGGTCACACTCAAGCCCTCGCCGACCGCAGTGCCGACTCATGAGGTGGACCTCACGTGGATCGCCAGTACCTCCGATCTCGGCACGCCCCTCTCGGGCTACATCATTTATCGCTACGATGTGGCGTGCGGTAGCTCACCGGCTCCCTCTGGACCGCCCCCTACGCCGGTCAGTGGCCCGACTTTGATTCGAGGCACAAGCTTCGCGGATACCGAAGTCGAAGCCAATCAGTGTTATTTCTACGATGCCACCTTCAAGAATGACTCCGGCACTGAAAGCGCGCACTCGGCGTCCGTCGGAGTCCACATTCCCTCGCCATAGGATGCCTAAGCTAACTCGCGTGTCCTCCGCGGCCGCTGCCGCGGACCAAGAGCTTCCCTTGCCTGTGCGCCCCATGTTTTGAATATTTCGCACAGCGCCTGTGTCTGCACTGCCCCGCGAATGATGCTGACGGCGGGGACTCTGGAGTAAACTGGACATTTTCCATGGCCGAACATTACGTGGTCACCGGTGGAGCAGGCTTTATCGGCTCGGCGATTGTCCGCAGCCTGTTGCGCGAGGGCGCTCGTCGCATTGTGGTCATCGACAACCTGCTGACCGGCCGGGAATCCAACCTCGACCAGGTGCGCACCTCCATTGATTTCCAGCGCGCCGATATCTGCAATTACCAGGAGATCGCCCCCTTGATCCGCGGCGCTTCCGTCGTGTTTCACGAGGCGGCGCTGGCCTCGGTGCCGCGTTCCATCCACGATCCCATTCCCTCGCACGACATCAATATTAACGGCACGTTCAACGTGCTGCGCGCGGCCCGCGAGGGCCAGGCCGGGCGCGTCGTCTATGCCGCTTCCTCTTCCGCCTATGGCGATACCGAGGTGCTGCCCAAAGTCGAGTCCATGACCCCGCGTCCGAGATCGCCCTACGCGCTGCAAAAACTCGTCGGCGAGTATTACTGCGGCATTTGGTCCGGTGTGTACGGAGTGGAGACCGTATCGTTGCGTTACTTCAACGTATATGGTCCGCGTCAGGATCCCACGAGTCCGTATTCCGGGGTCTTGTCTGTGTTCATGAAGTCCGTGCTCGAGCGGCGTGCTCCCACCATTTTCGGCGATGGCGAGCAGTCCCGCGACTTTACCTACGTGGAAGACGTGGCCGCGCTCAATCTGAAAGCGGCGCGCGCCCCAAACGTCTCGGGCCGATTCTACAACGGGGGAAACGGCGGTCGGATCACCCTGAATCAGGCGTGGGCCCTGTTGCAGGAACTCGAGGGCGTGGAAATCGCGCCGAACTACGGCCCGCCGCGTGCCGGAGACGTTCGCGACTCTCAGGCCGACACCACCGCGGCGGCAAGGGACCTGCAACACTCTCCGCAATACTCGTTCGAAGAGGGGATGCGCCGCACGTTGGAGTGGTATCGGGCGGACCTGCAGGGCGGTTCGTAGCCTGCTGCGCGCGGCTCGTGCCTCCGATCGCTTCAGCCCCCCGCCGTTCCAGTGTTTGATCCCGTGATCCGGCGCTCGGACTGCGCGTGTCCGAACAGGGCGCAGTATCCGATGAGCGCCGTGGGCTCAGCCACATATTTCAAGAACCGGATGCTGAGGGTCGGGGGCGCCAGCACCACGCCCGCCGCGGTGAGAAGGAACAACAGATTGCCGAGCCGGCGCAGGTGCGCCGATTCCGATTGGTCCAGAGCCTTGCCGACGGCCCAAACGGTCACGTAGCGCGAAGCCAGCACCAGCGCGGTGACGAAAATCAGGAACGCAGTGGGCCCGCTCAACTCAAGCACGACCGCTCTCGGGAGCCAATCGAACCGCTTGGCATACAACAAAACGCTCCCCTCGATGGGGTAGGGCGTTGCGAGTGCGAGCCAATACCACCTGGCGTGAAATCGCCATCCCCACGGGCGCGCCAGCCACACGGCCGGCCCGATGCCCAGCAGGAGCCGGATCACGCTGACCAGTGTCACCTGCACCACGGATCGGGTCTCGAACAACCAGAGGGAGCTGACGTAGGCGGCCAATCCTCCCAGTGCGAACCAGGCTGTGGTGCGGTTCCAGAACGGCTGTCGGGAATCGTCAGGCCTCACAGGCGCCGCTGTTCCACCCCAGTTTTCCATGCCCGCCGGAATTGAGTTCATCCAACCGGTGTGCGGCGCATTCCTCCCAAAGAAGAAGGAGACTACGCCAGCCGATTCTGCGGTTCTCGAAAGGCTTCGGCTAGATCGTTTAGAAATACGGCGGCTTGCGCGCCATCCACTACCCGATGATCGCTCGACAGCGTCACGGTCATCATCTTGCGGACTGCCGGCTGCCCGTTGACGGCAACCACGCGGTCCGCAATCGCCCCCACTGCCAGCACCGCGGCCTGCGGCGGCGTGATGATGGCGCTGAACGCGTCTACCTGGTACATGCCCAGGTTGCTGATCGTGAACGTGCCGCCGGTGACATCGGGCGGACGCAGATGGCCGGCCCGGGCGCGCTCGCTCAGGTCGGCCCGCCGCGCCGCGATCTCAGCCAACGTCGCGGTGTTAGCTTTGGGGATGACCACCCCGACCACCCCGTCCCTCACTGCCGCCGCCAGGCTGATATTCACCTCCGGATGCAGATGGATCGCTTCTCCCGTCCAGCTCGCGTTGAACTTGGGGTGCTGCGCGACCACCCGCGCCACCAGCGCGATCAGCAGATCGGTGTGAGTGAGCTTGACCGCCGCGGTGCCGCTGAAGTGTTCGCGCGCCGCCAGTAGCGGCCCGGCGTCGATTTCGCGCACCAGGAAGAAGTGCGGCGTCGTCGTCCAGCTGTGCGTCGTCCGCTCCGCCATCAGTCGGGCGATCGAACTGAGACCGGCAGGCTCGGCCGCGGCCGCAGGCCGTGCCTTGGCGGCCGCCTCAACATCCTCCCCCGTAATCACGCCATCGGGGCCGCTGCCGCGCACTTTGTTGAGATCGACGCCCAGTTCCTTGGCTAGGCGCTTGGCTTTGGGAGAGACGCGCGCGGTGGGCTCCAAGGACTTGGCTGGTTCGGCTTTGGTGCCGGGCGTTTCCGAAACGCTCACGGAAGAGGACATCGCACGGCCCGTGACCGCCGGTGCTGTTTCTGCCGGAGGCTGCTCCCCCGGCGCCACGATCCAGGCGATGGTCTGGCCCACCGGAACCTCGTCGCCTGCGCGGGATCTCAGGCCCGCCAGCACCCCATCGGCAGGGGCTTCGACTTCCACCGTGACTTTATCCGTCTCGATTTCCAGCAGTGGCTCGCCCTTCTTGACCGGGTCTCCTTCTTTCTTCAGCCAGGCCAGAAGCTTGCCGGTCTCCTGCGCCATCTCGAGCGCGGGCATCACGACGCTGACGGCCATGGTTAGCGGGTCACTCCCACCTGTTCAATGCGCGCGCTCGCTTCCACCATTTCTTTGATGCGCTGGCTCGGCGCCGGCTCGTGCTCCCGCTCGGTCGGCAGCGGTCCATCCACCGTGTGGTAGTGCGCGCCCGCTATCATGAGCTTCTCCGCCGGAAACCGCGTGATCACTTCGTGACCGGTTTCGGTGACCACGATCTCTTCCTCGATGCGCGCCGCGTACCCGTCTTTCGACGGCCAAAAGGTCTCAAGCGCGAACACCATGCCGGGTTTGATCTCGTGCGAATGTTCGAGCGACACCAGACGGCTGATCACCGGCTTTTCCCAGATCGCCAGGCCGATGCCGTGCCCGAACTGCAGAGCGAACGCGGCTTCTTCGTTGGGGAATCCGAACTCCTGCGCCTTGGGCCAGACCGCCGCGATTTCGCCCGTGGTGCGGCCCGGTCTCACCAGCGAGATGGCTGCATCCAGATATTCGCGGCAGCGTTGGTACGCATCGATCAGGGCGCGCGACGCGTAGCCGATGCTGAAGCACCGGTAGTAGCACGTACGGTACCCCATGTACGAGTGGAGAATGTCGTAGTACACCGGGTCGCCGGGACGGAGCACGCGATCCGAGAACACATGCGGGTGCGGGCTGCACCGCTCGCCTGAGATGGCATTGACGCCCTCCACATATTCCGAGCCCATGTCGTACAGCACCTTGTTCACCAGGCCCACGGCCTCGTTTTCGCGCAGACCCGGCTTCATGGCGCGGTACAGCTCGTCGTAGGCCGCGTCCACCATCATGGCCGAGTGCGTCAACAGCGAGATTTCGTCCTGGGTTTTGATCACCCGGACATCCGACATCAGCTGCTGGCCGTCGACCACCGTGATGCCTTCTTTCTGCAAGGCGAACAGGATGGGCGGCTCCACTACGTCGATGCCGACCGGCTCCTTGTGCAGGTTGCGCATTTCGAGCTCGATCTTGATCTTGCGGGCCACGTCTTCGGCGCGGCCCATCTCGGGCGACATGGCCCCCCGCAACAGCGGAATGCCCGCGCGCGAGCGCTCGCCCAGCCACGGGCAATTGAGCTGATGGTGCCGGGCGGCCGAGCCGAAATCCCAAAGAATCGGCTCGTCGTTCTGCGGCAGAAGCGTGAAGCGGCTGATCTTGTCTTGCGCCCACGTCCCGATGTGAGTGGCCGTGATGTACCGGACATTGTTCATGTCGAAGCACAGCAGCGAGCCGATCTCGGACTTGGCGAGCATCGCCTTGACCCGCGCCAGGCGCTCGCGCCGCAAGCGGTCGAGGTCGATGCGCTGCTCCCAATCCACCGCCATCGAACCGTACGTTTTCAGTGCCACGATCGTTCTCCTCCGGTGTGGGGCAGGCGTTCAGCCTGCCGGCCCACCCCGCCATCCACACTACCCGCACATCGCGCGGGCTGCGTCGAATACCGATTGCTCGGTGGGTACGGTGGCGTCTTCCAGGGGCGGGGAGAACGGAATCGGAACGTGCATCGCTCCCATCTTCTTCACCGGCGCTTCCAAATCGAAGAACGCTCCTTCGGCGATCACCGAAGCAATCTCCGCGACCACACCATACCGCCCATAGCCTTCATCCATCACAATGACGCGCGACGTCTTCTTGGCCGACTCGATCAGAGTCTTTTCATCGAGCGGCCACAAGGTGCGCGGATCGATAACTTCCGCGCTGATGCCTGCTTCCTCGAGCAATTTCGCCGCGCCCAACGCCACCTGCACCATGCTGCTGGTGGCCACAATGGTAATATCGTCGCCCGCCCGCTTAATATCGGCCACCCCGAACGGGATGGTGTATTCTTCCTCGGGCACCGGGCCCTTCAGCCGGTACATCATCTTGTCTTCGAAAAAGGCCACGGGGTTTTCGTCGCGGATGGCCGTTTTCAGAAGGCCTTTGGCGTCGTACGGTGTCGACGGCAGCACCACCTTCAGCCCCGGAACGTGGCAAAACCACGCATGCAGCGATTGCGAATGCTGCGCGGCCGATCGCCGCGTGGCGCCCAGCGTGGTGCGCAGCACCATCGGCACCTTCCACTTGCCGCCCGACATGTAGTGAACCTTGGCCGCCTGGTTCACCATCTGGTCCATGGTCAGCGTCACAAAATCGCCGAACATGATGTCCACCACGGGCCGCAGTCCGGTCATGGCGGCGCCGACCGCCACCCCGGTGAACCCGGCCTCCGAGATGGGCGTATCCAGCACCCGGTCGGTGCCGAACTCCTCCACCAACCCGGTCAGCACTTTGAACGGATGTCCGGCCTCGGCGATGTCTTCACCCAGAATGAAGACCCGCGAGTCGCGGCGCATTTCCTCGGCCAGGGCCTCGCGGATGGCCTGCGCCAGCGTCAGTTCGCGCCCGTTACTCCCCGGCATATACGTCCTGGGCGACCTTGTCGACACCGGGATAGGGTGCTGCGGTGGCGAACTGCACGGCCTGGTCGATCTCGGCCTTGGCTTCCGCCTGGATCTGGCCCAGGCTGGCGGCGTCCGCCAGTTTCTGCGCGGTCAGCCATGCGCTCAGAATCTGAATCGGGTCGCGCTCCGATTTCCACTGCTGCTCTTCCTGCTTGGAACGGTAGTAGTCGCGGCTGACATCACCCACGTGATGCCCGTGATAGCGATAGGTGTTGGCAAGCAGCAGCGCCGGCCCTTCGCCCCTGCGGGCGCGCTCCACCAATCGCTTCGCGGTGGCATGCACCGCGCGCACGTCCTGCCCATCCACTGCCTCGCTCTCCAACCCGAACGCCGTGCCCCGCGCCAGAATGTCGCCGGCCGTGACCTCGGAAAAGTGCGTGTACTCGTTATAGAGGTTGTTCTCGCACACGTAGACCACCGGCAGCTTCCACAGTGAGGCCATATTCATGACCTCGTAGAGCGAGCCTTGTCCCAGCGCGCCTTCGCCAAAAAAGCAGACCGAAACCTGGCCCGTGCCCAGACGCTTGGCGGAAAACGCCGCGCCCGTGGCGATGCCCGCGCTTCCGCCGACAATGGCGTTCGCTCCCAGGTTGCCCGTGGCTGGATCGGCGATGTGCATGGAGCCGCCCTTGCCCTTGCAGTAGCCCGCTTCCTTGCCCAGTAACTCGGCGAACATACGGTCCGGCGTCGCGCCCTTGGCCAGGCAATGCCCGTGCCCGCGATGCGTGCTCGTGATATAGTCGTCCGGCCGCAGCGCTTCACAAATGCCCACCGCCACACCTTCCTCCCCGATATAGAGGTGGGCCAGGCCGGGCATGAGGGCGCGGGTGTAAAGGTCGTTGACCTGCTCTTCAAACAGGCGGATGGTGACCATCCGCCGGTAGACGCGGAGCCACAACTCATCTTCGGTTTTGGAATCGAGCGGGGACCGATCGACAGCCGTTGCCATTGGGGGAACTCCAGATATCCTATCCATTGAACCAGTGTTCGCCGCATTCCTGCAACTCGCTTGTGCAGGATCGGACCGCGGCATGAGGGCAATGATGCCTGCTCGGACGTGCCTCCGTCTACCAGGTTTCTTTGGCCTTTTGCAGCTTTCCGGCACGGTCCTGGGATATCCGGAGAAATGACTGAAATCCAGCCAGCGCGACGGATTTGCTTCAGCGGTCTAGGGCCGATGCCGGCCCGGCAACCAGCACCAGGCCGGCAATCCAGAGAAACCGCTTCTCGTGCGATCTAATTGATCGCGAAGCAGTAGAGCAAGCCCGCGCCGCCGGTGCTCACCAGGTTGTCCTGGCTGCAGCCGCGCGAGGGGTGCGTCGAGTTCCATGAAGTGTTGCCGCCGCCGGTGCGATCGAAATGGCCGAGCTGCGCAGTGCCCTCGCTGCTGCTGGTCCAATTCTTGCACGTGTGGTCGGCGCCATCCGTATAAGCCCGGCCGTCGGGCTGCGAGCCGGTCAGAATGTCGTGCTGGTTGGGCTGGTCTCCGAAACCCTTAATCGTTTCGTTCTTTTCAGTGAACGCGCTGGCCTTGGAAACGTTGTTGCCGAGCCGCGCCGTCTCGATGGTGTCCCCGTGCAGGTCGGCGACGCTCTGCGCGATGCGCGCACCGCGCGAGTTGTACCAGGGGCCGCTCCCGATGCGGTCGCGCGCATGGACGGCCGGCTGATCTCCGGAGGCTTGCGTGCTCAGATAGGCGTGCCAGGTCTTATTGCCGGCGCCGGCGGCTGCGGCCAGCTTCTGGCAGTGCGCGTCGGCCCCAGCCAGGCCGCCCAGATTGGCGCCATTGCCCACTCCCACGCTGGTAACAAAAAAGCTCATGGGTTGCGGCGGTTGCTTCGGCTGGCCTTGCGCGGCCGCGCTGCACGCGCCCACCATGCTTAACGCGCCCACCCCGAAAATGGTTTGCCATTTCCTCATCTTGGTTCTCCTCTTGGTTGTGAATGGGGGGCCCCCGTTTGGCCGTCCCTGTGTTGAGTGGTGATCAGAATATCACATGGCTCGGCGGAAGTGCCGGCAAGAATCGCACAGGCACGAATCACGCTGCCGTTCAGTAGGCAACCGCTGTCTTCCGTCCCTGCTCCTCGCCGCGCAGCCAGATATACAGCGGCGCGTGTGGGGCGGGCGCCGGCCACGGCATCACCACGCGCAGGGTCTGGCGGGATGGGTCGCCCGGAAGCGGAGTCGGGATGGAGTCCACCGGCACGCCGTGCTGCGCGTCCCAGCCGGCCTTCTCGATCACATCCAGATCGTGGCCTTCGAGCGCGCCGGCATAACTGGAGTCCCCCACCTTCTCGCTGGTGAGCGTGAACTGGTCGAGGCGGGGGAGGCGGATCACGCGGCCAAGCACGAACGCGTCCGAACGGCCTTCCGGATCCACGGTCACCGTGGCTGTCAGGCGGCAGCCGGCATCGCCGATGAGGCCGGGGTCCACCGAAAGATACAGCGCTCCCGGACCCGCAAAGGTCAGGTTGGCCGTGCCGGAGGGCTCGCCCGGCGACAGGCTCAGCGTTTGCCGCAGCTCTCCGGTGGGACAGCCCAACTCCAACCGCGGGCGGCCGCCGGGCCCGCCGGCCGTGGTGTCGTGCAAATGGTCCACCATCAGAACCAGCCCCGTCGCCCTTCCCGCCGGTAACTCGTCAGGCGCAATTTCGATTTCCAGCTTGCCTGCGATCGATTTCTGCACTGACCGGATCTTCGGTCGCGGCCCCGCCACCTCCACCGCGTCCGGCAGCACCAGCGGGTCTTCCAGGCCCTTCACTTTCAGCAGCAGAGCGAAGCTCTGCCCCTGGGCCAGCCCGGGTTTCAAGGCAATCTGCCCGGACCAGCCGTGCGTTTTAGGTCCTCCGCTCACCACCCCCGCATCGCAGAAGACGCCCTCCACCCGCTCCATGCCGCTTCCCTCCAGGTGAATTGCTTCGTGCGTCTCGTCCAGATTCACGCGCACCGGCAGATTGGAGATTTTGGGATTGGGCGGCAGCACGGTCATCGGAATCTCATGCGTTACGCCGTCCGATTGCGTCAGCAGCAGACGATAGTTCCCGCGTTGGGAAGTGTCGACGCTCACCTCCACCGAAGTCTGAGGGCCCAGGCGCGGGCCGAGGGGCAAAACAAAGCTCGTCTCCACCGCCTTGGCATTCCGAACCGCCGGTTCGAGGGCGGCCTTGTCGAGGAACTCGAAGTCGGCGCCGGTGAGTTCGACCGCGACTGTGCCGCTGCCCTCTAGGAGTCTGTCGCGGGCGCCCGCGGTGACTTGGGCCCGGCTCAGATCTCCCGGCGCGTGCAAATGAAGCGTCCCGGCGATGGAGAGAGGATCCCAATCCCAGGCGGCTGCCAGATGGTAATCGCCAGGCATGGCTTTCGTGTGGGAAAGGTCGATCTCCACAGAATCGGGGGCCGCGATGTGTACCGGCACCGGCACCGCGGGTCCGCCGGAAAGCGGCTCCATCCGCCACTCTCTCGCGCGCGCCAGATCTGCAACGCTGCGCCCCGGCGCCACCTTCACCGCGAACGCGGATTTCGAACCCAGCAGGAGGTTCGGCGATTCCGCCAGGGAGACGGTGGGCCTCTTGAGGTCCGGCACGCGGTAGGCCCATAGATACGCGTTGCGAGTCTTCGCGGTGGGGGCCTGGCTCTTGGTGCACAGCGCTAGGCCGTCCGCGTCGGCCTGTACGAACGCAGATCGAAAATCCGTCGCCGGGAAGAGCGCCGTCTTCAGGTTTTGAAACAAGGTCGCGCCGCCGGCGGCCAGCCCTACCGGGTTGCCGAAGAACAGCCCGGCCACGGATGCGGCCAAGCCTCCGGACTGCTGTATCTGAGCGCTTTTGGGCGCGAGCGGATCGTAAGCATTGGAGGAGGGGACCAGAGTGTTCAACAGCGTGGCCGCCTGCTGGTTCGAGGTCCCGCCGGACTCCAGCTTGGGTAGGCTCACCCCGTAGCGCGAGGAGAAGCCCTTCAGCACCGCATCCGTTCGCCCGCCCGCCTGTTCGGAGTTGGCCAGTTGCTGAACCAGGGCCTCCACTTGCGAGCTCTGCTCGGCATAGGCCGCGAGTTGCTTCAGCAGTTCCTGGTTGTGGGTCACCAGGGACTTGATTTTCCCCTGGCTCAGACCTTGCGGCCCGTAGATCAGCGCGATCACTTCCGGACTCTCCGGAAGCTGCCATTCCGTGCGCGCCTTGGCTTGGCGAGGCTCTAGCGTCAGCAGAACGCCGTCAGCGGAGGGCACCAGGACCGCCGCCACCTCAGCATCGTTGGAGGCCGCGGTGGTCAGATGCAGCGGATTCCACAAAAGCCGTGAACCTCCGGGGACCGAAGCCAGCGATTTCAGAGGCAGGGGCGCGCCTTGAGAGAACGGGCGGACCGTGAGCTGAAATGTGCCGAGCGATACACTCTCGGCGCAACCCAGGGGCACCGTGGCCGCCGCCGGACTCGCCAGAAACGCCGCCGCGATCAAGATTCGGATCACTCTTGTGAGATGCGCCGGCATCCAAAAAAGTCGACCCCGCTCCCGCGTTTCGGGCAACCGCAGACCTTTCCCTCCACCAATAGCACCGGCCCGGCACGGTTCCCATCCTGTTGAGACAGGATGCTTCGCCCGGTGATCTGAACCAAACGGGCGATGTCTCCCGACCGCTCGGGGACGAATTTCACCGAGACATGCATCTTCGTATCATTCGCCAGTTGATTCAGCATCAGCTTCTGGTCGCCGCTTTGGATCCGGGTCGATCGAGTCAACCGCATATCGGACGCCGGAATTTCGTTCGCGCCGCCGGGGTATTTTGAGGCGCATGGAGTTGGTAGCTCCTATAGCCGGCGGATCCGCGCGCTTGGGTTCCGGAACTGCTCTCTCCCCTTCCGGCGGTATTTTCGGCCCCAAGCGTCGGAACTACCATGAGGCTGGAAGGATTTTCGAGGAGGAAGGAATGATGAGACGTTCATTGAAGGCCATCACCCTGGCGTCGGCCATCTTGTGGGGTGGTTTGATGCTGCTGGTCGGCTTGATTCACTTGGCGGCCCCCAGTTACGGTTCGAACTTTTTGCAAACCATGAGTTCGGTCTATCCCGGAGCAGACACGGCACCCACATTGGCGCGCGTCTTGCTGGGAACCGTCTACGGGTTTGTGGATGGCGCCATCGGCGGCTGTCTGTTCGGCTTGCTGTATCACGGCCTCTCCAGGGGTGGACATCTAGCCGCGCCCAAGTAAGGGGAAGCGCTCTGCCGCCGCGCTTCGCAAGGTCTTACACTGAAGCCTGGGAGGAATCATGCTCAGGCTCATCTCGCTCTCGGTTCTCTTCGGGTTAGCCCTGCCCGCCGCTACCCTGCCCCCGGAGGCCGACCAACGCTTGTCCCGCGAGATCTTCAAGGAAATGATCGAGGCCAAGTCGGGCTTCACCACCGGTTCCACCACCCCCATCGCGGAGGCCGTCGCGCAGCGCCTGAAGGCCGCGGGTTTTCCCGCTTCGGACATCTTCGTCGGCGGCGCCATCCCGCGCAAGGCCAACCTGGTGGTGCGCTACCGCGGCGCCGGCGCGCGCAAGCCCATCCTCCTGCTGGCCCATATCGACGTGGTGGAAGCCAAGCGCGAAGACTGGAGCCTGGATCCCTTTCAACTGACGGAGAAGGACGGCTACTTCTACGGCCGCGGCTCGTCCGACGACAAAGCCCAGGCCGCCATCTGGATCGCCAACCTGATCCGCTACAAGCGCGAGGGTTTCAAGCCTGACCGCGATCTCATCGTCGCGCTCACCGCCGATGAAGAAGGCGGCGGACCCTACAACGGCGTCGAGTGGCTCCTGAAAAACCATCGCGACTGGATCGATGCGGACTTCTGCCTGAACGAAGGCGGCAATGGAGAGAGCGAGAACGGCAAGAAGATCGCCAACGAGCTCATGGCCAGCGAGAAGACCTACACCGATTTCCGTCTGGAGGTCCATAACGCGGGCGGGCACAGTTCCTTGCCGGTCCCGGACAATGCCATCTATCGCCTCGCGGCGGCCCTCGGGCGCATTGCGAAATTTGCCTTCCCGGTCAAGACCGACGAAGTGACCGAGGCTTACTTCACGCAGCTTGCCAAAATCGACAAAGGCCCCAATGTCGCCGATCTCGCGAAGGTGGGCGCCGGAGACCGTGCCGCCATGGAGAGAATCGCCGCGGCCAACCCCTCGTGGAATTCCATGCTGCGCACCACCTGCGTGGCCACTCAATTGGAAGGCGGGCACGCCAAGAATGCCTTGCCGCAACTGGCCGCCGCCAATATCAATTGCCGCATCCTGCCCGGAGAGTCCGTCCAGTCCGTGCAGGATACCCTGCAGAAAGTCATTGCCGACTCCCAAGTCAGCATCAAAGTGGAGCCCGATGTCTCCGCCCCGCCGTCTCCGCTGCGCCCCGACCTCCTGAAGGCCATGGACCGCGCCAACGATTCCCTATGGCCGGGTGTGCCCACCATTCCGGTGTTGTCCACCGGCGCCACCGACGGCCGCTTCCTCCGCAACGCCGGCATTCCCACCTACGGCGTCCGCGGCATTTTCATTGACCGCAACGACTACCGCGCCCACGGCCGCGATGAGCGCGTCCGCGTGCAGTCCTTCTACGAAGGCCAGACCTTCCTCTACGACCTGGTGAAAACGCTGAGCTCGGCGCAGTAGCGGGGCAGGCGATTCGCCGGCCTCGGCCGTCGATCTAGTGGGCCGGCGGTTGGGGCTGGTCCGCGGCGTGGTGCCGCAGCGGCACGTTGCGCAGCACCAGGTTCAACCCCACCGCTGCGGTCATCACCACCGCGCTGATCAGAAAGATCACTTGCAGCCCGTGAACCAACGCCGTGCGCACGTTGCCGTAGAGCGATTGCAGCAGCGCCGCCCCGCCCGGAATCTTGGCAAACGCGGCCTCGAGCTGAGACTGAAATTGCGACAGCCGCAATGGATTGCTAAACGGCTGCAACGCGTCGGCCGGTAGTCCCGCCGGCACCGCCTTGCCGAACTCCTGGTGATACTTCGTCAGCAGGATGCTTCCGAAGATCGCCACGCCCAGCGTGCTGCCGATCTGCCGGAAAAACGTGGTCGAGGCCGTCGCTGCGCCCATGTACTTGCGAGGCGCGACGTTCTGCACCGCCACCGTGTAGACCGGCATCAGCAGGCCCATCCCGACTCCCGAAATCACCATGTTGCGCACCACGTCGAAATACTGCACGCTGGCGTCCATGCGCGCAAACAAGATGGTCCCGATCGCAATCAGGATCGACCCCACCACCGCCTGCGGCTTATACGTTCTCATCCGCAAGTTCAATTGCCCGGTGGTGATGCTTCCCACCACCGAGGCCATCAACATCGGCGTCAGCAGGTTGCCTGATTTGGTGGCGGAAACGCCCATCACCCCTTGCATGAACAACGGCAGGTAAATGATCAGCGTGAACATTCCCATCCCGAGCAGGAATACGGCCAGCGAAGACACGCTGACGACCGGATCCCGAAACAGCGAAAGTGGAATCAGGGGCTCGATGGCCTTGGCCTCCGCGTACAGGAACGCCGCCAGCATGACGGCGGCCATGGCGAGCAGCGACTCCACCCGCGCCGAGCCCCATCCGTAGTCCGTGGTCCAGGTGAGCGCCAGCAGCAGCGGCACCATGCAGCCGATCAAGGAAACCACGCCGGCCCAATCGATCCGGCGGTGAATGTCTTGCGGCCGCCAATACGGGAAGTACAGCAGTATTGCGGCGATGGCCACAATGCCCACCGGAAGGTTGACGTAGAACACGGAGCGCCACGAAATCGAATCGGTCAGCCAGCCGCCCAGCGTCGGACCGAAGATCGAAGATAATCCGTAGGTGGCCGCGAAAAAGCCCTGGTAGCGCCCTCGCTCTACCGGCGAAAAGATATCGCCGATAATCGTGAACGCGAGCCCCATCATCATGCCGCCGCCCACGCCCTGCAGGCTGCGGAACAGGATCAACTGGTTCATGCCGTCGAACGGCAGCGGCAGATCGCCGGAGGCCCCGCACAGCGCCGATGTCAGCACGAACATGGCCGCACCCAGCAGGAAGAACCACTTGCGGCCGTAAATATCGGAGAGTTTGGCGAAGATCGGGACCGCAATCGTCGACGACAGCAGGTAGCCCGTCGACACCCACGGGTACCGGTTGAACCCCGAAAGATTCGCGATGATCCGCGGCTCGGCCGTTCCCACGATCGTCTGGTCGAGCGAAGCCAGCAACACCGACAGCAGCAGCCCCGCCATCGTCCCATACAACTGCGGGCGCGTCAGCCGAACCAATCCGGACGTTTGAAAGGGGGTCTCGACCGCCGAGGCCATTTAACGAGTTTAGCAGTACCGGGAGAAATCCTCCGTCATTCGTACCGCAGCGCGTCGATGGGATCCAGCAGCGCCGCCTTGCGCGCCGGATAGTAGCCGAAGAACACCCCCACCAGCCCCGAAAACACGAACGCCAGCAGGATCGCTGTCGGGCTGACCAGCGTGCTCCACCCCGCGAAGTGCGAGATCAGCGCCGATGCGCCCAACCCGAACAGAATCCCCGAGATGCCGCCCAGAATCGACAGCGTGACCGCCTCCACCAGAAACTGCGACAGGATGTCCCGGGCCTTCGCCCCAATCGCCAGGCGCAGCCCGATTTCGCGCGTGCGCTCCGTGACCGTCACCAGCATGATGTTCATGATCCCGATGCCGCCCACCACCAGCGATACCGACGCAATGGCGCCGAGCAGAATCGACATCACCCGCGCCGAGCTCTCCTGCGCCGCGAACACATCCGATAGGTTGCGCACGGTGAAATCGTCGTCTTGTCCGTTCTGGATGCGATGCCGCTGCCGCAGCAGCCCTTCCACTTCACGCTGCGCTTCATCCATCGCTTCCGCGTTCACCGCCTGCACCATGATGGATCCGACCGAACCCGCGTTGGCCTGGCTCGCGCCCACCACTTGCCGCTTGGCTGTCGAGAGCGGAATCAGCACCAGATCGTCCTGGTCCTGGCCCGTGGGCGACTGGCCTTTGGCGCTCAGCACCCCGTCCACCGTGAACGGCACGTTCTTGATGCGAATGCTTTGCCCGGTCGGATCCGCGGAGCCGAACAGATTCTGCGCCACCGTCTGGCCGAGAAGCGCCACCTTGGCCGCGGAATTCACATCGTCACTCGTGAACGGGTTGCCCATCACTACCGTCTGCTGGCGAATCGCCAGGTAGTCCGGGGTCGTCCCCACGATGGACGTAGCCCAGTTGCTGTTCCCATTCGTGATTTGCGCGGCGCCGCGCACGCCCGGGGCGATGGCCGCCACCGCCGGACATTCCGCGGCAATGGCTTTGGCGTCGTCTTCCGAAAGAGTGACGGTCGCGCCGCTGCCCAGCCGAACACCGTTCGACGTGATGCTGCCCGGAATCACCAGGATCAGGTTGCTGCCGATCGCCTGGATCTGTTCCTGAATGCGCTGCGTCGCGCCCGAGCCCACCGCCACCATCGCGATCACCGCCGCTACCCCAATCACGATCCCCAGCATCGTGAGCGCCGAGCGCAGCCGGTTGACCCGCAGCGCCCGCAATGCGATTCGTACCGCCGCCAGTAGTTTCATGCCTCCACCGCCTCTGGCTCCTCTTCTTCCACAGGAAGCGCCCTCAGTTCCTCGGCTGCGTCGCGCGGCCGGTCGACGCGCGCATCTCTCTGCAGCCGGCCGTCGCGGAAGTGGATGTTCCGGCCGGCATACGCCGCGATGTCCGGTTCGTGGGTCACCACGATGGTCGTAATGCCCGACTCGCGATTCAGCCGCTGGAAGATCGCCATCACCTCGATGCTGGTCCGAGTGTCCAGCGCTCCCGTCGGTTCATCGGCCAGAAGGATGCGCGGCCGGTTCACCAGGGCTCGCGCGATCGCCACCCGCTGCTGCTGGCCGCCCGAAAGCTGGCTGGGATGGTGGCCTTCCCTCCCCGCCAGGCCCACCGCCTGGATCGCCGCCAGCGCCCGCTCCCGCCGCTCGCCCGCCGGAGTGTTGGTGTAGAGCAGCGGCAGTTCCACGTTCTCCACCGCGCTCGTTCGCGCCAGCAGATTGAACTGCTGGAACACGAACCCGATCTTCTGGCCGCGAATTTCCGCCAGTTGGTCGCGGTCGAGCGTTCCTACGCTCACCCCATCGAGCGTGTAGGTCCCCGCCGTCGGTTTGTCCAGGCACCCTAGAATGTTCATCAGGGTCGACTTTCCCGAGCCCGACGGCCCCATGATCGCCACGAACTCGCCCGCCTCGATCTGGAGCGAGATGCCCTTCAATGCGTGGACCGAGAGCGCCCCCATCCGGTAGTGCTTCACCAGGTTTTGGATTTCGATGATCGCTGGCATAATCAGAACCCCGGTCCGCGGCGTCCGCCGCCCATGGGCGTGCTGCTCGACCCGCCCGCTGGTTTCATCAGCGATGCCACAATCACCCGATCGCCCTCGCGCAACCCGCTGGTTACTTCGACGTTGGACCCGTCCGTCAGCCCCAGCGTTACCGCCACTGGCTTCACCTGGTTGTTGCTGTCCAGGACCCACACCACCTTCGATCCGTTCTTCGGATTCGCCGTCGCGCTCGCCGGCCGGAACCGCAGCGACGCGGCCGGGATCGTCAGCGCGTTGGCGCGCCGCTCGATCAGGATCTTCACGGTGGCCGTCATTCCCGGGAACAGCTTCAAGTCCGGATTCGCCACCGAGATCACCACGTCGTACGTGACCACGTTCTGCACGTTGATGGCGGCTTTGCGAATCGACGTGACCGTGCCCTGGAACGTCTGGCTTGGGTAAGCGTCCACCGTGAACGTCGCCGGCATCCCCACCTGCACGCGGCCTACATCGGCCTCCGAAACATTGGTGTCCACCTGCATCTTGGTCAGATCTTGCGCAATCGAAAACAGCGTCGGCGCCTGCAGGCTCGCGGCCACCGTCTGGCCCACGTCGATGTTGCGCGAAACCACCACGCCGTCCACCGGAGCCGTGATGTAGGTGTGGTCAAGATCGGCTTGCGCTTGCGCCAGCGCGGCCTGCTGCTGCTTCACCTGCGCTTGCGCCGCCGCCAGCCCGGTCTCCGCCACACGAACTTCGGCCTGCGCCGCGGTCACGCCATCCTGCGCGGCCTTCACCTGCGCGTTCGCCGCGTTCACATTGGCGACCGCCTGGTCGTACGTGGCCTGCGCGGTCTCGCCATCTTCCTGCGACAGCACCCCGTCCTTCACCAGCTCGATGCGGCGCGTGTTCTTGGTCTGGGCGTCGTTCACCGCCGACCGGCTTCGCACCGCGTTCGCTTGCGCGTTTGCCACCGACGCCTGCGCGCTGGAGACGTCGGCGCGGCTCTTCTCGATTTGCGCCTGCGCGTTCGCGGCTTCCATCTCCTGCGCGTTCAAAGTCGCCTTGGCCTGATCCACGCGCGCCTGGTAGATCTGCGGATCGATGCGCGCCACCACCTGCCCCTTCTTCACCGGCGTATTGAAGTCGGCGTAGAGCGCCAAAATGTTCCCGGAGACCTGCGAGCCCACCTGCACCGTCACCACCGCGTTGGGCGTGCCGGTAGCGGAAACGGTGGAAGCGATGTCGCCGCACTCCACCACTGCCGTCCGGTATTGAGCCGCGTCGGGTCTGCGGAGGATCCTCCACGCGCCCAGCCCGAGCGTCAGCAGCGCCGCCCCTCCCGTCAGTAGAAGTTTTTGCTTGGTCATAAGCGCCCTTCCTACTTAGATGGGCGGAGCGGCCCCTGGGACGCGTTACGTAAAGATTCTTAAAGGGTTCTTTTGTTGGAGATAGCGCTCAGACGCAGTTCGGGCGGCGGTCGTTGCCCCGCCGCCCATCCCCGATTCCGCTGCCAGGTCCACATGCTACAACGGAGTCACTTATGAGAACGTATTTGCTGCCGCTGGCCAGCCTGCTATTGGTTGCGCCGGCGGTGTACGGCGGCAGTTCGCAACCGGCCGCCATCGATGCCAAAGCCGCCTTCGACCGCCTGCGCAGCCTGGCGGGGAAGTGGGAAGCCAAGACCGATCGGGGAGACTTCGAGGTCGCCTACGAAGTTATCGCCGGCGGCTCGGCCGTCGTGGAACGAACGGTGGTGGAAAACATGCCCATGGAGACCGTCTACTATCTGGATAATTCACGCCTCCTGCTCACCCACTACTGCATTCTGGGCAATCAGCCCCGCATGGAGGCTCGCGAATTCAACCCGGCCACCGGCGAACTGAAGTTCGAGTTCCTGGACGTGACCAACCTGGCCACCCCCGGAGCGGCCCACATGCACAATGTCGCCTTCCGCTTTCCCGACGCCGATCATCTGACCGCCGACTGGCAGCTCTTCGAAAACGGCCGTCTGAAGTCCACCGAGAGTTTTCAGTTCACGAGGCAACGCCAGTAGTCTCTCCCAGTGGCGCAAGCTTTAGCCCGCATGGGACAGACGATCGGGTTTCGGCGCCTGGTCGCTGGCGGGATGAGAGTGGCCTACTCCGCGCGCAGAGTTTCCGCCAGATCGAGCCGCGCGATGCGGCGCGTTGCCGACCAGATGCCGGCCGCCGCAATCGCAAACACGGGCGCTAGGGCGGCCGCGCACGTCATCGCGCTCACCGGTTCCGCGCCCGGCAGAAGGCTCGCCAGAAACCGGCTGGCGGCGAAGGCGCCCGCCACGCCCGGTAGAGCGCCCACCGCCACCGGGAGCAGGCCTTGTTTCATCAGTCCGCCGCGCACCCGTGCCGCGGTGGTTCCCAAAGCCAGGCGGATCCCCATCTCGCGCGTTCGCTGCGCCACTGTATACGACGCAATGCCGTAAATCCCCGTGGCCGCCAGCAGCAACGCGAATCCTCCAAAAAACAGAACCGCGGTGGTGTAGAATTTGGGCCGCGCCAGCGATTCATCGAGCCGCTCCTCCATGGTCTTCACGTCGAACACCGGCACTCTTGCATCCACCGATTG
Organism: Terriglobia bacterium; assembly: GCA_020073145.1. GTDB lineage: Bacteria > Acidobacteriota > Terriglobia > Bryobacterales > Bryobacteraceae > PSRJ01. Next base: position 229,994 of record JAIQFS010000008.1, read on the forward strand.
CACCGCCGCGCGAATCGGCGGGATGCGGTCTTGCGGACGCCCGCGGACCTTTGCCACCACGGTGAGGAACTGAGGCCCCATCGAGAGCAGAAAAATTTGTTCGCTGGCGGTAGTCGATAGACCGTAGCGCATTCCCCGCACGACCCCGATGATTTGGAACGGCCTTTTCCAGGGAGGTCCGCTGGTGAGCTGCCGGCCGACCATGCCGGCCGGGTCGCCGAAGCGGCGCGCAAACTGATCGTTCACAATCGCCACCGGTTCGGGGCCCTGCCCGTCGCCGTCCTGAAATTCCCGGCCATACAGGACCCGGCCGCCCATGGTCTGAAAATACCCGGGCGCCACCGGGACCACGGTTGCCAGAGCCGGTGTGCCCGCGTCATCGATTCGAAACTGCCCGCCCATAAAGGTCTGGGCGGCTAACGGCAGAAACTCCGCGGCGCTGGCGGACTCGACTCCGGCAACCTCCCGAACCCGCCGTAGCGCTTCCTGGTAATAGGTTGCGGCGCGATCCTGATCCCGGTGCGTGCTGCCCGCCAGCGACACGCTCAGGGTTACCACGTTGCGCGTTTGATAGCCGGTATCGGCCTTCAGGAGCGCAAGAAATCCGCGGCCGAGTGCCACCGACCCGGCCAGCAGGATAATGGCGAGCGCCACCTGCGCGGCGATGAGGGCCCGCCGCACCCTTCCGGCGGGCTGCGAAGAGCCGGCTTGGCGCAGCGCCGTTATGGAAACCCTCAGCCGGCTGACGTGAACTGCCGGCAAAACCCCAAACACCAGGCCGGTGACGAACGAAAGCGCGACTGCAAAACTGAGCACCCGCCAGTCCAGAATCCGGTACGCCTGCGCGGCCAACGCCGCCGGCTGCACCGCGGTCGCAACTGCGGCCGTCCAGTAGGCCACGATCAAACCCGATACCGCGGCGACTCCGGACAAGAGCAGGCTCTCCGTGAGAATTTGTTGCGAGAGCCGGGCGGGGCCTGCGCCCAATGCCGCGCGAATCAGCAGTTCGCTCGACCGGTCGATGGTGCGGGCCAACAGGAAGTGCGCCACGTTCACGCACGCGATCAGCAGGATCAGCGCCACCCCGCCCATCAAAACCAACGTGGCCTGCTTCACCGGGCCGGCCAGTTGGTCCTCAATCGGCACCAGCGCGGGCCGGTTGGCGGCCGCGAAGTTGCGCGCCTCGGGAAATCTCCGATACGCTTCGGCCTCGAAGGCCGCCCGCGCCGCCGCCCACGTCAGGCCCGGTCTCAGACGTCCGATCGATTCGACAAAATACACGTTGGTTTTCGGAATGCGCGATAGGTCAAACGTCGTGGGAGTCCAGATCGCCGTCTTGGCCGGATAGTCAAAAGCGGGCGGGGCGACTCCGATGATGGTGAGCCGAACGCCGTTGGCCCGGAGGGTCGAGCCCAGGACGCGCCGATCCCCTCCGTAGAGCTGCTGCCACAAACCGTACCCGATCACCGCCACGGCGTCTTTCCCCGGCGTGTCTTCTCCCGCCGCAAAGGCCCGGCCCAGCACGGGCTCGCTGCCCAGCATGGAAAAGAAATTCCACGAAGTCTCCGTGAGCCGGATCCGCGCCGACTCCCGCGCGCCGTCCAGGTTCACGTCGAGGCTGCCGAACTGCGCCGCATCCTCCATGTAGGCGCTGTGCTTGCGCCAGTCGTGCAGCCGGTTCGGGCCGACGCCAAAACCGCCCGGAGTGAACATCTTTATGGAAGCGATTCGGTCGGGTTCCCGAAACGGGAGCGATCGCAGCAGCAGCGCGTTCAACACGCTGAAGACTCCCGTATTGGCCCCGATCCCGACCGCCAGCGCGGCGATGGCGAGGCCGGTGTGGAAGGGCCGCCGCGCCCACAGCCGGAAGGTCTGGCGGGCATCCCGCCCCAGTTCCTGCGCAAACTGCGCCGGCACCGATACCGCCAGATCGGCCGCGGTCTGCGCCCACAGCCGGGCCCGATCCGCCGGCGCCGCGGCCTCCCGGTAGTCGTCGCCAAACTGACGCTCCAGCGCGCTGCCGTATTCCTCGCGGAACCGCGGCGGATAAAGTTTCACCAGAAGGCGGTAGAAGCGGGCCGAGAAGGACACGTCGAGTTCCTCAGGCGCGCTGCGGCTGCCCAAATTGCGCTGCCGCCAGCTGCACCAGTTCGCGCATCCGCGCCGCTTCCGCCTGCGCCACCTTGCGTCCGAACGCCGTTAGCCGGTAATACCGGCGTCGTTCGTCGTCCAGGTGCGCGTCCGGCCGGTCTGCGGATTCCTCAATCATGCCCTGCTCGATCATCTTATTGATCGAGCCGTACAAGACACCCGCCCCCAAGGTCAGCTTGCCGTTGGTGCGCCGCGCGATCTCCCGCTTCAACGCGTACCCGTGCCGTTCGCCTTCCCCCAGGCACAGCAGAATATGGAAGACCGCCGCGTGCAACGGCAGCAGACTCAGGGGATCCGGTTCGTTTATTTTCGCCATACTAGTACAAAAGTAGACCTAGTATGGCGAAACAGAGTCTATTTGTCAAGAGACGTTCTAGCGGTGTCCCGGGGTGTAAAACCCGGTCTGCGCATCTTGCTGCCCCCGCTCACCATGATCGTGGCCGGTGTCGGTGGAATCTTGCTCGCGGCCTGGTCCTCTCGACCCGTCCCACCCCTTCCCCAACAAGCCCTGAGCCCGAGTGACGAAATCGAGTACATCATATGATACGGATCAATCCGACCGCCTCAACGGGCGCTTTGTCATGAACATGGACCGGGATCGAGTGCGGCTCCAGCGCGTCAAACCCTGTATCGCAGCGGAAAGATCACCGACCCTCTGGATGAATACCGTGCCGGCCTGGTCTATCAGCACGCTGCCTGTGCGGACGACTATCAGATTGCTTATGAACTGGCGACCAGACATTCCTTCTCGTGCTCCCTGCCTTGCGGCAGAGGCAACACTGCGTTGTGCCAACAAAGCGTCCGGCCAGATTCACAGACGGGCTCGAAGCACCAGATCGAAGCCGGCTTGAAGTGCCCCCGGCGGAGGCTATCTTCTCTCGAATCGCGCCCGTTTTCATCCCTCGTTGTGGCGAAAGCGTAGCGCCGCCGTGGGGGAGTCACCGCCTTTCCGCCTCAAAATTTCATTGATCCGCAAACACTTACCGCTTTGAGCCGCCGTTTCCCCCGTGCCGCCCGGGTATCCTCAAATCGACGGTATGGCGACTCAGAATCAAATCGAAGCGAATCGCCGCAATTCGCAAAAATCCACGGGCCCCACCTCGCCGGAGGGCAAGGCCGCTTCTCGTTTCAATGCCCTGAAGACCGGCATCCACGCGCAATCCCAGGTCATCCCCGGGGAAGACTCCGCCGAACTCGACGCCCTCATCACGGACTACTACTGCCGGTTCCCCCCGGCCGACGCCTTCGAGCGTTCCCTGGTCGACTCCCTCGTCTGCGCCGAATGGCAGCTCCGCCGCCTCCGCCGCGTCGAGGTCCAGCTCTGGCAGAGTCGCACCGACGACGCTCAGGCATCCAACATCCATCCCCTCAATCCAGCCGCCCCGCTCGGCGACGTCTTCAGTCGCGGCGCCAATGCGTTCATGCTCCTGCAGCGCCGCATCGATTCCACCGAGCGCTCTCTCGCTCGCATCTTCGGACTACTCGAGCGTCTCCACGCCGCCAGATCCCAGCCCGCGCAGGAGAAGTCGCAGCCCCCGGCCCCCTGCCCCTGTCCCCCGGCCCCCGAATTGGCTTCGTTCCGTAATGTCCCCCAGCCACCCGAGATGCCTCCCGGGGCAGCCGCGCCGACGGCCGCGATCGACGGGATCCTGGATGCCGGCAACGAGAAAATCCAGAGTAACCGGGATTCCGGCTAGCCGTGCCTCACGATTCGGCGGCCGATGGCCATCGTTCACCCCTGCGTGTAGCTAATCACTGCATCGGTGAACTCGTCCGTCGAGGCGGGGCCGCCTACGTCGCCGGTCAGGTGCTTGCCCTCGGCATACACTCGCTCGATGGCGCTCTGCAGCCGGACCGACGCCTCGCGCTCGCCCAGGTGCGCCAGCATCAGGACCGCCGATTGCATCAGCGCGGTGGGATTGGCCAGGCCCTTGCCCGCAATGTCCGGTGCCGTGCCGTGTACCGCCTCGAAGATGGCGTGATGATCTCCCATGTTCGCTCCGGGTACGATCCCCAGGCCGCCCACCAGCCCTGCGCAGAGGTCGGAAATGATGTCGCCATACAAGTTCGGCATCACCAGCAGGTCGAACGTCTCCGGCCGCATCACCAGTTGCATGCACGCGTTGTCCACGATCAGCTCGGTGTACTGGATCGCCGGAAACCCCGCCGCCACTTCGCGGCAGCACTTCAGGAACAGGCCGTCGCTCAGCTTCATGATGTTGGCTTTATGAATGGCCGTGACCTTGCACCGGCCCTCGCGATGCGCGTATTCGAAGGCCGCCCGCGCGATCCGCATCGAGGCGTTCTGGGTGATGATCTTCAGGCTCTCCACCACTCCCGGGACAATCTCATGCTCCAGCCCCGCGTACAGATCCTCGGTGTTCTCGCGGAAAATCGCCAGGTTGACCGCCACGTCGTGAAACCGCGTCTTCAACCCCGGAAGCATACGCACCGGGCGAAAATTGGTGTACAGCCCCAACTTCTTGCGCAGCTGCACGTTGATGCTCTGGTGGCCGCCGCCGATCGGCGTCGCGGTCGGCCCTTTGAGACCCACGCGCGACATCTCCAGCGAGGCGAATACCTCGCTCGGCAGCAATTCGCCGTATTCCTCGAGCGCATTCACGCCGGCTTCCACGCGCTCCCATTCAATCTCCACACCCGTGGCGGTCACCGCGCGCACCGTCGCGTCCGCCACTTCCGGCCCGATGCCGTCTCCCGGGATAAGCGTTACCTGATGGGTCACTCATCTTATTATAAAGGCGGGGGTATCCCTTGATCCCGGATTGGGAAGCCGAGCGCCGCGCCATGGTCGACACGCAGTTGCGCCGCCGCGGCATCCGCGACCCGCGCGTCTTGCGCGCCCTCGAACAGATCCCGCGCGAGGAGTTCGTCCCGGCCGAGGCGCGTCTGCTGGCCTGCGCCGACGATCCCGTTCCCATCGGCCATGCCCAGACCATTTCGCAGCCCTACATGACCGCCCTCATGGCGGAACTGCTGGAGCTGACCGGCGTCGAAAACGTCCTCGAAGTGGGCGCCGGCTCCGGCTATCACGCCGCGGTGCTGGGCGCGCTGGCGGCCACCGTCGTCACCCTTGAGCTCATTCCCGGCCTCGCTCACGCCGCCCGCCGCAACCTCGCGCGCACCGGGTGCGATGCCAACGTCCTGGTCGTCTGCGGCGATGGCTCCTTCGGCCACCCCGAACTCGCCCCCTACGACGCCATCTCGGTGGCGGCCGCCGCCCCGGAGATTCCCGCCGCCTTACTCGACCAGCTGAACGACCCCGGCCGCATGGTCATTCCCGTCGGCGAGCGCCTCGACCAGGAATTGCGCGTCATCTCCAAACGCAACGGCGTGATCCAATCGCGCGTTGCCTCCCTTTGCCGGTTTGTCCCGCTCCGCGGCCAGGAAGGATGGCGCTAAGCAACAGTCATGCGCCTCCGAACCTCCCACGACCGGCTCAAGATCGAGCACAGCATCATCGGCGGCCTCCGCGGCATCCTGGAAACCCTGCTGGCGGCCACACCCGAGATCCGCTCGGTGATTCCCGGAGTCATCCGCCCGGTCCGGGACGCCAAGGGCCCGGTTCGCATCCGCGTCACCGTTCCCACCCCAAACGGCTGGAAGGCCATCGCCCTCGCCGCCGGCGCCCGCCAGGAGCTGTTCATCAGCACGGCCCTGGGCAAGCCGGAGTTAGAGGCGGCTCTCCGGAGATCCCTAGTACCCTAAGGGACTTCGGTCCTATTTTACTTAAATATATTATAATCAATAGTTTGATGGATCTTAGGCCTAGTTGACAGGACCCTGTTAACCAAAGAAATATAGACATCGGTCCTATACGGGCTATATGCTTGCGATATGAGTGCCCTTCCGCTCGTGCGAGTCGCGGAGATCCCCGAATCGGTGGTCGAGGAGTCTGTCGGCACCCGAACCATCACGGTTCTTCCGGGCGTCGCGGACCAAGTGGATGACGAGGAAGAACATGCCGACGCTCTGGCCAACCGCCTCCGCCCGGCGCGCGGCGCTCTCCTCGGAATCGTCCTTGGCGCGATGTTCTGGGTCAGCGTCCTGGTCCTGATCATCAAACGCTAGGTCCTCCCGCACCTGCGCGAGAATGAGAGCAGTGCCCCGCCGTCTCCTTCTCTTTGCCGCCACCACCGGCTATCAGATCCGCGTGTTCGCCGATGCCGCGCGCCGGCTGGACATCGATCTCACGCTCGCCACCGACCGCTGCCACGTGCTCGAAGACCCGTGGGGCGATCGCGCGATTGCCATCAAGTTCGATCGCATCGACGAATCCCTCGGCGTCCTCCGGGGCCGGCGCTTCGATGGCGTCGCGGCGGTGGGCGATCGTCCGGCGGTGCTCGCCGCCGCTGCCGCCGAGATGCTGGGCGTCCCGTTTCATCCGCCGGCCGCGGCCCGCGCCTGCAACGACAAGTTCCTGGCCCGCCAGCTCTACCAGGCCGCCGGGCTGCCCATGCCGCCGTTCTTCCGCGTGTCCTTCGAACAGGATCCCGCCGAGATCGCGGCCCGCGCGCCCTATCCGTGCGTTCTCAAACCGCTCGGCCTCTCGGCCAGCCGCGGTGTGATCCGCGCCAATAGCCCCGCCGAATTCACCGCCGCCTTTCATCGCATCCGCAAGCTGGGTGAGTCGCACCTGCAGGTGGAAGGCTACATCGAAGGCCGCGAGTTCGCCGTGGAGGGCCTGGTCACCGGCGGCGTATTTCAACCGCTGGCCATTTTCGACAAGCCCGATCCGCTCGAAGGGCCTTTCTTCGAAGAGACCCTCTACATCACGCCGTCGCGCGAACCAACCGCCGTGCAGCAGGTGTTACTCGAAACCACCGCGCGGGCCGTTCGGGCTCTCGGCCTGCGCCACGGCCCGGTGCACGCCGAGGTTCGCTACAACCGCGCGGGCGCTTGGATGCTGGAGGCCGCCGCCCGTCCCATCGGCGGGCTGTGCGCCAAGGCGCTGCGCTTCCGGCCCGGCGTGCCGCTGGAAGAGTTGATTCTCCGCCACGCGCTGGGCGAGGATGTGGCCGGCGCTTGCCTGACCGGCGCGGCCTCGGGGGTCATGATGATTCCCCTTCCCAAAGACGGCGTCTACGAATCGGTGGAAGGTGTCGAGAGCGCGGGGGCAGTCCCCGGAATCGAGGAGGTCGTCATTACCGCCAAGGCCGGTCAGCGCCTGATCCCGTTGCCCGAGGGCGCCAGCTACCTGGGGTTTCTGTTTGCGCGGGGAGACTCGCCGGCGGACGTGGAGTCGGCCTTGCGCCGGTCGCACGCGGAACTGCGTTTTCACATCGCGACCGCGCTCGAGACCTTCAGCCCTTCGCTTTAGGCGGCACGAAATCCGGCGGCAGGGCCGCGCCTTCGCCGAAGAAATACGCCTCCATTTGTTGCAGGAGAAATTCCTGGGCTTCCTGGGTGCCGAGATTCAGCCGGTATTCATTCATGAGCATCTTCATGTGCTCCACCCACATCTTCCAGGCTTCCTTGGAAACGTTCTCGTAGATTTTTTGTCCGAGCGGGTGCCCTTCAAACGGCGTTTCGTCGAGCCCTTCCATCTCGCGTCCGAATTTTACGCAAAACACCTTGCGCGCTCCCGGCTTGATCGCGTTGTTGATCCCGGTCAGCCCCCCGTTGCCGCAGCCCATCGCATCAGTCTCCTCAGTTCAGGATAGCGTAGTCGGTCCGGGCGCCGCGCGCGTCAGCCGGGATTCCATGACGGGACGATCAGGTGCACATGGTTGGTCATGAGGCACCATCCGAGCATGCGAACGTGCGCTTCGGAGAGGGTATCGACGAGCAAGCGAAGATAGGTCTGGCGATCGACGTCCCACGCGCAGCCAGCGTTCGGCCTCCTCGTACTGGCCGAGAAGCCAGTAGGCCACGCCCATGGCGCCGTTGGTGCGGTACGAAAGAGGATCCAGGTGAAGCGCGCGCTCGTACAAACGCAATCCTTCTTCAAAGCGGGATTGACCGAACACATGGTCATGAAGCCTTCTTTGCAATCGCGCAAGGCAAATGCGGTGGTCAGGCCGAGCACCTTGAGCCCCGGCACGGAAGCGAGCTCGAAGATGATTTCTTCGGTGGTGCCGTTGCAGAACAGCACCTGTTCCGGATCCGCGCTGAGATTCACGAAGGGAAGGACGGCGACGGTGTCCGGGTCCAGATCCTGCGCCGCGACTTCGGTGGGCGGCTGCAGATGCTGACGCCGGACGAACTTGGGAACATAGCTGCCCGGTTGAAAGGCGATCACGACCGGATCGTCGCAGCCGGCGCCGCGGTCGAAGACGTCGTGTCCGATGGCGAATTCCTTGAGATGTTCAGCTTGTCCGGCCAGCGTCTCCTGGACGGTGAGCTGGAGGAACTTCGAGAGCCTGGGAGAGTTGATAAAGGCCTCGTTTTCCAGTAGTTTGGCCAGCTCCGCCCGAACCTCTGCGGCGCCAACCGAGGCGGTATCCGGGATGACTCGCTACCCGATGTGGGTGCCACGCGGCCCCTCCCGGCACCAAGGGTATCACCGGAGGAGACTCTCTTCAAGGGAGCTGATGTAACGGTTACATAGCCTCTGCGGACTGGGTTGCCGGCCCGGCCGCCCGTATTCTGATGAAGGACGTTCCTTTCTGTTTCGATCCATGCGAACATCACGGCTGAAGATTCCTGCGCTTGTGGCGGCCGTTCGCGCGTCGTGCGCGGGCCGGCCTGGCGATCCACCCGCCGCGACGTGGCCGGTGAGGCCCGCCACTGCTCCTGCCGAGACGGGGTGCATGGACTGGGCGTCGTTGTTCCGCAGCGCCCTGGAGGATTCGCCGCACGGCGTTGCCTTTTCCGATCCCAGCCGCTTGTTTTCGGTACACCAACCCAGCCTTTCAGCGGCTCATGGGGTATGACGACATCAGTCAGGCTCACGGGCGATGGCTCTTCGAGTTCCTGGCATTTCCGGAGCAGTCCGCATCCATTTTGCACGGGCTGCGGGAGCAGGGCTCCTGGATGGGCCAGGCCGCGGCTCGCCGGCGGGACTGCTCGGTGTTCCCGGCTGAAATCTCCGCACATTGGATCGGCGGGAAACGCGGCAATGCCGGCTGGGTACACTGGCGCATTGTCGACCTCACCGGCCGCTTGGGCGTGGAATACGAAGAGCTCCGGCGCGTAATCGACTTGGCTTGGGGGCGCGGGCACCACGTTTCGGCTGTATTTTCCGGAAGCCGGACGCGGGTAGCGGTCGAGCCCGCAGGATTTCCTTGCCGTTGAGACCACCGCGTGGCTGCGGTAGGATGCGAAAGATGATCCCTGCTGCCAAGGTGGCTGTGCTGCACCGCATCAGTCCGTTCTTTGTCGTCGACGATCTTGCGAAGAGCCTGGATTTCTACTGCGCGAAGCTGGGTTTTGCAGTCACGTACACGGGTGGAGGCGACGGACAGGGCAAAGATTTCTTTGGCATCATCGAGCGAGACGGCGCCATGCTGATGCTCAAGTCCATCACGCCCGAGATTCACCCACAACCCAATCCTTCCCGCCACCAATGGGCGCGCTGGGATGCGTATATCGATACTTCCGATCCAGACTCGCTGTATCGAGAGTACGTGGACAAGGGTGTTCCGATCCACAGCGAATTGAGCGACACCGGCGATGGACTGCGCGCCTTCGAGATCACCGACAACAGCGGGTACGTACTGTGTTTCGGACGTCCGCTCGAAGCTCCAGGGAACGGGACTCGCTAGCGTCGCGCAGGACCTCCCAGACGCGCTCCGGCCGAGCGCGAATTTCGATTTCGACCGGAGAGTCCGTCATGGGCAGGAAGTCGTGCGATGCCTCCTGCCGGACGACTACGGCATCCGCGACGCGGTGTAGGCCACGATGTTCATCATGTCGTCGGCGGTGAGGTTGGCGACCACGGGCTTCATCAGCTCCGTCCAGGCGCCTTTGCGGAAGCCTTGCTGCATGTCGAACATCTGGCGCATGAGGTAGCTGGGAGAGCGGCCGGCGAGGCCGGGGACGGGGCCGAGGCCCTTCAGGTCGGCGCCGTGGCAGTTGGCGCAGGCGATGGTTTTGCCGCCACCCTTGGTGACCAGCGCCTCGCCCTTTTTCACCGAGCCCAGGGGCACGTAGGCGGTGAATCCGGAGTGGGGATCCCGCAGGATTTCGGTGGCTTCGGCGTTGACCGGCGCTTCCAGAATGCGGTTGCCGAGGGGCTCCATCTCCTTGCCTTCGATCAGGAACAGGCCGTTATTGGGCTTGGCCTTGGGCGCCATTTTGGTTTCCACGACCTTGATCCACGGCGTCCACTTCATCGCGCCGAAGTACTCGGCGGCGGCCTTGATCTCGTCGTCGGTCATGTTCTTCGCGAACTGGATCATGAGGTTGGTGTTATTTTTGCGCGGGTCGGCGCTCTTGCGGTTTCCGTTCTTGAAGTCGTTCATGGTGTGGATGAAATATTCCGTGGAGAGGCCGCTGACGCCGGCATTTTCGGAGCGCCCCTTGCCGTTGGGATAGTGGCACAACCCGCAGGCCCAGACGTTCGGCTGCTTGCCGTGCGCGACGACATCGGGCATTTGCGGATGCTCGCCGGGGAACCAGTCGGCGGGGCCGAAGCGGTTGGCGATCTGCGCGCGGGAGTATTGCGCGGTCGCGCCGGGGATGGTGCGCGGCGTCTGATCGGTATTGGCCGGACCGGGCGGGGGCGCCGTCGCTCCAGGTTGCGGCGGGCCTTCGAAGCCGTAGGCCCACGGCGGCGGATCGGCGGCGAACAGGACGCCGGCGCTGACAAACGCGAGCGCGCAGGTCGCGATGCGGAACGATTTCATAGAGCCTCCTTTGGGCTGCAGTGCGGGGTACCCGGCGCGGCGGAGTGAGTGCCGCTCTCGAATTAGAGTACAACGGCGGGGAAAGGGGTGGGGAAGGGAGGTGGATTGGATTGACGGCGGCACGACCGTGAAGGCGGAGAGCCCGTCACCGCTTACGGGCTGACGCACGCGCCGCCGTTTACGGCATTGATCACGCGCTGCACGTCAATGACGGTACACTTTCCATCGTGGTCGAGATCGGCGGCGCCACACGGAGCGACACCCAATGCCTGGCTGGTGGCCTGCTGGATGTCGCGGGCGTCAAGCACACCGTCCTGGTTGACGTCACAGGGTGACGAGCCTTGCAAGACGGCGCCCTCCGCCGGTCCGAGCGTGACGGCGGTCACCACCGATCCGTCCACGCGAGTCATGGGGTACGGGAGCGTGACCGTAACGGAACTCGATTGGGGAGGGTTGACCAAAACCATGCCGCCCGCGAAATCGCGCCGCCAGAGACTATTCCAGGTATAGAAGGCTCCCGCGGCTGCGCCCAGATCGCTGGTATACCCGCGCCACCAGTACGATGGCGTTTGCGAGGAATCCCCGACCATGTCGTTCCCGTTCGAGATCAAAAGGTAGCAGGCCGCAGAATACTCCCGGGCCAGATCCGAATCGGAGGCAGGCGGCTCACCGTCGAGGAGGACGTTTCTGCCGAGGGAATGAATGAAGCCGATGAAAGAGAGCAGGCGGGCGAGGGACCAATAGCCGGCTCCGCCGGTCAGCCCGGCGTCGTTGACGCCCCTTTCGAGATTGATCCAGTCGGCGGCTCGAATCTCGCGCTGCACGTTGGGATCGGTCCAGTCTAGATTCCAGAGGGAGTTATGGATGATCTCCGCGGACGGAAATGCGGTTCGCACCTGTTCCATAAAATCGGCGAAATCGCTCATCCAGGCCGCATTGGTCATCGGCTGTCCGGTGGTGGGATCGATGGGGACGACCGGGTTGCCATTACCGTCGCTGACGCGGGACAGGTCCAGATTGACGTCATCGATCCACATCCCTTTGAAAGCCGGGGATTGCGCGAAGAACACTTGAGCCTGACTGATCCACCACGCGCGAAAACCGTTCGGGTCCGTGAGATTGGCCGCATATTGCGGACAAGTTCCGCTCCCGCAGGCGTAGTTGATGTAGAGCCGGTTGCCGCTGCTGTCCTTGAGAATCCAATCCGGATGCTGCTGGATCAGTTGCGCGAACAGGGCGATGGAAGGGTCTGTGTAGATGGCGTACGAGTCTTGATAAAACCAGGCATTGGGATACCAGGACAGCTTGTTGCCCTGATCCCAGTACGAACCAAAGGTGAGCAGCCTCGGCCAGTGGGCGTTCATGAACTGGGTGGTGGCGGGGGAGGGATTGGTGGTGTAGGCATCGTCGGACGGGCTGGTGCGCTTGTAGAACTGGATGCGCCCTTCCGGCGAGTTTTGAGCAGACGCGGGGTGAGCCAGGAGAAGGAAGTAGCCGAGGAGAACCACCAAACCCGCGGCCGGCGCAACCATGCGCGTGCGGCCGGCTCGTCTCGATGGTTCGCTGGTTCTCGGCCTCACTCACTAGACCTTTCGGAAGAAGTAAAGCTGGAGTATAGGGGCGTGTGGGGATGCAATCTACGCTGGCAGACGATAGGGGGCGGCTATTGACCAATGCGATGACTCTGCCGCATGGAGAATCGTCCCTATTCCGACGGCGCACCGACGCTGGAATCGAGATGGGCGGTTTCGCGAGGATCGCCGCTGCCGGCGATGCGGGCGCAGAGCCAGCCGAACCAGTCGTCGTTCTTCGCCACCTTGATCCAGTAGATGCGGGCGCGCGCGCCGGTCTCGGCGAAGAATCCGACGCCGCCGGCCGGGAGCGTGTCATCGGACCAGGAGTCGACTTCTTCGCCTTCAATGGAAACGGTGTAGCGGCTGCCTTTCACTTCCACGGAGACGTGGTACGGACGTTCATTGTGGATCATGATGGACAACGGCACTTCCACCAGATGTCCGGGTCTGCCGTTGACCACCGGGTAGTGCGCTATGGAGAGGAGGGGGCGCAGTCCCGGTCTGACGAGGTTGAGCTTCATGACGTAATAGTTGCGCGGGTCTTTGCCGCGAACCACCCAGGATAGGCTCTTGTTCTCGATCTGGCCGAAGAAATCCATGCGGTAATCGGCGTAGCCGAGGGTGGGCTGGAACAAGGCGAGGCGGCCGGGGCGGACGTAGCCATCGGGGCTATGCGACCAGCCGGGCACCCAGTCCCTGGAGGAGACGCCCCAGGCCGCCATGCCGTGGTCGAAGGAATCGGCCAGATGGGTGGCGGCGCGCCCAGCGGCCGCGCTGCGCACCCACTCGAGGGGGTGCCGGAGCGTGCCGGATTCGGGCAGTGGAGCGGCAGGGGCAACCGGCGTGGGAACCGCGACGGCGGCGTCCGCAGTTGCGGGCGGACCACTGTGATTCAGCCAACCTCCAACAATCGGAACCATCCAGAGAGCCAAGGCCACGGTGAGGGAAGCCGCGACGGCTGCGATCGCGATCCAGCGGGCGTTGCGGCGGTCCCTCGCAGGGGTTTCCAGCAGGCGGAACATTCCGGCGGACCCGGATTCCGCCCCAGTTGTTTCTTGGGCATTCAACGCGTCCGCCTCCAGGCGGTCGACCACGAGACGCACGGTCATCCGGGGGTTGTCGTAGTGGGGCGATTCGCGGAAGGGCTTGGGATGCGGAGCGAGCCGGTTCTGGGAATTGGCAGAGGCGCGCTCGGCCTGCGGAACTTCCGACTGTGCCGCCGGGGTGGCGACGCCGGCAGATCGCACCGGTGCGGAGGATTCCGGCCGGTGGACCACTGCAGCCGCATTCCCAGGCGCGGCCGGCGCTAGAGAGCCGGAGCGGCGCGACACCCCATGGATTTCATCGGGCGGACGGGAAGTCCGGAGAGCGGCCTCCGCCGGAGCCGGCATGGGCTCGGAGGCCGGCAGCGGGGCCGCTTCCTGAATGCGCCGCATGGCGCGTTCGACGAGATCGTTATACTTCTCGCGGTGGGCCAGGCTACAGAAATCCGGATCCTGCTTGACCTGCGAAGGCAGGAAGTAGTCTTTACCGCAGAAGAGGCACCGCACGGTTCCTCCCTTCTACCCGGTTTCGGGCGCGCTCAAAAACTCGAGTCCATCAAACGATCGAACCAGTGCGCTTCGCGGCCGTGGACGAGCCGCCGGTATTCGTGCTGAACGAGGAGGACGAGGCACGCCAGGATGAGTGCGAACCGAGCGAGAACGATGGCGACCGCCATGCCTCCAGGTTACGGAGAAGAAGCCGCGAAAAAAACGTCGTCATGAGTCGAATGACGAAGAATACCGAATGGGATCGGCCGAATGACAGAGCCTGGATTGGACTCCCACGTTTCGAAAGGGCTTACGGGGCGGGAGATCCGCTGGATAGCGTTTGGTATGGGCTTTCGGCAGGAGGGAAACTCCCGGATGGTTCGGGGGAACCTTCCCGTTGGCGGGGGATAAGCAGAGGATCCCCGGGCACTAAAGTCAGTCTTGAAGCGGACGAGTCCGCGGAGCACGCTGCCGGTAAGGATACGGTGTTTGCGATGTTCTTGCGACTCCTGCTGCTGCTTTTCAAATCGGCCGTGATGGTGGCGCTCCTCGAACTGCTGAATCCCGTGGCCGACGCGATCGGACTCCAGTTCCGGTTTGTCGATACCGTCGCCAGCGCCATCGCGCACAGCACTGCGATTCCGTACCGGGACGCGGAAACTCTCTTCCTGTTTGGGCTGGTTACAGCCGTGTTGGAGGGGGGGCAGTGGCTCTGGGATCTCGTTACGGGTTGACGCCGGTTCGAGCGTGAAAGAGCGAACTGTCTGGGCGCCAGTGGTCCGGAGGCAAGCACGGCCGTGCTGGAGAAGATTGTGAACCGCGTTTTCCGATGCCGTCACCGGCACCGGACGTCGGCATTTACCCCGCGGGGTGAGGACCGATGCTATGCGGTGTGCCTCGACTGCGGCCAGCGGCTCGAACCGCAGTGGCAGGTGCTCCGAGGGGAGATTCCGCGGAACCCCGGCAGCCCAGAGGCGCCAGCAGGGGACGGAGGAACCGAAAAGGCCGGGACCACGCCGGCACGGGAATCTCCGGTTCGCGCTCCGAGACTAAGCGAACCCGCGTCACCACGGCCCCATCGCAGCCTGACGAGCGGGTGGCACGACTTGCTGTGGGTGGGTCTGTTTGTGGTGGGCCTGTCGGGCGGGCTGTATGTCTCCAGCCACTTCCGGGCCGGCCGGGAGAATGCGCCGTCTCCGCAGCCGAAGTCTCTGTCCGGCGCGAGCGGCTCGAGCCATCGCGGCGAGATGCAGCCTCTTCGGCAAGCCGCGAAGAAAAGACCAGCGGCGCCCGATGATTCCCCTGTTTCCCCATCCGCCACACATCAGACGAAGGGCCCGAATGCGCCCCTGGCGGCGGACGCTCTGGCTACCGGCAAGCACGGCCTACGCCTGGAAGGCAAAGGACCGATGGTCGTTCTTGGGAGGGAAGAAGCACCGGCACTCGAGTTGCTTCAGGATCCGGGCAGGCTGAGCACGCTGATCCAGGCCGGTTCTCTATTCACCGTTCCTCACGGCACCGCCATTGAGCTCGGGGAGAAGAAGGGCCGTGTGATCCAGGTCGTGATCACGGATGGTCCCATGGCGGGACAGCAAGGGTGGGCTCCGACGTGGCAGGTGCGGCGCGAGTAGCGGCGGCATGGAGGAGCGAATGCGCACGCGCCACCGGAGTTGGTTTTTTCGAAGCGCCGGTCTCTAACTAAAGACAAACTGTTCTTCAGAGCGGGCGACCGATATGATCGGAGCGTTCGCAAGGTGAGACCCGCCACAAATCGAAAGGCCGAATCTCCGGTGGACGGAAAGAGTTTATGAACACACTTTTGATGGACGAGATTGAACCGGCCGTTGCGCCCGGAGGCCCGCAGACCCTGCGCCTTGCGATTGACCCCGGGGTCAGCGCGTCCAGCCAAGTGGGCAGCGGCATCTGCATCCGAGGGGACATCCACGGCCAGCAGGACCTGTTCATCGACGGCGAGGTGAACGGCAGCATTGCGCTTCCCGGACATACGCTGATCCTTGGGCCCAAGGCGAACGTGAAGGCGGGCGTGAAAGCGCGGAACGTGATCGTGGTGGGCACGGTCGAGGGGAAGATCGAGGCGACCGAGCGCATCGAACTGCGCAACCGCTGCCGGGTGCTGGGAGAGATCCGGAGCCCCCGCCTCATGGTGGAAGCGGGCGCCTATCTCCAAGGCACGATCGAAGTTCTTCGTTAGGGCGGGCACGCCGAGCGACCGTCTCGAAAGCACGGGCGGACACTCGCTGCTTTCGGGGCGGCGGAGGGATGCGGCCAAGGACTCCCTCCACTTCCAGCACCTCCAGGATAGCAAATCTAAGTCATTGAAAACAAGACTAGATTTCTCTTCTCGATTGGGCTAGGATCAACCCACGAAGCATCCTCACGAGCGATTGCAAGCCACTGCTTTGGGGCGGTCTGGCCGAGGCCTGCCGCCCCGGGAGCATCCGGATGCGCCCGTGCGATCTATGGAGGAACTATGATTCCGCACGACCCGATTCCACAAGAGAAGAGCGTGGCCGTGACCCGCGGCCTACGCGAGGCTTTCGGCGTGACCGAGATCGAAGACGTCCGCAGGATCACCAAAGGTCACAACTTCGCCTTCGTGTTTCGAATTGTGGTGCAAGGGCGCGCGTATCTGTTGCGCATCATGATGCGGAAGAATCCGATGCTCGGTCCGGAGCGCGAGTTCACCTGCATGAAGGCGGCGGCGGAAGCCGGCCTGGCGCCGCAGGTCCGGTACACCAACCTCGAAGATCAGATTGCGATCACGGACTTTGTGGAGGAGGCGCCCTTTCCGGCAGCCGAGGCCCTGGTTCGGATGCCCGCGACGCTGCGGGCCCTGCATGCCGTGCCGCCGTTTCCGCAAGGCGTGGATCACCTCGACACCACTTGCATGTTCCTGCTCCACCCAGGGGCTGCGCGGGACGGATTCCTCCAGAAATTCCAGGCGGCGCATGTTCTTTCCCAAACCGAAACCGAGGAGCTGTTTGGGTGGCATGCGCAACTGGCCGCGGCGTACTCCTGTCACGAGCGCGACATGGTATCGAGTCACAACGACTTGTTCAAACCGGACAACATTCTGTTCGACGGCCGACGAGTCTGGCTGGTGGACTGGGAAGCGGCTTTCCGGAACGACCGGTACGCCGACCTGGCAGTGGTGGCGGATCTGGTGGTCGCCAACGACGCCGAGGAAGAGGCGTATCTTCAAGAATATTTCGGACGACCGCCGGACGAGTTCGAACGAGCCCGATTCTTCCTGATGCAGCAGCTGGTCCACCTGTTCTACGCGATGGCGTTCTTGTGGCTGGGCTCCTCGGGAGAGCCAGTGAACCGGAGTGAGAAAATCCCCGAATTCCAGGGCTTCCAACGGCGGCTGTGGGCGGGGGAGGTCAACCTGGCGGACAAGGAAACGAAAACCGTCTATGGGCGGGTCCATTGGGAGCAACTGGGGCGGAACATGCGGCAAGCGCGATTCGGCGAAGCCTTGAAGATCGTCTCTGGCTGAGGGAAGAGAGGGACCGATGCGGCTCGGAAACGCCGGTGCGATCGGGAAATGCGTCTGTCCCCTTTTCATGTACAATGATTCGGCGCTGCTGCGTTGGGAGGGATGTCGACGTGCGAATTCCGCTCATTCTGATGATGGTCGCGGGCATTTGCGCCGCGCAGAAAGCCTCCACTCAGGAACTGCTCCGGATGGCGCGCGTGCGCGATGCCGGACTGGAGCAGGCTTTGCGCGATACCTTGGGCGCGGACAAGATTCAAAAAGGCACCGCGGCGGCGGGCGAGATGGGCGAGTTCGTGTGGGCCGTGGCGTCGGAGAAAGGCCCATCGCTCCAGATCAACCGCGAGGCGCCGATGCCCGCCTTCCAGGCCGGCTCGCTGTGGGTGGTGGAAAGCCGGCTGAAAACGGGGACCGCGTACAAGTACACGTGGATCGCGGATGGAAAGCCGATCGGGGGCGCCAACAATCTGCCGGCATTCGGACCGGACAGCTACGTCCAGGCGGGCGCGCCGCCGGGCAAACTGACGGGACCGATCGAAGTGCCCAGCACGGTCTACGCCGGCGTGAAGGCCAATGTGTGGTTCTACGTGCCGGCGCAATGGGACGGCGTGGCGCCGCTGGCCGTGCAAGTATGGGGCGACGGGCAGCAATTCACGGGTCCGCGCCCGGGCCCGTGGAGAGTTCTGGAGACGCTCGACAATTTGACCGCGCAGAAGAGGATTCCGCTGATGGTCAACATCTTCATCCAGCCCGGCACCGGCGCGGACCGCAACCAGCGCTCGATCGAATACGACACGGTCAGCGACGCCTACGCGCATCGCCTGCTGGATGAGATTTTCCCGGTGGTTGCCAAGAGCGTGAAGATGCGCACCGACGGATACAGCCGGGCGATTCAGGGGCTGAGCTCGGGCGGGATCATGGCGTTCAACGCGGCGTTCGACAAGCCGGAGGAGTTTTCGCGGGTGTTGAGTTGGATCGGGAGCTACACGGCGCTGCGACGATCGGCGGCGCACCCGGAAG
The DNA here is from genome assembly GCA_020073145.1 of Terriglobia bacterium. Taxonomy (GTDB): domain Bacteria; phylum Acidobacteriota; class Terriglobia; order Bryobacterales; family Bryobacteraceae; genus PSRJ01. The sequence goes on from JAIQFS010000008.1 coordinate 248,595, forward strand.
GCGGCGGCGAATACCCGACGATGGTGCGCCGGGAGGCGAAGCGCAATCTCCGGGTGTGGCTGCAGGACGGCTCCGAGGATCTGGATATCGGGGCCGGCTATTGGCCGGCGGCCAACCTCGGGATGGCGAACGCGCTGAAGTTCAAGGGCTACGACTATCACTTCTCGTTCGGCGTCGGGGAGCACAACAACGGGCAGGGCGCGGCGGAGCTGCCGGAGGCGCTGACGTGGCTGTGGCGCGATTACGATCCGGCGAAGACGTCGCAGGAGTTTCTGCAGGAACCGGCGGAAAAGGATCAGCCGGTCTGGCGGGTGGTGGAGTTGAATCGGAAGTAGAAGTAACGGGGGCGGCTCCATTCCTACACCGCGTGCAGGCCTGCAAGAATAGAGGCCAGCACCAAGGTCCCCGCGAGCATTTGATTCAGAGTCGCCAGCGGCTTGGCCTGAGTTGGATCCCACTTGGCGATGTGCAGGAACGGCCGCCACCCGGCCGCGGCGCAGCGCGTATGGTTCAGCCACGACTCTGGCGACGCGTTTGCGAAATTTCGGGCCGTCAATAAGATGCGTCTTTTTGTAAACTATCCTTGACATGTCCCCAGGCCGGAGCTACACTCGTTGTCAACTACACTTTACATAAAGACAACGATTGGAGACATCATGTATCAATCAAAACCCCCGGAGAGTCGCTACCAGTCGCGGACCCGCACGAACGTGATACGGCTGTTCCGCTGGTGTGGCGGGTGGGGGGTGGCCACGGCGCTGATGGCATTCGGGCCGAGATTTCTTTGGAATAGGGCCCTGGTGTTCACGCTGCTGGCGGTCGGTCTAGACGTTGCCGTGGGCGTCGGCATGATCCTGGCCAACAAGAAGTACGTCGCGGAACTGGATGAGCTCCAGCGGAAGGTTCAATTAAACTCCACGGGAATCACGTTGGGAGTCGGCCTGATCGCCGGCGTACCGCTTTCGGTGCTGGACGCCTACCACGTGATTCCCTTCCATGCGGACATCGCGTACCTGCTGATTCTCATGAGTCTGACGTTTGCGGCGTCCAACCTGTACGGCACGCGGCGGTACCGATGAAGAATCAACTGAAACCACCGGAGAATGGCTATCAGTCGCGGATGCGCACGAGCACTAAACGGCTTTGCCGGTGGCACGGCTGGTGGGCGGCCGCCACGCTGCTGATGGCATTCGGGCCTGGATTTCTTTGGCATCGGGCCCTGGTGCCCACGCTGGTGGCGGTCGGTCTGGACGTCGCCATGGGCGTTGGGATGATCCTGGCCACCAAGAAGTACGTCGAGGAACTGGATGAGCTCCAGAGGAGAATCTTTCTGAATGCCCTGGGGATCGCGGTGGGAGTCGGCTTGATCGTCGGCGTCCCCTGGACGGTGATGGACGCATACCACGTGATTCACTCTCATGGCCTCCATGCCAACTTCGGGCTCCTGGTGATCCTCCAGGGTCTGACGTTTCTGGTGTCCCTCCTGTACGGCACATGGCGGTACCGATGAAGAACCGGCTTAAGGTGCTGCGCGCCGAGCGCGACTGGACGCAGGCCCAGTTGGCTGAGGCCCTCGATGTGTCCCGGCAGACCATCAATGCCATCGAGACGGGCAAGTTCGATCCGAGCCTGCCGCTCGCCTTCCGGGCCGCCCGGCTCTTCGGGCTGCCCATCGAAGAGATTTTTCATGACCAGGACCCGGCGCCACTGTAAGAATTCGGACCGCGTTGGCGACTAATGAGAACAGAAAACAGATCGGATGCAGAAAGAGGAGCAGCAGCAGGTCTTCGAAGGCTGGTTGAGGGATCATCAGGGGCTGTTCTTCAAGGTAGTGCGCGCGTATGCCTTCACGCCGCAGGACCAGGAGGATCTGTTTCAGGAGATCGCGACGCAGGTATGGCGTTCCATTCCCGGCTTTCGCGGCGACGCAGCGGTCACGACCTGGATTTATCGCGTGGCGCTGAATGCAGCCATCGCGTGGACGCAAAAAGAGCGGAGACATCGCGAGGGGAAACAAGGACTGGACGGAGTGGAGCCTGCTATTCTCCAGGCCTCGCCGGCCAGGGATCCGCGGGTGGAGTGGCTCTACGAGCAGATCCGGCAACTGAACGAGATCGACCGGTCCCTGACGCTGCTGCTGCTGGATGGATTCAGCTACAAGGAAATGGCGGCGATGCTCGGCATCACGGAGAACTACGTGGGGGTGAAGATCAACCGCATCAAGGCGCATCTCACGGGCAAATCCAGAGAGGAGACCGGCGATGGAGTTTGAGAGCCTGCAAGCGATCTGGGATACACAGAACGACAAACCGGTCTTCGCGATGCAGGATGCGCGGCTGCTGGTGGCGTTGTACCAGCAGCGCGAGCGCTCCAGGCGCTGGCTCTTCCAGTGGCACTTCGGTCCCCTGTACGGGGCGGCGCTGTTGATGTTGGCGGCCATCGGGTCTATATTCGCTACCTTCCTTAACGTCGCCCGCTTGATGCGCAGATACAAGGGGTTCACGCACAACGGTTTCGGGATGTCCGCCTGGGACTACGCGGGGTTCGCGGTTGCGGCGGGCGCGTTACTGGCCCTTGTGGCGTCCCTCTACAGAGAACGCAAGAAGCACGAACGAACACAGGAGATATTTGCTCCCTCGCTGCGGGAAGAACTGGATTTGGGGATTGCGCAACTCGACTTCGTACTGCGCGTGGGCAGCACCCCTAGTGTGATGAGGCTCCTCACCTTACTGTCGATCGCAGTCGTGATGATCAGCTGGGAGGCACAACGCGCGGGCGGCAACCCGACGCCGTGGTGGTCGGCGCTTGGGGCCTTGTGGGTATTCTTACCCGGTTGCTTGGGTTTCGCCGCCGGGAAAAAAGGAATGGAACGGAGGCTGGCGCGCCGGCGAGCGCTGGAATCGATGCGCGCGGCTCTGGACGAGGATCGCAGTAATCTAACGACGGAAAGCAGAAGAGAGGATACGTAAACAGGATGCAACCAACATTCAAGAGAGTCGCGATCGGCCTGGCACTCACCGCCCTAGCAGCCTTCGCCCAGCCCAAGCCGGCCTTCGAGGTGGCCACCATCAAACCGTCTCCGCCGCTGGACCCGGCCAAACTCGCAGCCGCACTGCAAGCCGGTGGGAAGATGCCCATCGGAGCCAATGTCGACGGCCTCCGCGCGGAATACCGGTACCTCGATCTGAGGTCGCTGATGAGCTACGCCTACAGCGTGAAGCCCTACCAGATCACCGGACCGGACTGGATGGCGACAACGCGTTTCGACATCGTTGCCAAGATGCCGGAAGGATCGAAAAAAGAAGACGCGTCCAAAATGCTGCAAGCGCTTCTCGAAGAGCGGTTCAAGCTGACGACGCATCGCGCCAGTGCCGAACACCCGGTGTTGGCGCTGGTGGTCGGCAAGGGTGGGCCGAAGCTGAAGGCTTCTGCCGGAACCCCAGTGGCCATCGACGAGAGCGCGCCCCTGAAGCCGGGCGAGCTGAAAATGGACGGTTCCGACGGACCCGCGCGCGTGAGGGTCGACCCGACGACCGGAAGTTCGGTCATCGATATGGGGCTTCGGGGGAAAATGTCGTTCAAGATGGACCCGGCCAGGGGGACGATGCACCTTGATTTCAGCATGACGACGATGACCGGCTTTGCCGACATGGTCACCCAGTTGTTTGCGCAACTTGGTGGAACGGGAGGCCGGCAGATTGTCGACATGACCGGAATCCAGGGCAACTACGATGCAACGGTGGACCTCGGGCTCGCTGAGATCATCGCCATGGCCAGGGCCGCGGGCGCGGATATTCCGGTCGGTGCGCCAGGCGGGGCCGCGGGGCCGGGCAACGTCCCGGTGGCGTCGGATCCCAGCGGGGGAGGCACGTCCCTCACGGATGCGGTGCAATCGATGGGACTCAAGCTAGAGTCTCGCAAGGCGACGGTCGATCAGTTGATCGTCGACCACATCGAGAAAACGCCGACCGAAAACTGACTAGACCAGCGCAGCATGGGTTTGCGAGCGGCGCCGGGGCTTGCCTAACTCTGTACCAAAAAGTACTTGACGAAACAGCGAATCGCACTGCATAATGCGTGTAGTCTGCAGCCGATGAGCCTACTGGCGGACCTGGAACGGGTATACGGTGAATTCCGGCGGAACCAGTGGCTTCGCCGGTTTGCGATTTTTTGCCGCATCGCCCTGGCTCTCGGATTCATTCCGGCATCGATCGTAAAGATGAGCGGAGAGCGGTTCACTGCCTTACCGTCGAATCACCCTTTGGGCCACTATTTCGACGCTCTGCTCCTCACGGGTTTCTATTACACGTTCATTGGCGCCGCTCAGATGGTTGCGGCGCTGCTGTTGCTGATTCCAAGAACAGCGCTGCTGGGAGCGATCTTCTACTTCCCCATCATGCTGAACATCTTTGTGTTGACTCATGCAACGCGGTTTGATGGAACCCGTATCGTCGCGCTCATGCTGTTGGCGAACCTGTTCTTGCTGGTTTGGGACTATGACCGGCTGAAGTACGCCTTGCCGTTTTACCAACCGGGCGCAGACCGCCGCGTCGCGGAGACCAGCAAGTTTCCTTTCCTGTTTTTCGGGTGTGTGTTTGCGGTGATTCTGTTGGTAATCGTCTTCAATGATTTTCTATTCGACATCCGGCCCGGCAACGAGGAAGCAGAATGCAGGAATGGGTGCCAGTCCAGTACCAGCCCAAACGCCTGCCAAGGTTTCTGTGACTGTATCTACAAGCAAGGCAGTCCGCTGAATGCTTGCCTGCAGGAATACCACAGAGCAAAAGTAGCAGGCGGGAAGCCTCAGCCACCGGGTCGCTGATCTCGCCAATCCGGCCCTACTCCGGCTTCCAGCGGAGCACGGGTTTGCGGGCGGCTGTGACTTCGTCGACGCGGGTGGTGCGGGTGCCGTGGGGGGCGGTGCGGACCAGCTCGGGGTCGGTCTCGACTTCTTTGGCGATCGAAATCAGCGCGTCGATGAATTGATCGAGCTCGTGCTTGCCCTCCGTTTCGGTGGGCTCGATCATGAGCGCGCCGTGCACGATCAGGGGGAAGCTTACGGTGTAGGGATGGAAGCCGTAATCGATCAGGCGCTTGGCGATGTCGCCGGTGTGGATTCCGCGCTTGGCCTGGCGGGAGTCGCTGAAGACCACTTCATGCATGTTGGGGGCGGGGTAGGGGAGATCGAAGTGCGGCTCCAGTTGGTGGCGGATGTAGTTGGCGTTGAGAACGGCGTCGAGGGTGACGTTGCGCAGGCCCGGGCCGCCGTGCGCCAGGATGTAGGCCAGCGCGCGCACCAGCACGCCGAAGTTACCGTAGAAGGCGCGCACGCGTCCGATGGACAGCTTGCGCTTGTCATCCCACGCCCATTTCTTGCCGGAGCGTTTCAGGCGCGGGGTGGGCAGGAAGGGTTCGAGCGCTTTTTTGACCGCGACCGGGCCTGCGCCTGGACCACCGCCGCCGTGCGGGGTGGAGAAGGTTTTGTGCAGGTTCAGGTGCAGGGCGTCGACGCCGAAATCGCCCGGGCGCGCGATGCCCATCAGGGCGTTCATGTTGGCGCCATCCATGTAGAGCAGCGCGCCTTTGGCGTGGAGGATCTCGGCCGCCTGGATGATGTCGTGCTCGAAAACGCCGAGGGTGTTGGGGTTGGTCACCATCAGGGCGGCCACGTCCTGGTCGACGATGCGGTGAAGGACTTCCAGATCGAGGGTGCCGCCGGGGTTGGAGGGGACGTGCTCGACGGCGTAGCCGGCAATCACCGCAGAGGCGGGATTGGTGCCGTGTGCCGAATCGGGGATGAGGATGCGCCGGCGCGGATTGCCGCGTTTTTCGAGCAGGGCGCGGATCAGCAGAATGCCGGTGAGCTCGGCGTGGGCGCCGGCGGCGGGCTGCAGGGTCACGGCGTCCATGCCGGTGATCTCGGCGAGCGCGGCTTCGAGGCGCGCCATGATTTCCATGGCGCCCTGCGCCAGAGCCTCGGGCTGGTAGGGGTGCGCCCAGGCCAGGCCGTCGAGGCGCGCCACCAGCTCATTCACGCGCGGATTGTACTTCATGGTGCAGGAGCCGAGCGGGTACATGCCGTAGTCGATGGCGTAGTTCCAGGTGGAAAGGCGGGTGAAGTGGCGGAGGGCCTCCACTTCGCTCACTTCGGGGAAGCCCTCGATGGAGGCGCGCACGTTCTCCGCGCCGAGCGCGCCGCGCGGGTCGACCGCAGGCACGTCGAGCTCCGGAAGCTGGTAGGCCGTCTTGCCGGGCGAGCTGCGCTCGAAGAGCAAGCGCTCATTGGGCGAAAGGTGCGGGCGGACCTTGGTGATCATGCGAAGGCCTCCGCGACGGCGTCCATCTCGGCGCGCCGAGACATTTCAGTGGCGCACAGCAGCAGGGAATCGGCGAGCTCGGGATAGAAGCGACCGAGCGGGAGACCGCCGATGATTTTCTTCTTGAGCAGAAGCCGGTTGATTTCGTCCGGCTCGCGGCTGTCGGCAAGAGCCACGAACTCGTTGAAGAAGTTGCCGCGAAAGCGCGGCTGGAGGCGGCCGGCCAGGTAGTGGGCCTTGGCCACATTCTGCTCCGCCAGTTCCCGCAGCCCGGCTTTCCCGTAGACGGTCATAAAGACGGTGGCCATGAGCGCGATGAGAGCCTGGTTGGTGCAGATGTTGGAGGTGGCCTTTTCGCGCCGGATGTGCTGCTCGCGCGTGGCCAGGGTGAGGCAGAAGGCGCGGTTGCCACGCGTGTCGACGGTTTGGCCGACCAGCCGGCCGGGCATCTGGCGCACCCACTTGTCTTTGGTGGCGATGATGCCGGCATAGGGCCCGCCGTAGCTGGGGGAAATGGCGAAGGATTGCAGCTCGCCCGCCACGATGTCGGTTTCCGCCGGAGGCGCGAGCAAGCCGAGCGAGACGGCCTCGGTGAAGACCAGGATGAGGAGCGCGCCGCGCCGGTGGGCGATTTCAGCGGCCTGTTTCACTTCGTCGACGATTCCAAAAAAGTTGGGCGACTGCACAATCACGGCCGCGGTGAGCGCATCCATCTTGCGGTCGAGGTCTGGCGCGTCGAGCGTACCGGTCTCGGCATTGAAGCCGAACTCGTCCACCGGCATTCCCTGATTCTTGGCGTAGGTGCGGAGCACGTCTCGATACTCGGGGTGCACGGAGCGGGCCACCAGGACGCGGCCTTTGCCGGTGGCGCGGACGGCCATGAGGGCGGCCTCGGCCATGGCGGTGGATCCGTCGTACATGGAGGCGTTGGCCACGTCCATGCCGGTGAGCTGGCAGATCATGGTTTGAAATTCGAAGATGGCGGTGAGGGTGCCCTGCGAGATCTCGGCCTGATAGGGCGTGTACGACGTGAGGAATTCGCCGCGCGAGACTACGGTATCGACCAGCACCGGCCGGAAGTGCGAGTAGACGCCGGCCCCCAGGAAACTGGCGTAGCCGTGGGCGGTTTCGTCCGCGCGGTCGCGGAAGTACTGCACGATTTCGTATTCGGAGATCCCCGGCGGCAGATTCAGAGGGCGCTGGAGCCGGACGGCCTCCGGCAGGTGAGAAAACAGGTCTTCGGCGGACCTGACGCCGCAGGCATCCAGCATGTCGCGGCGTTCCGAGTCAGACTTCGGAAGATAGCGCAATCTACTTTTCGGCTCCTATGTAGGCCTGATATTCGGCGGCGCTCATAAGCTTGGCCACTTCCGCCGGAGCGCCGAGCTTGATCCTGACGAGCCAGGCGTCGCCGTGGGGATCGGCGTTCAGCTTTTCGGGAGCTTCCGCCAGAGCCGGGTTCACCTCGCTCACTTCGCCGCTGACAGGGGCATAGATGTCCGACACCGCTTTGACGGACTCCACCGAGCCGAGGGTGCCGCCCTGCTCGACGCGCGTGCCGGGTTTGGGCATATCGACGTAGACAATGTCGCCAAGCTCCTGCTGCGCGTGATCGGTAATGCCGATGGTGCCGGTGTCGCCATCCACGCGGACCCATTCGTGCTCTTTGGTGTAGCGGAAGTTCTCTGGATACATGCTCATTTCACTCGCTGATAGAACGGAGTTTTCACGGTGACGGCTTCCACCGGCTGGTTACGGATCAGGATCTGGATCGGAACGCCGGGCTGCGCGCGCGCGGCCGGCAGGTAACAGAGGCCGATGTTCTTGTTCAAGGCGGGTGCGGGCGATCCGCTGGTCACCCACCCGGCGGGGGCGCCATCGAGCCAGACTTCATAGCCATCGCGGCCGATGCCCCGGCCGCGCATTTCGAAGCCTACCAGGCGCCGGCGGACGCCGCTCTCCTTTTGGCGCACGAGCGCTGCGCGCCCGACGAAATCGCCCTTGTCGAGCTTGACGATCCAATCCAGGCCGGCCTCGAAGGGGGAAATCGAGGCGTCGATTTCGTGGCCGTACAGCGACATGGCGGATTCCAGACGCAAGGTATTGCGCGCGCCCAGGCCGCAGGGCTTGATGCCGAATTCCTCCCCGGCTTGCAGGATCCGGTTCCAGAGGCGCTCGGCGTGTGGCGGTGCGATGTAGATCTCGAAGCCGTCTTCGCCGGTGTACCCGGTGTGCGCAATGCGGGCCGGCGCGCCGTCCACGGTTCCATCCTGGAACCAGTAATAGCGGATGGCGGCCAGGTCGACCGGAGTGAGCTTCTGCAGGGTGGCGCGCGCCCAGGGACCCTGCAGGGCCAATTGGGCGTAGCGCTCACTCGAGAGTTCCACGCGGGCGTCGAAGCGGTTCACTTCCTGGAGGTGGGCGAAATCCTTCTCCTGGTTGGAGGCGTTGACGCAGAGGAAATAGTGATCGTCCGCCACTTTGTGCACGAGAATGTCATCGACGAAGCCGCCGTGGGGATAGAGCAGTCCTGAGTAGTGAGCCTGGCCGGTGTGGAGTTTCGCGACGTGATTGGTGGTGGCAAATTCGGCGAGTTGCGAGGCTTGCGGGCCGCGCAGCTCGATTTCGCCCATGTGGCTGACATCGAAGAGGCCGACGGCGGTGCGAACGGCCTGATGTTCCTCCAGGATTCCGGAATACTGGACGGGCATCTCCCACCCGCCGAAATCCACCAGCCTCGCCCCCAGGGCGCGATGCGTGGAATTGAGCGGCGTCGCGCGGAGCGGGGCAGCTGCGGCCATTCAACCGACAGGCTAGCATACGGCAGGCGGGGCGGCCGATGGGCCGAATTGGGTCACCTAAAATGTCACCAGAGGAGACTCGGATGGGTCAAATGAGAATGTAACCCAAGAAGGCGCGAAGCATGACACCCATGAAAGGTGGACATGAACGCGCGCAAGCAGTATTTGGAAGAACTCGTGAA
>JAIQFS010000085.1 GCA_020073145.1 Terriglobia bacterium
CCCCGGCGCTTCAGCCTGCTCGCTGGCATAGAACAACTCTTCCTGCTTCTGTCTGGCTCGCTTCGTTCCCATCGCCATGCCTGATTCTACGGCGAAACATTCCACCAAGGAAGTGTTTTTAGACACGGGCTGCTAGGGGGCGTCGGCCCTGGCCAGCCCTGGTTTGACCCTGCTGCCTTTGCTTCGGTCAACATTCCAGCGAATCAGCCGCAGCGGTTTGGAAACGCCGGGAGAAACAACGTCCGCGGACCCGGGCTCTTCAATACTGACCTCAGCTTGTTCCGCACCTTCGGCTTAACGGAACGACTCAAAGTCCAGTTTCGCGCCGAGGCGCTGAACGTGTTCAACCATCCTAATTTCGCGCTCGGCCTGCAGTGGGACGGCAACACTAACGTATCCGACCCGTCGCAGTTCGGGATTATCAACTACACCATTGGCAGCAATAGCGCCAGCGGCAACTCCGGCAAGGGCACGGGCGAGCGGCAGTTCCGATTCGGCATGCGCGTGTTCTTCTAACCCCTCCCCCAACGTGTGGCCCGGCAGGTCCGGGCCACACGCACCGTTGTTTTAAAGATCGTTGCGTCGGCGCGAGCGTGCTAGCAAGAAATCAGAGCACTGAAAGTCCTGATAATCCTCAGTTATCTTGCCCGGCGCCGGTGCGCGGAGCCGGCCAGCGTGCCTCGGTCGCGAGGTGTACCGAAAACAGATGATTTTGTGGCAGGTTTTCGGCCTTTCCAACTCCTTCATTTTCGTGGGCCGACGTTTACCTCAGGCCGAGGGGATTTTGATACGCGCCTGCGGGCGCAATCGCCATGGCACCGGCGAGCGCCCCGTTTGGCGGAGAATGCGCAAGGACGTTTTGTTGCACTAAACCGCCGGATGTGGTCGGGGCACGATTTGGATTGTTTCCGACTGACAATCCAGGGGTTGTGCCGACGCAAGCGCGTTTATGAGGGCCGCGCGCAGTCACGACTTCGAACGCATCTCCTCGGGCGTGACATCCTGGTCCGAAATGGTTAATTCGCGTGGCGGTGGGAATTTCGAGGGGACGTTACCGTAGACGTTCACGGCGTTCCAGAGATCGAAGAGCGCCTTTTCGTGATGGACGGGTAATGGGGGTTGGGCGGCCAGTTAAAAAATGAGCAGTCCTGAAGAGAGCACCGGAGAATCTTGGGGCTAAACCCCTACCTACGGCTTTGAGCGACGGCTGCGCTGGAGTCGGCCAGCCGTGCGGAGACGCCGTAAGCCTTCATATTGCACCAATTTCGGGCGAATTCAGGGCTTTGCGGCCGGCAGCCGTTAACAAGGTAGTGGAGAGTTTTCGAAGAAAAGTGTTTGGCTCCTCATGTAGGATTCGAACCCGCAACCCTTTCGTTAACAGCCGGTTAGATCGGAATTCCAGTTCCCGCTGCGTGGCGGCCGAGTCAAGAGTATGCCTGAAAAACACCGACGATCTCTTCTGATAATTCGGTGAGATGCAAGTCCGGGCTAGCTAACGACAAGAGTTCTAAAATCGTCGCGTAGGGCCCACCAAAATTCCTCAAACACTTACGGCCAACCAGCCACTGAAAGTGTGTTCGTTGGAGTCCAACTGGAGTCCAAAAATGGACGCCACGCCGAACAGCACGGCCTTCGTTTCGGTCCTCGTTCCGCGATGTTCGATTTTGATTCCCGAATTCTCCAGGGCACTCTCCTCCCATAAAGAATCCGACTAACCCGACAATTAGGGCCTAAACCCTTGAGTGCACTGCATCGTTACCTGCCGGGTAGCCGCAAAAACCCGACAAATCCCGCAGACAACCCGACAAATCTCCGTCGTTGTCCGAAAAACCAACCGATTCGCCCTGCAGGGACCGAAAATCTGATATGATCGGTCCGCCCGCGGTCCGTCCCACGAAGGAGGGAATATGTTCGAGTCCGAGCAGCCCGCGACAAGGTCCAACCTCGCCACACTTGCTGCTGCCGTGTTCATCGTGCTGGCGATTCTATTAGGCGCCACGTGGTACTTTACCCGTGCCTAACCAAATTGAACAAGATTCCCCTATGCGAGGAACTCTCGTCCAGGGCCTCTTTGTTCTACTCCTCTTAACCGGCCCACGTCCGTCGCTGCCGGCGGCTGAGCAGAAGCCGCACATCATCAGCGTGGCGCCGCTCACGGCAAAGATTGGCGATGTGGTGCGCGCTACGGGCGAGGCGCTCGGTCAAACCACCGTGGATCAGCTGTACCTGACCAACAGTACGCAAGACGTGAAGATTGGCTTCGTCGAGCAGACCGAGACGACGATAACGTTCAGAATACCGGCCGGCATCAAGCCCGGGCGTTGGGCTCTGATGATCCACCTGAAGGCGGGAGCGGGGACAGGACTGTTTGAGCAACCTGTCAAAGTAACTGTGGAATAGCGAGGACTGTTGCGGATGCGTCTCGGCCCCGTGCTCTGGGATATTGGATAGGGCTGGAATGCTCCGGAGGCTCGCCTCCTGACATCCCACGCTGTTTAAGATCCCTCCCTATCTGTTGACGACTAATTCCAGCAAACTGGTATTCAGGGGGCGATCCGCAACCAGCTCACGCTGCCTCATCGTACGGCGATTTGGAATCGACCTCGGCGGCTGCAGACTGCAACGCCCATCCGAGAAGCCGGCAGCTGAGGTCCAGGAATCGACCGCGCCCTTCGTCCACGTCGGCATCGATTACCACGACTAGAATGGCGGACAATGGCGATATGTCTGCGACGCTGGTTCAACCTCCCAAGGCATGCGTGTTCGATGCTTACGGCACCCTTTTTGACTATTCGTCAGCGGCAGCTCGGTGCAGTGAGAGTCTGGGACCTAAGCGGGAAACGCTCAGCAGGCTCTGGCGCGAGAAACAGCTTCAGTACACTTGGCTTCGCGCTATTCAGGACAGGCATGCCGACTTCTGGCAGGTGACGAGCGATGCTCTGGACTTTACACTCGAGACGCTCGAACTGCGATCAACCACTCTCCACGGAAAACTGATGCAGGCTTACATGAATCTCGATGCCTTCCCAGAGGTGCCGGATGTGCTTGGACGCCTCAAGGGGAAAGGGATCAAGACGGCGATCCTCTCAAACGGCTCGCCGGAAATGTTAAAGAACGCCGTATCGAATGCCGGAATCGCGGGGCTCTTGGACCAGGTGCTATCGGTTGAAGAGGTCGGCGTCTACAAACCGCATCCCAGAGTCTACCAACTGGCGGTCGATCGGCTCGGAGTTGAGCGTCAGGCGATCTCATTTCAATCGTCGAACCCTTGGGACGCTTGGGCCGCATCAGCATTCGGCATGCGAGTTGTTTGGTGTAACCGCTACAATCAACGACCCGAGCATCTACCTGGGCGCCCCGATCACGAGGTCCGTTCCCTCAGTGAACTTCCGTTCCTGAACGAGTCCTGAACGACCGCCAAATCCCGGCCTGAGCCTCGTGATCGGGAGCTGGGTCGCCTAATACCTTCTCTCTCGCTCTGAGACGAGGAACGGTTCCAGGGCCAAGGTCAGTTCAAGAGGTATAGTTTCGGGGGGTTCGCAAACTGTATCGCTGCACTGCTGAAATGTCAGGAGCCCCTTCAGCGTGAGCCTCCCCTCCGGCAATGGATACTTCAGCAGAAGCGTGCCCGTCCCCTGAAACGAGCCGCTGTAGATCGGTAGGATCTCTCGCAGGATCGGAAACTCATGCATTTGCGCGACGGGAAGATCCAGTTTTTGACGCGCCACAGTAGGTCCTTCAAAAGTAATTGCTGTTGAAGTGTACGGCGCGGAGACCGGCTCCCCGTAAACGTGCCATCCAGGCTCCAGAGAGAACTGGGCAAAGAATCCGACTTCCTGCCCGGCGAATGCTTTTGGCGAAGCGAACCCGATTCGAACAGCCAAAGCTCCGCTTTCAAGAGTCACGGCGGGAGCATCAGAACTGACCGTTCCGAACTGGTGTAGGGCCACAGCCGATCCGGTCACGCGATGTTGATAGTTCTCTACGAAGTACTTCTGGACGACAGTTCCGTCAGGAGTCACCAGGTACTCCACCGGGTGCGGCACTCCATGCGCTCGCAGATCCGGCGCCATGTTGAAGTTGAAGATCCCGAATCGACGAATCACTTGGCTGTCGGGATCGGACAACAGCGGAAATCTAATCGCATGCTTCTGCGCAAACGCTGCTAAGGTCTCCCTTGAATCGTAGCTAACGGCTGCAACCTGCAGTCCATTCACTTCCAGCATGGTTCGCGATTGTTCCAGCTCCACGAGCTGGGAGCGGCAATACTGTCACCAGTCCGCGCTGCGGTGAAATACGAGAAATAGGCCATTTGGTCCAGTGAGTCGAATAGCCATCGTTCGTAGCCCAGACATGGCGGGCTCGCACCTCGTTGGGAATCGGGAGGCCCGCATCGCGCAGCCGTCGAAACTCTCGCATCGCCGTCGCCTTTTCCGCGAGATCCTGGGGAATTCGATCCGACATCTTGTGGCCTATTAGGAAAATATCACGTCAGCCGATTGGCCAGAGGATCTCGACAGCGGAACGATAGCTACTAATATCGCTAGCCGAAAGCGTGGGCTTCAAACGGCCCGCGTTATCGTTCGATGGGCTCTACACCAAGAACCCTTCGCATTTGAGAGGATATTGAGGCAAACCATGGAACGCCCGCCCGATCCGCAACTCCTCGGATTTCTCGAAGTTTACGACCGGCACATCGCTGAGTTGGCGCTGGCGCTGCGGGAGATCATTCTCGAGGAGGCGCCCGACGCCTCCGAGTCGATCTACCAGGTGTACACGGTCGCGGTCTGGTTCGGCTTCAGCGGCAAGATGAAAGACATGTTCTGCTACTTCACGACGCACGCTGGGCACGTGAACCTCGGGTTCCCGCGCGGCGCGTCGCTGCCCGATCCGAATCGCGTGCTCGCGGGCGAGGGCAAAGCGATGCGACACATCCGGCTGGCGAGCCTGCCCGACGTGGAGCGGCCGTTCGTCCGGCGCTATATCCAGGCGGCGATGGAACAGGCGGCGCCGGCCGGGACGCGCGGAACGGGCAAAAGCGTGGTCAAGAGCAGCGCCGCCCGGGGCAGGAGCAAGAAGAAGCGCGCGAAGCCGGGTGCGCGTTCGCGCCGGTGAGTCCCGCGCAGTGATCCCGCCGCAGTTGGCCTGTGGCGCAGCCGGGAGCGCGCCTCGTTTGGGATCGGGCTCCAGACCCGCCGGCGGATCGCGCGCAGTCTACCGGGCACGCTCGCGCACAATCTCTTGGTGGATCGCTTCTTGCCGAGCCGCAACGCCAGCCACGAACCTGCCTTTGCTAAACTAAGCCAGTACGGAACGGAATGACTATGCGCATCTCCACCAGGTCTGCTCTTCTGTTCGCCGCCGCCACATCGCTCTCGGCTCAGTGGGTCACCTATCCCACTCCCGGAATCCCACGGACCCGCGATGGGAAGCCGAACCTTACCGCGCCGGCGCCACGCACCCCCGAGGGCAAACCCGATTTCTCCGGCCTTTGGCAGGTCCAGCCGTCCCCCTGGGCGGAAATCAAGCCCATCGTCGGCAATATGAACGACGTCTTCGCGCCCGGCGACGATCTCGCTGAGTTCTCAAAGTACGGGTTGAACATCCTCGCCGATTTCAAGCCCTCCGAGGCGCCCATCAAGCCGGAAGCCCTCGCGGCCATGCGGCAGAGGAAACCGGAACACAGCCCTTGCTTGCCCCCGTCCGTCTCCTTCGTCGATCTGGTTCCGGCCACGATCAAGTGGATCCAAACGCCCGGGCTGATTGCGATTCTGCAGGAGGCCGGCTTTAATTTCCGGCAGGTTTATCTCGATGGGCGCAAAGTTCCCGCCGACCCGCAACCGCTCTGGCTGGGTTATTCGGTCGGCAAATGGGAAGGCGATGCCCTCGTCGTCGATACGACCGGCTTCAATGACAAAACGACGCTCGACGCCCTGGGCCATCCGCATAGCGAAGCGCTCCACCTGACGGAGCGCTATCGCCGCCGCGACTTCGGCCATTTGGATGTCGAATTGACGA
The DNA here is from genome assembly GCA_020073145.1 of Terriglobia bacterium. Lineage (GTDB taxonomy): Bacteria > Acidobacteriota > Terriglobia > Bryobacterales > Bryobacteraceae > PSRJ01. Next base: position 6,019 of record JAIQFS010000085.1, read on the forward strand.
TTGATGATCCCGTGATCTACACGCGGCCTTTCACCGTCAAGTACACCGACGTCCTTCAGGCCGATACCGACATCCTCGAATCGGTCTGCGAGGAGAACGAACGAGACGTCAAGCACATCCCCAAGCCGTAGGTGGAATCCGGCTTCCGGGTGGGAGCCTTACCTGAGTTCGCGGTACGATGCAAGCTATGCGGAAATGGAACTCCGTTGCCGTTTTCCTCGCGGGATGCGCGGTGTGCGCACAGGCCCAATGGTTGAACCATCCCGAAGCGCGTACTCCGCGCACCAAGGATGGTAAACCGAACCTATCCGCGCCCGCGCCCCGCATGAATGGGAAGCCCGATCTGTCCGGTGTCTGGCGCGCCCCAGGGGAGTCCGACGCCGAATGGAAGCAGTTGCTCGGGCCCCACGGCCTGGATCTACAGATCGATCTGGAATTCGCCTCCCGGTACGCAGTGAACATCCTGGCCGATTTCAGGCCCCGGGGAGGAGCCGTTGCGCCACCCGGCCGCGCCGGTTCAAAAGCCGGCAGGCCAGGAAGCCGCCAACCCGTGCCTGCCGGACAGTGTTCCGTTCACCGGTTTTATCGAGCCTATCAAAATCATTCAGACTCCGGCCGAGCTCGTGGTTTTGTCGGAGGGCAAGGGCCCGCATCGCCAGATTTACACGGACGGCCGCGGTCTGCCCGTTGATCCCCAGCCGTCGTGGATGGGATATTCCGTCGGCAAGTGGCAGGGCGATACTCTGGTCGTCGAGACAACCGGATTCCGGGATGCCCCGCTCGACGCGTTTGAGCATCCGCGCAGCGAATCGATGCGGATCACCGAGCGCTTCCACCGGCGCGATTTCGGCCACATGGATCTCGAGACCACCATGGACGACCCGAAGAATTACACGCGCCCGTTCACCGTCAAGGTAACCCTGGATCTGATCCCGGACAGCGACATTCAGGAGTATATCTGCGTCGACAATGAGCGCGACCGCCGCCACATGGACAAATAGCCTCCCGCGGACGATGCGGCCCACGGGATCTCAGCCGGTGTTGACCGCGCCCGTAAAACAGCGCCATCCTCTACAATAAGTATCGGATCTGTTTCTACCAATTGACCCGAGGGCAGCCGGCCGGCATGGCCGTCTGATCCCGAATTGCCGAACTGAACGCGCGGCCCTCCGAAGGGATTTTGATCGCGCGCACCGCTGCTGTCCGCGGTCGCTGGGTCTGCGTACGAGAAAGGCAGGCTCCCCGTGAGACTGCATGCGATCGACGTTGCCATCATCCTTGCCTACTTGACGGTTTCCGTTCTGGTGGGCTACTGGGTCTCGCACCGCGCATCCCGGGACACCAAGGCGTACTTTCTAGGTGGAAACACGCTGCCCTGGTATCTGCTGGGCGTGTCGAACGCCTCCGGCATGTTCGATATCGCGGGGACCATGTGGCTGGTCTATCTGCTGTTCGTTTATGGCCTGAAGAGCATCTGGATTCCGTGGCTGTGGCCGGTGTTCAACCAGATCTTTCTGATGGTTTTCCTTTCGGCCTGGCTGCGCCGCTCCAACGTCACCACGGGCGCCGAGTGGATTCGCACGCGTTTCGGCGACACGCGCGGCGCCCGCCTGTCGCACCTGATCGTCGTGATCTACGCCCTGGTCAGCGTGATTGGATTCCTCACTTACGGCTTCAAGGGGATCGGCAAGTTCGCCACAGACTTCCTGCCGTGGGGCCTCTCCGCGAACCAGTACGCTCTGATCCTGATGGGCATCACCACGTTCTATGTCGTGAAGGGCGGAATGTTCAGCGTGGTCATCACCGAGGTGCTGCAGTTCTGCATTCTCTCGGTGGCGTCGATTGCCATCGGTCTGATTGCGATTACCCGCGTGTCGCCCGAAGCGCTGCGGCGCGTGGTGCCGGCGGGATGGGACCAGATCTGGTTCGGCTGGCATCTCAACCTGGATTGGTCCGGCCTCATTGCCGCCGCCAACAGTAAGATCACGGAGGACGGATACGGCCTGTTCGGTTTCTTCTTCATGATGATGCTGTTCAAGGGCGTTCTGATCAGCGCCGCCGGCCCTGCCCCCAACTACGACATGCAGCGGATTCTCTCGACCCGCACCCCGCGGGAGGCTTGCATGATGAGCGCCGTGGTCAACGTGGTTCTCAATGTGCCGCGCTATTTCATGATCGCGGGCCTCACCATCCTGGCTCTGGTTTTCTACAGCGATCGCATCCGCGCCATGGGCACGAACATGGATTTCGAGCTGGTGCTGCCTCACGCGCTCAGCCAGTTTGTGCCCGCCGGATTGCTGGGCCTGCTCCTGGCAGGGCTGCTGGCGGCCTTCATGTCGAACTTCGCAGCCACGGTGAATGCCGCGCCTCCGTACCTGGTGAACGATCTGTACCGGCGTTTCATCAACCCGCAGGCCAGCGAGAGAACCTGCGTTCGGTTGAGCTACGTGGCTTCCTTCGGTGTCGTGGTGCTCGGCATTTCGTTCGGTTGGTTTGTCGGGTCGATCGACGCGGTCATCAAATGGATCGTCTCGGCACTGTGGGGCGGGTACATCGCTTCCAACGTTCTGAAGTGGTACTGGTGGCGCTTCAACGGATTCGGGTATTTCTGGGGCATGGCGGGCGGGATCGCCGGAGCGATCGTAGTTCCGCTGGCACTGCCTCATGTCTCTCCTCTCAACGCGTTCCCGGCGATTCTCGCCATCTCGGTGGCGGGCTGCCTGGTGGGGACGCTACGAACGCCGCCGGACGATGAGGAAGTGCTGAAGTCCTTTTATCGACGGGTGCGGCCGTGGGGATTCTGGGGCCCGATCCGCGAGAAGGTGCAGCGCGAGGACCCCACGTTCCGGCCGAATCCCGACTTCGCGCGCGACATGGGGAATATCGTGGTGGGCATTGCCTGGCAGACGAGCCTGGTGGCGTTTCCGGTCTATCTGGTGATCCGCCGCTACGATCACGCCCTCATCGCCCTCTCCATCGTCTTAATTACGTCCGCCATCCTGAAATTCACCTGGTACGACCACTTGAAGACGATCGAGGCGGAGAGCGCAGAGACGCGTCCGGTCTCGCCGCCAATGGTAGGGGCCGAACAGCCGACGCGGGGCTAGTCAGCCGTCCCGATCATTTCTGAAAATGACTCCCGCCGTGACCGGCGGGGCTGAAATCGCGATGTTCAGCCCTGCCCGTGAGGGCAGGGGCATTTCCCTACCCCATAACTGCTTCCACCGCGACCGTGGTACGTCCGGCGGGCGGCGGCAGGACCAGATCGCCGTCGATGGAATGGCCGTCCACAGTCAGGCTCACCCGGTTGCCGGGCCCTTCCCGGTGAACCGTGATGTCGTACGTGACTCCCCGGAATTTGCGAACCGCCTGGAATCCCGCCCACCGTTCGGGAATCACCGGCGCAATGCGCAAGCCGTCGTACTCGGGGCGGATTCCGAGGATCCACTGCGCAATGGCGTAGTAGTTCCAGGCCGCCGTGCCGGTCAGCCAGGAGTTCTTCGCTTCGCCGTGGGTGGGGGCGTCGCGGCCGGCGATCATTTGCGCGTAGACATACGGCTCATTGCGGTGCACATCGCTGATTGGTTCGCGCGCGGAGGGGTTGATGCGCTGGTAGTAATCGAATGCGCTATCGCCGTTGCCGGTCATCGCCTCCGCAATCATGATCCACGGATTGTTGTGGCAAAAGATCCCCGCGTTTTCCTTGTACCCGGGCGGATAGGACGAGATCTCGCCCAAGTGCAGGTAGTAGCGCGTGTAGGCGGGTTGATGGAGCACGATGCCGTGCGGAGTGGCAAGATACTTGCGCACCGAATCGAGCGCTTTCGAGGCCAGCCCGCTGTCCAGCCCAATGCCCGCCATCACGCAGAACCCTTGCGGCTCGATAAAGATCCTGCCTTCGGCGCACTCCTTGGACCCCACCTTGTGGCCGAAGTCGTCGTAGGCGCGCAGGAACCAATCGCCATCCCATCCGTGCGCGCGAACCGTGTCCGCCATGCGGGCGGCCTCGCCAAGACACCGCTGGGCCTCCGCGGCCTGTCCGTGACGGCACGCCATCGCCGCCAGTTCCTTCGCCGCCAGCACGAAGAGCCCCGCGATAAAAACGGATTCGGCCACCTTGCCTTCTTTGTTGGTGGTGGTTTGAAAAGACTGGCCCGGCGTATCCGAAAAGCAGTTCAGGTTGAGGCAGTCGTTCCAGTCGGCGCGGCCGATCAGCGGCAGGCCATGCGGCCCCAGCCGTTCCAGCGTGTAGCGGAAACTGCGCTGCAGGTGTTCGTAGAGCGGCTGCGCGGTTCCCGGCTGGCTATCGTAGGGCACCGGCTCGTCCAGAATCCCCCAGTCGCCGGTTTCCTTGAGATAGGCCGCGACGCCCAGGATGAGCCAGTGCGGATCGTCATTGAAGTCGCCGCCGACTTCGTTATTGCCCTTCTTGGTCAGCGGTTGATATTGATGATACGCCCCGCCGGTCGGAAGCTGAGTCGCCGCCAGATCGAGAATGCGCTCGCGGGCGCGCTCCGGGACCATGTGGACGAAGCCCAGCAGATCCTGGTTGGAATCGCGGAAGCCCAGCCCGCGCCCGATCCCCGATTCATAGAACGAAGCCGAGCGGGACATGTTGAACGTGGCCATGCACTGGTAAGCGTTCCACACGTTGACCATGCGGTTGGTGTGGAGGTCGGGCGTCTCCACCTGGCAGATGCCGAGCAATCCGTCCCAGTGGGCCGCCAGGCGGGCGAATGCGGCGTCCGCGGCGGCGCCATCCACGGCACGGGCGATCACAGGCGCCACGGTCGACTTATTGATGGTCTGCGAATCCGGCGGATCGAATTTCCGGCCTCTCGTGTTCTCGTGATAGCCGAGCACGAACAAAATCTGCCGGGTCTCGCCCGCCTCCAGCAGTAATCGGACGTGATGCGAACCGATGGGCGCCCAGCCGTGCGCCACGGAATTTGCCGATTCCCCATTCTCCACCACGAGCGGCCGGTCCCACCCGCGCCCGGCGCCGAAGAAAGCTTCGCGCTGGGTATCGAACCCGTCGATCGGAGCTGAACAGGCGAACCAGGCGAAGTGATCGCGGCGTTCGCGGTATTCCGTCTTGTGGTAAATGACGCTGTCTTCGATCTCCACTTCGCCGATGCTGAAGTTCCGCTGGAAGTTGGTGGCATCGTCCTGCGCGTCCCAGAGACAGAACTCGATGCACGAAAACACCGAGAGCGCCGCCGGCTGGAGCCGATGGTTGACGATCTCGAGCTGCCAGATTTCGAAGTTCTCATCGAGGGGCACGAAATAGCGGGTATGCGCGGAAATGCCGTGATAGTTGGAGCCAATCACGCTGTAGCCCATACCGTGGCGGCAGGTGTACTGTTCCAGATCGCGGCAGGTGGGCGCGCCGGACGGCGACCAGTAGGCGCCGGTCTCGTTGTCGCGCAAGTAAATGTACCGGCCGCCCTGATCGAGCGGAACCTGGTTGTACCGGTAGCGCGTGAGCCGGCGCAGCCGCGCATCGCGGTAAAAGGAATAGCCGCCCGCGGTATTTGAGATGAGGCCAAAGTACTGCTGGCATCCCAGATAGTTGATCCACGGCAGCGGAGTATCGGGCCGGGTAATGACGTACTCCCGGTGTCGGTCGTCAAAGTAGCCGTATTGCATGGCGCTGGTGCTCCCGATTGAGCGGCTCGACGAGGCGAGCGGAGCCGGAGTGGGCGGCCGCGGAGTCCGGCGGTGTGACACCGCACTATACAAAGCAGCGCGGCGCGGAGCAAGCGTTGGGAGGGAGAGGCAAAAGGCAAACGTGATCGGTGCGCGGACACGGGGGCTTGCGGATCAGCAGCGTGCTAGGGTGAGGGTCGGTGGGGTGGAGGCGCGGGGTGGCCGACCACAAACGATTCGGAACGGCGGGCCGGCACCGGCTGTTGGTCTTCGTCGCAGTAGTCTTTCTCATCGGCGCGTTTGCCGCTCAGGTAGCGCTCTCCGCGCGCCGGAGCTCGCTGACGTGGGACGAAGCCGACCATATCTTTGCCGGCTACCGCTCCTGGACCCATCGGGATTTCGGCTTGAACCCCGAGCACCCGCCGCTGGTGAAGCTGGTGGCCGCGCTGCCCCTTTTGGCTTTGCGGTTGAAGGCGCCGGCGGTGCTGCGGAGCGGCAACTTCAAATCATCCGCGTTTCTGGATGGCCGGGACTTTGTGTTCGGGAACAACGCGGACCTCATCCTCGCGCGGGCGCGCCTGGCGGCCAGCCTCTTTGCGATCGCGCTGGCGCTGCTGGTCTTCGTCATGGCGCGCGCGATGTTCGGCGCGGGTGCGGCCTTGCTGGCGCTGGCACTGCTGGTCTTCGAACCGAACATCCTGGCGCACGCGCCCTACGTCACCACGGATACGGCCCTCTCGCTGTTCCTGGCGGCCACGGTCTACGCCTTCTACGGCTATGTGAAGGCGCCGTCGCTGGGCCGCATGGTGGTGATGGGTCTCACGGCGGGAGGCGCGCTGGCCTCCAAGCACACGGGCCTTCTGGTGTTCCCGATTCTGGCGCTGCTCGCGGTGTTCGAAGCAGCGCGCACCGGCGGGCCCGGCCGGTGGATGGCGGCGCTGAGGCAGGCCGGCAAACTGGCCGCGCCGATCGTGGGAGCGGGCGTCCTGGCCGTAGCGTTGCTTTGGGCCAGCTACGGATTCCGCTATCAGGCGCGCCCACAAGGGCTGACGATGAACCCGCCGCTCGACCAGTTCGTGGAACGGTTGAGGCCCTTCGAGGCCCGCACCATCCGGACGCTGGCGGAATGGAAACTGCTGCCGGAGTCGTATCTCTACGGCATGGTGGACGTGCGGCTGCTGGCCGTCGACGGCTATCCCAGTTACGTTCTGGGCAAGACCTATCCCAAGGGCGTGTGGTTCTATTTTCCAGTGGCGTTCGCTATCAAATCGACCGTCGCGTTCCTGGCGTTGTTGCTGCTGGCCGCGGGCGCCACGGCGTCGGGGAAGCTGCGATGCGGGCGCGAGGTCGCGTTCCTGGCGATCCCGGCCTTGCTGCACCTGGCGGTGGCCATGAGCGCCAACCTGAACATCGGGGTGCGTCACATTCTGCCGCTCTATGTGTTCTTCTCCATCCTGATCGCCGGCGGCGCGTGGGCCCTGCTGCGGAGCGATCGCCGGTGGGCGTATCTGGTGGCCGGCCTGCTCGTGTTTCACGGGGTCTCGTCAGCGCGGGGGTTCCCGGTGTACCTCGCCTATGCCAACGAGCTATGGGGCGGCCCCTCCCACACCTATCAATACTTGAGCGACTCGAATACCGACTGGGCGCAGCAGTTGAAGTCGGTGAAGCAGGTTCTGGATCAACGCCACGTGAAGAGTTGCTGGTTCGCATATTTCGCGGGCGGCGTCGCCGACACCAGTTACTACGGGATACCGTGCAAGATGCTGCCGGTGATCAGCACCGAGTGGCTGGACACGCCGATGGAGGCCGAGCCCGAGATCGAGGGACCGGTGCTGGTGAGCGCGGGCACGCTTTCCGGATTCGAGTTCGGCCCCGGAGCGCTGAATCCGTACGACCAGTTCCAGAAACTCCGTCCGACGGCGGTGATCGACCATGGCGTGTTCGTCTACGACGGCCATTTCCAGATGCCGCTGGCCGCGGCGAAGATCCGCATGCACCGGGCTCGTGCCCTGAGCGGCGATCCCGTGCGCGCGCTGGCGGAAGCGGAAGCTGCGGTCGCAATCTGCCCGGATTGCGTGGAGGCGCAGACGCTTCTGGGCGTGATGTATCAGGAGCGGAAACTCCCCGCAGAGGCGCGGCGCCATTGGGAGAAGGCGCTCGCGCTGGCGCAGTTGCTGGAGCCGGGGTACCGGGAGCCGTGGGTGGCCCCGATTCGGGCGCGGCTCGACGCGGCGGCGGCCGACCCGCCCTAGCAGCCCGTGTCAGAACCCCGATTTTCGGCCGGAGCGCGATTTGAGCGGATTCCAACGGCGCGTGCCGGAACGGTCAGGTGTGAGCGGAGGAGTTTCGTAGAGCACGGAAATGGGCGCCGGGAGGGCCGCCAGA
>JAIQFS010000039.1 GCA_020073145.1 Terriglobia bacterium
ATTCCGGGGTCGGGCGAAAACCGTTCGCCTTCCCGTCGGAATCACTGTTCGCCTTCAGCCCGGAATCGTGTTCGCCTTCACCCCGGAACGCTTTTCGCGTTCACCCCGGAATCCCGTTCGTCTTCGCCCGGAATCCGCAGAAAGCAGGAACCGGCCCCTTGGCGGTTTCTCTATGCAATCGACAACCGAAACGGTACAGTTCCTCCTCCTGGTGTCCCGGGAGGGGATGCAGTCGGGATAATTGAGTACCGCAATAATTCGGGTCCGGCGCTATTGGAGCGTCGGGAGATCCGAAGAAAGCAAAATCCGGCCCCGCAGCAAGACCCGCGACTCGCTGCCGGCGAAGATCACGCGAATACCGCACGCCAGCTTCGTTCAGTCTGGGTTGCAGTCCCTGACGCCAGTGCTGCGGTCAAGCAATCTGTATCCCTCGGTTTTGCTGTTATCGGCAAGACGCAGTCGTCGGCACTGGGCGCCGTTGGACGACAGGTAGCGTGCGGCCGGGGCTCCATCGAATTTTGGGAACCGGCGAGCCGTAACGGGCAACTGGCGCTTCTTCTCAGAAGGAACGGGCCTGGACCATTCGGTTACAGTGTCGGCGTTGCTGATCTCGGCGGCGCTCACGACATCGCGCAGGAGGGCTTCCAAACGAAACTTGCGATTGAGGACCAGAGTGATCGCAAGAGCGTTACCGTGTCTGGCGGCTTGACCGGTGGAGTCTGGGTAGAATTTGTTCAATTGTGATCCGGGCTGGAGGTCATCCGCCGCGTACCGTGGCTATCGACCAATCGAAAACATCCGAGGGACCTGCGATTTGTGTTCGAAAATTGCCGCCGATTTTCTGACTGCCTGCGGCGGGGAGCAAGTGCTGCTGGCACGGCGTATGCCGGTCTGATACGACTCCGCCAGCGATTGTACACAAGGGCGATCTCCCCGTTACACAAGGTCACCGAAAGCTCACGATGGCAGCGTGCGAATCCAAGCCTTGTAGCGCCGATTCCGCGCGGGGTCCGAGTGCAGATAGGTTTTTGGGGCTGCGTTTGCGTGGGATCACGACGCCATGCACTTCGCGCATCAACCAGCGACGCAACTGGCGAGAGGTCATGCGCTCCTCTTCTGCTTGTTGATGATCACCGTGATCAGGATGCTGCGGACGTCCTCGGAGGTGACTAGGCGACCGTGGCGTTCGGCGTGACGCCGGCAATCGGCCAACGCATCGACGGCGTGATTGGTGGTGGCAACCACAGGTTGGTACCAAATCGGCCGCTTCTCCTCGGCTGAAGTCGAAGGCGGCTCTGGAGAGGTGGGCATCGCTGACTCTTCGGTTCTCGGTGGTTCCTTGGCGGGCCCTTGGGTTTCGGCCACAGCATCCCCCCGCTGCCCGAGCGCGAGTCTTGCCCGAATGCGGTTGGCCGCGGCTTCCCGTAGTTCGTTCGACTCCCGCAGCTGTCGCTCGATGGGCGTTTCCTGGATCCCGGCACCGCCTGCCGTAGTTTCACCTTCCGAGCGTGGGCCGGTCGATGCGGACTGCTGGATGGATGGCCCTTCAGCCGAAACCTCCCAAACCGCGCGGCGCCTGCGTTTCCGACCAGTGCCGATTACCTCATTGCGCTTGGTGATCCACAAGGCCTTGCCGGGCTGCGGTTCAGCGAAATTGATCTTGGTGGCGAGCTCGGCTTCCGCGAATAGTACGCGGCCGTCCACGAGCGCGTACATGGTCTTCCGGCCGAAGGCAGTGTCGACCAGCTTGCCTTCCGGGCACTGGAAGGCCACTTCCACTGGGGTGTTCGAGAGAAACTGGACGGTTTCATGGCGGTCCATGGCTACCTCACCCCCTCGTATTCAATGGGCCCCACGCGAATCGGCTGCAGCTCAGCTACCTCCGCAATCGCCATCAGCTCCAAGGGACAGCGCGTCTTTATGTGGGCCGCGATCCGCTCCCGAATTTCAGTGACGCTGTGAGCAGAGATCAGTTCTTGGTAGAGATCTGGGCAAGCTTCCTCATCCGAGTGAATTCGGCACCAGGGCCCGACTTGGAGCGTATTGTCCCAATAGCAGGGCTCCAAACTCACAGTTCTCTTGCCGCAGCTTCCACAGACCAAATCCCAGCCTTCGCCAGGGTCAATGCAGCTTCGATTCGCCACGAAATAATTATGCTTGACTAACGGTAGAATGTCAACGAAAATATACCGAAAAGGGCCGAATTCAACGAGGCGACCGAAGTTGTTAAAATGTCGCCGATGGCAACCCGAAAGAATAAGGCGGCAGTTGAGCTTGCGAAGCTCCGTATGACACGGATGACAGCTAAGGAGAGGTCCGAAGTGGCCCGACTCGGCGGTTTGGCTGGCGGCTTCGCAAGGGCTGAGAAGTTGACTTCGAATGAGAGGCGAGCGATTGCTAAAAAAGCGGCTGCGGCCCGGTGGCCCAAGAAAGCGAAAGCGAAAAAATGACCGTCGCCGATCGGTTGGAAGAGGCCTTTCTCGATGCGCAGCAGCACAGCGGTAATGGGAAGCAGCAACTCAACTCCGGCAGGCGCACTAGATTTGCCACGAGGACCCTTCTGGGCCGCAGCACGAGTCGCTGGTCGAGGGCTCCGCAATAGATATTGCTTTCGCGCTCGATTCGTGTAATATAAACCATAGGAAGCGCTAGAGCGCGCCCCCAAGGCCACTTTTTCGGAGCTGGGACATTGAGGTTCGTCCTCGTGACCCAGGTCCTGAATTTCTCCTTGCTGCGGGTGCCCGCGAATCCTTAAAACAATCTTCGAAAGGAAGTGCGAGAAAATGAAAGCGATGGACACATGTGTCCGCAGTTGGGATCGGGCGATTGTCGCTTTACTCCGACATGGGAGTCTGACGGAAGCGTCAGCCGCGGCCGGCATCAGTCGCAGTACGCTGTGGCGATATCTGCATGATCCGCGGTTTCGCGAGCGCCTCACGCAAGCCAAGGCTCTCATGTCTTCGGAGGTTCGAGTCCGCCTTAGCCAACAGGAGTGCGCGGCAGTCGACCTCCTGGTGAAGATCATGAACGATCTTGGACAACCGATGGGGCGTCGTTTGCAAGTGGCGCGTTATATTCTAGACCGCACCGAAAGTCGGGAGTTCGAGCTCGACCGGGGTGATTTGGAGAGGTTAGAGTTAGAGACCGCCGATTTCGAAGTGTCGACCGAGCACAGTACCAAGGCTGAAGAGCCCGGATTGCGTCTTGAGAGCCAGTCCACAGTAGAGGATAGCGGAGACTTGGCTGCACGGAAAAGGAGATTGGACGAGATCTTGAAGAACATGTCACCGGAGAGGTTCGAGGCCATGGAGCGAGCGCTTGAGTTGAAGAAAGCGGCGCAGTCGGCGGAAGCCGCCAGCGGACAAAAAAAAGAAAGCCAGGCGGATGAGGCGCTTACTAACTCTAGTCGGGTGCCTGGCGGACCGGATCCCAAGCGAGAGTCACCCAAACCCCCTCTGGAAGCAGGCGCCCAAACGCGACCGCAGTCGCACGATTCGGACCACTCCTCCTGGCAGAATTATGTGTCAGATGCTCAGAAGGGCGGCCACGAGTGAGTCTACAACAAACCTCAAATAGCTGGACTCGCCGGAGGTACGTGAGGATGCTGGCACGAATCCGGGCTTGGACGAAGATCTACCCGCGAATTACGCAATGCCGGCTGAAGGCCTTTTTGGATTCGGTTGCCAGTTGGAGAGCCTCACCTCCGGTGACGGGTCGGTCTTCGGTTAGAGATACGCTCATACACCAGCGTGAATTGTCGAGTGGCCTTTCCATTAATGGAGTGACTGTTGCGCAGAGCAGGGGCTTTGGGGCTCTGATGCAACGCTTTGAAACATTTTGCAACACCCGGTCAGTCTCACTCCGACGAATTCCGTCATTTTAGTCGCCAGTAGGGACCGCATCCAGCTCTAGCTCAAGTGGGTGCCCCGATACGCAGATTTGAAATGGATGATGTCTTTCGCGTGGGAATGGCACCAGCAGTACCCCAACGGTTATCGGGGCGAGGCATTACGGATTGGAGCCAGCATTGAGGCCCGCCGTGACGCAGTGCGCTCAACCGAACCGCCGTCGACTGTACTGTTTGCGAACGGGATCCAAGACTCGTTCTACCTAATTATCTGATTGATTATGCGTTACTTAATCAGTTTGTGCTGGCTGCCCATCGACCGGGATCCGCCAGCCTCGGTGGACGTTGCCGCACGAAAGAGGCCGTTTTCCACAGTACTAGAGTAGGACCGCTGTATCCGTGGCTGTGACGGAGTACGGTAGGATGATTGGAGATGGGACCGGTTCTGAGAAGCCCTGGCTCCCGGTCCGTCGCGGGACGCGTCCATCGCTCCTGCTGGTGGACCGCAGCATTTGAAACGAGTTCCCGATGCAGAAAGGCTGAGACATGAAAGGCGTGGTACTCGCGGGAGGCACGGGCAGCCGGCTGTTTCCGTTAACGAAAATCACCAACAAGCACCTGTTGCCGATTTACGACAGGCCCATGATCTACTACCCCATCCAGACACTCGTGGATGCGGGCATCGAGGACATCCTGATCGTGACTGGCGGGCGCAATTCGGGGGACTTTCTGCGCTTGCTGGCCAATGGGAAAGAGTTCGGGCTCAAGCACATCAACTATACCTACCAGGAGGGCGAAGGCGGCATCGCCGACGCACTAAACCTGGCCGAACACTTCGCCGACGGCCAGAAGATCTGCGTGGTGCTGGGCGACAACATCATCGAGCGGGACATCCGCGAGGCCGCCGACCGCTTCCGCCAGCAGCCGCGCGGCGCGCACATTCTGTTGAAGGAAGTGCATGACGCGGAGCGGTTCGGTGTGGCCGAGGTGGCCGGGGACCGCATCGTGGGCATCGAGGAGAAGCCGCAGGCGCCCAAAAGCAATTACGCCGTCACCGGGATCTACATGTACGACGCCACGGTCTTCGACAAGATCAAGACGTTGGTTCCGTCGGGGCGCGGCGAGCTGGAGATCACGGACGTGAACAACGCCTACATCCGGGAAGGCACCATGAGTTTCTCGCACCTGGACGGGTGGTGGACCGACGCCGGAACCTTCGAATCGCTGCTGCGGGCGGCCAACCTGGCCGCGCAATCCAAACAGTGGAAACCGGCAGTGCCGGTCTTGCAGCCGGGCGCCGGAAGGAGCGCGCAAATCTGATGGCCGGAGAACCGGCGGTCACGGCCACGGGACGACGCGTGGCGGCCCTAGGCTCCCTCGAATTGGTGCTGCCGGAATGCGAAAAGGGCCTGGGCAAACTGATCGGGAGGGTCGACTCGCCCGATTTGATCGACGGGGTGCGGCTGGCTCAGTTGGCGCTGTTTCCCGACGACCGTGGATATTTCCTGGAAGTGCAGCGCTTCGGCCAGGGGCTGGCCTCCCACTTCCCCTCCGAGACCTCGCAAGTTTCGGCGGCGTTGAATTATCCCGGCACCATCAAGGCCTTTCACTATCACCTCCATCAGACCGACTGTTGGACCCCCGCGAAGGGGCTGTTCCAGGTGGCGCTGGCGGATTTGCGACTGGGATCGCCCACCTTTGGGCTGCGCAACACCCTCTACGTCGGCCAGCTCCGCCCCTGGCAGATTCTGATCCCGCCCGGCGTGGCCCACGGCTACAAGATCATCGGTCGCGACGATGCGCTGCTGGTCTACATGACCGACCGCTTCTACAACCCCAACGACGAAGGACGGATCGTCTATAACGACCCCTCCATCAACTACGATTGGGAGACGCAGTACAAATAGCGCGGCACCCATCATGAAAATTCTCGTAACCGGAGGAGCCGGGTTTATCGGCTCGGCGTTTGTGCGGATGCTGGTGACTCAGACCGGCCACCGGGTGGTGAACCTCGACAAGCTGACCTACGCGGGGAACCTGGAAAACCTGACCTCGGTGGAGTCCAGCGACCGCTACCGCTTCGTGGAAGGCGATATCTGCGACGCGCGTCTGGTGGAAGCGCTGGTGGCCGAAGAGCAGCCCGACGCCTTCGTTCACTTTGCCGCCGAATCGCACGTGGACCGGAGCATCCTGTCGCCCGAGCCGGTGGTCAAGACCAACGTGTTCGGCACGTTCACGTTGCTGGAAGCGGCGCGGAAGTTCAAGACTCCGCGCTTCGTGCACGTCTCGACCGACGAAGTGTACGGCAGTCTGGAAGCGCCGCGGGAGGCGACGGAAGACTACCCGCTGAACGCCAGCAGCCCGTATTCGGCGTCCAAGGCCGGCTCGGACCTGCTGGCCCGCTCGTATTTTGTGACCTACAAGATGCCGGTGCTGATTACGCGCGCCTCCAACAACTATGGTCCGTACCAGTTTCCGGAAAAGTTGATCCCGCTGATGATCGCCAACGCGCTCGATGGCAAGCGGTTGCCCGTGTATGGCGACGGTCTGCAGGTGCGGGATTGGCTCTACGTGGACGACCACTGCCGCGGGATTCTGGCCGTGCTCGACCAGGGCCGCGCCGGCGAAATCTACAACATCGGCGGCAACCGGTCGCTGCCCAATCTGGAAGTCGTCAAAAAGGTGCTGGCGTTGACCGGGCGGCCGGAGAGCCTGATTGAATCGGTCACCGACCGGCCCGGGCACGACCGGCGCTATGCCTTGTCGAGCGAAAAGCTGACCCGCGAGACCGGATGGCGGCCGGAGATGGATTTCGAAACCGGGCTGGCGCGAACCATCGCGTGGTATCAGGCCAACTCCCAGTGGGTCGAGCGCGTTTGCAGCGGCGCCTACCGCGATTACTACCAGCGCAACTACGGACACCGAACCGCTCTTCGGTAGCTTCGTCCGGCAGTGGCTCATTTTGAACGGAGGCGCTACCCTTAGTGCCAATGGAGCCCGGCAGTGCCAATGGAGCCCGGCGCCGGCCTCCCCACTGACCGCTGCCTCCGGGAATCTCCTGGTGCCGAAGTTGGTGCTGGAGGCCTAACCTTTGGGCACTTGTTGCCACCCGTCCTGAACTGCCTAAATGGAGGTTGACGAAATGACCGCAGGCGCTGAGACCCGTCGGTTTTGAACAGGGAGCCAATCTCACATGATTTGCGTAGCGTCCATCCGCCGTGTAGCCCGATTCAGTGGATTGTTGATTCTTCTCTCCAGCCTGACCTGGGCTGCGATCGGCAATTGTGACCTGAACTCGGATTCTTCCGTCAACGTCGTTGACCTCCAGTTGATCACCAATATGGAGCTCGGTACCGCGACTTGCATCGGCAATGTCGTCGCCCCAGGAGTGTGCACCGATGCTGTCCGGATCCTGCTGTTAAACTCCATATTGAATGGGGGGTGTCATTCCATCGCGCTGAATTGGGCCGCCAGCTCTTCCTCCGGCGTAAGCGGCTACAACATTTACCGGTCCACGACGTCCGGCGGACCCTATACCAAAGTGAACTCTTCTTTGGTCGCAGGAACGACATACTACGACGTGAGTGTTTCGGCTGGCGTGACCTATTACTACGTAGCGACCGCCGTTGACGGCTCCGGCCACGAGAGCTTGAAAGGAACGGAGACAAGCGCCTTAGTGCCTACTCCGTAAGATTCGCAGGCCAGCAATACACCCGTCATTGCTGCTTGCCGTCCACGCGGCGATTTCTACCGCGTCACGAGCTTGAATGCGTGGGTCCACTGGTTGTTCCGGAAGCCCGGAATACACCCCAGCATAGAGCGGTTCCAGCGCCCGCGCCGCGCGGATGCTCCCGCTAGCGAAGGGCTCCCATCCGAGTTGGCGAATCGCCTCCGAGACTTGTGACTTCGCCCCGGCATCGTTGCCGCACACAAACATCGTGGGCGAGCCCGCGCTACCGAATCCCCCACTCCGCGAATAGAAACGCCTCCACGTCCACCTGCTGCGCCACGCGCTCACTCAGCGCCGTACCGATGCCGTGGCCGGAGGTGCTGCTGGTTACCAGCAGCACGGGCTGCCGCGTGCCCGTAGCCTGCAGCCGAGCCGTCATCTTCCGCGAGTTCGCCGGGTCTACCCGCGGGTCATTGGCGCCGGTCTGGAACAGAATCGCCGGATACTGCGCGCCGTCGCGGACGTGGTGATACGGCGAATACGCGTACAACGCCCGAAACTCATCCAGCTCCTTCACCGTCCCGAATTCGGTGACGTTGAACGCGCCGTTGGGCGACAGCTCCACGCGCAGCATGTCGTAGATGCCCACGTGCGAAACCACGGCCTTGAACAGTTCCGGATGCTGCGTGAGCTCGGCCCCCATCAGCAAGCCCCCGTTACTGCCGCCTTCGATCGCCAGGCGCGCCGGGGTGGTGTACTTCCGGTCGATTAGGAATTGGGCGCAGGCGGCGAAATCGTCGAATACGTTCTGTTTGCGCGTCAGGTTCCCGGCTCGATGCCAGGCTTCCCCGAACTCCCCTCCGCCGCGCAGATTGGCCTCCACCCACACCACGCCGCGGTCGAGCAGCGGCCGCAAGTAGGGAATGAAATTCGGCTTGCGGCTGATGCTGTACCCGCCGTATCCATACAAGAGCGCCGGATTCTGCCCGTCCAGCTTCGTGCCCTTGCGGCGCAAAATGGTCATGGGCACGGCCGTGCCGTCCTTGGACGTCGCGGTCTCCCGAATCACTTCCACGTCGCTGAAATCCGCTGCCGACGTCTCCTTGAGCGCGGTCGCCGTCACTTTTCCCGAGCCGGCATCGAACCGCTGCCACGCCCGCGGCTGCGTATAGCTGACGGTTTGGAACAGGAGGTTGCCGGTCTTGTCCTGCGCCAGCTCGAGCAGACTCGACACGGGCGCCATCGGAACCGTCTTCTCCAGACGCCCGTTCCGGTCGAACATGCGGATCTGCGACGGCCCGCCCACCAGGTCGGCGACGTACAAGTGCTCCTTCGCCGGCAGGAATTGTTCGATCACCACTTTCGTTTCGGGCACCACCGTTTGCGCCGCGCTCAATTGCGGCGCGGTGAGCGGTATCCGCACTAACTTGCCCATGGGAGCGTTTTGGAGAGACAGCAGATACAGCGCGCCGTCCGTTCCGAATTCGCCATGTGTAATCCGGTCGGCAAACCCGGCGATCTTGATCCACTGCCCGTCCGGCCCCAGCAGGAACAACTCGAAGTCGCCGCCGTCGCCGTTCGCCACGGTCGCCAGCGTATACCGTCCATCCTCGGAACTCTTGAGCGCGACTTCCGCGATTCGCGGAAAGTCCTTGCCGATCGAGTACGTATCCTGTTTGCCGTCCGTGCCCAGCCGATGAAACCACACCTGCTGGTAGAAATCCAGATCGGCTGCTACGCGCTCTCCCGGCCGCGGATATCGCGTATAGTAAAAACCCGAACTATCCGCATTCCAGGCGACTCCGCCGCCCGCTGTCCCGCCGTTCACCCGCGGGATGACATCGGCGAGCGCCTTCCCGGTCGCCGTTTCAAACACGTGGACGTCCCCGCTTTCGCTCCCGCCGTGGGACAGCGACGCCGCTACGTACTTGCCGTCCGTCGACGGCACGAAGAAATCCACCGCTGTGTGCCCGCCGGCGTCGAGCGCGTTGGGATCCACGATCGCGCGCGCCGAGGTCGGGGCGTCCACCGACTGCAGCGAGACCACCATCGCCTGCTGTTTCGGCGGCTGCGTCAGCAGCGCGAACAGCGTGCCTCGCCGCAGCACCAGGTCGGAATACCGCGCCGAGGGGTACGTCATCAGTTTCTGCAACTCACCCGCCAGCGCCTGGCGGGCCGGCAGCGCATCCAGATAGCGGCGCGCATAGCCATTCTGGGCTTCGGTCCACTGCCGCGTCTCGGCGCTTGTCGCATCTTCCAGCCATCGGTAGTCGTCGGTTACGGTGACCCCGTGATAGACATCGGTCACCGGCTGTTTGCGCGAAGCCGGAGGAGCCGGGTCGGCAGCCGAAAGAGTGCCCGCCACCCACAACGCGAGCGAAGCGTAGATCAAGACGTGGTGAAGCTGCATATGTGCTCAATACAGGATTGACGGCAGCCAAGCCCCGTTCGGCTCGTTGTACAGGCCCACCGTCATGAGTGTCATCGGATATTGCACGCGAAGCCCGTTCTCCAGGCACCAGCGAAACAGAGCAGCGTTGCGCGTGGGCAGCAAGAAGCCCGGACTGCTCGCGAACGATTCCGCGGCGCCAATCAGCGCTTGCAGGTCTAAGTTGCTTTCAGCCACAGAATGCCCGAAGTAGGCGAAGCCGGTGGTGTATCCCGTGATCCGGCCGTGCCGCTCCACCACGTGTGCCGACCCCTGCTTCAGGGCGTCGGCCACCTCGCCGCCCCGGTCATGTCCATGCACCTGCCCGCAGACCCGGTTGCAGGCTTCCAGATCGGAACCGAGCGCCAGCCGGACCACGCAGCCGTCGATTTTCTTCCGTAGCGGTTCGCCCTGCATCAGCGACAGCGGCTCCCGCGCATCGAAACCGAGCTTGGTATACAAGGATAACGAGCGGCTGTGGAAGGCAACTTGCACCAGCCGCACTCCCGGGTTGCCGCGCCCACGAGTCCGGTCCATCACGGCGGTCATGAGCGCCCGCCCGATGCCCGCGTTTTGAGCCGCGGGGTCGATCGTGATGGGGCCAATTCCTGCAACACTCGATCGCTCGTCCAGGCAGTTGCTGCCCGCCACTCGGCCGTCCTGCTCCGCCACCACGCAATAGAACAGTGGGTGGGTGAACATTTGGGTCATCATCCGCACGCCGGCTTCGGCCGAAGGAATCTCGGGCGGAAAGTTATGGTCGGCGTTGATCTTGCGGAACGCATCGTAACAAATCCGGCCGCAAGCCGGAGCATCCTCGGGTTTGGCGCGGCGGATCGTGACCGCTGGCCCGGATTGTGGCGCTGACATGTAGGGTGCCTCGGGATCATTATAGGATAGGCTCGCAAGAACGCGTTCCGTTGGCCCGTGACGCCAGCCTTCCTCGTCATGCGGCCATTCGGCAAATATCTGGTTACTCGCGCGCACGTTGCGAAGGTCTGGCTCGTTCGGCGGTTGTTCGGCTAAGCCCAAGCGGGCAACTGCTTGCCCCTTTCCTCATCAGCGCCCTGCCAGTGCTATAATTGGATCTTCTGCCCGGCATCGCAGGTTCCCTTATGTTCCTTAGTGTCAAAGAGATGGAGCTGCGAAAGGTTCGTTTCGACGAAACTTTCTCTGCCGGACAGATTGAGTTTGCGGGCGAAGGCGTGGAGCAGGGCTCCCCTCTGCAGGCAGCCGGTTCGGCCGAACTGCTGGCGCATACCGACGGAGAGATCCGGATTCAGGGGCGCTACACCGTGGAGATGGCCGGGGAGTGCGACCGCTGTCTGGGCCGCGCGCGGTTTCCGCTGGACGCCCGTTTTGATTTGTTTTACCGGCCCATGTCGGTGATTGCGCGCGACGAAGAAGTGGAAATCGACGAGGGCGAGACGGAAATTGGGTTCTATGGAGGGGACGGCCTGGAGTTGGCAGACATCCTGCGCGAGCAGATCCTCCTGGCCCTGCCCATGCAAAGGGTCTGTAGCGATGCCTGCAAAGGGATCTGCCCGGTTTGCGGCCAGAACCGCAACGAAACGGCCTGCGACTGCAAAGTCGACACCGCCGCCGACCGCTGGGGAGCGCTCCGGAACCTCGAACTCTGAAGATTTTAGGTAAGATAGTATCCCGGTACATGCGGGAATAGATTGAAGGACGAGATATGCCGAATCCCAAACGCAGACACTCCAAAAAGCGGACCAGCACCCGCCGCGCGCACGACGCGCTGACGGCTTCCGGTCTGTCCGAGTGCCCCAATTGCCATGAACCCAAGCTGCCGCACCGGGTCTGCCCGCACTGCGGCCAGTATAAGGGCCGCGAAGTCGTCGAAGTCGCCCAGGAGTAGCTGCGTACTGACATGCTGACCATTGCCGTAGATGCAATGGGCGGAGACCACGCCCCGAAGTCGGAGGTCGAAGGTGCAGTTCGGGCCGCCAGGACTCTCGGCGTCAAGGTGCTCCTGGTCGGCCAGCAGGATGTGGTTCGGCGCGAGTTGGCCGAGCACGACGGGGCGCACAGCCTCCCGATCGAAATCGTCCACGCCAAAGAAGTCATCACCATGAAGGACAGCGTGGACGCTTTCCGCACTAAGCGCGACAGCTCCATGCGGGTGGCCGCCCGGCTGGTTCGGGAGGGAGTCGCCGCGGGGTTTGTCTCCGCCGGCAACACCGGCGCGGTGATGGCCACGGCGAAGCTGGTGCAAGGCTTGGTCAAAGGCGTGGAACGTCCCGCGCTGGCCGGGGTGCTGCCGACCGTCGAAGGCTCGCCCGTGGTGGTCATCGACGTCGGCGCCAACGTCAACTGTTCGCCGGGCATGCTGGCCCAGTTTGCCGTGATGGGCGAAATCTATTCGCGTATTATTCTGCGGCGCCCCAAGCCCCGAGTCGGCATCCTCTCCATTGGCGAGGAAGATCATAAAGGCAACGAGTTGACCCGCGCCGCCATGCCGCTGCTGCGGAGCTTGAACCTGAACTTCATCGGCAATGTGGAGGGGCGCGATATCTACACCGGTCAGGTCGATGTCATCGTCTGCGATGGTTTCGTCGGTAACGTAGCTCTCAAGGTGAGTGAGGGCCTGGTCGAGATGGTGAAACATCTGTTGCACGAGTCGCTGGAAGCCACCATCACCCGCAAGATCGGCTACGTTCTCTCCAAAACCGCATTCAGCGACTTCAAGAAGCGCGTGGATTATTCCGAATACGGCGGCGCGCCCCTGCTGGGCGTTCGCGGCGTCTGTATCATCTGCCATGGGCGCTCCAACGCCAACGCCATGAAGAACGCCATCCGAGTTGCCGCCGAGTTTTCTCAGGGCCGGATCAACCAGCAGATCGAGGACGAGTTGCGCCTCTCCACTGGCGATAAGATAGCAATACAGGCCCATTAATCGGATCGAAGTCCGAAGCCAGAAGCGTTTGGAAACGTCCAAGGAACCAGATGGGAAGGTTCTCCGCACTGCCATGAAGTACCGCGCCACCGTCCGGATCGCCCTGCCTTTGCTGATAGCTGGGTGTGCTCTCGCTCAGGGCATCGGCTCTAATCAGGTCCACTGGAGCCTGGCGGTGGAGCCGGGCTCGGCGGCTCCTGGCGCCAAGGTGCTCGCCCGCATGACCGGCCAGATCGATCCCGGCTGGCACCTGTACTCGCTGTCCACGCCCTCGGCCATCCAGACCACCGTTCAGTTGGCGCCCAATCCGGCAGTGGACAGGGTTCGCGTGCTGCAGCCGCCCCCCCACCGGGCCTACGACCCCAACTTCCAAACGGATACCGAAACCTTTCAGGGTTCCGTCGTCTTCCTGTTGGAATTGGAGCTGAAAAAAGACGCTCCCGCCGGGGCCGCGGAGCTTTCCGTCACTGCACGCTACCAGACCTGCAACGACAAAGTCTGCATTCCCCCGGTCCGGCGCACTGCCACCGCCACCCTGACCGTCGATCCCGCGGCGCCCACCGCGGCCGTGCCCATCCCGGCCAACTATGCGGAGCGCCAGCCGGGCGGCGCGCCCAACGCAATCGCCGACCCCGCCCCCGCTTCCCAGAATCAGGGCTGGTGGGCGTTCCTCCTGCTGGCGTTCGGATTCGGCCTGGCCACCATCTTCACCCCCTGCGTCTTTCCGATGATCCCCATCACCATGTCGTACTTCCTCAACCAGCACACGGGAGAGCGGCGCGACGCGGTCACGCAGGCAGTGGTGTTCTGTCTCGGCATCATCGTGCTGTTCTCGGGACTGGGTCTGCTCATGACCGCGGTCCTTGGACCCTTCGGTATCGTGCAACTGGGCTCCAATCCGTGGGTCAACGCGTTCATCGGGGCCCTCTTCCTGGCTTTTGGCCTGAGCCTGCTGGGAGCTTTCGAAATCACCATTCCGTCCTCGGTTCTGACCCGCCTGAACCGCGGCTCGGAAAAAGGCGGATTCGCCGGCACCCTGGTCATGGGCTTGACGTTCTCGCTGGCCTCGTTTGCGTGCGTCGGCCCCTTCGTCGGCACGCTGCTGGCGGCTTCCGTCGGCGGCAGCATGGCGCGCCCCGTGGCCGGCATGGTCACCTTCGCGGCCGGGCTGGCTTTGCCGTTCTTCCTCCTGGCCTTGTTTCCCTCTTACCTCAAGCGCTTGCCCAAGAGCGGCGGTTGGCTGGCGCGCGTCAAGGTCGTCATGGGCTTCATCATTTTGGCCGCCAGCTTGAAATACTTGAGCAGCGTCGACCAAGTGCTGGGTTGGGGCGTCCTGACGCGAGATCGCTTCCTTTCGGCCTGGATTGTGCTGGCTGCCATGGCCGGCCTCTATCTGCTGGGCTTCGTCCGCTTGGAGGGCATCCGGGCCGATGAGCAGACCGGCCTCTGGCGGCTGCTGCTCGGAATGGGCTTCCTGGTGTTTGCCATCAGCCTGGTGCCCGGCATGTTCGGCGGCAGCCTCGGCTACCTCGATTCGTATGTGCCCTCGGCGGAAGTCGGGGCCGCGGGCGGTGGAACAGCCCCATCGACCGCTTTGTCCTGGAAAAAGAACGCCTACCGCGAAGCCCTCGATGAGGCCCGCCGCGACCACAAGCTCGTGTTCGTGAACTTCACCGGCGTCGCCTGCGCCAACTGCCACTGGATGGAATCCAACATGTTTCCGCGACCCGAAATTGCTGGCGCATTGAAGGATTTCGTACGGGTCGAACTGTTCACCGACACCGACGACAAAGCGGCCGAGGAAAACCAGAAGCTCGAGCTCTCCAAGTTCAGCACCATCGCCAGCCCGTTTTACGCCATTGTGGACCCCGACGAAAACGTCATCGCGACCTTCCCCGGGCGCACCACCAGCCCTCGCGAGTACCTGGGGTTCCTGCAAAAAGGCGCCCAGCCCGTAAGGCAGGCCTTCACCCTGCCCAGTCTCCCGGCGCTTGCCAGGCGGCCCGCCTAGCTACTTCTTCACGCCTTCGAATTCGACAGTCGATTGGCCCGTGTATTTGTGGTAGTTGCGGAAATCAATGGTGTTCTTGTTGCAGAACGCCGATCCGCGCTGGCAGCTCAAGGTCTCGGCATGCACGGGCAGCAGGAACTGCTCGGTGCCTCCCAGTCGCACGTACTGATAGTCGGTTGCGCTCTCCACGTGGTCGGCGGGGAAATCCTTGGGCAGTTCGTGCGCCTGCATCTCGATGCGCAGCACGCGGCCCGTCTGCGGATCGATCCATACTCGGCCCCCGTACGCCGGCTCGTAACTTTGCGACCCGAAATGCAGCGTCCAGTGCGAATTCCCGCGCTCCACCGAAAAATCGTACAACTTCGCCGTGAGCCCGGCAATCCGCGATTCGCCGCGCGATTGGAATTCGGCGGCGGTGGCCGGCGAAAACAGGTCGATGAGCACGGTGCCAAACTCGCCCGTCGACCAGGCTCCGCCCAGCTCTTCCATCTTCTTGCTCGTGGCTTTCCCGTTGACCGCGAGATTGCGATAGTTCTCCCGCCCGTTCTCGTACACCACTTCTACACTCACCACGTCCATCGGGCTCCAGTTGGCGGGCTGGGACGAGCTCTCGGCCCGCGACATCATCTCCTGGCACACGTAATTGGGCAGGCTTTCGGTGAATTCCAGCGCCGCTTCGGTGGCCTTGCGGATGAGCGGATCTTCCTGGTGCGAGCCCAGCGGGCTCTGGTCTTCCGCCTTCTCGGGGGCCGCCGCCCTCTGGGGCAGATCGGCCGCCGGAAGCGGCAGATTGCCGGCGATTTGTTTTGGTGGCTCCGCCGGGGGCTCCGGTGTAGCGTCGGCATCGCGCTGAACCGGCTTGCCCCGTCTCAATACGGGAGGTCCCGGATCGTCGCCCGCACGCGGCGCCGGCGGTGCCGTGCGCTCCGTAGCCGATTCGGGCGGGGGCGCGTTCTTCCACGTATCCACCGGGGCGTCCTTGGTTTCCTGAGTACCCCCGGCCGCCGCCGCTTTCTCCCAATACACGTTCACTGCGGTCATCGACCCATCTGGCTCTTCGGAACCTTCCACCGAAAGCTGATCGCCCGGACTGAATTTGGGCGATTTGATGTCGTCCCCGTTCTTGATGTATTTGGTTTTGCCCGTGACCCGGAACTCGAGCACGCGGTAGTCATCCAGTTCCAGCCGAATGACCTTGGCATCCATCTCCTTCAACTTGCCCCGGAAATTCGGGAGCACCGGCATCTGATCCTTGCCCGGGTTCGTGGACGCTTTCGGCTGCTTAGTGCCCCTCCGAGGGATCGGAATGCCGGGGCCGGTGCCGGGATACTGGCCCGGGTACCCGCCCGGGTTTCCACCCGGATACCCAGGCGGATAGCCACCCGGTGGATAACCGATCTGGGCCAACCCGGCCGAAGCCGCTGCGACCAATAAAATGAAGGATTTCAATCTGGAGGTGAGATGCTCGCCGGGCGTTCCGGGTTACAAGCTTTTGCCGCCAGTTTCCGATAGACGACTACCCCCGGCCATACGCCCCGGTACTGCGTTTGGCGCACTACCCCCCACAACCGCCCGTCCTCAGGTAACATTGGGAGTGTGAGCGCTCGCTCCTTGTTGGTGGTCGACGCCGATCCTGCCGTCCATGAGTTGCTGGCTACCGCTCTAAACCGACAAGACCAAAAGATCCAGAACGCCTATGACGGAAGGGAGGCTCTGGACTACCTGCGCGCTCGGCCCTACGATCTAGTGGTGGCGGGTCAAGGTCCCAACGGACTCGACAGCATGAAGCTGCTGCGCCGTATGCGCGCCATCCGTCCCGAGACCAAGGTCATTCTGACCGGTGAGCCCAGCGCCACCCGCGCCCTCGACGCCATGCGGGCCCGGGCCTACAGCTACGTCCACAAGCCCTTCCAGCCGACGCCTCTGGCTGAAATGGTCCATCAGGCGCTCCAATCCTCTGCCTGGGAGAACGACGTGAAAGTCCTCTCGGCGCGCCGCGAATGGATCGGCCTGGAGGTACGCTGCAAGCTGGAAGCCGCCGACCGTGCCGTCCATTTGCTCGGGGAATTGGAGGTCGATCTGCCTCCCGAAGTCTGGGAGGATGTCGCCGCCGCGTTTCGCGAACTTCTGCTCAATGCCATCGAACACGGCGCCAAGTCCGATGCCCGCAAGCGGGTCCAGGTGCGGGTCCTCCACACCAAGGGCTCCCTCATCGTGCACCTGCAGGATCCGGGTAAGGGCTTTTCGCTGGTCGGCCTCCAGCATGCCGCCTTCTGCAACCCCGAGAACGACCCCACCCGCCACGTCGAGATCCGTGCCGAACAGGGACAGCGCCCCGGGGGCTTCGGCATCCTGATGGCCCGCAACCTGGTTGACGAATTACTCTACAACCAGCGCGGCAATGAAGTGATGTTTGTGAAGTACCTCTCGCGCTGACCGCGGACCTGGCGAACCACGCGCCCGGGCATTTCCTGCTTGCCTACTTTTTCCCCGCTCCGCCGAAACTTGCCCCGAGCAGCGCCTCAATGTGCGGGAACAGCGCATTGCCCTCGAAGATCTCGTGTGTTGCCAGGCCGTACTCGAACTGCTCGCGGATCTGGCCGCGGGCATCGATCAGGAAAATGTACGGAAGGTCGAAAGCCGGCTTGCCGATATACGCATAGGCGACCCGTCCCGCGTCCAGCAGAATCGGGTAATTGATCTGGTGCTCGGCCGTGAATTTGGAAACATTGGCGGGCGTATCCGGCGGATTCACCAGCGCCACAATATGGATCTGGGGACCGTATCGCGCTTGCACCTGCTTCAGGACGTTGCTGAATGCGGCGCAATGCACGCAACCGGTCTGCATGAACTCCAGGACCATCGCCTTGCCCTTGTACTCGTAGGAGTCGTGGTCGTGCCCCTGGACATCGGGAAGCAGAAAACGCTGAGCCGGCCGCGGCGCATCCGCCGCCAGGAGTGCGAAAGAGCACAACAATGCTGTCAAAAAAGTTCGCATTTCACGACTACCTTACCACAGACGCCTCGTTCCTGAGACCTCGCAGTGATTCCTCATACGGTGCCCGCGCCACCCCCTGCTCCGTAATGATGGCCGTTACGTAGCGCGCCGGCGTCACATCGAAGGCCGGGTTCTCGACCGCCGTCCCCGCCGGGGCGACCTGTTGCCCGAATATGTGCGTCACCTCGCTCGCGGCGCGCTGCTCGATGGGGATCTGATCCCCCGACGCCAGCGTCAGGTCGAGCGTCGAACAGGGCGCGGCTACGTAGAACGGCACCCCATTTTCCCGTGCCAGCACCGCCACCGCATAGGTGCCGATCTTGTTGGCCACGTCGCCGTTGGCCGCGATTCGGTCCGCCCCCACCACCACGCACCCGATCCTCCCCGATTTCAGAAAATGGCCGGCCATGTTGTCGGTGATCAGGGTGGTGGCGATCCCGTCCTGCTGTAGTTCCCACACGGTCAGCCGCGCACCTTGCAGAAACGGCCGCGTCTCGTCGGCGAACACATCCACCTGCTTGCCCGATTCCACGGCCGCCCGAATCACTCCCAGCGCCGTGCCGTAGCCCGCCGTCGCCAGAGCCCCCGCGTTGCAATGCGTGAGCACGGTCCGCCCATCCGGCACCAGCGGAGCGCCATTGTGCCCGATCGCCCGGCAGATTGCAATATCCTCTTCCCGCACCAGCCGCGCCTCTTCCTTCAGCCAGCGCCGGATTTCCCCGATCGGCTTGCCGCGCAGCCGCTCGTACAGGCGCCGCATCCGGTCGATCGCCCAGAACAGGTTCACTGCGGTCGGCCGCGTCTTTGCTAGGGTGTCGCAGATCGCCCCGAACTGCGCGTCCATCCCCTCTTCGTCGGCGTGCAGTACGCCCAGCGCCACCCCCATCGCGGCCGCCACTCCGATCGCCGGAGCGCCGCGAATCACCATCGCCCGGATCGCCTCGGCCACTTCCTCATACGTGCCGCACGTCACGTACTTCTCTTCCAGAGGCAGCCGCGTCTGGTCGATCATCACCACGCGGTCGTCAATCCATTGAATCGTCTCTACCATAAGATCCGGTTTCTAGCGGTGCGGAATCTGATCGCGCTGGAGGACCAGCGCGAAGAAGAACAGGGCATTGTACGCCGCGTGCATCAGCGCCGAGGCGCGCGTGGAACCAGTCAGTTGCTTCATCGCCCCGAACGCCGCCCCCGCTAGCGAGATCAACACCACGTGACGCCACGAATTTCCGTATTCCTGAAAATGCAGCAGCCCGAACGGCACGGCCGCCAGCAGAACCCCGGCCGTCGGTCCCAGGCTGCGCGCCAGCAACGGCTGCAGAAACCCGCGGAATGCCAGTTCCTCAAACAGCGGGCCCAGGGTGATTCCGAAGACCGCGATCATGATCAGTGACGTCCGGTCTTGCAGCAGATCGGTCATGGGGTTGCTGGTCGCCGGCGTTTGCAGCAACAGGCTCACCCCCGACACCCCGAAGGCTGTGAGCAGGCCGGCGATCGCCACCAGCACGGGCGGCATCCGCATCGCCGTCCACCCGAGCGATCGCCATAACGGCCGCTCATATTGCCAGCGGAAGAGCAGCTTCAGCCCCGTGAACATGAGCGCATAGCCCACGAACTCGGCCGGCAGCAGTTCCACCGCCCGCAGCTTCGGGTGGGAGTGAAACACCAGTTCGAGCAGTCGCACAAACCCCACGCCCAACAGCAGGCACGGCACGGTCAGCCCGGCAAAAATCGCCAGGTCGGTGTAACTCCAGAAAGGCGCACGCTGCGGTGGCGGTGCCGGCTCTTGGGGCGGAACCTCGATCGATGGCGGCGGGCCCAGCGGCTGAAATGGCTGCTCTTCCGTCATGGCTCCCTCTCGATCAGCGCCGCCGCCAGCAGCGGAATCAGAATCTCGTGGTGCCCCGTGATGGCGTACCCCGAGCCCCCTGCTTGCGCGTGCGGCCGCTCCACCACGTTCACTCGCGGCCGGTAGTGCTGCAGAAAATCGAAATTCGCCGTCGTGAATCGCGCCAGCGGATGTCCCAGATTGCGGACCGCCGCGACGGCCTTCAGAAAAACTTCCGGCAGCACCACCGCCGAGCCCACATTCAGATAGACGCCGCCGTCGTTCAAATCCGCCACGTACGCGCACAATAGCCGAAAATCGCGATGGCTGCCCGCGCCGATCGCGGCCCCGTCCGCGGAAGGATGCGTGTGCGGCGTATCGGTTCCCACCGCCACGTGCACCGTCACCGGCGTTCCGTGCCGATAGGCTTGCAGCAGCAGGCTCGCTCCCGCATGTTCCGGCGCAGCCAGCGCCTCCAGACTCCGCCCCAGGGCTTCCCCCATTCCGAGCCCGTCACGATGGCCTTCCGCAATCGCGCGGTTCATCTCGCGCCCCGTCTCTTCCGCCGACCCGAACCGTCCGTCCGGGAGCACCGCTTCCACATCCTCGCTGGTGTGCCCCGCCAGCGCAATCTCGAAATCGTGAATCGCCGCCGACCCGTTCATGGCGAACGCCGTCACGTATCCGCGCCGCATCAGGTCAGTCAGCACCGGCGCCAGCCCGCACTTGATCGTGTGTCCGCCGAGGCCCCAAATCACCGCCCGCCCCCGGGCGCGCGCCGCCGCCATCGCATCCACCACCGCCCGGAACGAATCCCCCGCCAGGATGTGCGGCAGTGAATCCAGCCATCCCGCCACGCCCGACCCCTTCCGATACACCGCCGCGAAATCGCCGGTCTTCACTTTCCCGCCGCGTTCCTTCAAGCCGATGGTATGGAGTCCGCCGAAGTCGAGCGGCCGCTTGGTGTACTTGCTCATCGATTGCGTTGCCTGGAGTTCACCCGCCAGAGGCCCTGCACCTTGTTCATTATTACGTACCCGCTCCTTCCCAGGGGGACGTCCCACCACTACCGAGCCCGGGCTATAGAGTGCCGCAGCTAGCCCCCACATTTAAGTGGTGTTATAATGCAATCGGAGGTGATGATCCGCATGGTCATCGGCGTCCCCAAGGAAGTCAAGGATCACGAAACCCGCGTGGGCCTGGTGCCCAGCGGCGTTACTGCCCTGCGCGAGGCAGACCATGAAGTGCTGGTCGAGACCCATGCGGGCGAAGGCAGTTCCATCACCGATCGCGAATACATGCAAGCCGGAGCCGCCATCGCGCAGACTGCCGCCGATGTCTGGCGGAAAGCCGACCTCATCGTCAAGGTCAAGGAGCCGCAGCGCGCCGAGTATGACTTCTTCCGGCCCAACCTGACCCTCTTCACCTATCTCCATCTGGCGCCTCTGCCGGAGCTCACCGACCGCCTGCTGGCCAGCAAAGTGAGCGGTGTCGCCTACGAAACCATTGTGGAGGCCGATGGCTCGCTCCCCCTGCTGACCCCCATGAGCGAGGTCGCCGGCCGCATGGCCGTGCAGGTGGGCGCGCGCTACCTGGAAAAAGAGAACGGCGGCCGTGGCGTCCTGCTGGGTGGCGTGCCCGGAGTCGCCCCCGCCAATGTGCTTATCCTGGGCGGCGGTGTGGTGGGCGTGAACGCCGCCAAGATCGCCGTCGGCATGGGCGCAAAGGTCACCATCATCGAGCGCAACTTGAACCGCCTGCGCCACTTGGACGACATCTTCAGCAGCCAGATCGTGACCCTGGCCTCCAACTCCTGGACCATCGGCGAGAACATCCGGACCGCCGATCTGGTCATCGGTTCGGTCCTCATCCCCGGTGCGTCAGCCCCCAAGCTAGTTCGCCGCCAGATGATCGCCACCATGAAGCACGGCGCCGTTGTGGTCGATGTCGCGATCGACCAAGGCGGCTGCTTCGAGACCTCCCACGCCACCACCCACACCGACCCGGTCTACGTGGTCGACGGCGTCCTGCATTACTGCGTCTCCAATATGCCGGCCGCCGTGCCCCACACCTCGACCTTCGCGCTGACCAACGCCACCATCCCGTATTTGTTGGAACTGGCCAATCTCGGTTTGGAGCGCGCCGCCGGCAAGCACCCCGCCATCAGTGCCGGCGTGAACACCTATCGCGGCTGCATCACGCACGAAGCAGTCGCCCAGTCCCAAGGCCGCCAGTGCCGCGATCTCGCCACCGTGGCGTAACCGAGCGAACGCCGAGGGCGCTCAGCCCTGCCTCGCCAGGCCCCTTTGAGATGGGCCAGCCACGGTACGCATGACTGCGTGCCCTACCGCCACGAGCAAGGCATAAGCAACGGCCAACGCCAGCAGGGGCGCGATGCCTGGGGAAAACACGATCCAGTTCGGAAACACGGCGCCGAATGCGTAATCGCGGGCCGGGCCCAGAATCGCCGCCGCGGCCACGCACAATGCCAGCCCCACCGCCCCGGCCCGGTGGGCCACCCTCCAGGTGATCAGGTACAAGGGGGCGCACTGGACCACGAAGGCGAGGCAGAATGTCGAGCGAAAGAACGCAACTCGCGCCCTCGGCACGGTCCACCAACCCTGCGCTTCTCCAACCTCCAAGGCCAGCAGCGCCACGATGCCAATCGCCGCGCCCGCCCCCGCTGCGCCCACCATCCGGAGGCCCGGCGCGCGCGTGAAGTACGAAAGCGCAAGGAAAGCCGCCAGACACAAAACGGTCATCAGAACCTGGCCTTCCGTCATGCTCCACCTCGCGGTATAAAAATGCCGCGCTGCGCAACTCGCTCGCGAGCTGCGGGCAGCCACCTCTTGGCCCATAAGTAGCCAGATCCGTAGGCAAAGATCGCCAAGCCGCAAAGAATGTGAATGCGGTTAGTCACGTTGGGTGGACCAAGGACCAGAAGCGGGCTGGCCGCGGAGGCGCGGACCAGGAGAAGGCTATAAATCACCGCGTTGGTCGCAAAGGTAAGGAGCGGTGTGATCTCCGGTCCTCGCAGCAGATGTCTCGTCAAAACCCCGGCACTCGCTCCGAGCAACGCCAGAAGAGATAAACAGGAGACTTGGTAAGCATGCCAGAATCTCGTGGGGATCCAGGCCCACTGAAGGTGGCGGAGCAGTTCTGCGCCGGCCACGGCCGTTCCACCCAGACCCAGCGAGACCGCGAACGTCACCACCAGGATCTTGCCCAGACCGCCATGGTTGGGCGCCCCGAAGGTGGACGCGCCTCCGATTCCCTCAATCCCGGCCGAAGCTCCAATCCGCTCGGCCTCTTGACTGGGGTCGACACGACGATCGATTCCCTTCCAGCGCGGCAGCTTCGCCAAGAAATTCGTTCTTCCACCCGCTCTGGGTGGAGTGTCAGAAAGCATTACCATACTCCCGGCTAACGAGTCCTTACCGGAGGAGACTCCGGCGGTCAATTCTCGTCCTACAATCGTAATCGCGGGTGATAACCCGAGAACATCGGCCATTCGTACTGTTTTGTCTGGTACGAATCCCATAACTTTGGTTTTTCCCCTAGGGAGTTCGACCGACCGGTATCACCGCACAGACGGAGATTGCGACTTGGATTAGGATGGAGTGGGGAGTTCTATGGACAAAAGACTCGCGAAACGGCACAAGCGGCAAGTGGCCCGTGCCCGGGAGAAGGTGAAAGTGTCCGAGCCGGATGTCCGGACACCCGAACAGATCGCGGCCGCGAGAGTTGCGAGTGGCCTGGATCGGCGGCGCAACGCCAATCCGTGGCCGACGTTGCCGAGCGATTCGGAAGCCCCTAAGAAGCCCGACACCCCAGCGTAAATCGCGCTGGCAGCGGCACTCCTTCCCGGGTCGCCTCAGCCGCCGTATGGCATCGGCGGAACTTTCCCAAGTTGGCGGGAATAGACGGTCAGCGCGCCGCGGTGATGAGCCGTGTGTTCCACCATCGACCAGACGATCTCGCTGATCGGTTGGCCGCCCATGACGGGGCCGGCCGGCAGCGGCCGCGCCAGTTCCTCCGGGCTGCGCGAGCGCAGAAACTCGATCGCGTTCCCGTAGGCCCTTTCGAGCATCTGGCGCGCCGCGGCGAGCGATGTCACCGCCGCAGTCGCCTTGGCGTGTTTTTCGAAATCGAGATCGAAGCCTTCCGGCCGGGAGGCGCCCTCGATGAACCAATCGAGCGTTTGTGCCGCGTGCGCCACTTGCTGCGCTACGGTCATCATGCCGTCCCGCGGACGGAACCCCGAATCAGCCTCATCGAGAACCCGGGTCGAACGGTCGAAGAATTCCTTGCTCGCCAGCAACTGGTGGGCAAAGTCGTACGGTTGCGGTTTTGGGCTCATGGCCGACACCATAGCACCACGCAAATCCAGGGAGAAGCGTCGCGAATCACATTCCGGATCACACGGAGAGATTCCGGTGCGATTTACCCCTGCCAACTCTGTCTTTCCTCGGTCGGGCGCTCACTCCGGCGGGGCGGCTGGTTTGGTAGGCTCCGCATTGCCCCTGGCTGGGGTGGACGGCCGCGACGTAGGAGCGTTCAGGCTGCGTAACAGCTCCACCGTTTCCCCGTTTGGCCGGGCGGCCGCCAACGCGATGTCCAGGACGGTACGGCCCTGGCGGTCGGTGATGCTGAGATCGGCCCCGTGTTCGGCGAGCAGTTTCAGAATCTTTGGGTAGGCCACGGCCAGGTGCAAAGCCGATTCATTGCGTGCGTTCCTTGCGTTGATTTCCATGCCGCGCTTGAGGCAGAGTTCGATCGCTTCGGTGGCACGCCCCTCATTGACGTCAAACGGATTGAGCCCGCCGCCCGAAGAAAGGAAACGGATGGCCAGCATCAATGGCGTATTGCCGTTCTTCTGGGCAAGAAGCGGATCGGCCCCGCCGTCGAGCAGGACCTGCATCATGGTGGGGTCGCCGCCCCGCGCCGCGCGCATGAAGGCGGTGGCTCCTTCGCCTAGAAGGGGATCGCCGGGATTATAAACGCGCTTGAGGATGGGACCCTTGAGACGCGCATTCGGGCTCGCGCCGTGCGCCAGCAGCATCCTGGCGGCGCCGACGCTGCCGGCGATCATGGGCGGGCTCGGAGCCGGACGCCCGTACGAAGAAGGCATGGTGTGCAAGTCCACCGCCGCATACAGCGGCGTCATCCCGGTTCGGTCGGCCAGGTCGACATTGGCGCCGGCCTGGACCAGCGCCTCGGCGACGTCGTAGTGCCCGTTGATCGTGGCAAACAGAAGCGCGGATGTCCCGTCCGGTTCCGTGAGGTTCAGATCCGCTTTGAATTCGATGAGCGCGCGAACGGCATCGAGCGAGCCTTCGCGTGCGGCGTACATCAAAGGGGTCCAGCCGCCTTTCGGCAGCGGCGTCTGCCCCACATAGGAGACGCCTTCCTCGAAAGCCTGCTCGAGCACGGCCTGGCCGGTATGGGGAAACGTGGTGAGCGCGGATTTCCGGTTCACGTCCGCCCCCGCCTCCGCCAGAGCCTTGATCGCGTTCGGCCGGTTTGCGATCGCCGCCCAGATGATGGCGGTGGTGCCCGTCCGGGTCTCCGCGGCGTTGACCTTCGCGCCGCGCTCGACCAACAGATTCACGGCAGCCGCGTTGCCCGCCCGCGCCGCCAGCATCAGAAGCGTCTGGCCATCCCGAAGCGTCGATGCCGCTAGACCCGTCTTCGCTCCTGCTTTGAGTAACGCCTCCAGAATTGTGGGATTCCCCGCGGCGGCAGCGAGCGAGAGTGGCGTGACTCCGTAGCGGTTGGCCGCGTTCACGTCCGCGCCGGCATGAATGAGAAGGCTCGCCAGAACGGAATCGTTCGCCCGCACAGCCCAATCGAGCGCCCGGGTACCGTCGGGCTGCGCGGCGTTGACGTCGCTCTTGCCTGCGATCAGCCGCTGGACCGCCTGCGCATCGCCCAACTTCACCGCGCGCACGATCGCAGGCTCGGGAGTCTCGGCCCGCGCCGAATTGGTCGCACCCGGGAACGCTCCGAGTGCGCATCCCAAGAGCGCGAAGACTCGACTGGATTTTGCCGGCAAGTTGGATCCCCCGCCGCTACAGTTCTACGATTCCGGTGTTCTTCCCGAACCTGTCGAGAGGCTCGCCGTATCGATGCGCCAAGCCGAGCCAGAGGTTACCAATCTCGGTCTTCTCGGGTAATACGAGATGGCGATTGCCGCCGACGCCGCCTCCCAGCGCCAGCATCGGCAGCGGATCGGTGGCGTGGGAATTCGAGTTCCCCATGCCGCTGCCATAAAAGAGCAGCGTGTGATCGAGTAAAGAACCGTCGCCGTCGGGAGTTGTGCGTAACTTCTCAACGAATTTCGCCAGCATCCCTACGCACAGCGCGTTGATCTTGGCCGCACGAGCCACCTTTTCCGGCTG
Source organism: Terriglobia bacterium (assembly GCA_020073145.1). Classification (GTDB taxonomy): domain Bacteria; phylum Acidobacteriota; class Terriglobia; order Bryobacterales; family Bryobacteraceae; genus PSRJ01. The sequence continues at coordinate 26,101 of JAIQFS010000039.1, forward strand.
GTTGCCGTGGTGGGAGACCACGTGCCACGGATCGGCGACCTGGATCTCCGGGAAGGTCCGCTGGCTCGACTCGCGCGACATCATAAACGTGAACACCCGGGTCAGGTCGGCCTGGTAGACCATCGCGAGCAATTCGAACATGAGGGCGGCGTGTTCCTCGAAAGAGTCCGGAATACCCAGGGGTTTCTCAATCAAATCGATCTCGCCCGAGCGTTGCGTCTCGGCTTGCCCGATGCGCCGCTCGATTTCACGGACATTATCGAGGTAGTCGCCGACCCGGGTTCGGTCGGCTTGACCGAGTTCGCCCTGCAGGGACCTGGCTTCGCCCACAATGGAATCGAGAATACTGCGATCGGCCTGGAGTTGGCGGAGCCTTTGGGTTTGGTTCCCCCCGTCGCCAAACAGCCGCTCGAACGCGGTCCGTGGGTTGATCTCCATGGGGAGTGGAGTGGTGGGGCTCGACCACGAGATCGTATTCATGTACGTGCAGCTATAGCCGGGTGTGCAGCCGCCTACGTAGCCCGTAAAATCCTCGGTCGCGAACTCGAGCGAAGGCAGCGGAGTCGTATTGCCGATCTTGCGCGCCAGCACTTGATCGATCGTCGTGCCGACCTCGTAGTCCTCGCCCTCGGTAGCCTTGGGAATTGCTCCGCTGAGCCAACCCGAGGCGGCCGCCGCATGCATCTCCTGCACCGTTCCCGCGCGCTTCAGGTTGGTGATGACCGTGAGCTGCTTCTGATACGGGGCGAGCGCCTGCAGAGTCGGCGACAGAGTGAGCTTCTCGCCCTCCACTCTCGGCGTCCAGGAGCCCATATCCGCGCCGTGAGGAACATAAATAAATCCGGTGCGGATCGGATTGGCGGAGGCGCTCTCGGCTGTGGCGGCAGGGATCATCGCGTCCAGCAGAGGCAAGGCAACGGCAGCCCCCATCCCTCGCAGAATCGTGCGCCGCGGCAATCGCTTTTTCGCAAGAAACATGGCGATAGTCCCCCTATTCTACTCCTCTAAAGTCACGGTTGCCGGTCCGTGGAACGATTGGCGGCTACCCGCGTTGCGCCGGCCGGACCCGCGGATTTCGTGCGCATGCCGAAGGCATCGCTGCGGACAATCCCCAGGATCAGATTCTTCATCCGGTAGCCGTCCGACTCCCGCACGATGCGCCGGACCACCGGCATGTCGGCGTAGCTCAAGCCGCGGCCCAGCGCGTAGATCATAAGCTTTTGCGTGAGCGTCTGGACAAAAACCTCGGGACGCGCGAGGATGGCGTTGCGCAGAGCGACGATGCCGTCGATCCGCGTACCATCCGCCAGTGTGTCCGCCGTGTTCAGCGGAATGCCGCCTTCGTTCGTCGTGCGCCAAGTGCCCACCGTGTCGAAATTCTCCATGGCGAATCCGATGGGGTCCATGGTCCGGTGGCAGCCCAAACACACCGGGTTTTGGCGGTGCAATTCCATCTGCTCGCGCATCGTGCGAGGAACGGCGCCGGCGGCGGTCTCTTGGAGCGCCGGCACATTGGGCAGAGGCGGAGGCGGCGGGGAACCCAGCAGATTATCGAGGATCCACTTGCCCCGCAGAACCGGAGAGGTGGTATTGGCGTGAGAGGTGATCAGCAGGATCGCTCCCTTGCCCAGCAGGCCCCAGCGGACCGGGTCTGTCAGGGTCACGCGGCGGAAATGGCTGCCGGCCACGTTGGGGATCCCGTAGTGTTTCGCCAGCCGCTCATTCGCGAAGGTGTAATCCGCATTCAGCAGGTCGAGCGCACTCCGATTCTCCCGCAGCACGCTTTCAAAGAAGAATTCCGTCTCCTTGCGGAAGGCCTGCCGGAGATTGTCGTCAAAGTCGGGAAAGATCGCGTTATCCGGCGTGATGTTGCGCAGGTTGCGGAGTTGCAGCCACTGTCCGGCGAAGTTCTCGATCAAAGCCTGGGAGCGCGGGTCGCCGAGCATTCGTTCGACCTCCCCGGCCAGCACCTCCGGCCGGTGCAAGCGCCCCTGGCCGGCCGCCCGCAACAATTCCTCATCCGGGATGCTGCTCCACAAGAAGAACGAAAGCCGTGAGGCGAGTTCGTAATCGCTGAGGCGGTAGGTTGTGCCGGGAGCCGCGTTCGCGCGCTCCACTTCCGGCCGGAACACGAAGGAGGGGCTCGCCAGGAGCCGGCGCAATCCGAGTTCAATGCCGGCCTCAAACGTCTGGCCGCTGCGTCCGGACCGGTAGAAGTCGAGCAGCCCATCGATCTCAGAAGCGGTAACGGGACGCCGGTAGGCACGTTTCGCCAGCCGGGTCAGGATCTGGCGCGCGCAGGCGAGTTGTTCGCCTTCGACTGCCGGGCGGCATGAGAAGACGTTGGGGCTGGGAGGATGATCGGTGGCCTGCACGTGAAACGGACCCAGCACCGTGATCGACTGGACGTGCGGCGCGCCCTCGGCGTCGTAGGGATTGAAGTCGCGCTCAAAGCGCTCGAGCCGGATGGTCGCCATGCGGGGCGAGACCTCGTCGAGGAATGCCGCCGTGATGTCCCGCTCCCCGGCTTTGACCAGGCGGCGGATGCGGAGACGTTCGGCTTCGAGACGGTCTGAGGTTGTGGATGGGTTCGCTTGCAGCGGGACCAGGTCCTTCTCTCCACCCATTTCGGCTAGATGAATCCGTTCCCCGTCAAGGGCGACCTCCAGGGTGTGCGGTTGTTCGAGGCCGCGAATGGCGCTCAGGTTAGTCCGGTAGAGGCGGACCTGCAATTCATATTCGCCGTCGGCGGGAAAAACGTGCCGGGCGCGCATGCCTCCCACCGTTCCCAGCGGCAGGTCTTCCAGATGACGGTCCTGCGAGAGATCTTGCGGCACGGTATACGTGTCGCTGCCGGCGGGAACGCTGGAATCGCCCACCGCAACCGTGCTGATCTTCCGGGCGGCGTTCAGGTACGCCTGCAAGAGAGCGGGCGAATTACCCAAGACGTCGGCGACGTTGTCGAACCCGTAGGCGGAGCTATCCGGCGGCAATAGCGAGGAAACGTCGACGTGGAAGCCCAGCAGGTCCCGGATGGCATTCGCATATTCCGCGCGATTCAGGCGGTGCAGCAGGGGAGCGGCAGACGGGATCTTGGCGCTTTCCGCGTCCAACCGGCGGATCAGATCCTGCAGCAGAGCGGCGTAAGTTGGCGCATCCGGGCGAGGGCTCCCGGCCGGCGGCATCACGCCGAGCTGCAACTTCTGAACGACTTTTTCCCAGGTTTCGGGATCCGCGGACACGTCCGGCGGTCTCCCTTCCAGGGACAACCCGCCGGTTTTGGCCCGTTTGTTGTGGCAGCCCACGCAATACTTGTTGATCGTGGCCTGCCGCGATAATGGCGCAAGCGCTGCTTGCGGCGCCGCCGTCTGAGCGCCCAAAGGAATCACGCCCACACCGGACCAAACGAGTGCGGATAGTACAGCGGACGCGAGCGTTCCCTGGCGTTTCATCCGGGTGCGGGCCACGCGCAACCTCTTCAGATCTCTCATCTTTATCCACAACCGGAGGCGAGTCAAGCTGGCAGACAGCGGATTCCCAGACAGATGGTCGTGGAGCGGTTCTGAACTCCCGCCCCCCGCGGCCAACACGGTATACTGCCCGCAATGCCCAAAGCCCTGTCCGTATCCCCGATGAAGGATCCCGTCACCTGGCTCTATCCCCCCATCGAGCCCTACAACACCGGCCGCCTCCAGGTCTCCCCCGTCCACGAGATCTACTTCGAGGAAAGCGGCAATCCTTCCGGCAAGCCCGCCGTCTTTGTGCACGGCGGCCCCGGCGGCGGCTCCGATCCCAAACAACGCCGCTTCTTTCACCCCGAAAAGTACCGCATCGTCAACTTCGACCAGCGCGGCTGCGGCAAGAGCACCCCCTACGCCTCTCTCGAAGCCAACACCACCTGGGACCTCGTCGCCGATATCGAGAAAATCCGAGAGCATCTCGGCATTGCGCGCTGGCAGGTCTTCGGCGGATCCTGGGGGTCCACCCTCGCCCTCGCCTATTCCGAAACGCATCCCGATCGCGTCACCGAGTTGATCCTCCGCGGCATCTTCCTCCTCCGCAAACAGGAAATCGACTGGTTCTACCAGCGCGGCGCTTCGGTCCTCTATCCGGACGCTTGGGAGCCGTACCTCGCCCACATCCCCGAAGCCGAGCGCGGCGATCTGCTCTCCGCCTATTACCGCCGCCTCACCAGTGACGATCCGGCCGTGCGCCTCGCCGCTGCCAAGATTTGGAGCGGTTGGGAGGGCGCCACCTCGAAGCTCCTACCCGACGCCGCCTTCACCAGCCACTACGAGGAGGATGAGTTCGCGCTCGCCTTCGCGCGCATCGAGGCCCACTACTTCTATCACAAGGGTTTCTTCGAAACCGACGACCAATTGCTGCGCAACGCCCCGCGCCTCCGCCATATCCCCGGCGTCATCGTGCAGGGCCGTTACGACGTCGTATGCCCCATGGAAAGCGCCTGGGCGCTCCACCGCGCGTGGCCCGAAGCCGACCTCATCATCACTCCCGACTGCGGCCACAGCGCCTTCGACCCGCCCAACAGCCGAGCCCTGGTGGCGGCCGCCGACAAATTCGCCGGCTAGGGTCCCCGGCATCGATTATGCTGGACCGAGACACCCGAATCGAAGGTCCCATCGGAAAGGACAAGGCAATGAAGCAGCGCTGGCTTTTACTGGGATGCCTGACCGCGATGTTGGTACTGTCCGCGGGCGCCCCTGCGCAGACTAGCGGTTATCCCATTACGGTCGTCCCGCCGGGAAAGGGCCCGTTCCAGTTTCCGCAGGGATACCAAACCCCCTGGGACAAGATCCAGATGCTGGTGACGGAGAAGATCGCCGCCAACCTCTACTTATTGCATGGTTCGGCGGGCCTTGACCCGACCCACCCGGACGCGGCCGGCGGCAGAGTCGCCGTCCTCTTCGGCAACGAGGGCGTCCTGATGGTGGATACCGAGGACCCGCAACTGGCCGCTAAGACGCTCGAAACCATCCGGACTTTCACCGGCGCGCCGATTAGGATCGTGGTCAATTCGCATATTCACCCCGACCACACTGGCGGCAACGAATTCTTCGGCAAGCAGGGGGCGCTGATCTTCGCGCAAGAGAATCTGCGCGAGGAAATGATGAGCCCGCCGGGCCGCGGCACTCCCGTGCTCAATCCGGCCGGCATTCCGGCATCCACCTACCGGTACAGCGCGCCGGGCGTTCCCGCCGTTACGATTCACATGAACGGCGAGACCGTGGACTTTATCCCGATGATGCCGTCTCATACCGCCGGCGATACCATCGTGCGCTTCAACCAGGCCAATGCCATCTACATCGAAGATTTCTATCGCAACTTCGGCTACCCCTTCGCCGACCAGGCCAACGGAGGTTCGATCCGGGGCATGATCGAAGCGGTCGACCTCATCGGGAAGATTGCCGGCCCCGACACGATTCTCATCCCCGGCCATGGCACGCTGATCACCAAGAAGGACCTGCTGGGCTACCGCGCCATGATCGTCGACATTCTGGCAAAGGTCCAGAAGATGCGCGAACAGGGCCAGTCGCTGGAAGAGGTGCTGGCCGCGAATCTGACCGCTCCCTACGATGCCACGACCGAGGGCGAAACCAGGCAGAGCAAGGACCGGTTCATCACCGAGGTGTTCGACGAGGTGAAAGACTTCCCACCGGTGGTGAGCGGGAAACGGAACATGCCGAGGCATCCGGCGCCTGGCCGGTAGCCCCGAACCCTGGCCTCGGGCCCTGGGATGCATCCCGCGCCGCGCGCAGGATGCCCCGAATTGGTACAATTCCGCCAATGGCCGATTCCGTGTGGACCCCGACTTCGGCTGCTGCCGCGCCCGTCATGGCCCTTCGGCCGCGACATGCGGCCGCCGTTCGCGTCACTCATTGGATCACCGCCTTGGCCTTCCTGGCCCTGCTGGTCACCGGAGTGGAGATTCTCCTCTCGCACCCGCGCTTCTATTGGGGCGAAACCGGCAATGTGCTCTCGACTCCCCTGTTCCAACTGCCATTCCCTTCTTCCCGGGACACCGTGCCCACCGGCTACGGCTACGTGCTTCCCGATCAGAACGGCTGGAGCCGCTATCTTCATTTCCAATCCGGCTGGGTGGCGGTGTTGACGGGCCTGCTGTATGTAGTCTTCGGGTTCGTCACGGGGCATTTTTGGCGCAATCTGCTTCCGGCCCGCGCCGACCTCTCCCGCGGCGCCTTCTCCAGCGTCATCGCCCGCCATTTGCGGTTCCGCCCGTCGCCCCCGGAAGAAGCCAGGTCCTACAACGTCCTGCAGCGGCTCACCTATCTGCTGGTGATTTTCATTCTGTTTCCGATGGTCATCTGGACCGGCCTGGCCATGTCCCCCGCCATCGCGTCGGTCTTTCCCGCCGCGGTCACCATCTGGGGCGGCCAGCAATCCGCGCGCACGCTGCACTTCTTCGTCACGATCCTTCTCGTGCTCTTTCTCTTCTTTCATGTCGTGATGGTGAGTTTGGCCGGATTCCGAAACCGCATGCGGGCCATGATCACCGGCCGCGCTGCCGTGCCTAGGGGGCGTCCATGAACCCGATCTCCAGACGCCGGCTCATCACCGGCGGCTTGGCGGCCACCGCCGGCGCCTCCGGGCTCGCCGTGGCGGCCAGCCTCGCGCGGCGGTATGGACTCATCCCGCCCGACGGCGGCGGCCTCTACGGCCCCGGCGAAATCCTCACCTATGCGGCCCAGCGGTTGCTTACCCGTCACTCCATGGCGCGCGAGTTCCAGCGCACCCAGATCTCGAAACCTCCCTTCGCCAACGAAGTCGCTCCCTTGCCCGGAGCGTTCCATCGCCTGCAGACGGGAGGCTTTGCGGACTGGCGTCTCTCCGTGGATGGAATGGTCGCCCGCCCGGCCGCTTTCTCGCTGGAGCAGCTCAAGGGATTTCCCCGCCGCACCCAGATCACGCATCTGGCTTGTGAAGAAGGCTGGTCGTATATCGCCGAATGGATGGGCGTGCCCCTCTCCCACATCTTGAACCTGGTCGGAACGCTCCCCCAGGCCCGATACGTGGTCTACCGTTCGATTCAATCCGACTGGTGGGAAAGCATCGACATGGCCGATGCCCTGCACCCCCAAACTCTCGTGACGCATGGCATGAATGGCGGCGACCTTCCCGTCGCCTTCGGCGGCCCGCTACGCTTGCGCGTTCCCCGGCAGCTCGGCTATAAGAGCGTCAAATACATCACCCACCTCACCGTCACCGACAGCCTGAAAGCCTTCGGCAAGGGCCTGGGCTCCGCGTCCCCGGAAGGCGGATACGCCTGGTACGCCGGCATCTAAGATGAGAAGAGTGGAAGTCTCGACTGCGCGGCCCCAGGCACAGACGACCAGAGGGGCGAATCTCAGTCAGCTGAGGAGGATCACGTGAGAGCACATTGGCTCATAGCAGCGGGTATGTTCGCGGCTTCGTGGCTGGCGCTGATGCCGGCGCGAGCGCAAGAAATCACCAAAGAAAACGTCGACGGCATCGTCAATCTCCGCCGGCTGGAGACTACGGTCGCTTGTTCGGGCGCGATCAAGCCCGACGCGCTGCCGAACATCAGGAAAATGGGCTTCGTTTCCGTCATCAATCTGCGGGAACCAGCCGAGCCCGGCGCGAACGTTGAGGAAGAAGGCGTGGCCGCCAAGGCCGCGGGCCTGCGATACTACAGCATCCCATTCAATTCCAATTCGCCGGATCCCGCCGCCGCGGACAAGTTTCTCGACGCCATCACCGCGAAAGGCACGGAGCCGGCCTTCATCCATTGCGCGGGCGGCGGACGCGCCGCCACCATGTGGTTCATCAAGCGGATGGTCGTGGATCATTGGGACGCTGGCCGCGCCGCGAAGGAAGCCACCGACCTGGGAATGAACAGCCCCAAGCTCAAGCAGTTTGCGATCGATTACGTGCAGGCGCACAAGCGGTAGCCTGCACAACGGCTCGCCCCGGCCGCTCGTCACCTGGGGGAGCGCCTGCAAGCGTCCCGTCGGCGGGCTGGCCGCTTACCGTCTCGGGGAGTCGACGCCGCGCGCAGTCCGCGATTCTTCGCTCACTGGAGCTTCGTGAATTCCGCCTTCGCTTGCTTGAGAATCGGGATGTCCGGGTCGGCGCCTTGCCAGGATGAAAGAAATTCCTGGTAGGCGGATCTGGCTTTGGTTTTGTCTCCGGCCAGTTCCAATGCCCGTGCCAATTGCCGCCGAGCCGCGGCATCCACCGGATCACCCACTGCCAAGCCGGGGTGCGCCAACAGCCTGCTGAACTCAGACGCCGCTTGCTGGGGGTTGCCCATCGCCAGATACGCAAGGCCGCGGACATAGATCGAGTACATGTTGCCGTAGAAATGAATGAATGCGAGCGGAGGAATCCCAAATTCGTATTGCCGGTTCGCCTCCAGCAGATTGATGGCTTTGCCCGGGTCGTTTCTGTCCAGAGCCGCGAGGGCGCGCAGCGTCGGTACGTAGGTCGCCTGAACGTGGGTGTCTTCCGGGTATGCTTGATTGAGCTTGTCCGCGAGTGCTTCGGCCTTCGCCGCTTCGCCCGCCAACCCCAGAGCAAATCCGGCCGCATAGTCGACTTCGCGCCCTTCGAACGTCTTTAGCGCGATCTCTGCTGCTTTCCGCGCCGCATCTTTGTTCTCGAAAAGCGCGTTCCAGACAGCCGGCGCCGCCTCGAAGACTGCCATTCGCTCCGTCAGCCCGGCTTGACGGGCCATCTCAATGGCATTGCGGGAGTACCGTTCTGCCTCGTTCAGGTGGCCATCGCGCGCGGCGGCAAGAGCCTGAACCTGGGCAAGCATTAATTCGATTCCGCGATTTCCACGGCTCTCCGCCAAGGATCGCTCCATCCCCGACTTGTCCCGTTTCCACAGCGCGAGACGGTAACGGAAGGCCACCCCATCCGGCCCGTTCGTATGATGTGCCGCGGACACGGCGAATGCTTTTTCCGCCTCTTCAAATCGTCCCAGGCTAAAAAGGCCTTTTGCGCCATTGCTGTACGCAAAGGGCTGGTCGGGTTCCAGCTCGACAGACTTCGCCGACATCTCCACGACTTGCTCAAAACGTCCGGTGCCGTTGGCCGCGTAGCCTCCGGAGAGGCTGTATGCTTGGGGGTCGCGCGGATACGTCTGCCGCCACAGCGAAATGGATTGCCATGCTTTCTCGAGGTCCCCCGTAACATTGCGGTAGTAGGAATACTCGATGTTGAACTTTTCCGGCCCGCTGGCGCGCTCCCTTGCCTGATAGGCCCGGATGGCGCTCTGTCGCGAAAGAGCCATCTCACCCTGACTGCTGTATTGGATTGCCAGCAAGCTCCATGCTGCTGCGAACTGCGGATCCAGTTCCGTGGCGCGCCGAAGCTGAGACGCGTGTGCTTCACCGCTTTCCTTGGTTGCCGCGGTGTAGGCCTTCAGCGCTTCGAGCGACGAAGTGGTTCCCTCCTCCAAAGGAACGTTATGTTCTCGAATCGCGGCCAGCGATTCGCCGGCACGGGCGCGAAACTTCCCTGCCATCTCGCCCAACGTTTTCAGAACCTGGTCTTTGCCGGAGGCCTCGGCTTGCTGGTTGTCCAGCGCCTCGCCGTTGACACAGCCTTCGGCGCCGAGACTCATGACATAGTGGCTGCCGAGGCTCGCGATCCCGCCCGTCAGCACGGCTCTCGCGCCCACGCGTTGGCAGACCTCCCGTGCGGTCTCCCCGGTCAGAGCAGACCCGGGCGGTTTGCTCATCAGTTTGAGCGTCGCGCGGATCTTCGGGTCGGGAATGAGGCTCAAGTACGGAGACTGCTGCAACTGAGCAATCAGACCCTGCCGCAGCGTGTCGTCGAACACCGGATCGCCGGTCTTATTTTCGAAGTCGGCGAGAACAATCGTGTCCTTATCGGTGAGTTTCGGTGTGCGGTGAAGATAGAAGTACCCGCCCGCGACGAGAACCAGCGCGGCTAGGGCGCCAGTCGCAATGGCTTTCCAGTGCTGGACGGGCCGGTTGAGCGCACCGAGCGCGTGTTCCAACTCGGCAATGGCTTGCCACCGGCGTTCCGGTTCCTGTTCGAGGCAACGGGCGACGAGTTTTTCCAGTCTTCGGGAGGGAATGCGCCGCCCGGAGCCCGGGCGCGCCCCCGTCAACATCTCGTAGAGGACACAGCCGAACGCGTACAGATCCGTACGGGCGTCGGCCGGCTTGCCTTCGCGTTGCTCCGGGGCCATGTAGGCGGGAGTCCCCATGACGGCGTGCGAGGCGGTGAGGGTTTCGTCGCCGGGAGTTTTGGCGAGTCCGAAGTCGAGCACTTTCACGCCGGATTCGGAGAGCATGATGTTGCCCGGCTTCAAATCGCGGTGAACAATGCCCTTGGCGTGGGCGGCTGCGAGCGCACTGGCGATTTGCTGGGCGTACGGGAGAGTTTGCTCGATGGAGAGTTGGCCGCGTTTGAGGCGCGCGGCGAGCGTCTCGCCCTCCACCAGTTCCATCACCAGGTAGTTGGGGCCCACATCGTACAGCGTGCAGATGTGTGGATGATTCAGCGAGGAGATGGCTTTGGCCTCGCGTTCGAAACGGTCGCTGAACTGTTCGGGCGAGACTTTGATGGCGACTTTACGCCCGAGCCGCGTGTCGATCGCGGTGAAGACCTGCCCCATCCCGCCTTGCCCGAGCGGAGCCTCTATCTGATAGGGTCCCAGCAGCGTGCCGGCGCCCACGGATGACGCCATCGTCTGAGTCAGGGAACTGGCTGGCTCGGCACTGGCGTCGCGCGCCAGGAGCGCTTCCACGCCGCTACGGATTTCCAGGCTGACCCCCGAGAGCAGCAGAATCCGGTCTTGGAGAGACCGGCCCCGTGCCGCCTGATACAGCGCTTCGATTTGCCGAAATTGTTCCGGTTCCATACGCGCCTGCTCCGACCCGCCTCTCAATAGTACTGCAGCGGGCCCGAGCGGGCTCGGCTCCGCCGTTTGGTGATGCGCCCGGCGTCACCCCCGGAATGATCCGTGGATAGGGCTCCTGCCGTTGTGGCGCGATCTGGATGGGGTAAACTGAGGGGATTCGTCCCATGCCGCACTCTGTCGGCGACAGCCTTTGGTGCTCTTTTCTCGCGTTGTCTCGTTCCGTTGAGGACTTCTCAAGTCGGGGCCAGGGAGACTCACTCTGAACCGGCCGGCCCGGCGCCCATCTGCGGCGCGCGGGAACTCGCCGCGGCGCGGTCATCGATGAAACGGATGCGCCTCTGCCGTACCGCCGTCTGTCTTCTTCTCCTCGCTTGCGCCGCCCTCGCTCAAGTCAACCCCTGCCGGACTACCCAGCTTGTATCCACCCTCGGCGCGCCCCCCGTGCCCCAGGCTCCGATCGTCTACGACCCCCATCAAAGCGTCTGTTGGCTGGCCAACGCCGACCTGGCAGGCGACTCAGCCATGCGAACGGCTCTCGGAGTCACGGGAGTCTACCCGAACGGTTCCATGGATTACGCCACCGCCCAAAAATGGGTCGCGGCTCTGAACGGCTATAACAACGGCGCGGGCTACCTGGGCCATCACGATTGGCAGTTTCCCGCGGCGCCTTTGGTGGACACCACGTGCGCGAATACCGGCCCGGGCGGCGGATCGTTCGGACCTCTGTGCGCCGGCAGCAGCCTCTCCAACCTCTATTCAGCCGGCTTAGGACTCACCTTCCCCGCCAGCGCCGTACCCGCTTTCGGAGCCACTGTATCCCCGCTCCACAACTTGAAGTCATCCTATTACTGGGCGCTGCAAAACGACGGCGGCCCCAGCGGCTCCGACAGCGGAGGCCAGGAGGTCTTTTCCTTCTCCGCGGGCATCCAGGGCGGCGTCACGACACAAGATAACTTCTTCTACACGCTTCCCATGATCCCCGGCGCGCTCGGAACACCCCCATCCTGTTCCGCCGGCGGCCCCACCGTCATCCCCTACACGACGGGTCCCGCCGCCGGCAACGCAGTCTACGATTGCAACACCAGGTACACTTGGGCCGCCGACGGGAATATGGCCGCCTCCAACGCCTATGGCGTCACCGGCAGCGTAACGATTCCCGCTTCCTTATCCCGCACGATTACCGCGCCCAAGATCAATAACGGCGCGATGTTGTTCGATACGGCGACGCAGTGGATGCAAGCCTTGAACAACAGCCAGTACCTGGGTTCCTCCGCCTGGCAGATTCCCGCCAGCGCCGCGGTTTTCAAGGATCTGTTCACTGACCTGAACCTGTCCCCGGGCGATAGCCGATTCATGGCGACAGGCGCTTCGGGACCGTTCCAGAATCTGCAGCCGTTCTACTATTGGGGATGCCAGCGCGACCAATCCGGAACCTACCAGTCGCCCTGCACCGGCTATGCCCCCTCTGACCTACAGTGGACTTTCAATTTCGACGCAGGCTTTCAGCCGACCAGTGCCCTGGTCCAACATTTCTTTCTCATGGTGAATTACCCGGTGACCGCCGCGACCAACCCCCTGGTCTCGCTGGTGGCCAATGCGGCAGGCGAGGCGATCTCCATCGCACCCAACACTTGGGTCGAGATCAAAGGATCCGGCCTCGCGCCGCCCGGCGATTTCCGCGTCTGGCGGTCTTCCGACTTCGTCAACGGCACGATGCCCGTCCAGCTCGATGGCGTCAGCGTCACCGTGAATGGCCGGAGCGCCTATGTGTGCTACATCAGTCCCATGCAGATCGATGTTTTGACGCCGGTTGACGCGTTACCCGCCGAAACGCAAATCGTGGTGTCGAACAACGGCGCCGCGAACGCGCCATTCACCGTCCTCGCCCAGCCGCTGTCGCCCTCTTTCTTTGTCTTCACCGATGGCATCCACGTGACAGCCACTCATCCCGATGGGATGCCGATCGGACCCGCCTCCCCGGCCAAACCCGGCGAAACAATCTCCGTTTATGCGAACGGCTTCGGAGCCACCTCAGTGCCGGTCGTCCCCGGTTCCTTCACGCAAGGCGGAACGCTGTCTCCGGCCCCGGCCATCACAGTTGCGGGCCGGAGTGCCACTGTGCCGTCCGCGGGGCTCGTCTCACCCGGGATTTTCCAGTTCAGTGTGATCGTACCGGACCCCGTCCCTCCAGGCGATCAGACCATCAAAGCGAGCTACGGTGGCACGACCGCCCAGTCCGGCGTCCTCCTCACGATCCACCCGTGACCTCGAACCCGATGGCTGGCCTTGCAGCCGTCGAGCTTGCGTGCTCGCGCTGGGAGCCGTGGTCCAAACCCTCGGCCGAATCGATATATACTTTCACAAGGCCAAATAGGCCAAGGAGTCAATCACCGATGCGCCGTCTGTTGCTTCTTCCCGTGCTAGCCCTGAGCGTCGCCGCAGCCTCGCTGCCCAAAGCGTCGAAGCCCGAGGATCTCGGCCTCTCCAGCGAGCGCCTGCAGCGCATTCACCAGATGATCCAGCGCCACATGGATGCCGGCGACATCACGGGTGCAGTCACCCTGGTCGCGCGCCACGGTCAGCTCGCCTGGGTCGATGCCGCCGGCGTCCAGGATCTCGACACCAAACAGCCCATGACGCGCGCCTCCCTCTTCCGCATGGCCTCCATGACCAAGCCCGTCATCGGCACGGCCATGATGATGATGATCGAGGAAGGCAAAGTTTCAGTCACCGACCCCGTCTCCAAATTCATCCCCGAATTCAAGAACATCAGGGTGGGCATCCTCCAAACGCCCGGCGGCCGTGGCCCCAACGCCCCCGCGCCCAAGTTTTACACCGTCCCTGCCGATCGGGAACTCATCGTCAAGGACCTCCTCACCCACACCTCAGGCCTGGTCGCCGGACCCATGGGCCAGAGCGAAGCCGCCAAAATCCGCCGCAAGCCGGAGGAGACTCTCGCCGATTTCATCCCTCGTCTGGCCACCACGCCGCTGGAATTCCAGCCGGGCACGCGCTGGATGTACAGCGCCTCCGACGGTTTTGATCCTCTGGGCCGCATCATCGAGATCGCTTCCGGTCAGCCCCTCAACCTCTTCCTCAAACAGCGCATCTTCGATCCGCTCGATATGACCGACACGAGCCACTACCCCACCGATGCCCAGATGCCGCGCCTGGTGAGCGTTTACCAGAAACGAGACAACGGTTTGGTGAAAACACCGCTGGCGGCTTCGCTTTCGATGTCGAGCAAAGTGTACTTCGCCAGCGGCGGCGGCCTCGTGTCCACGGTCGACGACTACTCCCATTTCGCACAGATGCTCGCCAATGGCGGCGAATATAACGGCCATCGGCTGCTGAGTCCGCGAACTGTGAAATACATGGCTTCCGTACATATTCCATCCACGCTGCCGGGCCGCAGTCCGGGCGAGGGCTTCGGACTGACCGTTCGCGTGATCCAGGATGCCCTCGCTGGCGAAATCCGCATTTCCGACGGCAGCTTCGGCTGGAGCGGCGTCTACGGTACGCATTTCTGGGTCGATCCCAAAGAAGACATCATCGCCGTCCTGATGTGCCAGACCTCCATCCGCGAAATGCGCCCCGAGTTTGAAAACGCGGTGATGCAGGCGATCCTCAAATAGCGCGGGAACAGCGATGAACCACAAGACGATACTCGGATTGCTGCTGGGGGTGAGCCTGTGGGGCGTCACCGCGAACGCGGCGGAATCCGCTATCACCTGCGACCGCGAATGTCTGCGCGGCCAGGTCACGCAGTTGCTCTATGCCTTTTTGAAGCACGACGTCAGCAAACTGCCCGTAGCCGGCACGCTGCGGGTGACCGAAGACGCCGTCGAGAAGCCTCTCGCCAAAGTCGGTCTCGTCAGGACGGTGACGCGCCTCCGCGGCTTTCGCCAGGATATCGTCGACGAGCGCGCGGGCGTGGCCGGCGCCGACGTTGTCGTGGAGGAGAGCGGAGCGCCCGTGTTACTGGTGGTGCGGCTGAAGGTCGTCGCGGACAAGTTGACCGAGGTCGAACTGGTGGCCACGCGCAGCGCGGCGGAAGGGCTGATCTTCAACATCGACGGTCTGAGCGCACCCAGCGAAGCGATGAATTACGCGCCGCGCCCCGCGCAGCTTTCGACCCGCGACGAGGCCATCCAGGCGGCCCTGCACTATCCGGCCGGACTCAACGCCGCCAAGACGTTCGCCGATGTGGACGCGCCATTTGCGGCGGACGCCTATCGCTACGAAAACGGCCAGGTGATGGCCGGTCCCGACTGCAAGTTCGCCCCCGGCTGCCAGAACATTTCGACACAATCGCTCGCAATCTTCACTCGCCTCGGTGATGTGCAAACGCGCGTCGTCGCCGTCGATGAGCGCATGGGCATCGTCTGGCTGCGCATGGCTTGGGGAGCGAGCAAGCGCGGCGGTGACCAGCTCACGGTGTGGGAATCGTTTAAGGTCTACGACGGCAAAATCCACGCTGTGGAAGCGTTCATGAGAATCCTTCCGGTGGAAAAGCGCAACGGAGGGTGGGAGTAGCGCCTGCCCTGGTTCCTTCAGGAGAACAACGCTTATTCGAGCCGCATACCGCCGGTCATCATGGTCAATGTGGGCCACTCGCCGGCCAACGAGGCAATGACTCTCCGGAGCCCGGCGAAACCTCTCCCGGCAAGGCCTGCGGGTTCGCTAGAATTCGGATGTGTCCCGCGTCCTGATGGTTTCCTCCGAGGCTGCGCCTCTCGCCAAGACCGGCGGTCTGGCCGACGTGGTCGGCTCGCTGGCGCCCGCGCTGCGCTCCCTCGGCGAAGAAGTGGCGGTGGTGATTCCTCGCTACGGTTCCATTGACCTCAAAAGCCTCCGGCGCGTCTATGATCGCGCTCCCGTCTTTCTCGGCCTGACACCCTATGACGTCTCGATTTACCAGGCCCCGGAAGCATACCCGCTGTACCTCGTCGATTGCCCGCCCCTCTACGCCCGTGGCGGACTCTATGGCGAGGGGGGCAAGGACTATCCGGATAACCACATTCGCTTCGCCGTGCTGGCGCGCGCGGCCTTGGCGGTGGCCCGCTTCCTCTTTAAGACCGAGATCTTCCACTGCCACGACTGGCAGTCCGGCTTGGTCCCGGCATACCTGCGCACCACGTTCGCGTATGACCCCACCTTCCTCGGTGTCAAGACGCTGTTCACCATTCACAACCTGGGCTATCAGGGCCTCTTTCCAAAGACCGCCCTCGCCGAAGCTGCGCTCGATGGAAGCCTGTATCGTCCCGACGGAATGGAGTTCTTTGGCAAGGTCAGCTACATCAAGGGCGGGATCGCCTTTGCGGATGCGCTCAACACGGTGAGCCCGGCCTACGCCCGTGAGATCCAGACGCCGGAATTCGGATTCGGGCTCGATGGCGCGTTGCAGGCTCGCTCCGGCGCTCTCACCGGAATCCTGAACGGCGTGGACTATCGCGCCTGGAATCCGGAGACCGACGCGTTGATCCCGGCCCGCTATTCCGCTCGCGATCTCAGCGGGAAACGGAAATGCAAAGAAAAGCTGCTGGAGGAGTTCGGACTGCCCCCTTCCGCCCTCGACCGTCCCCTGCTTGGAATTGTTTCGCGATTCACCCGGCAGAAGGGCATCGACTTGATCGCGGAGATCGCGGACCATCTCGTCACAGAAGACATTTACCTGGTGGCGCTGGGTACTGGCGATCCCGAAATCGAGGCCTTGGTCGGCAAACTAGCGGCTACGCATCCGGACCGCGTCGGGGTCCGCTTGTCCTTCGATAACCCCCTGGCCCATCGCATCGAGGCTGGCACCGACATGTTCCTCATGCCCAGCCGCTACGAACCCAGCGGCTTGAACCAGATGTATAGCCTGAAATATGGGACCGTCCCGGTGGTTCGCGCTGCCGGGGGTTTGAATGATACCATCGAGGATGGCACGGGGTTCAAATTCGCGGAACACTCGGGGCCGGCTCTGCTGGCCGCCATCCGTGAGGCTGTTCGGACCTATTCTCAAGGTGAGGTCTGGAAGGCCATGATGCTTCGTGGGATGGAGAAGGATTTTTCCTGGAACCGGTCCGCCACCGCCTATGCGGGGTTATACCGGCGGCTGCTGGGGAGAGGCTGAATCCTTTGGCATCGCCGGGATTCTAATTGATCTAGGAGATGAGATGGCAGGTCAGAACACATTAACCTTTACCGACGCCAGTTTCGACCAGGACGTGCTGCGGTCGGATGTCCCGGTTTTGGTGGATTTTTGGGCCGAATGGTGCGGCCCGTGCCGCCAGATGGGGCCGACCATCGACGTGGTTGCCAGCGAGTACGCCGGCAAAGCCAAAGTCGGCAAGGTCGACGTCGATTCCAACCAGAACACCGCCATGCGTTACAACATTCGCGGCATTCCCACCCTGCTGCTGTTCAAAGGCGGCCAGGTGGTCGAGCAGCGAGTGGGCGCCATCGGCAAGGCCGACGTCCAGAAGATGCTCGAACCGCACCTCGTAGCTGTCTAAACACCGAAACGTAGCCGTCTAGTTTCGCCACCAAAAAACTGAGTCTGTGGATTGCGGCCGGGGTGCTCTGCGCCCCGGTTTTCTATTCTTCGGCAGTCGCCGGAACGCGCGGCCGCGTTTCCGCCAGTTCGTGGCTGTTGTCGGCGCCCGCGGTTTCCTGGCACGGAACGCAATAGCGGGCCCACGGCAGCGCCCGCAGGCGCTTCACGGGGATGGGCTCTTCGCACGCCAGGCAGATCCCGTAGTCGCCGGAATCCAGTCGGTCGAGGGCTTCATCCACCAGCCGAAGCTGCCCGTAGTCGAGATGGTTGAGACGGAGCGAGACGAATTCGTCGTGGGTCAGCTGGGCTTGGTCTTCTTCGGCGATCCGCCCCATCCGGGCAATCGTGTCGAACTTGATCCCCATCGTGGACAGAACGTCCTCACGCTTCTCCAGCAAACTGCGCCGATAAGCTGGAGTGCCGTTCCCGGCGGCCTGGCGCTTCTTCATGGGCCCTCCGTATCTTTCAGGGAGAAAGCACCTGAATAGTTAAGAAAACTTACCAAAATTCTCACCCGAAAACAATATTAATATTGGACACTCCGGGAAAGATTTACGGATGCGGCTCTACGGTGGGAGGCGGAAGGTTCTCGGACAGGTCGGCCAGCATCTGCAACTCCGCCTGCGTATACCGGCGGCGGAACAGTTCGCTGGCAAGCAGCACTTGACGCTCGTCGTCGGGCAGCCGGCGAAGGCGCTGGAAAGCGGCGCCCACCAGGCGGCGGCGCCCGCCGGGCATTTGATTGAATGCCTGAATCTGCCGCCGCACCAGCTCCTGCCGATCGGGCGGCAGTTTCGCAAACATCTGCCCCAGCCGCAGTTGGCGTTCCCGCTCCGGTTGGGGAAGCCGGTCGAACTGCTGCAGACGCCGCAGAATCTGCTCCCGGCGTGGCGGGGCCAGTTTCTCCAGGGCCCGCTCGCGCTGTTCCGGCGTCATCTGCAGAAGTCGCTGCACCACGTTACCCGGATTGAGCAGCCGCGGAGCCCGCCCGCCATTCTGGGACGGGGTGTCCGCACCGTCGGGCTCGGCGGTCGGCTGGGCCAGCAGCGCACAACTCCACCCCAGCAGGAGCATTCCAGCGAGTTGGGCAGCGCACTTCATGACCCGGGTTCCGTCAGAGTTCGGCCGCGTCGGAGCGCGTTGCTCGAGTAAAATCGCCCAGCATCTGCATATCGTCGAATGCGTGCTCCACTTGTTCGGGCTGCAGCACATCCACCTGAGGCGAGCGCGGCTGGGGAGCGCGCGTCGCCGGCGGCCTTTCGAGCATCAGCCCGGCCACGATCAGCACCCCGGCTGCGGCCGCGATCGGCAGCCCGCGGCGCACCAGCCGCGACCCGCTTGGCCGCCACACGCGAGCCCACCACGGCTGCGGTCGAACCCGTTCCAGCTCCATGCGGCGATACAGCCGCTGGTCAAAATCGTCCGTCGCCGGCGGCGCCTCCCACCCTTCCAGCGCCTGCCACACGGCCTGCTGGCCCGCCACGAATTCACGACAGGCGGAACAAGACTCCACATGCTGCTCCCACTCCGCAGCCCGGGCCGCATCCGGCTTCCCACTGCTGTACGCCAGCAATGCCGCCGTTTCCCCACTCTGCATTGGACACTTCATAACGACCTCGAATCACCCTTGAACTGAAGCCATATGCGCCAGCCGGGCCCGCAGCGTTTCATACGCCCGAAATAGTAACGACTTCACCGCGGACTCCGAGCAGTTCAACGCCCTGGCAATCTGCGAATACTCCATCTCTTCATATTTATGCATCAACACAGCCGCCCGCTGTTTCTCGGGCAACCCGGCCACTGCCCGCCGGACTTCCTCCAGCCGGTCCTGGCGCATCAGCGCCTGTTCCGCCGAAGGCCGTGCGTCCGACACTTGGCACGCGGGCGCTTCGGACCATTCCTCTTCCAGCCGCGTCTCCAACCGCTGGTTCTTTCCGTCGCGCAGCGCGTTCAGCGCCAGATGCGTCGCGATGCGGAACAGCCAAGTGGTGAATTTCGCCGTTGGCTCGTATGTGCTCCGCGAACGATACACGCGCAGAAAAACCTCCTGCGCTAGTTCCTCGGCGACCGCCTGGTTCTGCACCATGCGGTACAGAAAACGAATCACCGGGGCCCGGTGTTTCTCAAGGAGCTGCCCGAAGCACGCACCGTCTCCTTCCCGGACCCGAATCATCAACTCGGCGTCGTAATCCAGGGTCGCGGCGACACCCCCCATATCCTTGTCAACCCGCTTCCACACCAGAGGTTGCGCTCCCCAGCGAAAATGCCGGCCTATTCCCCCTTGAGTGACCGCTCCATCAGACGCCGCACGGCTTCCCGAGGGTTCAAGCCGAAGTGCAGCATTTGATACATCTGTTCCGCGATCGGCATCTCCACCCCACACCGCCGCGCCAATTCCACGGCGGCATTGGTGGTTTTGACGCCTTCGGCCACCATCCGCATCGAGCCCACAATCTCGTCCAACTTCCGGCCTCGCGCCAGTTCCAGGCCCACCGCCCGGTTGCGGCTCAGTTCCCCCGTGCAGGTCAGCACCAGGTCCCCTAAACCCGCCAGACCCGAGAGTGTTTGCGCCTTCCCCCCTAACGCCACCGCCAGCCGGGTCATTTCAGCCAACCCTCGGGTGATCAGGGCGGCCATGGCGTTGTGCCCGAGCCCCATCCCCGCCAGCACTCCTGCACCAATAGCTACTACATTCTTAATAGATCCGCCGATCTCTACCCCCACTGGGTCCGAGCTCGTGTACAAACGGAAGGTGGGACCGGAAAACGCCGCTTGCAGACAGGCTGTCACGTCTGCTTCTTGAGCCGAAATTACTAATGCTGTAGGATTTAGGGCCGCCACTTCCCTCGCGAAGGTCGGGCCGCTGAGCACCGCAACCCTCGGCCGAAATCGCGTGGAAAGAACATCACCGATTATCTCCGATGATCGTAGTAAATTGTCCGTCTCCAGTCCTTTGGTGGCGCTGGCAAAGATCATTCGTTCGGTAAGATAAGGCAGCATCTGCTGGTACAATCCACGCACCAGGTGGGATGGCATGACGCTCAGGACCACGTCGGCACCGGCCAGCGCCTCTGCCAGATCGCTTGTTATATCTATATTTGTAGGAATTGAAAATCCGGGCAGGTACACATCGTTCTCTCTCGTGTCCCGCATCCGCGCCACTAGGTCCGCCTCGTAGACCCAGAGTCGGATCTGCGGAAAGCGGGGGGCCAGCACCAACGCCAAGGCCGTTCCCCAACTTCCGCCGCCGATGATCGTCAGCGATTTCAAGGGCGCCTCGCTCCCAGGTTGAGGGCATGCTCCGACCCCTCATGCAGCCGCTGGATATTACTACTATGTCTGTAGATAATGAACCCCGCGGCCAGGATCGACGCGATGAGCTCGAACGTCGATCCGTGGAGGATCAGCCAGACCCCTAGCGGAAACGTGGCGGCCGCCACAATGGACCCCAGCGAGATGTGGCGCGTCCATGCCGCCACCCCCAGGAAAACCACCAGGACGGCGGCCAGCGGCAACGGAGTCAAGCGAAGGAACGCCCCCACAAAACTGGCCACGGCCTTCCCCCCTTGAAACCGCAGAAACACTGGGTAGGCGTGGCCGGCCATCACCGCCAGCGCCGCGGCGCTCATCCACAGGTCGCTGTGGTCTGTGAGATTCGCGGCAATCCAAACCGCCGCGTACCCCTTGGCGATATCGAGCAGGAGTGTGACGGCCCCGGCCCCTCGGCCCGAGGTCCGCAGCACATTGGTAGCCCCGATGTTGCCGCTGCCCGACACCCGCACATCGGCGCCGGTCCGCCATTTGACCAGCAGGTATCCGAAAGGAATCGAGCCGAGCAGGTATGCGATCGCCAGCGCGAGAACAGGAATCATGACGGGGAGAACTTCCACTCTGCAAGCTTAGTGTACACAGAACCGCCGGGGCGAAGGCTGCTTTGGTACAGGAAAAACCCGGTCCCTGCGAACTGGCCGAATTCGAGCGAAGGTAGCGCCGCGACCGCTTCGCGCAAAGGCTGCAGGTCCAGCCGCTCTTTGATCCGGGCCAGCGTCAGATGCGGGGAGAAAGCCCGCGTCTCCACAGGCACTCCGAGCGCCGCCGTAGCGCGGTCCGTAGCGGCTGCCAGCGCATCCAGTCCGGGCGCTTCAATCCCGCACCAGAAAACCCGGGGCGCATGCGGATTGGGAAAAAATCCGACCTTGCGAACATGAACCGGAATGGGAGCGCGCGGTTCCAGCGCCCCTAACGCCGCCTTCAACTCCTCGAGCCGGCCTTCCGGCCACTCGCCTATGAACTTGGTCGTGACATGCAGGTTCGCCGGGGAGCTCCATTGGATCCGCCCCGTGGGCCGCAAGCGGTCGAGGAGCTCTTCCAGATGGGCCACCACTTCCGCCGGAAGATCCAACCCGGTAAACAGTCGCATGAGCGATTTCCATTGTAGCCGCCGATCGGCGAAGATGGGGTCTCAGCCGATGGCGTTCGGGCGTATTCTCAAACGGGAGTTCTACCAGCGGCCTACGGTCACCGTGGCGCGCGACTTGCTCGGCAAGGTGCTGGTGCACGGCGCCACCGCTGGGATCATCGTCGAGACCGAAGCTTACCTGGGCGGCGACGACCTCGCCTCCCATTCCGCCCGCGGCATCACCAGCCGCACCCGGGTCATCTTCGGCCCGCCGGGCTACGCCTATGTCTACCTGGTCTACGGAATGTACGAGTGCCTGAATCTGGTGGCCGAAGCGCCGGGAGTGCCGGGCTGCGTCCTGATCCGGGCCCTGGAGCCGGTGGCGGGAATCGAGCGGATGCAGGCTCGCCGGCCCGCCGCACGCCGCGTCGAAGACCTGGCCTCCGGACCCGGCAAACTGGCCCTGGCCTTGGGCATCACCCGCAGCCACAACGGCGTCGATGTCACCCGCGGATCCCTGGTGGTGCGTGCGCCCGCCCAGCCCCGCCGGGTCGAAATCGCCGTCACCCCCCGAATTGGCATCCGCCTCTGCGCCAACTTGCCCCTGCGGTTCATCATCCGCGAAAACCGGTTTGTCAGTGGCCCCCGAAACTGACGCTTGTGCGGAATCAACCCCCTCCCACCTGCTTTTACAAAGTTTTTACATGTCCGCGATCACCTTCGGCAGTGCTCCCCGTAGGATTGCCATAGACGCCGATATCAGGAGGACGCAATGGGACTGCTTCAGGAAAGCACCAACGAGGGCCAGTTTTACCGGGACGAGCATCTCTCCCTAGACTTTCACCAACAAGTGGTCGTTCTGGATCACGAGCGCATGACCCTGACCCGCAAAGAATACGATCTGCTGGCTTTGCTGGTGGGACACGCCGGAGAGATCATTCCCCGGGAGGCCTTGCTGCTGCGGGTCTGGGGGTATGGAGCGGAGATCCGCACGCGCACGCTCGACGTCCACATCCGCCGCCTCCGCAAGAAACTGGGAACCTATGCCGACCAGTACATTGAGACCATCTTTGGAATCGGGTACCGGTTTCAACCCTTCCACGCCCCGCGCTTCGCCCAGCCCGCGCTCGAACGCCCGGTCCTAGCCATCAGCGCCTGACTTCCATTCGAACGGCCCGGCAGGCGCGAGTCGAGCCTCGTGTCAACTCATTTAACGATGTAACCCAGACCGGTCTCGGTTGGGTCAAATGAGAGTGTAACCCAAGGGCGCGATAGCCACCCGAACAGCGTGTATGGTCCGGGCCCGACCAACGGGAGGAAGAAGATGACACGTTC